>JBOHIW010000004.1:0-243634 GCA_050726055.1 Phyllobacterium sp. | reverse complement strand
GTCCTCAAATCCAGGGAAAGGGGTCTCGCCATCATTGCTGGCCTCCCCACCAGCAATGATCTTGAATCACAAAACAGCCCTGCAGGGAATCCCGAAACGATTCCATGTAACGCTGACAGACTCTAGACCTCGACAACGAGGTTCCGAGTGATGTCCTCAATCCGGCCCACACCGAGAAGTGCCATGTTTCTGTGCAGTTCCGTTTTCAGAATATCGGAGGCCAATGTTACCCCCGCCTCCCCGCCAACCGTGGCCGCATAAAGAAACGGGCGGCCAACGAAAACAAATTTTGCACCCAATGCTACCGCTTTGATGATATCGGTGCCGCGACGAATGCCGCCGTCCATCATGACAACTGTCTTGTTGCCGACGCTTTCGACCACAGCAGACAGAACCGTCAGGGGCGAAACGGTACCGTCAAGCTGCCGGCCGCCGTGATTAGAGATGATAATCCCGTCGGCCCCATGTTTCACGGCAAGCGCAGCATCATCTTCATGCATGATGCCCTTGATAACCAGCTTGCCACTCCATCGCTCTCGTATGCGGGCAAAATGGCTCCAGTTGAGATGGTCGCGCTTACCAAAGTCACGCATAACGTTTGACGCGATGATTGGCGCTCCCCGTGTGGCGTAAGAGTTTTCAAAATGCGGAATTCCGTGACAAAAAAGTGTACGGGCGAAGGTCCCAACGCTCCAAGCCGGATGAGTGATGCCTTGCCAGGCAAGACGTACGCTGGGCCTCAACGGTGTCGAAAACCCGGTTCGAACGTTATTCTCGCGATTGGCCAGCGCTGCTGTATCCACCGTCAGGACCAATGTTCGGTATCCGGCCGCGGCGACGCGGTCGACCAGAGCATCGATCCTGTCAGGCTCGCCCGGAAGATAGGCCTGAAACCAGGATTGCGGCGCGACAGCGGCGACCTCCTCAAGCCGGATCAGCGAAGACCCGCTCATGATCATCGGAATACCGCCAGCCGCGGCGGCAGTCGCCAGGACGATGTCGCCATGATAGGCCATCAGAGCGCTAATTCCCATCGGGGCTATACCAAAAGGTGCGCAATAGCGTATGCCGAACAGGCTTGTTTCGGTTGTGCGTGTCGATACGTCGGTCAATACGCGCGGACGAAAACCGTATTGGCGAAAGGCTTCCGTATTTTGCTTGAGAGATGCATTGGTCTCGCTTGCGCCAGCGATATAGCCAAAAAGCGGCTTTGGCAGATGGCGTCTTGCCCTGCTTTCGAAGTCGTCAAGCGAGAGGATGCCGCGGATGCGCCGGTCGGAACCGGTGGCTTTCGAAGTGTTTTGTGACAACGTCGTGCTTCCTGAAACTCAAAGATAAAGTGGCCCCGGAAAAGCGACATCGCGCCCTTCGTTCCCAAGCTTTCCCATAAGAGAAAGGGTGCCGAATTTCGGCACCCTCTAAATCAATCCTCGCTCGCTTCGAAAGCCGCTTTGCGGTTCCGCCGGATCGTGGGCAAAATAAGGGTTAGAAGCATGAGCGCCGTTACGGCAAGCAAAACCGCACTGATCGGGCGCTCAACGAACACCAGCCAGTCCCCTTGCGAGAGAAGCATTGCTCGTCGCAGGTTGGTTTCCAGCAAAGGCCCGAGCACGAAACCCAGCAACAACGGACCGGGCTCGCATCGGGCCTTGCGCAGCACGTAACCCAATATGCCGAAGATGATGACAAGTGCCACGTCAAAGCCGCGGTTGCTGACGCTGTAAACGCCAACGCAGCAAAACAACAGGATCGCCGGATACATCAACCTGTAAGGGATCTGCAGCAGTTTTACCCAAAGGCCGATCAGCGGGAGGTTGATGACCAGAAGCATGGCATTGCCAAGCCACATGGATGCCACGAGACCCCAGAACAGCCCCGGCTGATTCTGGATCACCGATGGACCGGGAGTAATGCCGTGAATGGTCATCGCGCCCAGCATCATCGCCATGATCGAATTCGACGGGATGCCGAGCGTCAGAAGAGGAATGAAGGACGACTGCGCGCCGGCATTGTTAGCCGCCTCCGGTCCGGCGACACCTGCAATGGCGCCGTGACCGAACTTCTCCGGTGTTTTCGACATCTTTTTCTCAACGGAATAAGCACTGAACGCGCTGAGCGTCGCACCGCCGCCGGGAAGTACGCCGAGGATTGTGCCGACGCCGGTTCCGCGCAAGACAGCCGCCCAGCTTTGCTTGAATTCGTCCCGGGTTGGCCACAGACGGCCGATCTTGCTCTGCAGGACACCACGTACTTCAGAGGATTCTAGGTTTGTCGCGATTTCAGCGATCCCGAACAGGCCGACAGCAATGACGACGAATTCGATACCATCATAAAGATCTGTCGACCCGAAGGTCAGGCGCGGCGAACCACTGTTGACGTCGATGCCTACCATGCCGAGCACAAGCCCGAGGCACACCATGCCGATGGCCTTGACCACGGAGCCATGCGCCAGAATTGTCGCTGCAAGAAGACCAAAGATACAAAGCGCAACATATTCGGCTGGACCGAAGGAGAGGGCGAACGACGACAGGGTGGGGCCGGCAATGGCGAGTGCAATGGTGGCCACGGTTCCGGCAAAAAACGAACCCAAAGCTGCAATTGCCAACGCGGCACCGGCTCGACCTTGCCGCGCCATTTGATAGCCATCTATGGCGGTGACGACCGCTGACGCTTCGCCGGGCAGGTTAACCAAAATCGCTGTCGTCGATCCACCATATTGCGCGCCGTAGAAAATGCCCGACAGCATGATGAGCGCACCAAGCGGTGGCAAAAAAAACGTAACCGGCAGAAGGATTGCAACGGTTGCCGTCGGGCCAATGCCCGGCAGCACGCCGATCAACGTGCCGAGAAGCGCACCAATAAAACAGAACAGCAGATTTGTCGGTGTCAAGGCTTCCGAAAAGCCCAGCATGAGTACATCAAGAAATGCCATAGGAATGTCCGATCAAAACAGGGAAATCGGTCAGAAGGGCCAAATGGGCATCTGAACGCCAAGCCCGTAGACGAAGAGGAGTGCACCGAGCGATGTCAGAACGGCCGTTGATATCAGGATCTCGCGCCATCTGGACTCCGGATCGGCAAGACTTCCGATAATGAGCAGCCAGATGGATGCAGCGACGAAGCCGAAGCGCTCAGCGGCAAATGCGAAACCGGCAATCGCCACAACGAGGATAACCAGTGGCCGAAGATTGACGCCGTCGATTTCCTCCGCGGGCTTGGACAAGCCTTTGATCAGAACGAATGCACCAATTAGAACGAGCATGCCGCAGAGCGATGTCGGCAGAAAACCCGGTCCCATCATCGCCGGAGTTCCATATGTCAGGTCACGCCCGGCCCAAAGGCCGAGCGCTCCCAGAAAAATCATCAGGACGCCCGCAAGAATGTCCGGTCGATCTCGCGTCTCAAGATTTTTCTTCGTTGTCATTGTTTCACCCACGGTGTCTCGTTCCAGATTTTCTGGAAACGTCCAAGACGGATCGGCATGGCAGCTTCCCAGTCCGGGCCGCTTAGATATGCCAATGGAAGAGCAAGCTTTTCTGCCTGCTTCTGGAACTCGGGATTGTCGAGGGTAGCCTTCACGGCAGCCGCCATCTTGTCTGAAATCTCGGCGGGCACGTCGCGCGGCGCGGCGATGCCGCGTTCGGAAGTCATTTCGACGTCGAACCCTGACTCGATTGCCGTTGGAACATCAGGCAATTGCTTGGATCGCTCATTGCCGAAGCTCACGATCATGCGCAGACCAGAGATGTCGTTTCCGGCAAATTCGCTGATGTTGAGCCCGCCACCGGTGACTTGCGAACCGAGGATCGCCGTGCGTGTCTCACCGGCGCCATTGAACGGGATGTGGGTGATCTGAGCGCCGGCTTCCGACCCCAGGATGATCATCGCCAGATGGTCGTCAGTTCCAACTCCGGACGATCCGAAGGAGGTCGAGCCGGGATTGCCTTTTGCCGCCGCCACAAAATCGGCAAGCGTCTTGATCTCTGAGGCGGCTGGCACGACAATCGCGGCCGGATCGTCGACAATACGCGCGATCGGCTTGATCGTCTTCGGATCGTAGCCGAGTTTTCTCTGAACCTGCATGGAGAGGAAGCCGGGCGTATTGATATAGGAGAATGTGTAACCGTCAGGCTTGGATTTCGCCAGCGCAGTATAGGCAATTTCACCCGATGCACCGGGACGGTTTTCAATCACGATATCAGCACCGAGTTCCTTTTCGAGAAAGGGCTCCATGGCGCGAGCCATGACGTCGGTGCTTCCGCCGGGTGCGAAGGCCACGATCATCTGGATTGGCCGATCATTCGGCCATTCTGCATGGGCCGTTCCCATAGTCGCCAACGTTGTTGCAGCCATGAACGCGGCGGTTTTCACAATACTCACGTGTATATTCCTCCCTGGAACGACAGGCGGGCCCGGCACCCGCTTGAAAAATTAGCCGGGTTCTCCTCCCATGGCTGCACTTAACCTGGAGGCAGCAGCCATGAGAATTTCGAGATTTTTGGCGATTGCCTCATCGGTGAAACGTGTCGGCGGACCAGTAAGACCCATGGTGCCGAAAAGATTGTAGCCATCACGAAAAACGGGAACAGCGATACTGGCAACTTGAGGATCGCGTTCGCCAAGGGTCACGTGGTAGCCGCGCTGACGAATTTCGTCGTAGACAGGTCCGGACGCGCCCGAAAACGCCAGAATGACGCGGCCAGGGGCACCCAGATCAAGCGGCATCGTATCACCAATGCGAGCCGAGTGACGGATCGACTGACTGGAATCGTGGCGATGAAGGCAGACGCGCCGATCACCGTCGCGTACATAGAGCGCCGCGCTCTCTCCACTTGCCATGCTTATCTCAGCCAGAAGTGGTTCGACCACCCTCGACGTCTTGAACGTGGATTGATACAGCCCGCCGAGACGAACGAGCTTGGGACCCAATCGCCAGCTCGCGTCGTCGTTGCGCACCAGCATCGAGGATTTTGCCAACGAACGGGCAATGCGCAGCACGGTTGATTTATCAAGCTTCGTCCGACGCGCGAGTTCGCCCAGCGTCAACGAGTAATCGCCGCTCGTAAAAGCTTCCAGTATCGCAACAGCGCGTTCGACGGCTGCAACACCTGATGAATTGCCTGGCATGATCGGACCTCCCATGAAAAGATTGTTGTACTAAGTACAATATCTTTTCATTTAGTACAATACTCGATATTGAAGATTCGTCAACCGCCGCACTGACTTCAGGCAATGGCGGCGTTATCGGGAGTTTTTTATGAGTAATACCAGTGAGATAAAGTCTAAGGCGAAGCTCAATGACGCCGAGGGGCGGCAGCTCGTCGTTCTGGTTACAGGCGCAGCACTTGCGGCCGAAGCCAACGCTTTGCTCGAGAAAAATTCAATCAGGGCCATTTACGCCGACGGATACAGCGGTCCTGAAAAGCTCTCCGAGATTGCCGCCGAACACAAGATCGATGCGATTCTCGTCCGGCAGGGGAAGATCAGCGATGCGGTCATCGACGCATCGCCACGGCTGCGCGTTATCGCGAAACATGGAAGTGGCGTCGACAATATCGATCTTGCAGCAGCCAGCGCCCGCAATATTCCCGTCCTTCGCGCTCTGGCCGCAAATGCACAGTCGGTCGCGGAACTGGCGCTTACGTTGTCGGTCAGCCTCATGAAAGATCTCAGCATCCTGAGCAGCACCGTAAAGGGCGGGGGTTGGCCGAAAACGAAATATGTTGGACGCGATCTGGCCGGGGCCCAGTTCGGCCTTGTCGGCTTTGGTGAAATCGGCAGACGCACGGCGAAACTGGCCCAGGGTGTTGGCATGGAAACAACAGCCTACGATCCGTTTGCCACGGATGCGGATGGCACGCGCATCACCCGCGATCTGAAGGAAATACTGTCCCGGAGCGATGTGGTCAGTCTCCACTGCCCACTAACGCCAGAAACGCATCATCTCATCAATTGCGAGCGGTTGGATTGGATGAAACCCACGGCTTTTCTCGTCAACACGTCGCGCGGCGCCGTTGTGGACGAAGCCGCGTTGCTCGATGCACTCAAAAATGGGCGGATCGCCGGTGCTGCGCTCGACAGTTTCGAGCAGGAGCCGCCGCAGAAAGATCACCCGTTCTGGACACTACCGAACCTTATCGCCACGCCGCATGTCGGCGGCGCGAGCCATATGGCCCTGCGCAACATGGCGGTCCAGAGCGTGCAGCACATCATCGATGTCCTATCCGGAACACCTTTCGACCGTCGGGCGCTGGCCAATCAGGACCTATCCTGACGGTGGGTTGTCGCATCGCGATCTTCATCAGACATCACAAAACGGAGGTAATTGAAAATGCAGGGATTCAGAGTTTGCAAGCGTCAGCGCAAAATTGGCGCGGATTGGGTTGAGAAGTTTGCGAGCCTGCCGGTCGCGAACGTCAGCGACGTCATGTCTCGCATGACGGCCGGCGGTGCGCCGCTTCGTCCCTTTTATACAGGTCCTCGCATGGTCGGCGCGGCCATTACGGTAAAATCGCGTCCCGGTGACAATCTGATGGTCCACAAGGCTTTGGATATCGCCGAACCCGGCGACATTGTCGTCGTCGATGCCGGCGGCGACATGACTAATGCAATCATCGGCGAACTGATGGTGGCCCATGCGAACCAGAGGGGTCTCGGCGGCATTGTGATTTTTGGTGCCATACGCGACAGCGAAGAGATCCGCGCCGGATCTTTTCCGGTATTTGCCGCAGGCGTCACCCATCGGGGCCCCTACAAGGACGGTCCTGGTGAAGTCAACGTTCCGATTGCTATCAACGGCATGGTCGTTCATCCCGGCGACCTGATCTGCGGCGATGCCGATGGTTTGCTTGTCGTGCCGCTGGATGCAGCTGAAGAGGTTTTCGCAGCCGCCGCGAAAAAGCACGCAGCAGAAACCCGGCAGATGGAAGCCATAAAAATTGGGAAAAATGATCGCACCTGGGTCGATGCCTCGCTCGCCCGTCTTGGGTGCGTGGTAGAGTTTTAACCCACCGAACTGGGCGCGAAGACGATATCTCCGCGCCTTTTCATCAGCCACCAGTCGACAAAGACCAGTCGGGTACAATATTGTTGAAAGCTCGGACTTGGATTTGCTTCGAGGAAGTGGCGCGTCGTTTTGTCGTTCGTCCTCTTGAACTGGGCGAGGCTCATGTGAAAAAGCAGAGGCCGAACGCACGTGCGCCAGCATCACCATATTGACCACTTCGCGCCGTGTGCTGCCACGCGTCTATGCAAGCCGCTCGGCTTCCCCTCAAATTCTTTCGTAAATCGAGGCTGCTTCGTCCAGATAACACAGGTCACTGACATGCCTGCAAGATCAATTCGGGATTCTGTTTATACCCAGTACATCGCGGGGGGTACACCAAACTGCCGCCGGAAAGCCGCTGCGAAATTTGCGGGGCTTGAATAACCCGCAATGTCACACGCTTCCTGAATGCTGGATTCACCCGATTGTAAAACGGCGTATGCCTCTGAAGACGCTGACGGCGAACGTACTCAAATACGCTGTGGCCCTCCGCCAAACGAAACACGCGGTGCAAGCCACCCCCAAGACAGCCGTCATCACCCTCCCGACCATTCATGGTGCCGGAAACGATCTAACGCGGTCAAATGTTTGACTGGAGGGCCAGCTTCCCAGCGATAGATCTCTGTCCGCAGGAAATGCAGCTCGTTAACGGCTCGGAGCTTACGAACGAGATCATCGCGGCCCAGGAAAAGGAAACCGCCTTCCTGAAGGGCTGGCTCGAGAAGAACGCCAACTGATCGGCTTCCGGGCAAATCCTCCATCGTGCGATGAAGGCGACGGCAGGGAGGCCGGAATCAGCGCTCCCGCCGCCGGCTCCCGGCGATGAGCGTCTTCATCTCGGCGATGCTCGCCTCCAGGCCGAGGAAGATCGCCTCGCCGATGAGGAAATGGCCGATGTTCAGCTCGGCCACCTCGGGCAATGCCGCGACGGCCTCCACGTTGCTGAATGTCAGGCCATGACCTGCATGGCACTCGATTCCGCACTGCCTTGTCACCGCGGCGGCCCTGGCCAGCCTGTCGAGTTCGCCAGATCGGCCGCTCCCCGCCGCCTCCGCATATCGGCCTGTATGCAGTTCAACGACGGGAGCCCCGAGGTCTGCCGCCGCACGAACCTGCCGCTCGTCGGGATCGATGAACAGGGACACGCGTATCGCGGCTTCGACCAGACGAGCTACGACGGGGCGCAGAGCCTCCAGATTGCCGGCGGCGTCGAGTCCGCCTTCGGTGGTCACCTCTTCCCGCCGTTCGGGCACGAGGCACACCGCGTGGGGCCGCGAAGCCAGTGCGATGCGAACCATTTCTTCGGTGGCGGCCATCTCGAGGTTCACCGGAGCCGTGACCGCTTCCTGCAGCCGCCTCAAATCATCTTCCCGAATGTGCCTCCTGTCCTCCCTGAGGTGCAGCGTGATCCCGTCTGCGCCCGCCTCCAGCGCGAGCAGCGCTGCCCGCACGGGATCGGGATGAAAACCGCCGCGGGCGTTCCGGACCGTGGCGACGTGGTCGATATTGATACCCAGACGGATGTCTCTCATCTGCTGAATCCTTTCTCTTTTTCGCGATGACCGGCGATCCGAATGGCCATCCTGATGGCTGCAATCAGGCTGCCGGGATCGGCAATTCCTTTCCCGGCTATGTCTAGCGCGGTCCCGTGGTCAGGCGACGTGCGCACGAAGGGAAGGCCCAGCGTCACATTAACCCCGCCATCAACGTCAAGCGTCTTGAGCGGTATCAGTGCCTGGTCGTGGTACATGCAGATGGCGGCGTCGTAGCCCGCCCGCACGCGTGCCGTGAACATGGTGTCAGGCGGATATGGCCCACGCGCGTCGATGTCGTCCCGTCTGAGGGTTTCGATCGCAGGCATGATCACCTCGATTTCCTCGCGGCCCATACTGCCTGCCTCCCCTGCATGCGGGTTCAGCCCGGCTATCGCAAGTCTCGGACGTTCCATGGCGAAATCGCGTCGAAGCCCCGCGTCGGCTGCCCGGGCGACTTCGACGATCTTCGCGGTCGATATACCGCTGACTGCAGCCGAGAGTGGCTCGTGGATCGACACGGGGATAACCTTGAGCTGCTCGCTCGCGAGCATCATCGTCGCGCGGTGTCCGGGTCCGGCGAGATGCTCGAGGAACTCGGTGTGTCCCGGGAAATCGAAGCCGATTTCGTAGAGGGCCGACTTCTGGATCGGGTTGGTTACGAGGGCTCCGGCCTCGCCGCTTGCGGCCATTTCGGTGGCAAGCCGGATACTGTCCACCACGGAAGCCGCATTGCGAGAATCGGGCCGACCGACCGCCACCGGGGCGTTGAGCGCGATCGACATTACCGGAAGCCCCTCGCCAAAAGCCTCTGCGGCCTCGTCCGGATGTGAGATCGGGATCACCGGAATGGAAAGGGACAACGCCCGGGCCGCGTCAGACAGGTAGTCCAAATCATGCAACACGAAGAACGTGCTTCTTGAGTTCCGGAGAGCCAGCCACGCCTTCAGCGTGATTTCGGCCGCTATTCCGGCGGGCTCCCCCATGGTCAGGACTACGGGCGGCGTGGAACTGCGCATGATGCCTTGCGACCTCTCATGTTTGGATGCCCCTTTCGATGCAAGGACTTTTTTGGCCGCTGGAGCGAGTGATCGGGTGCGAACATGTTTCAGACCTCAATGCTGCGACCATGCCGCGGGCAGATATGGTGATATGCGGATTGGATTCCATATCAGTGGAACGGGAGTTGTCAACTTAACGAGAAATACTGCCTTCCACCCGTCAAGTGGAAAATGGTGGTGTAAGCAAATCAACGGCTTATGGAAACGAAAAACGGGCCGGAAGCTCTCCAGAAGGGCTATATTGCATTAAGTTAACAACACCCTGCAGCTCCCTCCTGGGTACACCGGGTAGAGCACCCGCTATTCGAAACAGATGTCGAAGGCGTCCATTAGAACCGTGTCCCAATCTTGAAGCCAACAGCGTGATCCTGTCGTCCGCTGCCAAGGGCAGTCCTGTAATCAAATCCAAGTGACCAATCATTATACAAGGCGGCGTCGAGCGACAAGCCGAGCGTGGCGTAGTCAGCTCCGACCTCATCGGTTTCCAGCGCATAGGGAAGCGTTCCGATGTCGGTGTAGCCGAGGCTGATGCGGCTCGAACCTGCAAAATCGTGAGTGAATTCCGCTCGCGCGCCAGGCGTCAGCGTGCCCCAGTCCATGTTGAAAGAATAACTTCCGCGAATGCCGAAGATACCAGCAATCGTATCCACGGTTTGATCGCCAAAGGTCAGCCCATAGATACCGCCACCGCTCTCTGCGAAACCATCAAGCCATGACCGCGACAGCTCGAACCTCCCATAGGGCGAGACCAGCCACTTCTGATCCCGGAACTCGTATGCGGCGGTGAAGGAACCGAAGATCTGGCTGCCGTCACGGTTGCCCGAGGCGAAATCGCCATTGGCGGTAACGTAGCGCCTTGAATCGAAATCGAGCCAGCTGCCGCCAATGAGGCCGTCAAGGAACAGATGGTCCATCGGCTTATAGGAGCCATATATCGCAGCACTGTAAGCGTGGGCACGGCTTTCAGTCCCGTTGTCGCTGACATCGCTCTTGTCATGCCCGTAGCCGAATCCAAAACCTCCGACGAACCGCTCTGAGAACCGATAATCAATACCTGCGCTCAGACCGATCGTCGTGGAGCCGATATCGAGCCCTCCATTGTCGCGCTCCGCGAAATCGATGAAGCCTCCTGACCAGATTGCGTAGCGGCCAAAATCTGGTTCTTGCAAATCCGAAGTCGGGAACGCGGATTTCGGGCCGCTCGTTGATGACGTGTCACTGTCTGGTGCGTAGCCAAGCAGGCCGGGTGCAGTGGAATCCGTGCCGTGGCCAACCATCCGGTCAAGTTGCTGATGCGCAGAGGTTTTGTTGTCAGACTGGCGATAGCCCAGGCGAACAGCCATGGAATTGCGCCGCCTGTCACGTTCGTCGTGGAGCTGCTCCAGGCGATTGTTGAAGTTGCGGGTTTGATTTTGCGCGAAACGCTTTGCGGACTCTGCCTGTGCGCGTAGAAGACCAATGACTTCGGGATCCTTTGTCGGATCAGGTCGGGCAATGACGGCGAAGGTAATCGTCGCGGGGGCCGAGGTGCCGAAAGCGTTCGACAGCGTATAGCCGACCTCGGCCGATCCCGAAAACGTTGGGCTGGCATAGAAAGTCAGCCGCTTCTGCTGCGCTTCCAGACGCACGGTTCCTGCATCAGGAGCGGATACAGACGTGATCGCGGCTGTCGTGAATGGCCCTCCCGATGCACCTTCCGCCAGGTCGACGGTGGCTGTGGTTCCCGCGACTAGCTGAATAGTGCGTGAGGCCGCTGTCGGCAGAGGCTTTGAGCGGGTCACGCTGACGGTGTATGTTCGAGCGGTCGTCCCGTCCTGTGCTGTCACGATAACGGAAATCTGGTTCATCCCTTCCAAGAGCGACAGCGGCGCACTCGTGCCCCCCGAGGCAACGGTCGTGCCGTTAACGGCAATCGTTGCAGTCGGATCGGAGGCAGTGGGAGTGAAGGTGATGTTTTCGACATTGTTGCCAACATTCAAACCATAGGCAAATGTCGTCGGACTGAATGCAGGACTGAGGACCCCCACGCTCGGTCGGAGGCCGCTCAGATCGGCGACCGAAGCCGCAGCGCGAGTGACGTTCACCTGGTAGGTTTTCATCGTCCCGTCCTGTGCGGTCACGACAACATTGATTGCGGTGGAACCGACAGCGAGGAGAACTGGTGCACTCGCGGTTCCTGAAGTGACGGCAGTGCCATTCACCCTGATGGTCGCGTTCGGTTCCGAGGCAGTTGGAGTCAGGCTGATTTCGGTGGCGCCATTGGCAACGGAAATCGAATAGTTCAGAACGGCAGGATCGAAAGTGGGGCTAAATGTGCTCACATCCGTCTGAAGTTGCGAAAGGTCGGCGTTGGATGAGAGGCCAACGACCCAAGGCGTTCCGCTCATATAAGCAGGGTTGCCATTGTTTCCGATATTCACGACGGCATTTGGCGGAACATCGAGACGCAGTGTGCCCGAGCCCGATACGCTGTCTGCGGTAATCATATAGGTAATATTGTTGGAGGTCTGGAGGTTGGACAATCTGGCGACGGCGGTGCCCGTAGCCGTAAGAACCAGATCGCTCAAGGTTAGGCCAGTCACTGGCTCGGAAAACACGATTTCGAATGTTACGCTGGCGGCATTCGAAGGCGGGTTTCCGATAACTTTGGTCGAAAGCACGGTGGGAGCAACGGTGTAGACCAAGACACCATCGGTATTGCCGACATTGTTGAGTGTGAGAGCTGCCGGATCGCCTCCGCCATTTTGAATGGTGCCGCCATTCAGGCTGATCGACCCGCCAAGCTGGATGCCGTCGAGATCGATGTCTCCAGGCTGTACCGTGTACTGGAAAACTGCGGACGTTGTTACGGCGGCAACATAGTCGGCATGACGCGATGTGCTGCCGACTGTCAGAGGCAAAGACGGTGTGCCTCCACCGGTATTTACAACTGCGTTTTGATCGAAATTGACAGTAAACGACAGGGTATCGCCCGCTTTGTAGTATCCATGCGCGGGAACGGAAACCGAGGTGACGACCGGGCCAGCGGTTTGAGCGGAAGCGGTTGCCATGCTCGCAACCAGGACGATCAGGATGATCAGTAATGCAAAAGTGGCAAACCAAATCGGCCCATAGAAAATTCCGCCGCTTTGGCGCTGCCAGCCACTCATGTTGCCTCCGCTTGCCCTCGAACTTGAACAAAGCCTTATATATAGAATCAGCATTTTACAATTCGTGATTGTTCACAAACATTCAGGCCTGATCGCTTCTCTTCTTCGTGGCAGTCTGGATAGTAGCTAGAATTGCACCTTCAACCTTGCTCCCATTGCATGACTTTCCTCGGAGATGCTCGATACGGATTGGTTGCTATAACGCACGCAACTGGATGGCCGCGCGTTGGAAGGTACGCTAAACAACGCCAAGGGAGAACAAATGGAGATTTCGCGGCACTCGTTTTGAAATGCCGCCCTGGGCCGCTCGCGATCGGCTATGTCGGCTACTGAAAGAGCGCCATGTCTGAACATCAGGCGGAAAGATGCGTGCCGGTCGCAACCTTCTGCGCCAGGAAATCGATCACCGTGCGCACGGCGGGAAGCTGTCCGCGTTTATGCGGTGTCAGGATCGTTGTCATCACACTACCGGCGGTCCACGCCGGCAACACCCGCACCAACCGTTCCTCCCTGATCGCCTGCGCCGAGATCACTTCCGGCAGGCAAACAATGCCGAGACTCGCTTCCGCTGCCTTCATCAACGACACGGATTCATCGGCATAAAACTGCGGCCGTGGCGCGACTTCCACGATGCGGCCACTCGCATCGCTCAACCGCCAGATCTTCATCGTCATATTGGTCATCAGCCCATCGTGGTCGCTCAAGGAACGCGCCCTGATACATCCATTGTTTTATGGTGCCGAACGGATGCTCGACGCTTTCGCGCCGCCGGTCCAGAATATCGGGCCGGGCGGTAAGGCGCGCCGCCATGCGGTCGAGGACCGCCTCGTTCTCCAGGCGCGACACGCGGCGGTAGCTTTTGGTGCAGCGTCCGCGCATGCTGCACACCTTGCAGGCATCGCGGTTGACATAGTCGATCTTCACATTGTCGCGTGACTTGCCAAAGTGACGGGGTGAGAGCACCTGGTCTGCGGAGCAAAGGTAAATGTCCTTGTCTGGATCGTAGCGGAATTCCTCCTTGGAAAAGAAGCCCTGGGCCACGGCCGGACCACGGATCGGTTTGGGAACGTAGGCGGTGATACCGGCTTTCTCGCAGGCTTCGATATCCTCGATCTTGAAGTAGCCGCGGTCCGCCACCGCATCGATCCTATCGACGTCGAGCGTTTCCATTGCCGCCTCGACCGTCGGCGCCAGCAGCCCCATGTCGAGCACCTGATTGCAGACCTCCTGCTCGGCGATCAGCTTGTGCTTTACATCAACGGCGAGCTGGATGTTATAACCGACGCCGACCTTCGTCATACGCGCCATGGCGCGAGCATCCGGATCGGTAAGCGAGATCTGGTCCTCGCCGGTCTTGTCCAACTCATCCAGCAGCGCCTTGTGGCGGTCACGCTTGTCTTTGATCGCCGCGATCTTTTCCGCGAGTTTGCCATCGCCGCGACCGGAGTCGCCACCATTGCCACCGGCTTTCTCCTCTTGCGCATCACCCTCATCAAGGCGCTTCATGTAATCCGCCAGTTTCTCGTCGGCTTCGTTGATGAACTTGGTCAGCGCACCCCGTGTGAAGTTGCGATCCTTGTTGTTCACCGCCTTGATGCGCGTTCCATCAACCGCCAGAAGCTCCCGCCCGAACAGACGGTTTGGGGAGAAGCGTTGGGTGCTGGCGAGGACTATGGCCGGCGAAATCTGTTATTGTAATTCGAGCATGACGACGTGAACTTGGCATTCGAAATGCATCACGCCGCATGTCGAATTAATCCATCCCGTCGAACAGCAGGCGTGGGGACAGCGCGTATTTCGTTTTTACGATCCAGACTGACATGCGGTTGAGGTTGGAGAGCCGCAAAGTACAATGCAGCCCTCCGCTTAGAAATTTCCGAATGATGATCCGCCAACCCGGTAGCGTTTTAGGACGGTCTGCGGGCGTTTTGTGCGGCCTACACTATTATTGGCAATCAAAACATTATTGCCACTGCATTTCGCGAACAGGTTAAGCTGGTGACACCAGTCTTGTTTCGCCGCATTCGCGAGCGAGAAACCATGTCGTGGAGATCGTGGTTCCCAGTGGAACAATTTCAGGTCTGGTCATCAGCGCTTCACTAGCGTTGCGTCTTGTATCCGGGACGATGCTGTAGCCTCTGACAACTCATCTTCTTGAGTGCGACGTCTTACGTCGCACTCCTTTTCCCAGACCGGCACGATCGCTCGGCGGGCCGCGCCCAAAGGGCCATTCGCTTCGTCCGGCAGCGAGGGTTGCTCGAACCGTTTCGGCTTCTTCATCAACATGGGATAGCCGGAAGCGGCCAAGTTAGCACCTCACCAGGTCCCTCCACTGTAATATGAAAATTATTTCATATTGCTATCGCGACCTAACCCAGCCTACCGTGATGGAAAGCGCAAAAAGCGTAGTTGGGGATCACAAAGCCCGACTCACATCAAAGTACCTGGGAGGGAATGTTGTGAAGCGACCTATTGCTTGGGATAGGGATATGGCGCGAGCCGTCATCGACGATCACAAGGATCGTCCCGGTGCGATGCTGCCTATTCTGCACGCATTGCAGGAGAAATTCGGTTACATAGACAAGGAGGCCGTGCCCCTGGTGGCCGATGCCCTGAATGTATCCGGGGCAGAAGTGCACGGCGTTGTTACGTTCTACCATGATTTTCATACCGCACCCCCCGCCGCCCATGTCTTGAAACTTTGCCGGGCAGAAGCCTGCCAGGCTGTCGGTGGCAACGATTTGGCGGCACGAGCCCACGAAAAGCTCGGTGTTTCCTTTGGCGAGGTGACAGCCGACGGCAGAATTGGCCTGGAACCGGTTTATTGCCTCGGGCTGTGCTCGGTTGCGCCCTCCGCAATGTTTGACGGACGCCTCGTCGGCCGTCTGGATGCTGCAAAGCTCGATGCGCTTTTGACGGAGTCTGACCGATGAGCTGGCGGTTTTTCATACCCGGAGATTCGGCGGCGGTGGCGCTCGGCGCCGATCAGGTGGCCGATGGCCTGCGTGATGCGGCCTCTAAAAAAGGCGTCGGCATCGAGATCGTCCGGACCGGCTCGCGTGGCATGCACTGGCTGGAGCCGCTGGTCGAAATCGAGACGGCGCACGGACGTGTCGCCTTCGGTCCCGTCGAGACGTCAGATGTCGAGAGCGTGTTTACGGCGGCTACGACTGACACGCCGCACCGGCTCGCAATAGGCAAGCCGGAAGACCATCCGTTCCTCAAGGGACAAACGCGGCTCACCTTCGAGCGATGCGGGGTTGTCGATCCCGCTTCACTGGCGGATTACAAGGCTCATGGCGGTTATCGTGGCCTCGAACGTGCGCTTGCGGCAGGGCCTGAGACCATTGTTGCGACGGTCATTCAGTCCAGCCTGCGCGGGCGCGGCGGCGCAGGCTTCCCGACCGGCATCAAGTGGGACACCGTAGCGAAGACACCGGCAGGGCAGAAATACATCGTCTGCAACGCCGATGAAGGCGATAGCGGCACCTTCGCGGATCGGATGATCATGGAGGGGGATCCCTTCCTGCTCATCGAGGGGATGACCATTGCGGGAATCGCTGTCGGGGCGACCGAGGGTTACATCTACGTCCGCTCCGAATATCCGCTGGCCATCCGCGCCCTTGAAACCGCGCTCGCGACTTGCCGGAAAGCCGAGATGCTGGGCGACAATCTGGCAGGCTCACACCACACATTCGATATCGAGGTACGCGTCGGCGCGGGAGCCTATGTCTGCGGCGAGGAGACGTCCCTGCTCGACAGTCTGGAAGGCAAGCGCGGCGTTGTGCGCGCCAAGCCGCCGCTGCCGGCGCACAAGGGACTGTTCGGGCGGCCGACCGTCATCAACAACGTACTTTCGCTCGCCGCCGTGCCGACCATTCTGGACAAGGGGGCGGATTTCTATCGCGACTTCGGCATGGGAAAATCGCGCGGCACGATGCCGATCCAGCTTGCAGGCAATATCAGGCATGGCGGACTGTACGAGGTCGCTTTCGGCATCACGCTCGGCGAACTGGTCAATGATATAGGCGGCGGCACGGCAAGCGGCCGACCCGTTCGCGCGGTGCAGGTCGGCGGGCCTCTCGGTGCCTATTTTCCTCCCTCGCTCTTCGACACACCCTTCGACTACGAGGCCTTCGCGGCAAAGGACGGGTTGATCGGCCATGGCGGCATCGTCGTTTTCGACGATACGGTCGACATGGCCAGTCAGGCGCGCTTCGCGATGGAGTTCTGCGCCGTCGAATCGTGTGGGAAATGCACACCCTGCCGCGTCGGTTCAACGCGCGGTATCGAGGTCATCGACCGCATCATCAGGAATGAGGATCGCCTCGCCAATATGGCGTTGCTGGAAGACCTCTGTCACACCCTGAAATTTGGCTCGCTGTGCGCGCTCGGCGGTCTGACCCCTTATCCGGTCATCAGCGCTCTCACGCATTTTCCTGAGGATTTCGGAATCACGCCGCCTAAGCATCAGGCAGCCTGAGTGGAGAATTTCGGCATGTCACTGATTCAAGAGATCGACTACGGAACGCCACGCTCACCGGCCGAAAAAATGGTCACGCTGACCATCGATGGCCGAACAGCGACGGTCCCCGAAGGCACATCGATCATGCGCGCAGCGATGGAGATCGGGACCGAGATCCCGAAACTCTGCGCCACGGACATGCTCGACGCATTCGGATCCTGCCGGTTGTGTCTGGTCGAGATCGAGGGACGAAACGGGACACCAGCATCCTGTACGACCCCCGTTGCGGAGGGATTGGCTGTCGTTACCAGATCCGAACGGCTCGACCGCCTGCGCAAGGGAGTGATGGAGCTCTATGTTTCCGATCATCCCGTGGACTCTCTGGATCGCTCGACACAGGCCGGTATCGATCTGCTCGACACGGCGCAAGCGGTTGGTCTGGAGGATGTCCGCTACGGTTTTGACGCCGCCCGTCATCGCGATACCGGTCTCGACGACTCCAACCCGTACTTCACCTACGATCCGGCCAAATGCATCGTCTGTTCGCGCTGCGTGCGGGCGTGCGAAGACGTTCAGGGAACGTTCGCGCTGACCATCGCCGGGCGCGGTTTCGATTCGATCATGACTGCCGGCGTGGACCAATCCTTTCTGGAATCGGATTGCGTTTCCTGCGGCGCTTGCGTGCAGGCCTGTCCGACCGGCTCGCTGCTCGAAAAAACCGTCATTGAAAAGGGCAAGCCGGAACGGTCAACCGTCACCACATGCGCCTATTGCGGCGTCGGCTGCGCATTCAAGGTTGAAATGCGCGGCGACGAGGTGATCCGGATGGTGCCCTACAAGGATGGCCATTCGAACCACGGCCACTCCTGCGTCAAGGGGCGCTTTGCCTGGGGCTATACCAACCACAAGGAGCGCATCCTCAATCCGATGGTGCGGGAAAAGATTACCGATCCATGGCGCGAGGTGAGCTGGGACGAGGCGATCGCCCATGTCGCCTCGGAATTCAAGCGTATCCAGGCGAAATATGGCACAAGATCAATCGGCGGCCTGACGTCTTCGCGCTGTACGGACGAGGAAACCTTCCTTGTCCAGAAGCTGGTGCGGGCAGGCTTCGGCAACAACAATGTCGACACCTGCGCGCGCGTTTGCCATTCGCCGACGGGTTACGGGCTTGGCAAAACATTCGGGACGTCGGCTGGAACCCAGGATTTCGATTCCGTCGAGCAGACCGACGTCATGCTTTTGATCGGCGCAAACCCTTCCGACGCCCACCCGGTCTTTGCCTCGCGGATGAAGCAGCGGCTGCGGCAGGGCGCAAAGCTGATCGTGATCGATCCGCGTCGCACCCATCTGGTACGCTCGCCTCACATCGAGGCGGCCTATCACCTGCCGACCCTGCCGGGCACCAATGTCGCCATCCTGACCGCGCTTGCGCATGTGATTGTCACCGAAGGTCTGGTGGATGAGGATTTCGTGCGCGAGCGTTGCGACTGGGACACATTCCAGGACTGGGCATCGTTTGTCGCCGAGGAGCGCAACAGTCCTGAAGCGCTTGCGACCGCCACCGGCGTCCCGGCTCAAGGCATTCGCGGCGCGGCCCGCCTCTACGCCACGGGCGGCAACGGCGCGATCTATTATGGCCTGGGGGTCACCGAACACAGCCAGGGTTCAACGGCGGTCATGGCGATCGCCAATCTGGCGATGGCGACAGGCAATATCGGCCGGCCGGGCGTTGGCGTGAACCCGCTGCGCGGCCAGAACAATGTCCAGGGCTCCTGCGACATGGGTTCGTTCCCGCATGAATTCTCCGGCTACCGGCATGTCGCCAACGATGCCGTGCGAGCGCTGTTCGAGGCGGACTGGGCGACTTCGCTCGAAAAGGAGCCGGGCCTGCGCATCAACAACATGCTCGATGCCGCGCTCGATGGCTCGTTCATGGGCCTCTATGTCCAGGGTGAGGACATCATGCAGTCCGACCCCGACACGAAGCACGTTGCAGCCGGCCTCTCCGCCATGGAATGCGTGGTCATGCAGGATCTTTTCCTGAACGAAACCGCGAACTACGCCCATGTATTTCTGCCGGGTTCGACCTTCCTTGAAAAAGACGGAACCTTCATCAACGCCGAGCGTCGCATTCAGCTTGTGCGCAAAGTCATGGAACCGAAGGGCGGCATGGCCGACTGGGAAATCACCATCGCGCTCAGCAACGCGCTCGGATATCCGATGCACTATGATCATCCCTCCGAAATCATGGACGAGATCGCGCGGCTGACGCCAACATTTTCGGGCGTATCGTTCGCCAGGCTCGAAGAACTGGGATCGATCCAGTGGCCATGCAACGAAAAAACGCCGGTCGGCACCCCGGTCATGCATGTGGACGCCTTCGTGCGCGGCAAGGGCAATTTCGTGGTCACTGAATATCTCGCGACCGATGAGCGCGTGGGGCCGCGCTTCCCGCTGCTGCTGACGACCGGGCGCATCCTGTCGCAATACAATGTCGGCGCGCAGACGCGGCGCACCGACAATGTGGTCTGGCACAACGAGGATCTTCTCGAGATCCACCCGCATGATGCCGAGCAACGCGGGATTCCAGATGGTTCATGGGTAAGGCTGACAAGCCGGTCCGGTGAAACGACGCTGCGCGCGCAGGTGACGGATCGGGTTGCTCCCGGCGTGGTTTACACGACGTTCCATCATCCGACGACACAGGCAAACGTCGTCACGACCGATTTTTCGGACTGGGCGACAAACTGCCCCGAATACAAATGCACCGCAGTACAGATTTCTCCCTCAAACGGCCCCTCGGAGTGGCAGGACGAGTATGGCGAATTCAGCCGCCGAAGCCGAAGAGTGGCGTCGATAGAGGCCGCCGAGTGACCCCGTGCTGAACCCCGTCGATCTCGTGGGGCGAACCATCTGGAGCGTTGCCGGGCGTGCCCCGGATCGACGCGCCCTTCCGGAAGGAGGGGCGATTGCTTTCTCGAACGATGATTTAGCGATCCGGTTCAGCCCTACGGAGCGGGCAGGCGCCGGGCTTCGCATGTCGCTGGCGCGGCCGAATGGGGCTGTTCCTCAGCAAGGAGGACGCTTTCTCTCGGGTCCGGCGGGCTGCGGCCTGTGCGGGATCGAAATCTTCACGCATCCGCACCGCATCAAAAGGAACGGGAACACCTATGCCACCTGACAAGCTTGTCTACATGGCCAACCAGATCGGCAGGTTCTTTGCCACTCAGAGCAAGACGCAAGGTCCGGAAGCTGTCGCCAATCATCTCACGATGTTCTGGGATCCGCGCATGAGGGAGGAAATCTGCGCGTATCTCCATGACGGTGGGGTCGGTTTCGATCCCATTGCGCGTCAGGCAGTGGAACTGTTGTCAAGGGGGACAGCAGCGAAGACGGCCTGAGACTACCAACTATGCCAAACATGGAGGAGAGAGGCATGGGCATCGCCACACATACGGACGTCTTTTCACGATCGCCGATACCGTTTCTGGATCGATCACGAACAATCGCCAAGCCAGGCTACAGTCGCTGGATGGTCCCGCCAGCGGCGCTGTGCGTTCATTTGTGCATCGGGCAGGCATACGCGTTCAGTGTCTTCAATCTGCCCATGACACGCTTGCTGGGCATAACCGAATCGACGCCAGACGATTGGAAGCTGACCGAACTGGGTTGGATTTTCTCGATCGCGATGGTCTTTCTCGGACTTTCGGCGGCGATATTCGGCCGCTGGGTCGAGGAGGGTGGCCCGCGTCAGGCGATGTTCACCGCAGGCGTGCTATGGGCGGCAGGCTTTTTTGTTTCGGCAATAGGCGTCTATATCCATAACATCTGGCTGATCTATTTCGGGTATGGCTTCCTCGGGGGCTGCGCGCTGGGAATAGGTTATATCTCGCCTGTATCGACACTCATCAAATGGTTTCCCGATCGTCCGGGCATGGCGACCGGCATGGCGATCATGGGTTTTGGCGGCGGTGCGATGATTGCATCTCCACTCTCTGTCTGGCTGATGAGGAAGTTTTCAACAGCATCGGATGTCGGGGTCTTGAGCACCTTCATCGCGCTTGGCTGCATCTATTTCGTCTTCATGATGGTCGGCGCCGCCATCGTCCGCGTGCCCGCTCCTGGCTGGAAGCCCGAGGGATACACCGCTCCCGTCCAACCCAAGAAGCTCGTGACGACCAACAACGTCTATGTCTACGACGCGCTCAAGACGCCGCAGTTCTGGCTTGTATGGGTCGTCCTGTGCCTCAACACCACGGCTGGCATCGGCGTTCTCGGCCAGGCATCCGCGATGAGCCAGGAGATGTTCCCCGGGCGCATCACGCCGATCGCAGCAGCGGGCCTCGTTGGCCTGATGAGCATCTTTAACATGGGCGGACGTTTCGGCTGGGCTTCGGTGTCTGATTTCATCGGCCGGAAGAATACGTATTTTACCTTCTTCGCACTCGGCATCTGCATGTACGTCACCGTGCCATTTGCTGCCGGCGTTGGTAACGTCCCTCTTTTCGTCTTCTGCTTCCTGATCATCGTCAGCATGTATGGCGGCGGTTTCGCGACCGTTCCAGCCTATCTCAAGGACCTGTTCGGCGTTCGTTATGTCGGCGCTATCCACGGCATGCTGCTCACAGCATGGTCGGCTGCCGGTATCCTCGGGCCCGTGCTGATCAACTATATCCGCGAGTACAATATCACGCACGGCGTTCCGAAAGCTGAAGCCTACAACGTCACCATGTACATTATGGCGGGTCTCCTGGCGGTCGGGTTTATCTGCAACCTCCTCGTCCGCGCGGTGGACAGGCGCTATCACATGAACACCGACAACACAGTACTTGCCGCCGAAGCGGCAGCAGCCAAGGCATAGGGAGAACCGATCATGTCAATCGCTCAAGAAGGCACACCCACCTGGAAGATCATAGCTGCGTGGACATTTGTCGGCGTCCCCCTGCTCATGGGCGTCTCGCAAACCATGATCAACGCCATGAAGCTATTCCAGTAGGGACCAGTCGGCGTCGCTGCTTCGTCTCGGGCAGCGACGCCAGAGTTTCCGCAGTCATATTCAGCGCATATGCGGCGATCGGGCCAAGGATTCATACATGCCAGAAGCCACAAACCAGCCGCACACTGCGACAAAATTTGCAGGCGGTCCTCGGGCTCTCAAGGTACAGGTGTGCTATGGTTCGAATTAACATCGAGGCAATGTGGCATTTCACCAATGAGACATCGCCGTGCTCAATGCGGGTGATACTGAGCTTTCTTCGCGAAATCAAAACCGCCGGCACACTGGCCAGCGCTGCCGAGCGCACCGGTATGTCCTATCGTCATGCATGGAACCTCGTGGATCAATGGTCCGCTTTTTTCGGCGAACCTCTGGTCGAGAGGCATCGCGGCAAGGGTTCGCATCTGACGCCTTTGGGAAATAAGCTCGTCTGGGCAGAACAGCACCTCAATGCTCGCCTTGGCCCACAGTTGCACAATATCGCCCAAGAACTCGAAATGGAGCTCGCGAGCCTCCTTCCGAACGTCCCGCACCGTATAAGGATTCATGCCAGCCATGGCTTCGCCATTTCCAAGTTGAGCGAGTTTCTGGCAGAGCAACCCGATATAAACATCGATCTGCGCTACATGACCAACCAGGCGTCGCTCGAATCCCTGAGAGCGCAGGAATGTGAACTTGCTGCCATCCATCTTCCTCACGGACATCTCCGCAAGCGCGCGGCAGCCGCGTGCAAGAAGTGGCTTGATCCAAGCATCTATTGCGTGATCGGTTTTGTAACGCGGGAGATGGGGCTTATCGTGAAGAGGGATAATCCTCTGAACATTTTCGGTCTGGAGGCATTGCTCGATCCCAATATTTCATTCGTGAACCGTGATGTGGGATCAGGAACGCGCGCATTGTTCGAGCAACTGCTTGCCGAAGAGAAAATCGACAGCCAAACGATAACAGGCTACCAGAACGTAGAACTGACACATTCAGCGGTTTCCGCCCATGTTGCAAGGGACATGGCCGACACCGGTTTCGGGGTCGAGGCTGCGGCAGTCGAGTTTGATCTGGACTTCGTCCATGTCATCACCGAGGACTATTTCTTCATCTGTCGAAGCAATGTCCTGAATTCGAGGCCCGTCGAGCGATTGTGCGGCATAATAAGCGGCTCCGACTATCGAAGGGCCATCAGCGCGCTACCCGGATATGCGGTTTCCGATGCGGGCGTCGTCAAAACGGTGAAGAAATTCTTCAGGGACAACGCCTGAAGCCGCATGCTGGCGGCGGCGGCGAAGAAGTGACCACGCTCGCAGGCCCCCTCGCCGATCGGACTGCGCCGCACCGCAAGGCACTTTCGATTGTACAAGACCCGAGCCAACGGCCACGGCTCCGCTCGCTGGCATAATGCATCGGCAGAACATGCGATTGATGGTGGGCTTGTAGTATTATCACTTGAAAACGGTCGCTTGAAACTGCATTACTCGACATGTTCCAACCGGCTTCGCCAGTATTTTCAAAGGGTCATATTTTATGGGATTGCTAGGAATATTGATTGGCCTGATTCTGTTGATGTGGCTGGCGTACCGCGGATGGAGCGTTCTCCTTTTGGCGCCCGCCGCTGCTCTCCTCGCAGCTCTCATATCGGGCGAACCCCTGTTACCCCATTGGACGTCCACCTTCATGGGCGGGACTGCAAGCTTTGTCGCCCGGTGGTTTCCGCTCTTTTTGCTGGGGGGAATATTTGGAAAGCTGATGGACGATAGCGGTTCGATCACATCGATCGCGAAATATCTGACGGAAAGACTGGGCGTCCAGCGCACAATGCTGGCCGTGGTTCTGGCTTCGGCAGTGGTGACCTATGGGGGCGTGAGTGTCTTTGTGGCGTTTTTCGTGCTCGTGCCGATGGCGCGCCAGATGTTCAAGGCCGCCGACATACCCGCGCGGCTGATGCCGGCCGCGATCGGGCTTGGTGCGTTCACGTTCACGATGTCGGCCATGCCGGGTACACCATCGACGAACAATGCGATCCCCATGCCCTACTTCGGAACGACCACCTTCGCAGCGCCCGGTCTTGGCATTATTGCATCGATCATTACGCTGGCCTTCGGCATGTGGTGGCTCCGACGCGCAGAAGCAAAGGCGAGAGCCGCCGGTGAAACATATGTTGATGACCCCGGCGATATTGAAATCACCGAAAAACTGCGGGAGCAGTCGACGGTATCCGGTGATTTCGATTTGGCTGAACTGGAGCACGGCAAGCGCAGCACCGATGGACCATCGCCCCTCATTGCCGCCCTGCCCCTGTTTGTCGTCATCTTTGTCAACTTTTTGATGGCCCTGATCATACTTCCGCGTATCGACTTTTCCTTCCTTGAAAATGAATCATGGGGTATCGATGTCGGATCGACGATAGGCTTGTGGGCCGTTCTTATCGCGCTTGCTGCCGCAATTCTCACGTTGATCATCGTCAATTACAATCGTCTTGGATCCTTGCGGGAAAGTCTTGATGCGGGCGCCAACTCGTCGGTATTGCCGATCTTGACAGTGGCGAGCCTGGTGGGTTTTGGCGCCGTCGTTGCCGCCATGCCGGCATTTACTCTGGTCCGCGACGCCGTCCTGCAGGTCCCCGGGGGGCCGCTTGTGTCTCTTGTCGTGGCGATGAACACGCTTGCTGCCCTGACAGGCACGGCTTCCGGCGGCATGGCGATTGCACTCAACGCGCTTGGCGAGGAGTATATGCGGCTGGCGCTCGAATACGGTATCGATCCGTCATTGATGCATCGTTTGACGGTGATCAGCGCGGGAACGCTCGATGCTCTCCCCCACAACGGCACCGTGCTTTTGCTGCTGCAAATCAGCAGGCAGACCCATGCCACAAGTTATTTCGACATGGTCATGACAGTCATCGTCAGTGTGGTAATTTCTCTGGTGGCGGTCTTCATACTCGGTTCGATGTTCGGTTCATTCTGATCCGGCGGGCTAATCCGGCGGCGCATTGTTCATTTGCCGCTGGCTTCGCTGATCCGCCACCGATGCATATCCATATTGTGGTTGCCGCGGGATTGTGGAAATAGCGTTTTGAAGCGGCTTTAGCGGAGAATATACAGCGCAGCCTCCACTATACCGACCGCAAATACCTTAACTGCCTTGGTTGAAAGGTCACCCGCTGCAATAATTTGGTATGCTGAAACCGCCAACACCACAACTTCGTATAATATGAGCGCGAGAGATCCTAAAAACGTCGCCAGCACTGGCACGATCATGATGTAGCGACCTGAAGACAAGATCGTTCAGAGCATTGAGTTTCCTCTTCCGCGAGAAGGGTTTACAGAATGCAGGTTCGGGCGAGCATATTCTGCTTCCGGGTTCGGTCGCAACGGTCTTGCCGGGTTCGGCGGATCGTGGAAAACAGTTGCAACATAAAACATTATAAATATGATGTTTTATGTTGCAACTTGAGGAACGAGTATGCGGGTGGCTTCAAAGCCGATGCGCGCACGACACCGAACACAGCAAGAGCGGCGCGAGGAAACCCGGGCGGCTCTGCTCGAAGGGATGATGGCGGCGCTGATTGAGCTTGGCTACGCGCGCACGACAACGTGTGCGATCACGCGCAGGGCCGGCCTGACCTCCGGCGCGCTGCAACATCATTTTGCGTCCCGGGAAGAACTCGTTCTTGCACTCGTGGACTATCAGTTTGCAGAAGTCCGCACGCAACTGGAGGCATTTGCAAACGGGGAAGATGCCGAGCAGGACTGGAAGACATTCATTGCGCTGCTGCGCGACATCTATGCGAGCCGCCGCTACATGGCGATATGGGAAATCGTGATGGGGACGCGCGCCGACGCGCATCTCCATACATTGATCATGCAGCACAGGATCCAGTCGCAGACCACGCTCGAAAGGCTCTGGAGCGCGGTTTTCAGGGCGCGCATTCCGGACGAACGCAGACGCACAGACCTCATGCATTTCACGCTGTCCACCTTGCGCGGCTATGTATTTTACAATGTGATCGCGCCTGACCAACAGTTTCTTGAGCGACAGAAGGAAATGCTTTTTTCCGTTCTGGAAACAGAAATGTTTCCTTCGGAAGGGATGAACACAGGGATCGCGACTGCGACGCCGCCCCATCGATAGCTGCTCGCACACATGATATTTCACAGGAGAGAACCGGGAATGCGTTTAAACAAATCCACTTTGCATATCGTCACCGCCTGTTTCGCACTGGCAATCGGCGGAGCTGCGAGCATCGATGCTGCCCAGTCCCAGGCTTCGGCCACCGCCAAACCGCCGCTGGCAAGCGGGATAACCAATACTGGAACGGCTGAAGCGCAAATTACCGAGGCCACCCGTAAAGGCGATATCCTTACCATCAAGATCCGTTTTGCGCCGCTCGTGCCGGGCAAGATGGAATCGATCTATGCCCGAATTTCCGATGAGGACTATGAGAACAGTTTCTACGTCCTTGCAGGTGACAAAAAGTATCTCCTGCTGAAAGACAGCCAGGATACACCGCTCGCAAGCCCGCAGCTTTCCATTCGAAACACCAAGGATTCACCGGTGTCGGGAACCTGGTATGGACGGTTTCCTGCACCACCCAAAGACATCACCGAAGTCTCCCTGACCATTCACGGTGTCGAGACGATCGATGCCATTCCTGTTACCGACAAATAGCCATGGGCAGGTTTGCGAGAATAGCCGGCCTTGCGGTCATGGTTTCGGTAGGCCATGCGAATGCTGAAGGGGCGGATTACAAGCGCGACATCAGGGATCTCAAGGCAACAGTCCTGAGCTTGAAGGGCATTGGGTCCGAAACGGGGGGCTCCGTATCGGGGCTGTCCGCCAGGATCGACAGCCTCACCGCCAACCGAAGCGATCTGACGGTCCGGCGGGAAGGCAAGCTCATCAAGGTTTCGATGATCGGCGACGTATTGTTCGATTTTGACAAGGCAGATATAAGACCCGCCGCCGAGCCGACATTGCAGGAGATCGCGCGCCTCATCGCCTCCATTCCCGATGGCCGAACGACAATCGAGGGGCATACGGATTCCAGGGGAACAGCCACCTACAACCAGGCGCTCTCCAGGCGCAGGGCCAATGCAGTAGCGGTGTGGCTTGCGGCCCATGGCGTTGATAAGGCAAGACTGGCGGTGGCAGGCATGGGAAGCAGCCACCCGATCGCACCGAACGAGGACGCGAACGGGCTGGACAATCCAGAAGGACGCGCATTGAACCGACGCGTCGAATTCGTGCTCCCCGAGGTTAAATGACACCGGTCATGGCATCCATGATCACTTGGCCTCTCAGATGAAACATTGAGGAACCATCATGTCGCAGGAAAACGCAGCCAAAGGCCCGAAATCGTACTTTCCATCCATCGAGAAGAAACATGGCAAACCCATAAGCCATTGGCTCGAAATCCTCGAAACACTGAACGGAAAAAAGCATATGGAAATGGTTCAGGCCCTCAAGGACGAGCACGGGCTGGGCCATGGGCACGCCAACGCTCTCGTTGCGCACTTTCGTTCTCTCTAGCTGTTCCTCAGCAAGGCACCGTCACCAGTATCGTGAAATGGCATCCCCGCATCGGCCAGGATTCTCTCCTTCAAACAGCAATTCGCGGAAGCGCTCTATTCGCCGAAATCGGTATCCATGGCGCGAATCAGGCTCTGCGTCGTCTCCATGCGGCAGTATCCCTTGAAGGCATCGAGCGCATTTGCATGGCGCGCCCGGGTGTCGGTGGCGCACCCGTCGCTCACGCAGATCATATGAAATCCGCGATCGGCGCCGTCGCGGATCGTATGATCAACGCATTGGTCTGTCAGGAAGCCGGTGACAATCACCGTTTCAAGGCCGATATTGCGGATGAGATACTCGAAATTGGTCGAGTTGAAGAGGCTCGATGAGGTCTTCGGGATGACCATCTCGTCCGCGTCGGGTTTCAGTTCGTCGATCACTTTCGCGTCACGCGAGCCTTTGGGGATGAAGAAGTTCGACAGCTTGTAGTCGAGGCTGCGGTCGCGGCCGTCGCGCGTGTAGTTTTCCATCACCGTATAGATCACCTCGACGCCTTTGCTCCGGCAGGTCCGCACCAGCCTTGCAAGATTGGGAATGACGATCGAGCGGGCGTCTTCGTAGAATTCCGGGCGGGGCTGGCGCCTTTCCTCGTCCATGACCCAGTTCTGCGCATCGATGACCAGCAGGCCCGTGCGCCCGGCAACGAGAGGCAGGCTGCGCCCCGCAAAGACATCGCGCTTACGTGGAACGGCCATGTTTCAACCTCCCGGCAAAGATTTTTCTGACAAGCTCCGGCTCCCCGCTGCCAAACAGGCCCTGGGGCCTGAAAAACAGCACGAGAATGAGAGCGAGAGCAACAATGACCTGGCTCAGGCCATAAAGCCCGATGGCTTCTTCCATCGGGCGCACGGCTTCCGACAGCACCGTTATGCCAACCGCCGCAAGGATCGCTCCGCTGATGCTGCCCGAGCCTCCGATCACCACCATGACAACGAGATTGAAGGCGAGGGAGATGGAATATGTTTTCGGCGTGACGACGCTGATCAGATGGGCCATCAGCGCACCGGCCATGGCGGCCAGGACCGCGCCCGCGACAAATGCGAACATCCTGATGCGGAACGTGTTGACACCGGCGCACTCGGCGGCAAGCGCATTTTCGCGCGTCGCCATCATGGCGCGCCCCAGCGAGGAAAACTTGATGCGCCAGGTGACGATGATGGCGAGTGCCATGATGCCGAATGACCACCATATGCCGGTCAGCCGCGGGATGCCGTTGAGGCCGGAGCCGCCCCGCGTCAGGCCCGACCAGTTGGTCGCAAGCCCCTGAACGATCACGATCAGGCCAAGGGTCGCCACCGCAAGATAATGCCCCCGCAACCGCAGCACCGGCAGGCCGACCAGAAACCCCATGATACCGGCAACCAGCCCGGCCATGATGACCGCCGGCAGCAAGGTGAACTGCGTATCGGCGAGAAATGCTGGCAGGTCGGGCAGCATGAACGCCTTGCGGCTTGCGGGGTAGGTGAGGATCGCGGCGACATAGGCCCCGATGGTCATGAAGGCCGGGTGGCCCAGCGAAAACAGGCCGGTGAGGCCGTTGGTGATATTGAGCGAAACGGCCAGCGCAATGTTGATGAACAGGATGGCGAGCAGCGTGAGCAGGTAATCGCTGAATCCTGCCGTTGCCGCAAGAACGGCAAGCGCCGCCATGGCCAGCACTGCGCCCGATGCGGCGAATGCCGGAAGCGGGCGGTGCGTCAATGCAGCGGGATCAAGATCAAGCGCGTTCTTCGACATGACGCATAAAAAGCCCTGAGGGTTTTACGAGGAGAATGAGGATGAGCAACAGAAAGACGAACGTATCGCGGTAGCCTGCGAATTCCGACGGCAGAAGGCCGACAAAAAGCACCTCCGCCAAACCCAGCGCATAGCCGCCCAGCATCGCGCCGCCGATGGAGCCGACACCGCCAATGACGCAGGCGACGAAAGCCTTCAGCCCTGGCGCAAATCCGAGCAGCGGGTCGATCTGGCCGAACTTGCCGCCCCAGAGCAACCCGGCTATCGCGGCGAGACTGCTGCCGATGGCGAAAGCGGCCAGAATGGTACGATTGACCGGAACGCCCATGAGCTGCGCCGCCATGAGGTTTTCGGATGTGGCGCGCATCGCCGTCCCGAGCCGGGTTCGATAGACCACGATCAGCAGAAGCGCGATCAGCACGATTGTCAGGGCGATAATGGACAGGTCGGTGAAGGACGCGCTGACGGAACCGACTGTCATGCGCTGTCGCATGAAATCCGGAAACAGGAAATTGCGCGGCTGCCCGCTCAATATCATCAACGCCGTGTTCTGGATCACCACCGAGACGGCGAGCGTCGCGATGAAGCCCGTGACCTGCGGCGCCCCGCGCATCGAGCGGAACACCACCGTTTCAATCGTCATGCCCGCCAGCGCCCCGACCGCCAGAACGAACAGGACGATCAATGGCCAAGGCACCCCCGCCATGACGAGCCCCAGCGTCGAGAATGCCCCGATCATGACCAGATCGCCATGCGCGAAATTGATGAGCCGCACGATCCCGTAGATCATCGAAAAGCCGATGGCGATAAGCGCATAGAGGCTGCCAAGCGCCAGACCGTTGATGAGTTGCTGAAAAACATACTGGCTCATTCCAGCCCTCCCAGATAGGCTTTCCGCACCTGCTCGTTTTCGGCCAGCTCTTTTCCCGTGCCGGTGAGGACGATGCGCCCGTTTTCCAGCACATAGGCACGATCGGCGACATCAAGCGCCATGGCCGCATTCTGTTCGACAAGCAGGATCGTCACGCCGGTTTCGTTCAGGGCTTCGATGACGTCGAAAATCCGCTCCACGAATTTGGGCGCAAGACCGAGCGACGGCTCGTCCAGCAGCAGAAGTTTGGGCATCGCCAGCAACGCGCGGGCAATAGCCAGCATCATCTGTTCGCCGCCCGAAAGCGTTCCGCCCGCCGCCCCTGCCCGCTCCTTCAATATGGGAAAGAGACGATGCACCTCGGCCATGGTCGCGGGGATCGACGCCCGGTCGGGACAGCTATAGGCCCCCATCGCCAGGTTCTCGGAAACGGAGAGGGATTGAAAGATCTGCCGTCCTTCGGGGCAATGGATCAGCCCCGCGCGCACGATTTTTTCGACGCGCGATCGCGTCAGGTCGATCGTCTTGCCGCCTGTCTCCATGCGGGCATGGCCAGAGCGGGGCCGCAGCAGGCCGGAAAGCGTTTGCAGGGTCGTGGTCTTGCCCGCGCCATTGGCTCCGATGAGAGCAATTGTTTCGCCCTGCCGCACGTCGAAGCTGATATCCTTGAGCACATGCGTATTGCCGCGATAGACATTCAGCTCCCGGATCTCAAGCATGGGCGAGCCCTTTGCGCCGCGTGCCGAGATAGGCGTCGATCACCGCCTGATTGGTCTGGATCTGCTGCGGCGTTCCGTCGGCGACAAGGGTCCCGCGATCGAGCACCTGGATGCGGCGGCACAACCCCATGACAAGGCGCATGTCATGCTCCACGAGAACGACGCTGATCCCGAGTTCCTCGTTGATCCTGCGGATCAGGGCCACCAGCGTCGCGGTTTCGGCGGCGTTGAGGCCAGCGGCGGGTTCGTCGAGCAGCAGCAGGCGCGGCTCGCTCGCCAGCGCCCGCGCAATCTCCACGCGGCGCTGGTCGCCATAGGAGAGATCCCCCGCCCGCCGCGAGGCGAAATGCGATATGCCCGTCAGTTCGATGGTCGCCATGGCGAGCTGCGCGATATCCCTCTCGCTTTGCCAGAAGCGGGGAAGCTGAAGCAGCGTTGCCGCAATTGAAGCGCCGCGCCGCATGTGGCCGCCGCACATGACATTCTCAAGGACGCTCAGATCCTTGAACAGCCTTATGTTCTGAAATGTTCGCGCAAGCCCCATGCGGGAAAAGCGGTGCGGCGGGCTGCCGGTGATATCGTCACCGGCAATGACGATATGGCCGCTCGTCGGCTTCAGCACACCGCTTAAAAGATTGAACGCCGTGGTTTTTCCAGCCCCGTTCGGGCCGATCAAGCCGACAAGATCGCCATGCTGCATCGCCAATGAATAATCATCCACGGCCACCAGGCCGCCAAAGCGACGCGTCAGGTTTCTTGCATCAATAACGAGATCGGTGGTCACATCGAATCCGCGCTTTAGCCATGTCACCGCGAGGTTACGCCGCGTTTGCCGCGACGGTCAACAAAAACATACAATTTGCATATTTTCTTGCTATTTGTACGATTTGATACATATTCAAATAAAACACCCAGCCAGACATCATGACAGGCCTCACGAAAACAAACGAGCTTCTTCACCCCGACGAGCCGGAACCGCTTGAGGTTTTCAACCCCGACGGGGCTTCTGAATTCGTCATCATCTGCGAACATGCGGGGCGGTTGATTCCGCGTTCGCTTGGCACCCTCGGCCTTTCGGAAGAGGACCGAAAACGCCATATAGCGTGGGATATCGGTGCCCGGGACATAGCCGTCGCGCTGTCGGGATTGCTGGACGCGCCGCTCTTCATGCAGCGCTATTCCCGTCTGGTCTGCGATTGCAACCGGCAGCCGGATGTTGCGAGCTTCGCGCCCGATCTCAGCGAATGGACCGAGATTCCCGGCAATCGCGATCTGTCGGTCAAGGAGATCGAGCTTCGCCGCGCCGAAATTTTCGATCCGTTTCACGATGGGGTCGCCAAGGCGCTGGATACCCGCGAAACGCAGAACCGGCGGACGTTCCTCGTCACCATCCACAGTTTCACCCCTACGTTCAAGGGTGTTTCCCGCCCGTGGGAAATCGGGGTTCTTTTCAACCGCGACCGCCACTTTTCGCCTGCGATTGTCGAGTATCTTCAGCAAACGACGGATTATTGCGTCGGCGTGAACGAGCCCTACGCGGTAAGCGACAACACCGACTATGCCATTCCCGTGCATGGCGAACAGCGCAATATTCCCTGCGTCGAATTCGAGATCCGCAATGACCTGACGGAAAGCGATGGCGCCGCCGCGCATTGGGCGCGATTGATCGCCGCTTCCGTCGTTCACGCTTCCGCAAAAATCGCGCCGCTTTAGCCCGCTGTTCGGCGTGCTTGGGCTATGCCCCGTTCACCAGTTCGAGGATGAGCTGGTGAATATTGCCGCCATTGCTGAGTTCGGCGCGGTCGAAATCGCGGCTGCGTTGCCGCTGTGCGAGGGAGAGCGCGGAAAGGCGTTTCGTCAGCTCTGTCCTGATCTTGCGGCATTCGGGATCGCCGGAAACCGACAGGCCCACGGACGTCGCCTCGATCTCCTTCACCATATCCTTGATGATATCGCCATGCACCAGTTCATGCTTGTGCACGCCGCTGATGAATGTCTCCCACCCCTTGCGCGTGGAGGGCGGCAACGGGCTGGCGGGCTTGGGCAGCGTATAGGTGATGATGAGCTTTGGCCGCGCCGAAACCAGCGTGCAGGCATTGCCTTGCGGCTCATATTGTCTCGACCAGGTGAGCTTGAAATTCGTATGCGCGATGACGCGAACCGCGCCGCCAACCTTCGGACCCCGCTCGCCGATCGAGGCATAAAGCTCGGCGCCGGACGTTCCGCTGATTGCGTAGGTCTGCACCTTCTCGACCGCCTGCCACTCCGCATGCGCAACCATCGGCGCCGATGTGAAACAGGCCACCAGCAAACATGATCGAACGCCTGTCTTCACCCGAATCCCCCGTGGCCTTTCGCTTTGATGCCACGAGCCTAGCGGGGACAGGCCCCGCTTTCAACCGGAAGCGTGCCCGTCCTGCGACATCAGGCTTTCAGCACGGCGGGCTGGCCAGCAATCGTCGTCAGATGAACATCGAGACCGGCGGATGTGCGAAGGATATTTTCAATCGCGCCCGCCTCCATCAGATTGAAGGCTGTTGACCATGCGTCAGCGCCGGTCGCGTCGGGAGCGATGACCGTCAGTCGGCGGTAGAGCCGCGCCGAGGTGCCGTGAGCCGGATCGAGCAGATGGTTGAACCGTCCGGCCGTGTCGAAGCGGAAGCCCGCGACGCTCGACGTTGCCACCGCGCGATTGACGATCTCGACCACCGCGGCGGGCTCCGCCTCCGTCTCGATATCGGCGACGCCGATGCGCCAGGGCGTGCCGTCGGGCCGTGTTCCGATCGCGCGGTTTTCGCCCATATTGACGAGGCTCTGCGTGATGCCATTGTCGCGCAGAAGCTGCACGACCCTGTCGGTTATGTAGCCCTGCGCGATGCCGTTCAGGGTGATCGCCATGGAGGGCCGCGCGAAGGCGATGCGGTCCCGGTTGAAGCGGACACCATCGAAGCCGACAGGCTCCAGCGCCGCGCGCATGGCCATTGCCGACGGACCGGCGGGATCGGCGTCCGGCGCGGAGAAATGAGCGTTGATAGCCAGCCACAGCGGCTGGACCGTCGGATCAAACAGGCCATGGCTCGCGGCCCAATAGTCGCGGCAACGGCCAAGGAGATCGACGAACTCCGCCGAAGGCATCGCCAGCGCGCCCGTCCTGTTCAGTTCGGCAAGCTCCGAATCCGCCCGGTAGAGGCTGAATATCCGTTCAAGCCGCGCCACTTCCGCCGTCACGCGCTGAACCAGCCGTTCGGCGAAAGCCCTGTCCGGATGATGGATGATGAGCTTCGCGGGCGCGCCCAGCGCCTGCCCCTCCCAGACCGCAGCGCCCTGATGCGCCCGGGCGCTAGCGCCAAACGGCAGAAGCGCCAGACCGGCAGCGGCTGCCGATATGCCGATAAAACGGCGGCGATTGATGGCTGATGTCATGGTGCTTGCCTATTCCTCGATATTTCCGGTCGGGTTGCCGTCCGGCAACGACATGTTCATCTCCCGGCCGCCTTCATCCATACCCTCGTCATCCATGCCGCCGCCCAGCACGTAGTCCTCGGGAATATCGGTAAAGCCAACCACGCTCCCGCCCTTTTCCGCGACGAATTTTTCCGCCGCAGCGCGCGTCGAAAAGGGAATGGCTTCCTGTGCGCCCATGCCACCGCGCATCGAACTGTTGATCACGTAAAGCGCGGCGGACGCCTCGACCCAGTTTTCAGCGCCCGGCTCGTCCCAGCCTGGTGCTTTCGCCATGTCCGACACATAGATGGCGGCGATGTTTTTCGGCTCTTCCGGCAGCATGGTGAAGGCCAGCGTATCGCGCGCCGAGGAAAACCAGATCGGCTCGTTGGTGAGGCCGAGGATGATCTGCCCCTTGGGGCCGGGATGCTCCAGCACGTTCATGCCGCAATAGCGGCCCATCGCGCTTTCGTTCAGCGCGAAGGGTGCGGGCGTCTCCGCCTTTTCTTCGGCGCTGCATCCCGACAGGACGAACGCCAGGGTCATTGCGCTTGCAATAAAAATGCGTTTCACAGTTCTTTCCTCGAAAACAGAAGCATGGCGGCGGCCAGCGGAACGACCGACCACAGGGCAAGGGCGGAGGTCAGTGTCGCGCGGCTCACGGTGACATTTTCCACCACGCCGCTCATGCCGGTGAGCGAGCCCGCATTGCCCGAACCGAAATTCAGCAGGCGATAGGCGTCGGTCGGGTTGAGCAGAAGCAGAATGTTCAGAAGCTCCGCGGTGATGGTTCTCCCCTGATCGACGACGAGCACGCCCAGCAGCGCCATGTCGTAGATGAGGACGAAGAGAAGCCAGATCCCGATGGCGATGCCAGCCGCCGTGCTGCGCTCCCGCACCAGCGCGCTGACCAGATAGCCGATGGCGATGAAAACCGCGCCCAGCAGCACCGATGTCCAGATCAGCGACAGGAACGCCATCCAGCTTGCCGCATCGATCCCCGCCCCGGTGGCGGCCAGCGCAACCGCCGCCACGCCATAGCCGAACAGCGTCGAGAAGCCGAGAATGGCCAGATGCCCGATGAATTTTCCAAGGATCACCTGATGCCGACCGATGGGGTAGCTGAGCAGCAGCAGCATCGTGCCGCGCTCCATTTCGCCGACAATCGCATCATGCGAAATCAGCAGCGCGATGAGCGGAATGAGAAAAATGGTGAGGCTGGAGAGGCTCACGATCACCACGTCCAGCGGATGTGCGCCGACATTGCCGGTCGGGGCGCTGCCGAGAAAGGTCAGGCTCAGGGCCAGCGCCGCCAGCAGCAGCGTGGTTGCGAGCACCCAGCGATTGCGCAGGCCCTCCTGAATTTCCTTCAATGCGATGACGGCGATGTTTTTCATTGGGCTGCCTCCTGGCTTGCCAGAAAGTGAGCGTAAAGCTCGTCAAGCGTCGGCGGCACGACATCGAGATCCGCAATCGGCGTGCCTTGATTGAGGATGCCCTGCAACAGCGCGATCTTGCCATCGCCCATGGCTTCCGTCTCGTAGAGATCGGCGGCCACACGGGTCCATGAACAGCCGTCCGCGACCGCCAGCCTGACCGGCTCGACGGGCGCCTGCGCGAATTTCACGCGAACCAGCGTCGGCAATCTCGAAATATGCCGCAACTCGTCGATGCTCCCGTCGGCAATCAGCCGCCCGCGATTGACGATGATGACGCGATCGACCTTGCTTTCCAGCTCGGTCAGCGCGTGCGACGACATCAGGATTGTCGCGCCCTTCTCGCGCAGCACCTCGAGGATCGCATAGAAGCTGCGCCGCAGCGCCGGGTCGAGCCCCGTTGTCGGCTCGTCGAGAAGCAGGACGCCGGGGTCGCCAAGCAGCGCCTGCGCAAGGCCGAGGCGCTGCCGCATGCCCTTGGAATAGGTGCCGACACGGCGGTCCGCCGCATGGATCAGCCCGACCTGATCGAGCAGGGCCGGGACATCCTTCAGCGGGGTTCTCTTCAGCCGCGCGTAGAAGGTGAGCGTTTCGCGGCCCGTCAGCGCCATGTTGAACGACACATGCTCCGGCAGGTAGCCGAGCCTGCGCCGCGCCTCGAACTGGCCTGCCGCGGGGTCTTCCCCCAGCACGCCGACCGAGCCTGCCGTCGGGCGGATAAGGCCGAGCATGAGCTTGATGAGCGTGGTCTTGCCCGCGCCATTGTGCCCGACGAGGGCGATCGTCTCGCCGCCCCGCAGGATGAAGGAAACATCCTTCACCGCATCGAACCCGCCATAGGATTTGGTGACATCCGCCACCCGGACCATATCAGTCATCATTGCTCCATCTGCACCGCCTGGGGCGGTCGCATCAGCGGATGGCTGTCTACGACGCCGCCGGGCAGCAACGCGGGAAATTGCATCTGCGCCCAGCGGATCGTCTGGACCGCCGGGCTGTTTATGAGGATCTTGGCTTGCGGTGCCGTCCACAGAACCCGGTCGACAAGATCGTTCGGCCTGTAGGGGCTGTCGCCGACACCATCGCCGTCAAGGTCGAAGGCGGGGTTGTCGCTCCAGTAGTTTCCGCGCCCGCCGACCGACCAGTCGAGATAGCGGGTTCCCACATATTTGACCTGGTTGCGGTTGTTGATGAAGGCATTGCCGCTCATGGCGTTGCCCTCGGAGCCGGCGGTGAAATGGATGCCTATGGAGCATCCCTCGAAACTGTTTCCGGTGAACCGGTTCCGGTTGGCATTGTAGATGAACACGCATTTTTCCGGCCCGAGGCGCATCTTGCCCGCCACCGGAGCCTCGTCCGCATTGTCGGAAGCGGGCACGCCGTGCCCGCCCGACTGGACCCCGGCCAAAAGCCAACGGTCGGCGGGCTGCATCCTGCCGATGACGCGGTTTTCCCTGATGTCCGATCCGTTGGCATAGTTGAGCAACAGGCCGTGATCGCGGTCGCCATTGGAAAGATTGCCGACGATGCGCAGCTTGTTGGAATACATGATCGCATAGCCGACAGAGTTATCCGTCGAGACGTTGCCGCTGATCTCGCTGTCGTTGGTGTACATGTAGTGGATGGCGAAGCGGACATTCGTCATGCGGTTGCCGCGAAAGACGTTGCGCTTGCTGGCATTGGTATAGATGCCGTCGCGCCCGAGGCTGATGTCGTTGTCGATGACCTGCGCGCCCGGCGCGTTCCAGAGCGACACGCCGTTTCCGGCCTCCGTCATCCGCCCCTCGGCGATGCCGGTGATCGTGTTGCCGATGGCGATGGAATCCTTCGCGCCATGAAGATAGACGCCATAGAGATTGCCGATGATCCTGTTGTTTTCCACGATTGCGCCGGTCGCCGTTCTCGTCAGGAAAACACCGGCATTCATGGTGGGAAGGTCTTTCCCCGAGCCGCGGATTTCCAGATTGCTCACCACGGCATTCGCGGCATTGACCGTAACGACATTGCCCTTGCCATTGCCCTCCAGAACCGCTCCGGGCGCGCCTTCGAGGCGAATGGCCCTGTCGATGGTGACAGGGCCCTTGTGGCGTCCGGGCGACAGGTGAACCACATCGCCCGACGCCGCGCTGTCGAGCACGGCCTGCAGGTTCGCGTCATCGGCAGATACGATGATCTGCCTCGCTTGCGCAGGTGCCGCCGCAATGGCGGCCAATGCCGCCGCCATTGCGATCAACCGTATCGTGCTCGCCGCTGTCATGGTTTTCAGGCGCCCTGCGGTTCCACGATCATGCGGCCCTTCATCTCCATGTGCATGGCATGGCAGAACCACGAGCAGTAGTACCACCACACGCCCGGTTTGCTGGCCGTGAAGGTGACCGACGCCGTGGCCTGCGGCGCGACTTCCATGTTGATGCCATAGTTGATGATGGCAAAACCGTGGGTCAGGTCCTCAACCTCGTCGAGATTGGTGACATAGACCGTCACCTCGTCGCCCTGCTTCACGGTGAAGCTTTCCAGGCTGAATGCGGGCGCCACGGATGTCATGTAGACGCGCACCTTGTTGCCGTCGCGAATGACGTCTTCCGCGATGCTCAGGTCCACCCCGTCGGCCTCGGCCTGCTTGACGGCGTCGGCGAAGAACGGGTCGTCGCGGTTCCATACGTTGACGGGGTTGATCTTGGAGTGATGAACCAGCGTCGCGTCATGCGGCTCGGCAAAGCTCGGGCTATCGTGAACCAGCACCATCTGTTCGCCCGAAATGTCGATCAACTGGTCGTTCTCGGGCTTCAGCGGACCCACATTCAAATAGCGGTCCTTCGAGAACTTGTTGAGCGAGATCAGCCACTTGCCATCGGCTTCCTTGGTCTGGCCCATGGATGTGTGGTTGTGACCCGGCTGATAGTGCACATCCAGCTTCTGCCTGATCGGATCGACCTTCTCGCCCTTGAAGGCGCGCTTCGCGTCCTCGATGTTCCACTTGCAGATCTGGCTGTCGATGAACAGCGTCGTATAGGCGTTGCCCCGTCCGTCATAGGCGGTGTGCAATGGCCCGAGGCCCAGTTCGGGTTCCGCGACAACCGTGTCGCGTGGCTTGATCTTGTCATCGAACAGATCGTCGAAGGTGCGAACGTCAAAGACGGTGACGGTCGGCGACAGCTTGCCGTTGGCAACGACGTGGATGCCGTCCGGCGCGGTGTTGATGCCGTGCGGGCCGTTGGCAATGGGCACGTAGCGCGTCAGGGCGGAGCCATGGCGTCCGTCGAGCACCGGCACGCCGTTGATTTCCTTGAAATCCCCCCTGGCGACGGCTTCCTCGATGCGCTTCAGGTTGAAAATGACGATCCAGTCCTGCTCGCTTGCCATCATCTCGGCAAGATTGACGCCTTCCTCGGAATTATAGCAGGTGGCGAAGGCGTATTTGCCCTGATAGTCGCAGTCCACATTGTCGAGATTGCCATCGACCATGAGCTGCCAGGCGACCTTCATCGTCTCGCCGTCAACGGCGGTGAAGATGGCATGATATTTCGTGTGATCGTCGAGGTTGGTTCCATCATTGGGGATGGGAACGCGGTCCTCGCCATTGCAGAACACATAGCCGGTCTTCGGATATTTCTGAACCCGCAGGCCATGCACCGAATGCTGGTTGGGGAGCTGGATGATCTTGTCGCATTTCATCACATCAAGGCGAATGCGGCAGACGCGCGTGTTGGCCTTGTCATTGGCATAAAGATAGCGGCCGTCATAGGTGCCGTCCGTGAAGGAAGGGTGCGGGTGGTGCAGGTCGCCGTTCACGAAGATGCCGCCGCGATCCTTCATGAATTCGCGGTCTTCCGGCAGCATGCCTTCCGTCAGCACCTTGAGGCTTTCGTTCGTTTGCCCCCAGCCTGTCGCGCTGTCGCGGTTGAACACCGGAATGCGCATCAGTTCGCGCATGGACGGGCAGCCGACAATGCGGATCTCGCCTGCCTGGCCGCTCGAAAAGAACGTGTAATACTCGTCCAGTTCGCCGGGCTTGACCTCGATGCTGGCGCCCTCGTGCGCCGTCTGCGCCACCGCTGGCGTTGCACCGCCCGTAAGCGCGGCCGTACCGCCCAATCCGGCAACGCCTGCGGCAGCGGCAAAGGCGGTCGTGCCCAGCAATTGCCGCCTGTTGAAACCGCTCTTGTGCTCTTCCTCTGACATGGTTTGTCTCTCCTGTGGTTAAACTCAGCTCGCCTGCGGCGGCGCTGCCTGCGCGCGCTCGACAGGTTTTCCCTTGTGGGTAATGACGGGTTTGGCGGGGCCCTCGCCGCGCGTGGACGGCGACGACAGCGCCTGGAACTTCTCGCGCTTCAGGCGCACCTGGATCATGTGCGGGCAGCGATGATCGTCGTGATACAGCTCCTGGCAATGCATGCAGTAGATGCATTCATTGACGTTGATCTGGCCTTCCGGGTGAATCGACTGGACCGGGCATTCCTTGGCGCAGCGCTGGCAGGGCGAGCCGCATTCGGGCCAGCGCTTCAGCCATTCGAACATGCGGATACGGCCCGGAATGGCCAGTGCAGCACCCAGCGGGCAAAGATAACGGCAGTAGAACCGCTCGATGAACAGGCCGATGGAAAGCAGCGTCAGCGCATAGATGACGAACGGCCATTCGCGGGCGAACTTGAGAATGATCGCCGTCTTGAACGGCTCGACCTCGGCAAAGATCTCGGCCAGCGCCACCGAATAGAGGGACAGGCCGAACAGGCCGAGAAAGATGATGTACTTGATCGGCCACAGCCGTTCATGCAGCCCCCACGGCACCTTGATTTGCGGCACCTTCAGCCATTGGGCGAGATTGTTGGTCAGTTCCTGAAGCGCGCCGAAGGGGCAGAGCCAGCCGCAGAACGGCCCGCGACCCCAGAACAGCAGCCCCGCCGCTATCGCCGCCCAGAGAATGAACACCAGCGGAGCCGACAGGAAAAACTCCCAGTTGAACCCCGTGATCAGCGAATTGGTGAAGGTGATGACGTTGACGACCGACAGTTGCGTATTCGCGTACCAGCCCAGCCAGACGAGAACGAACAGCAGATATCCGCGCCGCAGCCAGACATAGAACCGCGGACGCCTGACCAGCCAGTCCTGGAAAAAGAAGATGGCGACGAGAACCAGTATCGCCACGCCGGTGATGGCGATGTTGACGGTGTTCATCTGCCACATGGTCATCCACAGCGGCTGTTCCTCGCCCAACAGATCAGCCGCCACAGGCTCAGGCGTTGCGCCGGCGGTTTCCCCGCCGCCTTGCGCGACGGTACGGGCGGCCGGTTCTGGCGGCGCGACAGGCTCAACCTTCATGTATTGCGCAGGCAGCGCATAGCCGAGATCGTAGGATATCGTCGCCTTGTCGCGCGCGCCGAAGCTGCGCTGGACCAGCAATTGCAGATCCCATGGCTCGGTGACGTCGAAGGGGAAATCCCCCGGCACGACAAAAAGGGCGATCTCGCGCAGTTTCGGCGCGCCTTCGGCGGCAAGGCTCGCCAGCCGCTTATGGTTGCGGTCGCGGAACCGGATGCCCTCCCCGTCCTGAAGCAACTCGATGCGGTCGAAGATGCCGCCCCGCACATAGCCCGAACCCTTGAAGGAATAGGCGCCGTCGCCCGCGACGATGATGGCCTGCTGGCCGGGCTTCAACCGGCTTTGCAAGTGGGCGTAACCCGCCTTTCCCAGAAGGCTGGTGCCGATCGACGGAACGCTGACGGGCGCGATGTAAAGCTCGATGAACCGGTCTTCGGGCCTGCCCGTTTCCGGGCGCGCCGCCGCCTGCGGCTGTCCGGCGGCGGCGAAAGCCTCCGTCACCTCGCCGACCGTCAGGTTCAGGCTGCGGATGGAGCCGTCGCCAACCAGCGTTGGCCAGTCCAGCGTTTCTGCTTTGGACAGATCGACCGTGCGGGTTTCCGTCTCCGCCGCGGCAGCGCCGGGGGCAACGATCTCGCCCAGCCGTCCGCTTCGGATAAGCCGGACCGCCGAACGCACGACGCTGTCGCCCATCACCAGGACGGTGACGGTCGCGCCGCTGACGATATCCACCTGCGGCGGACGCGCCGCCCCAGCCGCGACCAGGCCCAGATCCTTGCCGATCAGGATGTTCATGGCGGCGATGACCTTCGCCTCCGGAATGCCGATCAGCACGATAGGCTCGTGATGCTCCACCAGCTTGAAGCCGCGAACGACGCCTTTCGGATCGATGCCGACGGCGATGTGAATGGGCTTGCCCGAATAGCCGGTGGCGCTGCTGAAATCGGAATTGAGATAGACATAACCGAGCAGTTCATCGCCGCGATAGACCGGCGCTATCGCCGGTTCCCCCTGCACCTGGCCTATCCGGTCGGCGCCGTCGAACAATTCCTGCGGCTGGATCTGCGGAAGGTATTTTTCCAGCCCGCCCGCGGCGAACGCATTGGCCGTGCCGATCTGGAAACTGGCCAGCAGCAGGAAAAGCGCAAGGAAAAATCGACCGGCTGCAAGGCAATGCTGGCCGGTACGCGGTAAACTGTTCGTATTCAAGACTGACCTTCCGATCCGCATATTCATTCGCGGTGATCAAGCGGATCACGCTGCTGTTTCGCCTTACGATAGCGAGCGAAACAAATGCATCTTTGACCCAGATCAACCCGCGCAACGAAATCTTGTGCGAGCTTGGGCGACATTCCCGAGCGGACAGGAGAAGCCCATGACATCCTCAAACAGCGAGCCCTTTGCGGCGTTCAGGACGATGGACGAACTCCTCGGCACCGCATGGCTGATGGAGCAGGAAGCCATCGCCGAATATTCCGCTCTTGCGGAAAGAATGGTTCAGGAAAACCGCCCCGAACTTGCCACCGTGTTCGAGCGCCTCATCCAGGAGGAAACGCAGCATCTGGACAATGTCGCCGAATGGGCGAGGCGTTCGGGAGCAGGCGATATCCAGCGCGCCGCGAAGCGTTCCGCGCATGGCGACACGTTTGACGACGAAGGCATACACGCCGTCGCGCCGCAAATGCTGACAGCCTATCGCGCCTTCTCGATGGCGGTGCGCAACGAGGAACGGGCTTTCGTTTTCTGGACCTATGTTGCGGCAAACGCGCCCTCCGCCGAATTGCGCGAAGCGGCCGAGCAAATGGCGCGCGAGGAACTGGGCCACGTCGCCACGCTGCGGCGGGAGCGCCGCCGCGCATTTCATCAACAACGCATCACCGACGACGCCCCGCACGAGGACAAGGCTCTCGACAGGCTGGAAATGCGGCTGGCCGACGATCTGCGCGCCATGGGCACGCATTTTCCCCAAACCCGCCGGACACTGGAAAAACTGGCCGGTCAGGCGCAGCAGCGTGCATCGGAAAACCGGGCCGACGCCTTCGCGCTTCCCGCCATCATGCGCAACACCCCGGTCAAGGCCGACGCCAGCGCGGTTTCCCTGTGCGAGCTTTTGCTCGACAGCTATCTGGAAATCGCCGAACGCTCGTCCAGCGAGGATCTGCAACTGCGGGCGCAGCGCTGTGCCTCGCAACTGGTCGAGTGCCTGTCTTTCATGCGCGGGCTGGCCTGAAAGCCGTTTCCTGTTTGCTGCCGGGCAAACAGGAAACGGCTGGCCGGGTGTATCAACAACCGGCACGACACCAGACGGCGCGAAAGACATGAAATCAGCAAAAGTCGATATCAGCATCGAAAAGGGCGAACTCGCCATGATCCAGCGCATCGAGAGGCTGGTCGACGAGCTGGAACTGGATTGCGAATGCCGCGCGCGGCTCGACGGGGCGCTCAACCGCTTCACCGAACTGCACTGGCAGCGAATGGCCCGCCAGCACCTCATCTGCGCCAGGCAGCATCGCGAGCGGATCGGGGCGATCCTCAGTTTCCTGCAGGAACTGGACGAACTCGGCGCGCGCGAGCCGGACCGGACCGTTTACGTCGAGCTGGCCCTGCTTTTCGATGAAATCGCGGTCATCGCGCAGGAAGGAGCGGCATCCATGAACCAGCTTGCCGCCCAGCTCGCAACCGGCACCACCGCACCCCCTAGTGAGAATTAGCCGCCGAAACCGGCCTTCGGGGCTGGTCGCCGGGCGATAGAGGATGTATCTCTTTCGGGCGATACAGAAAATGGCATATGGACGCGAATGATTGAGGGCGGGCGATGATCGGAACCTTTTTGGGCATTCTGCTGCGTTTCAGGTTGCCGATTGCGCTTCTTGCCATGATGGGGGTCGCGATGGCTCAAGCCACGGAGCAGACATTGATCGATGCGGCAGGCAGCGGCGACGCCGCAACCGTCCGGCAGCTTCTGGCAGACGGTGCTCCCGTCGATGCGCGCGACGACAGCGGGCGAACGGCCCTGCTCGCCGCCACCCATGCAAACCGGATCGAGACAGCCAAGCTGCTCATCGCGGCGGGCGCGGATGTCAACGCCATGGACGCCATCCACGACAGCCCCTATCTTTATGCCGGGGCGCGCGGGCATCTCGAAATCCTGCGCATGACGCTGGACCATGGCGCGGATCTCAAAAGCATCAACCGCTATGGCGGAACGGCACTCATTCCGGCTGCCGAGCGCGGCCATGTCGAGACCGTTCGCACGTTGATCGCCGCTGGCGTCGATGTGGACCACATCAACAAGCTGGGCTGGACGGCCCTGCTCGAAGCCATCATCCTTGGCGATGGCGGAACGCGCCACGTCGAGATCGTGCGCCTGCTTCTGGACGCCGGCGCGCGGCCCGATCTGGCGGACAAGGACGGCGTGACCCCGCTGCAACATGCGCAAGCCCGCGGATATGACGAGATCGCCGCCCTGCTGACCGCCGCATCGGCGCGCTGATACATATCCCGGGAAAACGGCGGCGGCGTTCACACATCGTTAAGCCCGATGCCATCAGTTTATGCGCATCTGCCTGGCAATGGAGCAACGGCCCGATGAAGCGCTTTCTGCTAACCCTGTCCTTCCTGACAATGGCCATACCTGTCTCCGCCCACGCGAGAACGATCTGCACGCTGGTCGCGGATGCGGAAAGCGGCAAGGTTCTCAACCGGCAGGGCGACTGCGAAACCCGCTATACCCCCGCATCGACAACCAAGATCGCTTTCGCGGTGATGGGGTTCGACTCCGGATTTCTCAAGGACGCGCATTCGCCAAGACTGCCGTTCAAGGAAGGGTATGTCGATTGGCGCGGCGATGTCTGGAAACAGCCGACCGACCCCGCGCGATGGCTCAAATATTCGGTAGTGTGGTACTCGCAGCTCATCACCCGCGAACTTGGCGAAAAGCGCCTTGAGGAATACGCATCGAAATTCGGCTACGGAAACGCGGATTTTTCCGGTGATCCCGGAAAGAACAACGGGCTGGACCGCGCGTGGATCTCCTCCTCATTGAAGATTTCGCCCGAGGAGCAGGTCACATTCCTGCGCAAGCTCGTCAACCGGGCATTGCCGGTCTCGCCGGATGTTTTCGACAAAATGTACGAAACCGTAGAGGTTTTTCCCGCGTCGGGCGGGTGGAGCGTGCATGGCAAGACGGGCAGCGCCTTTCCGCGCAAGGCCGATGGCAGTTTCGATCGGGCGCGGGCCTATGGCTGGTTTGTCGGGTGGGCGGTGAAGGGGGATCGCAGGGTCGTTTTCGCCCGGCTTGAGCAGAATGACGGGAAAAAATCCGGCGGCGGAAACCGGGTGCGCGAAACCATGCTGAAAGAGTTGCCAGCGCTCGCCGGTTCGCCGTCTCGGTGAGATCGACCGCCACGCGCCTGCCGTTCAGGCGCGTGGCTTTTTCGTGAGCGATCAGGAATCGAGCAGCAGCCCCTTGCTCAGTTCCAGCGCCTGCCGGTCGAACAGGCGGCGGTAGATGCCGCCATGACGGATCAGCGCCTCATGATCGCCCTCCTCGACGACCTTGCCCCGGTCGAAGACCAGAAGCCGGTCGAGCGAGCGAACGGTGGAGAGCCGGTGCGCGATGATCAGCGTCGTGCGACCGATCATCAGCCGCTCCATCGCCTCCTGGATCAGCGCCTCGGACTCCGAATCGAGGCTCGATGTCGCTTCATCGAGAATCAGGATCGGCGCATCCGCGAGGAAGGCGCGGGCCAGGGCCACGCGCTGCCGCTCGCCGCCCGAAAGCTTGATGCCGCGCTCGCCGACCATGGTTTCATAGCCCTTCGGAAGCCTCGTGATGAAATCATGCGCGCTGGCCAGTTCCGCCGCCCGTATGATCTCCTCCATCGTGGCGCCCGGACGGCCATAGGCGATGTTTTCCGAAAGCGAGCGGTGAAACAGGATCGGCTCCTGGCTCACGATCGCGATCTGCGCGCGCAGCGACGCCTGCGTCACCTCCCTCACATCCTGCCCGTCGATCAGCACGCGCCCGCCCGTCGCGTCGATGAGCCGCTGGATCATCTTGACGAATGTTGTCTTGCCCGAGCCGGAATAGCCGACAAGGCCAACCCGTTCGCCCGCCTCGATGGTGACGTTCAGGTCGTTGTAGAGCGCGTGGCTGTGGTTTCCGTAGACGAAATCCACATGGTCGAAGACAATCCGCCCATCGGTAATCTTAGCCGGCTTGGCACTTGGCAGATCGGCCACGCCGAACGGCTGTCCATGCAGGGCCACCAGTTCCTCCATGTCGTTGACCGAGCGCTGGAGATTGTGCAGATCGTGGCCGACATCGCGCAGATAGCCTTGCAGCATGAAGAACGAGGTGAGGACGAAGGCGATATCGCCCGCGCTCGCCTCGCCGCGCCACCACAGGAACAGCGCCGCCGCTGTAATGGATGAACGCAGCAGATGCAGCATGACACCCTGCGTGGTGCCGTTGATCAGGCTGCGGTACCATGTGCGCCTCGTGCGGTTGCGCCATTTGGCCAGCAGGCGGGCCAGGCGCTCCTCCTCGCGCGTTTCCGCGCCGAACGACTTCACCACCGAGTTGCACGTCACGGCGTCGGCCAGCGCACCGCCCATGCGCGTGTCCCACTGGTTGGAAAGACTTGCGGCGGGCGCGACATAGCCAAGCGAAAGCATGGCCGTCACGACGATGTAGATCGCCGACCCCAGCGCGATGATTGCGCCCATCAATGGCCAGTGCCAGCCGAGCAGCAGGCTCGAACCGGCAAGCATCACCACGGATGGCAGCAGAGCGAGCAGCAGCGTGTCGTTGAGAACATCCATCGCCCACATGCCGCGCGTGATCTTGCGCACGGTCGAACCGGCGAAGGTGTTTGCATGCCAGTCGGTGGAGAGGCGCTGCACGCGGTGGAACGCACCATGCACCATGTCGGGCATGATCCTCAGCGTCAGTTGAATGATGCCCGCAAGCGCCATCTGGCGCATGGCAACCGCAGCGGCGCCCAGCAGGATCAGCATCCAGAATGCAGCCAGCGCGGCATTCCAGGCCGTTTCGTTTGTCGCCGCGCCGCTTGCAACCGCATCGACCAGCCGGCCGGAATAAAGCGGCAGCAGCACGTCGGCCATCGTCGACAGAAGCACCGCCGCGCAAATGACCGCGATGCGCACCGGCTGTTTTTGCCAGTGCCGGAATGTATAGCTCAAAACCTTGCGGAACGCTTGTCCGCGAAAATCGAGACGTAAACGGGACATTGTTTGCTCCGGCGACGCAAAACGTCATGCCGGTCCTTTAAAAATAGAGACAATAATGCCGCGACGGGAGACAGATATGGCGTCAGATGGGCCGCAGCGATGATTTATGTGAGGGTCTCAGCGCCCGTAAACCGGGGCTGGAGGAGCGCGAATTCGATACCGGACCTAGCGTCCGGCCGGTGCGCCCACCGGGAGCATATAAAGCTGAAACATCTATACCTCCCTGTTCAAGATTGAAGATCGCTACGTCATAAATCAGTTTGGACGGCTTGCCAAGCCGCCGCATGATCACAAATCACGCGGCGATGCAAAATTGCAACATAGGCGTGCGGCCCTTCAGCCGCACGGGAGATTTTTCAATCGGGGAGGGCGCGGTTTATCTGTCCGCCCGCGTGACCGCCGCATGAAGCAGGACGTTGAGTCCCGCCATGAGGTCTGAAGGCTCGCAGTTTTCCTCGTTATTATGCGTGATGCCACCCTTGCACGGCGTGAAGATCATCGCCGTCGGGCAATGGGTCGCCATGAAATAGGCGTCGTGACCGGCCTGGGACTGGATATCGCGCCAGTTGCAGCCCATGCGGACAGCCTGTGCGCGAATGCCGTCGATCATCTCGCGGTCGAAAATATCGCCGCCCCAGAACCATTCATCCTCGATCACCGCATCGCAACCGGCCTTCGCGGCGCTTTCGCGCATGGCCCGGCGCATCTTTTCCGCCATGACCCGCGCCGTGACCGGATCGGGATGGCGCACGTCGCAGATTGCCTGTGCGCTGTCGGAAAGAATGCCCGGCTTGTTCGGCCATGCGGCCAGACGCGCGCCGGTTGCCTTGCCGTCGCCGATCGCGAAATCCCAGCCGATATCGTCCACCGCCGTCAGCCAGCGCGCTCCGGCGATCAGGGCGTTGTGGCGCAGGTCCATGGGCGTCGGGCCGGTATGGGCGGTCTGGCCCTTGAACTGCACGCGCATTCCGTGGCTCGGATATCCGCCGGTGACGACCCCGACCTCGCGACCCTCGGCATCGAGGATAGGCCCCTGTTCGATATGAAGCTCGTAATAGGCGTCGATATCGCCCGCCTTGCAGGGACGCGTGCCCTTGTAGCCGATGCGCTCCAGCTCATCGCCGAAACGCGCGCCATCGTCGCTGATCAGCTCGTGAACCCAGTCCACCTGGTATTTTCCGACGAAGCAGCCCGAAGCGACCATTGGCGGCGAAAAGCGCGCGCCCTCCTCATTGGTCCAGTCGACGATGACGATGGGACGCTTCGTGACGTGGCCCAGATCGTTGAGGCGGCGCACGACCTCCAGCCCTGCCAGAACACCGGCGATGCCGTCGAAGCGGCCGCCATTGATCTGCGTATCGAGGTGGCTCCCGATCATGACCGGCGCAAGGCTGTTGTCCGTGCCGTCGCGGCGCGAAAAGATGCTGCCAAGCTCGTCGATTTCCACCGCAAGCCCGGCCTCGCGGCACCAGTTGACGAAAAGATCGCGCATTCTGCGATCATCGTCGCTGAGCGTCAGCCGCGAAAGGCCACCCGGCCGCCCCCTGCCAATCTCGGCGGAGCTTTCGATTGTCGACCAGTAGCGGTCGATATTGACGCGGGTATCGGGTGAAAAAGACATTTTTTCCTCAAACTGGGTTGATTGCACGGGTGCCGGTCGTCAGATCGCCGACGGCACCATGACGAGCTGCGGAAACAGCACGAGCAGGAACAGGATCGCGATCATCACGCCGATGAAGGGCAGCAGGTACCGGAAGGATGCCGACATCGGGATGCCGCCGGTGCGGCATGCGGCCATGAGGTCGATGCCCAGCGGCGGCGTATTCGCGCCGATCGCGAGGTTGATCGTCAGAAGCACGCCGAAATAGACCGGATCGATGTTGTAGGCCGTAAGAACCGGCATGAAGACCGGAGCCAGGATCAGGATGATGGCGATGGATTCCATGAATGTTCCGAGCACCAGCACGGCAAGCATCATGAGGAGCAGGGCGAAGAGAGCGCTGTCGGTCGCGCCGGTGATGCTGTTCACCACCAGTTGCGGAACCTGCTCGACGGTCAGGATCCAGCCGAAGACGGAGGCCGCGGCAATGACCATCAGGATGGCGCCGGTCATTTCGGTCGTGTCGCGCAGGATGGTGCCGATGCTTGCGAAGGTCAGCTTGCGATAGACGAAAATGCCGACGACCAGCGCGTAAAAGACGCCGACGCCTGCCGCCTCGGTCGGCGTGAAGATGCCGAAACGGATGCCGCCAACGATGATGACCGGGGCGATGAGCGCGAGAATCGATTCACGCAGCGCCTGCGCGAGGCGCGGCCAGCTGAACGCCTCGCCACCTTTCCAGCCGTTCTTGCGCGAGATCCACCATGCGACCGCCATCAGGCCGAGGCCCAGCATGATTCCGGGGCCGATGGAGCTGACGAACAGCTTGCCGATGGAGGTGCCGGTGGAGGTGCCATAGACGATCAGGACGATCGACGGCGGAATGACGGTGCCGAGCGAGCCGGCGCAACCCAGCGCCGCTGCGGAAAATCCGGGGTGATAGCCACGCTCGCGCATGGCGGGCAGCATCATGGAGCCGATGGCCACCACGTCGGCCACGCCTGAACCGGAAAGCGAGCCGAACATCATGCAGGCCGCGATCATCACGATCGCCAGGCCGCCGGTGCGCTGGCCGACAAGAGCGGCGCAGAGCGCGACGATGCGCGGCGCAAGGCCGCCATGCACCATCAACTGTCCTGCCAGCAGGAACAGCGGTATGGCGAGAAGGGTGAAGCTGTCGATGCCCGCGATCATGCGCTGCGCAACGACGATCATCGGCGTCGTATCGGCAACCAGAAGATAGGCGACCGATGCAAGGCCCAATGCGATCGTGATGGGCGCATCGATGAAAATGAGCGCGACGAAAACCAGAAGCAGTACAAGAAGCGCGATGCTCATTTACGCCATCCCACGAGAAAGAGAGCCAGAAGCGACAGGACGGACGTGACCGGAAGCGCCAGATAGACCAGCCCTGCGGGCAGGCTTAGCACGGTCGTTTCATGCGACCAGGTGGCGAGCGCGAGTTTCCATCCGGTGAAGGCCAGAATGACGAGGAATGCGGCGGTCGCGATCATGGCGCAGAAGGCAAGCGCGTCGCGAAACCGGCCCGGCTTGACGATCAGGTCGGTGATGCCGGCGCAAAGATGGGTCTTGCGCGCAAAAGCCGAGATGGTTCCTATGAATGTCGCCCATACGAGAAGAAGGCGCGGCAACTCCTCCGACCAGCGCGGCGTATAGGAGAGGACATAGCGGGCGAAGACGACATAGACGATCATCACCGAGAAAAGCGCGACCAGAATGGCGCCGATTGAACCGGCGACCCGGTCCAGGACGGCGGCAAAGCGACGAGCGCGACCGGACGTATCAGTCATGGGGCTGACCCTTCGTTTTGGGAATTGTGATGCATTATGTGCACCTGAACGACTGTTTCGACCTTGCGTTGAACGGACTGGCCAGTGCGCGATGAAACATTGGTTTTTCAACCGAAATCAGGAAAGGCACCGGTGTCCCGGCGCCCTTCCGGTTCTGCAAGGCGGCCTTTACTGGCGATATTTGTTCAGGGTTTCCAGAAGCTCGGGACCGAAGACATCCTTCTGGCTTTCCCAGATCGGCTCCAGCGCCTTGATGAAGGCAGGCTTGTTGACCTCGTTGAACTGCATGCCGTGGCCCTTCAGCTTCTCCACCAGATCGGCTTCCGACGCGGCGACCATCTTGCGCTGCTCATTGCCCCAATGGATGGCCGCAGCCTTCACGATGGCCTGGTCTTCCGGGGAGATTTCGTTCCAGACCGTGGACGAAACGGTCAGGCAGGCCGCGCCCCAGATATGGCCGGTCATCGAGACATATTTCTGCACCTCGAAGAAGGACGAGGAATCGATGATCGAGAGCGGATTTTCCTGAGCGTCGAAAACGCCCTGCTGCAAGGCGGAGTACAGTTCGCCGAAGGCGAGCGGGGCGGGCTGCGCGCCCAGCGTCTCGAACGTGGCCAGACGCACCTTGTCCGGCGTGACGCGGATTTTCAGCCCCGCCAGATCGGCAGGCTCGACGATCGGGTGCTTGCTGTTGGTGACATTGCGGAAACCGTTTTCCCACCAGGCCAGAACCTCGATGCCTTTCGGCTGAAGAAGTGCTGCGAGTTCCTTGCCGAGATCGCCGTCGAGCGCGGTGAAGGCCTGCTCGCGGCTGGTCCATGCATAGGGCATCTCGATAATGCCGATCTTCGGCTCGACGAACTGGAACGAACCGCTGCCGACCACGCCGCCCTGAATGGTGCCGATCTGCATTCCTTCAACGACGTCTTTTTCGGTGCCGAGCTGGCCGCTGGGGAAAAGCTGGACATTGACCCGTCCCTCGGTTTTCTCCGCCACTTCCTTGGCAAAGCCGTCAGCGGCAATGTGCCAGCTATGGGTGTCGGCCAGGACGTGGCCGAGACGAATGGTCGTTTCAGCGGCCGCGAGCGAAGGCATGGCAAGGCCGATCATGCCGGCGGCAATCGTCGTGGCGGCGAGTTTGCAGAATTTTGAAGTCAAGGTCACAATGTTTCCCTCTCGATGTATTTTTATCCGCGTATTCAACATCGCTGCTGCGTTCATTTCAAATAGGCGGGGCCAATGTTTTTCATAAGTGATGATTATGAGAGCACCAAAATGGATTGCCTCAAATAGCGGCAACGCACTCGATCTCGATGTCGAAATGCGTCCACGGCTTGATCGCGACGCAGGTGCGCGCCGGAAAACCGTTTGTGAAATATTCACGGTACACCGCGTTCATGTCGCCCGCCATGTCATTCTCCGATATGAACACGATCGCCTTGGCAACATCGTCGAGCGATGACCCGGCAAAGCCGAGCGTGAACGCCAGCGCATCGAGGCAAGCGCGTGCCTGTGTCCGGATATCGCCTTTCACGATTTCACCCGTCCTGATATCGAGCGGCGGCATGCCGCAGGTGAAAAGAAAGTCCCCGGACCGCACGAGGGCGGAGGTTGGCGCGCCAAGCCGGCGGATGGCCTCGGATATGACCGGGACTTCGATGATGGTTCTTTTCATTGCATTTCCTTTCAGCATCCGCCGTGCCAGCGGATGGCAGTCCTGTTCGTCCGCCGTTCAAAACCCCGTTCCGGGTCGTTTGCAAGCGATTTCGCGGGATCGTTCCCCATAATAGTCGTCATCCGTGCGGAAAATCGCGCTGGTTCGCCGCAGCGTGAGGGCCATGCGGCGTTGCATCGCCTCCTCTTTATTGGTTTATGGGGGCAACAGCCTCAGCAAGGCGATTTTTCACCCAAGCGCTCAGCATCGAAGATAGATGGATGTCCACGACAAAACCGATCCTGAATGACCTCAACTGGAACCTGTTCCGCACCTTTTGCGCCATCGCGGAGGAAGAGGGCATCACGCGCGCCGCAAAGCGGCTGAACATGAGCCAGCCCTCCGTCAGCCAGGCGCTGCAACGGCTGGAAGATCAGCTTGGCTGCCAGCTCGTGTTTCGCGACAGCCGGCGTTTCGCGCTGACGGCGCGCGGCGAGCGGATCTATCAGGAATGCGCCGAGATCTTCCGCTGCGTGGACCGGATCTCGGTTCTGACCGAGGACAGGAACCAGGAGGAGTTCGGCGAAATCCGGCTCCAGATCGTCAGCAACCTCGAATCCCCCCTCATCAACGAGGCGTTGCGGCTCTATCACCAGCGATATCCGTCGATCACATGGAGCATCGAGGTCCAGAACAGCCAGGAAACGGTGCGCCGGATTCAACAGGAGAAATGCGGCATCGGCATCTGCCTCCTCGCCAAGCCGGTGTTCAATCTCGACTGCAAGCTGCTCTTCCGCGAGGAATTCAGCGTGTTTTGCGGTGCGGAGCATCCGTTTTTCGGCAGGGCCGAAATCACCAAGCGCGAGTTGCGGCAGGAGCCTTTCGTCGGGTTCACCTGCGCCACCGAAGGCATGGGGCTGGAGCCGATGGCCGCGCTGATCGAAAGCATGGGTGTCGGCAACCGCATCAGCGGGCGCAGCGCCAATCTGGAGGAGGTGCGCCGCATGGTCATCACGGGGCTGGGCATCGGCATCCTTCCCCTGATGTCCGTCACCGACGAACTCGCCCACGGCCTGTTGTGGCGGCTCGAAATCAGCGATCACCCGATTGGGGCCGACGTGTTTCTCGTCAGCAATCCCGCCACGGAACTCACCGGCCCCGAACGCAAATTCGTGGCGCTGGTCGATGAGCTTCTTCACCTCTATCCCGATCTGCATTGAACGCGGGCGCACCTGCCTCAACTGGTCATTCCGGCGTTCGTTCCGGCCAGACGGCGCGCTTTCAGCAGGCTCATCAGGATCGGCGCCAGCGAAAACGCCCCTTCCCGCGCCTTGTCCGTCAGGCTGCGCAGATAGCCGCCCGGATTGGCGATCGCCTCGGCACGCTGGAGCAATGTACACAGAACGATCGACGCCTGAACCTCGCCCATGATGCGCTCGGCCGCGCGCTGCGCATCGGCGCTGATGCCAAGCATCGTGCCGACCAGCCGCGAGGTGGCCATCAGGTCGCGCCAGTTGGCGATGCCGCCCTTGGCGTAGCCGACGATATCGGGACAGGCGCGCAGAACCAGGCCCAGCGTAAAGCCCGGATCGCCATCCTTTGCACTCGCCTTTGCACCTGTCGCTTCCCTCCGCCTCACTGAGACCTGCGGAAAGACAGCGGGCACTGAGCGACGCGCTGGCGGCAGAATGTCGGGACGGATTTCATAATCGGGCTCGTTCACGGGTTCCTGATCCCCGGCGCTATCCGCTGAAACAGGGAGAGCGAATGTCTCCCTTGCCGTTTCGCCGAGATTGGCGATTGGCGATGCGCGCTCCACTTCCAATTCAATATTTTCCTTCCCCTTGATAAAAGGATTCAAAAGGGATTCTGGATTCTGACTCTTTATCTGGCGTTCATTCTGATCGTCACAGGCGTTCAAATCGTTAGAAAAATCGTTCATTTTCAACGACTTCTCCACATCGAGACGCAGTTGTGCAAGATCGGCCTCCAGCATGTCCAGTTCGCCCTGGCCAAGACGGCGCAAAAGCGTTGTCAGCAGGGGCGCGAGCCGCGCCTCGAAGACCTGCCAGTCCGCCTGTTCGCTTGCGCCGTTCGGATTCGTGCCATCCTTGCCAGAAAGCGAGAAGGCGACGAGCTTGGAGAGATCGCGCCGATGCAGGCTGATCCGCTCATGCTGGAGACGGCGTTCGGCCTGCGCGGTGCGGATGTCTTCGGCCCGTTGCCGGAATTCGCCGGCACGGGCGACGAGCGGCGAAAGATCGAAGCCGAATGCGGATGTGATCTCCCCTTCCCCGTCGCGGCGCGCATAGCGCTTGCCATTGGGGCTGTCGCGGCGAATGACCAGACCGGCATCGACGAGCGAGGCCAGATGACGGCGCAGCGTCACCGCCGACATGCCGTTGGCGCGCAGCAACAATTCGCGATTGGACGGAAACACCACCAGCCGCGAACCCTGCTCGAGTTCCGCCGGTTTATGAAAGCTCAGCAGCGCGTGAAGCACCGCCAGAGCGCGATCGGAAATGGCAAGCGTTGGGCGCGCTTCCGTGATGTCACGAAAGAGCTTCCATTTATCGACCGTTTCACCCGCCTGACATTGGCGCACACTCTCCTGCGCCTTCATCATGGCATGCGACATCGGCCGCCGCCCGAAGGGCGTCGTCGTAAAGATCCGTTTCATCGTTCTTCACCCTCAATCAGGCAAAGAAAATCCGCTCGCCGAAATGACGCAAAGCTTGACAGCGATTCGTGGAAGTGCGATTCTCTCAGTTACCACACGAAGAGAAGGGGCTTCCGGACTAGTTTCGGGGGCCTTTTTTCTTTTGCTGATTGCTCCTTTTCATCCTGTTCGTTTCCGTTTCACTCAAGTCACGCTACACAACACCGCAACACCCGTCCGATTAAACACCGGTTCTGGAGGGCGTGGATAAACAACCATCATTTTTTTGCGGATCATGCCTCGCCCTTTCCGTTTTCGGTAAAGCGATCAAGCAGTTGCGGCAGTTCCGCGGCGATGAATTCGGCAAATCCGGGCGCAATCGCATCAGTGATCTCGATGCGCGCACCGCCCCTGGCGGCGCTGAACCGGGCAATCGCCCTGCCCTTCCCGTCATGGATATCGCGCGATTGTCTGGCCGCTGCCTTCTTCAGGCGGGCCTGGGATGAAAGACGCTTGAACACCATGTCGAAGCGGCTGTCGCTGTCGGCCCGGCGAAACCCGTCATAGCTGGTCTCGTCGATCGCCTTGACCTCATTGGCCTCGCTCTTCAACAGTTCGACCAGCGCCATCCAGCGCGGACGGCCAACCTTCGGCGCGGGGCCAATGGCCCGGATCAGGCGCAGCGGCACGGCTTCCGCCACCTGGATGAAGCGGGAAAGCTCCGCCTTGTGCAGCGACAGCGCGTCGATGATCATCGCGCGGTCGAAGCCGCGATCGAGCAAGGTCTTGGCAAACAGCGCCCGCTCGATGAAGGAGAGGTCGCGCCGCTCGGAGTTTTCCTTGCCCTGCGCCAGAACCAGTTCGGCATCGGTGAGCGTGCGGACAATGGCGCGCACCGGCAGTTCGAGCTTTCTTGCCGCCGCCAGACGGCGATGCCCATAGGCCGCCTGAAAGCGCCCCTGTTGCTCCGGGTGCGGCCGCACCAGCACCGGCACCTGCTGGCCGTTGATGCGCAGGCTTTCCACCAGCGCGTTGAAGGCCTCGTCCGTGTCATCGGTGCCGCCGAGACGGTCGGCGACGAAGGAGCCATCCACCAGCGCCGGATCGAGCGTGACGACGCGGTCGCCCTCTGCAAGGCTTTCCTTGAGGCGGCGGGCCTCATCCAGTTCACGCGACATGCCGCCGAGCGACAGGCCCATCGCCTTGACTGCGCCGGAAGCGCTGCGCGACAGGCCCGCCGACGAAGGAACAGATGACGGTGCTGAGAGCGACGATGAGAGCGACGATGAGAGCGGGGTTGCGGCAATGGCGGGCGATTGCGCGCCAGCCCCCTGCCCTGTTGCTCCGCCCGGCACTTGCCCTGGCCTTTGGCCAAGGCCGTCAACGCTCTTGATTTCCGGCGCGCGCTGCGGCGCGGGCGCGGGATTGTTTGCCGGCTTTTCAGGCGCGGTAAACAGCGCCTTCAGTTGATCCTTGCGGTTCGGTCCAGCCATGACGATCAGGCCTCCCTGTTCCATGCCTTGAGGATAAGGCTTTCGATTTCGGAGTTGACAGCTGTCAACGATTCCATGGCGCGGTCGTAGGTGGCGCGGGTGAAACTGTCGCGGCCAACCTCGTAAAGTGTCTGCTTGGTCAGCCCCGCATCCGAAAACGCGGTGGACTTGACCACCGGCGCCGTCAGAACGCGCTCGCCGAAAAGCGAACGCAGGAAGCCGACGATCTGGGTCTGCGGGCCGTCATTGGGCTCATAGCGGGTGACCAGATAGCGCAGGAAGTCGAAATTCAGCTCGCCGCCCGCCTGCCGCACCACATTGAGAAGATCGGCGGTCATGAACAGGAACTGGCTCATCGATGCCACGTCCAGCATTTGCGGGTGAACGGTGACCAGTACCGAGGTTGCCGCGCACAGCGCCGAAAGCGTCAGGAAGCCGAGCTGTGGCGGGCAGTCGATGACAACCACGTCATAGCGATCGGTGACAGTGCTCAGCGCCTGTTGCACGCGGGCGAAGAAAAGATCGCCGACGCCCGCATCCGTTTCGCCAGCCTGTCGCGCCGCCAGCATTTGCGGCGTGGCGTGCTCGAACTCCTGCAGTTCCAGATTGCCCGGAACCAGGTCCAGCCCGTCGAAATAGGTCGGGCGAATGATCTCGGTGAGCGGACGGCGCTCATCATCATAGCGGATGGCGCCGAACAGCGTGTCGTTGCCGGAAAGATCCAGCTCCGGCTGGTAGCCGAAAAGCGCCGACATGGAGGCTTGCGGATCGAGATCGACCGCCAGCACGCGAAAACCCGACAGCGCCAGATATTGCGCCAGATGCGTGCTCGACGTGGTCTTGCCGGAGCCGCCCTTGAAATTGGTGACGGCGATCACCTGCATATGCTCGCCCGCTTCCGCATTGCGGCGCGGAAGATAGTGGCGGGCCTTGGCGCCGCCCTGATCCGCCAGATGGCGGCGCAGCGCGTTGATGTCTTCCAGAGAATAAAGACGGCGGCCGCCGGTGCCGGTTTCAGGCTGCGGCCCTTCGCCGGCGATGGAAAGCTGGCGAAGATAACCATCGGAAACGCCGATCATCTTGGCCGCTTCGCCGCTGGTGAACTTGCGCAGCGTCTTGGTGGCGGCAGGCGCATAGAGCCGGTCGCGGATGGCCTGAAGCTGGCCGGAAAGGGCGGTGGCATCCGCGGCAATGGCCTCGTCTGCGGGCAACGTTACGGAGCCGGAACGTTTTTCCGGCGCCGGATTTTCTGTCCCCTGGTCCTGTTCGGCCATAAAGTCTGCCATGGCTTGCCCGTCTGTTCCTTGCGCCTTGACCGGGAAAGATGCTGTTCCCGGAATTTCATCTGTCATGACCTGCCCCAATATGCCTGTTCAACGTCCTGTACAGGCGTGGTTGTCGCCCCGGTTGTTTTCATTCAATCTTTACCAATGCCAACCCGCCGCACCATGCCGCGATTCGCGTAAAAAGCCTAATCGGTAACGCTGATGCCGAGATCAACGGCAAGCTTCGTCATTTACACGATGACAAACCAGTTACGCAGAAACACAATAGAATTACCGAAAACCGTTAGAGATTGGCGAATCGAACGAGTCGCGTCAAGCCCTTTATGGTTAACGCCATTAACCTTTCTGCAACCAAACCAAGGCGTTAAGCGGGGTGAAGATGCCGCGCGCAGCGGTGACGGCCCGGAATGGATTCCTGGGTCAAGCCCGGGAATGACGACATTTGATGGCGAGGATAAGCGGCGAGCTACAGTGCACTAACGCTGCCGCGTCGCGCATATCAGTCGCCACGAACGACCATGATGCACTCCCTCTCTATTCGTCATGGCCGGCCTGACCCGGCCATCCATGCCGGACCATTCAATGCAGAACCGATATGAAACGGCGAGAGCCCTATATTGTTTCGCAAACGGAATGATTGGCGACCGGGCATTTCCTGTCGAATTTGATGCGGTCGGATAGATGGGGAGAAGGCGTGCGATCAATTGACATCTGGCAACGCGCTCAAATTCGATTCGCACGAATGGCGTCGCAGAAATCGACTTCACCCCATATGTCTTTAAATCGCCATAGAGCCTCATTGGCGATGGTTTGCCGTTTTTGAGGGATTTGTACAGGATTGGCATGAAAAACGCGCCAGCGGGCCTCTGTGAGGGTGTCCGCAGCGGGTAGGGGGCGCCGAAAATCGCGATCCGGCGTTTTTCCGCCGGAGTTTGGGGCAAGGCCCGAGGTGTCTGCGGTTTTTGGCGGGGAGGGTTTCCGCCCTCAGGCGACATGTTCGGACGGTCCGGAATGGGTTCCCGGGTCAAGCCCGGGAATGACGATGATCGAGTGTGACGTATAACAAGGGTGGCAAGGGTGACGGTTGGAGCGAAGAGTGATGGCATCTGTGAATGTCATCAGGCCGACATTCGCGAGGATTCTATCACCCGCCGCCTTGTTGATTGTTCGCTCCGGCTCTATTCGTCATGGCCGGGCCTGACCCGGCCATCCATGCCTGAAGGGTGATGCAGCACTTCGGTTGCCGATGGCGGGTGCGATTCACGAAATTGACAGGCAGTTGACAGCTGTCAACCGCGCCGCCTCGATCTCGCGATCTGTCGCGGCGTTGGTTGCCTTGCGTTCTTCCGCTTAAGGCTCGGCGCCTGTCTCGCCCTTCAGCGTTGAGACAAAGCGCTTCGTACGCTCCTCGCCGGGGGCGTCGAAAATGGCGCGGGCAGCACCGGTTTCGACGATGGAACCCGCCTCGATGAAGACCACATTGCTGGCGATGCGCGAGGCAAGGCGCAGGTCATGCGTCGCCATCACCATGGTCGTGCCTTCGCGGGCAAGCTGGCTCAGCACGTCGACCACTTCGCCGGAAAGCTCGGGATCGAGCGCCGAGGTCGGCTCGTCGCAAAGCAGGACGCGCGGCGAGGGGGCAAGGGCGCGGGCGATCGCCACGCGCTGCTGTTGCCCGCCGGAAAGCGTGGCGGGCCAGGCGTCGGCCTTGTGCGCCATGCCGACCTTTTCCAGCAAGGCCATGGCGCGCTCCCGCGCCCGCGCTTCCGGCCATTTCAGCACGGTGACGAGCCCTTCCATGACATTGCCGATGGCCGTCTGGTGCGGGAAAAGCTGGAAGTTCTGGAAGATCATGCCGGTTTGCAGGCGGATGCGGCGCACGGCGGCGGCATCGGGCTTTGCGTCCGGCTCGAAGCGCATGGCCTCGCTGCCGATCTGCAATTCGCCGGATGTGGGAATTTCCAGCAGGTTGATACAGCGCAGCAGCGTGCTCTTGCCGCCGCCGGACGGGCCGATCAGCGCCGTCACGTCGCCTTGGGGAAGGGCGAGCGAGATATTCTTCAGCACGGTGTTGTCGCCGAAGCGCTTGACGATGTTGGACAGGCGGATCATGCGCGGGCCTCCAGAAAGCCGCCATAACGGCTGAGGCGCTTCTCCAGCCGCACCTGAAGCGCGGACAGCACGCTGCTCATGGCGAGATAGATCAGCGCCGCGAGAATATAGAGGATCAGCGGTTCATAGGTGGTGGCGACGATGCGCTGCGCGGCCTGAAACAGTTCCGGCACGGTGATGGCGGCGGCAAGCGACGTGTCCTTGACCAGCGAAATGAACGTGTTGGACAGGGGCGGAACGGCGACCCGCGCCGCCTGCGGCAGGATGGTGCGCCGCATCGCCTCGCCCCATGTCATGCCGATGGAGTAGGCGGCTTCCCATTGCCCCTTGGGCACGGATGTGATGACGGCGCGGATGATCTCCGATGTATAGGCGCCGATATTCAGCGTGAAGCCGATCAGCGCCGCCGGAAAGGCATCGATGGTGACGCCCATGCTGGGCAGGCCGTAGAAGATCACGAAAAGCTGCACCAGAAGGGGTGTCCCGCGAATGACCCAGACGTAGAAACGGGCGATCGCCGCCAGCGGCCAGGCCGCGAAAAGCCGGGTGACAGCTGTCAACAGCCCGAGCGCCAGGCCAAAGGTGAAGGAAAGCAGGGTGAGGGGAATGGTGAAAACAAGACCGGCCCACAAAAGCGGGCCGACCGAATCCAGCATGAGTTGAAGCCAGTTGGGCACGTTGAGCCGTCCTTCTTCGAGGAATGATGGAAACCCCTTTCGGGCGTGAACGGCCTACTGTGCTGTAATTCGCGCGAAACCGCAAAGGGGCTGTGGATGGACGCCGTCGGCGGGGTTTCGGCGTTCCGGAGTGGATTCCCGGGTCAGGCCCGGGAATGACGAGGATTGGAGGTTGCGCATAACGAAGATTGGAGGCGGGGCGGCGGGCTTCTCCGCACCGGAACTCGTAACGGCTTCCGTCATCCGCATCGTTGCCTGCTCCCATACTATCGGCTCCCTCGTTATCGGCATGGCACGCCCTCTCTATTCGTCATGGCCGGGCCTGACCCGGCCATCCATGCCTGAAGGGTGGCGCAGCGCCTTCGTTTGCCGCTGGCGGGGTTTCGGCGTTCCGGAATGGGTTCCCGGGTCAAGCCCGGGAATGACGACATTTGATGATGCGGATAGATGGCAAGCCGCCGTGCACTATCATCGCCGCATCGTTGCCTGCTCCCTCACTATCGCCTCCGTCGTTATCGGCATGGCACGCCCTCTCTATTCGTCATGGCCGGGCTTGACCCGGCCATCCATGCCTGAAGGGTGGCGCAGCACCTTCGTTTGTCGTTGGCGGAATGCAACAGACGGAATGCGGGGAGGGCGCCGCGCCTTACTTCGAGACGTCCTCACCGAAATATTTGGCGGAGATCTTCTCGTAGGTGCCGTCCTGCTTGATGGTTTCCAGCGCGGTGTTGATTGCCTGCTGGAGATCGGCTTCGCCCTTGCGGAAGATGATGCCGGAATATTCGGCGTTTTCCTGCGAGGCGGCGATCTTTACCGGCGCATCGGGCTTCTGCTTCTTGAAATCATAGTAGGACAGGCTGTCATTGATCGTGGCGTCGGCGCGGCCGGTCAGCAGAAGCTGGATCGACTGGTCGAAACCGTCATTGGCGACGATCTCGGCGCCGGAAGCCAGCGCCAGCTTGCCGAAATTGCTGGTCAGCGACTGGGCGGATTTCTTGCCCTTCAGGTCGGCGAAACCCTTGATATCCTCGTTGTCAGCCTTGACGATCAGCACCGCCTTGGAGGCGATATAGGGATCGGAGAAATCATATTTCTGCTTGCGCGCGTCGGTGATGCCGACCTGATTGATCACCACGTCATAGCGGTTGGCATCAAGACCGGCGATCAGCCCGTCCCACTTGCCTTCGAGGAATTCGGCCTTCACGCCGAGCTTTTCGGCCACGGCCTCGCCGATTTCCACGTCGAAGCCGACGAGCTTGCCGTCCTTGCCGTGATAGGTGAAGGGCGCATAGGTGCCTTCGGTGCCGATCTTGATGACGCCAGCGGCCTTGATCTTCTCAAGATTGGTTTCCGCATGGGAGGATGCGACCGAGGCAAGGCTGATGGCGCCGGCGACGAGGAGGGAGCTGAACAGTTTCATGGATGGGGTTCCTTAGCGCGTTTCCTGCTGGCCCTGCGGGCTTGCTTCCCCCGCGGGCAATTTCCATTGGCTGCAAGATTAAGCAGAATGCGCGCATTTGGCGAAGAAAGCCACCACTGATTCAATTCGCTTTGGTGGAATGAAATTGCGTTGATCTACGTAATATAGGAATTATATTCTTATAATATGAAAATGTGTCGCTAATCGGAAAACCGTTGAGGCTCATGGAAGAAAATTCGCCTCACGATATGCGGGCTGGTGACTTTTTCCCGGTTCCCGGCTACAACCGCTGCGGCCCCGTCGTAGTGCGGGTTCCCGGCGGCAAAACCCCTTACATGAACGCGCATGAGCGCGATTGAGCCGCCATGCGCTGATTATTTCAGCCAAAAGCCCGGATTCGGGCGAAAAATCCCAGAGATTGACCATGATGAATACGTTCGAAAGCCCTTTCAAGGGCAAACTCCTGTCTGAACAGGTGAAAAACCCCAATATACGCTATGGGCGCTATTCCTATTATTCCGGCTATTACCACGGCCATTCCTTTGATGACTGCGCCCGCTTCCTGATGCCGGACCGCGAAGACGTGGACAAGCTGATTATCGGCAGTTTTTGCTCCATCGGCTCAGGCGCGGCCTTCATTATGGCCGGAAATCAGGGCCATCGGCACGAATGGGCCACTACTTTCCCGCTGTTCTACATGTCGGAGGAGCCTGCTTTTGCCGGTTCTCTCGACGGATATGCGCCTGCGGGCGACACAATCGTCGGAAATGACGTGTGGATCGGCTCGGAAGCCATGATCATGCCGGGAATCCGCGTCGGGCACGGCGCGGTGATCGGCAGCAGGGCTTTGGTGACGCGCGATGTCGAACCCTATGCGATTGTCGGCGGAAACCCGGCAAAAACCATCCGCAAGCGGTTTTCCGACGCGGATATCGCGCTTCTGCTGGAAATGCAGTGGTGGGACTGGCCGCTGGACCGAATCAAATCCGCCACGAAACTGTTGTGCGACGGCGATATTGCGGCACTTCATGCCCATTGGAAGGGGTTTGCGACGATTTAACCGGGCGAAACCCTGCGGAAAGACCTGAAGCAAGGGAGGCGGGAAACCGCCTTCCTTCGCGGGCTTTCAGCGGCGGACCTGAAACACGGGCATATCTACGCTTTCGGCGGGAAAACGATTCGCAAAGCGTAAATTTCTGCCTGAAAAAGTTTCACGTGAAAACATTCGCAAATTTCGATTATTGATAATAATCTAATAATATCAATATGTTATGAGAAATTTGGCAGTGTGAATCCGTTTGCTTCGGTTGAGGGATAAACTATAAAGGCTCGGCCCTCAAAGCCTGAGATCGGGCGGCGATCGAATGGGCACCCCGACCAGCAGGCTACGGGGCGATGCTGGCTGGCCGGGGCTTCCTGGCCGTGAGAGTAGCCAGAGCCATAATTGAGTTCAACCGGTTGCCAAAATCGATTCAGCCATGGGACGTATGGCCACCAGCAAAATAGCGGGGTGCGGTTATGATAAGCCGGTGGCGCGTCGGGAGCCGGATGGTGCGTCGCCGAAATTTCCGGGTTCATGCCGTGGACCGGAACTTTAGCAACCTCAATATGTCGGCCTGGCTGGTCGCGCCGGTTTTTGCGTAAAGGCTCTTTATCTGGGTACGGATCGTCTCCCGCGAGAGACGCGCCTCCTGTGCGATCTGGTCAACGGATTTCCCCGCGACGATCCCCGACAAGGCGCGCGTTTCCGCCCTGGTGAGCCCATATACGAGAGAAACATGTTGCGGATCGAACGCTGTGGCGCCACGACCCAGTTGTTCCATCAGCACGATAACGGTTGGCCCCTCGAAATAGAGCGAGATGCAATCTTTTTTCACCTGAATCAATGTCAGCTTCGTCTCGTGCGAAAAATGACTGATGACTTTTGGCCCTGCATATGTTCGTGACAGCATCCCGTCGAGAGCGGCCTGGAGCGGCGTATCCCGCAGGCGAACCCGGCCCAGGGGAGAAATATGAACAGGCGATGTGTTGGCCAGCATGGCTTCCCCGGCTGCCGAGATGGTTTTGATACATGCGCCATCGCCGATCACAATGACACCGATGTCGATCGCGTCGAACAGCGAGGCCCCGAATTCGTTGATAGTCCGATTGGCTTGCCCCTTCTTGTAGTAGTCAAACGCGCGCTTCAGATGCGGACCGAGACGGGTAAGCCGGGAAGCCATGTTCTGCTTGAGCTGAAGATCGGTCTGGGCGCTCAAGGTGGCAACCGAGAACGAATAGCGCCTGTCACTGCCGATCTTGACGCCGGCCGCCACCTGTATCTCGTTCGGCAGCAGGTAATCATTGTAGAACGCGCTCTTGACGAGTTCCTCGCGCGGAAACAGCTCATTGTCGATGACACCTGCCCCCACCTTGTGCCTTGCCAGCGGCGGTTGCCACAGGTTCAGGGCTGCGTAATGCGCATTGTATGTTTCAATCGCTGCATCGTCGAAGCCTGCGTTCAAGGGAACATAACCTCCCTCGGGACTGGTGATGCCGTGCATCACCATTACGGCTTTGCCGCCCGGTATGCCTGCCGCCAGCTTGTCCAGGAACTGTTGCCACGAAGCCTCACCAAGCAGCGTTGCATAGATAAAATTGATGAGTTCGTCAGTCATTTCAAAGCGTTCGCCAATCGATCAGTTCCTGGTTGCTCCATTATACTTTGGATATACTCAAGAAAATGCACAATTAACCCACCGGGGTTAAGCGCATACTCATTTATTGTTGCAGTTTTATGTGGAGAAAGTCCGGTGCCTGGCCATCTTTCGATGAAACAGCCGTTCCCCGGGGGGACGGCTGGTGCGCGAACAGGTGCGGCCTTGTCCCGAAACTGGTTTGTTTGAATTTGCCGGCGCGATGCGCCAGCGCTAAAGGGAGAGTATTCCGGTGCACGCCATTTCAAAACCGCTGGTTATATCGGTCATCTTTACAATAAACCCGTTTCTTCTTGAGACTACAGCATTCTCCCAGACGGTAAATCTCCCGATCAACGCGACGCTGGGTAGCTCGTATTATTATAATTTCGGGGAAGACTCCGATCATGCATATGCGCTGCAGCAATATGTCCGTTCAAACGTCATCGGCAATCCGGGGCCGAATTTGTCGCTGTCCGGCTCAGGGACAACCATAACGCTCAACGGCAGCCCGGACACGTGGATCGAATATATCGGCGGCATCGTTCAAATGCCCGCCGGAGCCGAGGGCGCAACCAGCGATGCGCCCACTCAGGGCGGGGCGTCGGGGGGCGTAACGACGACGCTCGACAATCTGACGATGAATCTCGATTTCAATCCGGGCTCAGGCTACAGTGTGAATGGACTTTATGGCCTGTTTATCTCACCGTCCGGAGGGACAGGCGGCAGCAGCACGAGCCATCACAACAGCGGCGCGCCGGGCGGCACGGCCGATCCGGTGAATTTAACGGTCAGCAACAGTTCTTTCTCGATCAACACCGACGCTAGCGCCGGCAGCGCGGCCGCCATCTGGGTCGAGCAGGACGCCGGGATCGGTGGCGATGGCTATCATGACATGAGCGCGGGCAGCGGCGGCCATGTGAAAGCGGCGACGCTCAACCTGACGGACACCAGCATCAGCACCACCGGGAACGGAGTGGCCGGGATCGTCGTAAAACAGTTTGCAGGCGCCGGTGGCAACGCCGTCGACAACGACAACAGCAATGGCGGCGACGGCGGGAGTGCAAGCGCCCTGTCGATAACGCTTGCCCAGGGAAGCTCCGGCGACGGCAACAGCATCACGACGACAGGGCAGCATGCCCACGGTATCGTTGCGTCGGCGTCCGGCGGGGCAGGCTCGACCGGCGGCGACGACGGGATTGGGATCAGCATCGACGTCACGCCGGGGAATGGCGGCAATGGCGGCAATTCCGGTGCCGACCCGAACCAGATCGCGGTGTCGGTCAAGAGCACCGGCGTGTTCACCATCAACACGTCCGGGTCCAATTCCTACGGCATCCATGCGACCAGCAATGGCGGCGATGGCGGCAGCGGCGGGGAAGCGCGTGGATCGGGCATAAACCCGAGCGCGGCTGGCAACGGCGGGCGCGGCGATCCCGTCACGGTGAATCTCGGAAAGGGCGCGGCCATCACCACCAAGGGCTCGAACTCGAGCGCGATTCTGGCCACCACGCAGGGTGGCAAGGGCGGCAACAGCGGTGTCATCAGCGCCAATGCCACCGGCGCCCAGGGCATGAATGGCGGAATGGGCGGCGAGGCCCAGCTTCTGACGGTCACCCTCGCCGATGGCGTGACCCTTGAGACCCATGGCGATTCGTCCAATGGCATTGCGGCAATCGGCAGTGGCGGCAATGCCGGCGACGCCGGGTCGGTCACGGCGGGGGTTGGCATCGGTCGTGGCGGCAATGGCGGCCAGGGTGGAGGCATGGCCGGCATCACGGTCTCGTCGGGAGCAGCCATCACCACCTCCGGCGAAACGGCGCGCGGAATCCTCGCGCAGGCGATATCGGGCGGCGGTGGCAGTGGCGCCGATGCGACGGGCGCCATCGGCACGCACAGCGGCAGCGCGGGAATCGGCGGCGGCATCGGCCTGATGACGATCACCAATTCCGGCGCGATCATCACCAATGGCGACTATTCGCAAGGCATTCTCGCGCAGTCGATTTCGGGAAGCGGCGGCGCGGCGGGCAATGCCTCCGGCAGCCCCTTCAGCGATACCGGCGGACGAGGCGCCGCCGGGGCCTCCGGCGGCGATATCCAGTTGACCAACAGCGGCGCGATCACCACCCAAGGGGAGAGTTCGCAGGCCATCGTGGCGCAGTCCATCGGCGGTGACGGCGGCGCGGGCGGCACTGCGGGCGGCATGATCAGTGTCGACGGCGGCGCAGGCGGTAATGGCGGGGCTGGCGGAAAGGTTACGCTCTCGCTCGGTGGCGGCGAAACGGGAGCCCTGAACACGGGCGGCACGCTTGCCCATGCGATCGTCGCCCAGTCGATTGGCGGCGGCGGCGGCATCGGCGGCAACACCTATGCGGCTGGTCTCGGCAGCTACTCCATAGGGGGCACGGCCGGGGCCGGCGGGGCTGGCGGCGCGGTGACCGTTGGCGGCACGAACCTGACCGCAAAGACGACCGGAACCGGCGCGATTGGCCTGCTCGCCCAGTCTGTCGGGGGCAGCGGCGGCGCGGGCGGCGCGGCTTATGCCACCGATTCATCCGGCCTGCTCAGCTTCTCCGTGGCGGTCGGCGGAAACGGCGGCGATGGCGGCGCGCCGGGAGCGACGAATGTCAAATTGTCCGGCTCGTCGATAACGACATGGGGCGGAAACAGCAATCCGGACACCCAGGTCGACGCGCTCGGTGTCGTGGCGCAGTCGATCGGCGGCAGCGGCGGCGTTGGCGGGGGTGCCTCGGCGCTCGCGACGGCGATATCGCTTCCCTACCCGACGGAGGATGGTGTCAGCGGAACCCCGACCCTGAGCATTGCCTACGCCATCGGCGGCTCGGGTGGCAATGGCGGTTCCGCGGCCTTCGACGGCGCTGCCGCCACCATCTCGCTCGGTGATGGCAGCCAGATCGTGACGAACAGCAGCGGCAGCACCGGCGCCGTGGTGCAATCGATCGGCGGCGGCGGCGGACATGGCGGAGACAGCTCCGCCATGGCGGCGGCCATCGGCTATGGATCGGGCTGGGTTTCCGACAACACGTTGACGAACATGGCTGTCAATGTGAGCGTGGCTGTCGGTGGCTCTTGCACCACCGACAGCTCGGGCGTGAAGACATGCGCCGGGGGCGATGGCGGGGCGGCGACCTTCACCGTCGGCAACAATGCCACGACGAAATCGAACATCACCACCTATGGCGACCACGCCAGCGGCGCTCTGGTGCAGTCCATCGGTGGCGGTGGCGGCAATGCCGGCATCGGGTCGGCGAATGCCAACAGCATCGGAACCAAATCGACCAAGAGCATCAGCATCACCACCGGTTCCGACGGCGGTACCGGCGGCGATGGCGGTGCGGCGACCGCAACGATCAATGCAGACGGCGTGATACAGACCTCCGGCGTCGGTTCCAATGGATTGCTCGTCCAGTCGATTGGCGGCGGCGGCGGTGTCGCCTCGGGCGGATCGTTCGACGCCAGCGGCTTGCTGAGCTGGGCCAAGGAGGCGTCCAAGGTTCAGGTCACGCCGACGATTTCTCTCACACCCACCGTGAATGTCGGGCGCACCGGCGGTTCGGGCGGCAATGGCGGGACGGTCATTGTCAACCACGCCGGCTCGATCACGACGACATCCGCGAGTGCGGCGGGCATCATCGCGCAATCCGTCGGCGGCGGCGGCGGGGTTGGCGGAACCGCGGGGGTTGCGCCTGCGGCCAGCGCATCAGGGTCGGCCACGCAGATCAGCGGCGGCAATATGCAGGGCGTGCCGCTTCCCACCATCTACATCGCGCCAACCATGTCGATCGGTGGAGGGGGCGGTGCCGGTGGCGCTGGCGGGGAGGTCACGGCAAACCTGTCCGGCGCGATCACGACATGGGGCGAGCATTCCCCCGCACTGCTGGCGCAAAGCATTGGCGGCGGCGGCGGCATGGGCGGCATGGCCGCGACGGGCACAAGTTCCAACAGCTTGCTCTCGGCGGCGGCGCAGCTCTCCATCAGCTCCTCGATCAGCCTGGGTTTCAACGGTGCTGGCGGCAGCGGCTCGAACGGCGGTACCGTCAACGTCAATCTCGATGATGCTCCAAACCTTGCCACCTACGGCTCGCAGTCGAGCGCCATTCTTGCGCAGAGCATCGGCGGTGGCGGCGGCAGCGCCTATGATGGATCAGACAAACCGGCGGGCAGTGTCTCGCTCGGCCTGACCGTCTCCAGCAGCGGAGGCGCCACCGGTAATGGTGGCGCGGTCAACCTGAAGTCAACGGCCGACACCACAAGTATTACGACCCAGGGGGACGTTGCGCATGGCGTCGTGCTGCAATCCGTCGGCGGCGGCGGCGGCATGGCCGCATCAGGGGGAACGTCGGTGTCGGACGACTGGGCGGTCAACTACACGTTCGGCGGCCGCGTCGGAGCGGCTGGCAATGGCGGCGGCGTCACGGCGGATTTTGGCCAGGGCACGACCACGATCGGGACGCAGGGTGTCGGTTCGGTCGGCGTGATCGCCCAGAGCGTCGGCGGCGGTGGCGGTCTGGCGGCGGTGTTGCCCGGCCAGAAGGCCACTGTGGGCCAGCTCGGCTCTGACAGCAAATTCGCGAGTTCCAGCACCAGCAAGGGAGGCGAGGTCACTGTCTCGCTGTTGCAAGACCAAAGCACCATCGCCACCCAGGGCGTGGGCAGTCACGGCATCGTCGCGCAGAGCGTCGGCGGTGGCGGCGGCATGTTCATGGGCTATGCCGCGGACGGACCGGCCCCGCAGTTGACGTCAAAATATGACGGGAAATCCGTCCTCGGCGCTGGCTCCGGCGGCAACGTCACCGTGAGCGCGACGGGGAGCGTCGGGACCACAGGGCCCGGCGCCTTCGGCATCCTTGCCCAGAGCATTGGCGGCGGTGGCGGCTTCATCGCCAACAATGGCAGCCTGTTTGTCGGTCATACCGGCACGGACACCGGTTCCACGGCTGGCACCGTGACGGTGAACGTCGATGGAGCGGTGTCCGCGACCGGCGAAAACAGCATCGGCGTCTTCGCGCAGAGCAGCGCCCCCGGAAGCGCCGGTCCGATCACTGTCAATGTCAATGGCACTGTCGAGGGCGGGACGGGAGCGCAGGGCGTCGGCATCGTGGTTGCTGGCGGCAATACCTCCAACCAGATCAATATCGGCAAGGACGGCTGGGTCTGGGGCCAGTCGGGCAGTGCGATCAAGGCCGTAGGGACGTGGGGCACGCAGAAGGTTGATGTCGACAATCAGGGCCAGATCTACGGCAACACCTGGCTCCAGGGCGGCTCGATCGACGGCAACTTCCAGAACACCTACGGGCACCCGCCCACTACTGACAGCGGCACCTTGACCAATTCCGGTACCCTGATGGCCCTGGCGGGCAAGCGCTCCTATGTCGATGGTCATCTGATCCAGACGGCCACGGGGCGGATCTCGCCGCATCTCGACTACAGCAACCTGCAAAGCGGCACTTACGAGGTCACCGGCAACGCCGTTCTCGACGGCCATATCCGGCCCAACCTCGCCAGCGCGCTGCCCAATATCTTCCTGCCCGCCCTGACCGTGAACGGCACCGTCACAGGCGCGCTCACTATCCCCGACAGCCCGCTGTTTTCCTATACGCTGCGAGAAACGCCGGGCCAATATGACGTCGCCATCACCGGCGCGCATTTCGATGGCAGCCGCTTCGGCCTGACCGGGCACCACAGCGAGGTTCTCAGCGCGCTGGAGCCCGTGTTTGCCTCGGGCGACGCCGAGCTTGGCCCATTCTTCGCGGGGCTGGATTCTTCGGCGGGTTCGAATCGTGCGCTCTTTCGCCGGACGCTCGACACGGTGGCGCATCGCAACGTCATGGCGGTGTTTGCGCGCGCCGCTGCGGATGCATCGCGGGTCGCCGACGCGGCCATGAGCTGTCCGATATTCAGCAGCACCGAGACCGGGGCGCAGGCGTTCCTGACCGAAGGCTCGTGCATCCACGCCACGGCAGGCGGGCAGGCGGCATCGCTCAAGGGAGACGGCGGACGACGCAAGGTGGACATGGATTCCGCCTTCTGGCAGGTCGGCGGCCAGACGGAGATCAGCCCGGGCCTGTTCCTGGGTGGATTGCTCGCCTATCAGGCCGACTGGTTCGACTCGCATGACGGCGTGTCCGCAAGAGGCTCGTCGGGGCAGGGGGCGGTAACCCTGAAATACCAGACCGGCGCGCTGCTTTTTACCGGCGCGCTTTTCGGAAGTGTCGGCGAGTATGAAATCGAACGCGCTATCGCGGTGCCCGGTTTTTCGACGATCGCCCGCAGTTCGCCGCATTCCTACATCGCGGGTGTTCGCGGGCGCGTGGCCTATACACTCGGATCGGAAGACTTCTACCTGAGGCCATATCTCAATATCGATCTGATCCATGCGCGCAGCGAGGGCTTTTCCGAAAATGGTGCGGGTGGCCTCGGGCTTCGGGTTGACGAGGTGCGCCACAATGTGGCCGTCGTGACGCCTGCCGTCGAGTTTGGCGGGCGGCATCAGCTCTCGGACGACATGGTGTTGCGCAGCTACGTGTCGGGGGGTGTGAAGGTGCGGTCCAACGATACGTGGGAAGGCGACGCGTCGTTCAGCGGCGGAGCGCTGGATCAGGGATTTTCGCTGGATGTGCCGATCGATCAGGTTTCGGGGCGGGTCAGCGCCGGGTTTCAGCTTTTCACAAACGAGAACATGGATATTCGTCTTCAGTATGATGGCGAATTCGGCAGCCAGGCGCAAAAGCATGGTGCGTCCGCGGGCCTGTCCCTTCGGTTCTGATGGAGGGACACGGCGCATGTTCGGCGCAGGGGCCGAACATGCTTCGTGATGCGGCCTTGCCCTACTGGACCTTCTTCACCCGCGGCGGCGTCCAGCTTCCGTCGATGATCGAGGGGCTGGCTTCCCTGGGCCAGTACATCCTGAGCATTGGCAGGAATTCGCCCTTGGGTGCAGGCAGCCAGTTTGCTTCCTTGTCCGCGCCCGGCGTCTCGTTCTGGAAGTAGAGCGTCACCGAGCCATCTTCATTGGCGACAAGGTTGTTGCGCGGGCTGACGGTGAACTTGTCGAGTTTGTTCGGCACGAACCACCAGCCCTGGTCGATCTCATACATGGTGATCGACCAGAAGCCGTTGACGGGCGGCTCCTCGCCCTTGGCGAAGGTCAGCGTGTACCTGTTCCCGCCCGATAGCGATTGCCCGTCGGCGTCCTTCAGCGTGTAGGGATAGACGGCGTCCTCCTGCAGGTTCGCCGGCCAGCCGAAGGCCGCGACGACCGCGCGCTTCAGGTAGTCGGTGCCATATGCGCCGAGGCCCTTGGTCATCGTCCAGCCGTTTAGCTGGGTACCGAGCACATGCTGGTTGGCGCCGATATGCTCAAGCGCCTCTTCAGGCAAGTTCGCGAGCGCGGCGGCAACGTCGGGGCCGAGGGCCGCGAGGTCGAAATCCTTGCACGGCTCTATGCCGATCCTGGCCATCTCGGCCAGCATCGGTGCGTCTTCGGCGGCTGGAGGCGCGGTCTTGCACATCAGCTCAGCCATGCGGTCAAAATAGCCTTCTGTCCCGAAGTCGAGGATCACCGCCTGTGGCTTGTCGGTCAGCGAGAAGCCGGGGTCGGGATCGAACGGCGGCGGCACATAGGCATAGTCGGCCTTGCCCAGTGCCGACAGCGGGCGGACGTCATACTGCGCCTGCAGCGCGTTCACCGCTTCATAGTCGGCTTCGGTGCCATCGGCATAGGTGCGGGCCAGGGTGAGCATGTAGCGGGTGGGCACCTGGACATGCGTCATCCCGTCAGGAACCTTGCCGCTCCAGCCGGGACCGGAGAGCAGGAAGCTGTGGGCCTTCTCGCCGCTGGTGCGGCTTCCGCCGGAGTGGATAACCGGCATCCAGAGGCTGTACATCGGGAAGAGGAAATAGCGCTCACCCATGTCGGGGTAGCTCATGACCCAGGGCTCGTCGCCGAGGTCGAGCCACGCTGCCGAATAGAGCGTGTCGGCGTTCGGCGCGGAAACGCCGCGATAGACGCCCGGCGGATAGCGCTTGACGTTGATGAAACGGCCCATCGGCCCGCGCAGGCCTTCCACCTTGCCGACGCTGGTCATCTGCACCCGCGTCACCTCTGTGGTGAGGAGCGAGTAGCCGTAGACATAGGCGTCCATCGCAATTGCCTTCGCCTCGTCAGGCGTGATGGCGCTGGCGCTCGCGGCGCCGGTCGTCAGGCCAGCCGAAATGACAACACCGGCCAAATATTTCGGTATCATAAGTCGGTCCTCCCCGTTTGCCTCGCCATCGATACTTCGACGGTCGTTCACACCACCCTATGCCAAAGCAGAATTTTGGTCTACCATCTGAGCGCAAGCTCTGCCCGAATTGCGCAATCACTCATTGAATTGACACCAGCAGCCACACGACATCATGCGGATATGAGGACGCACCATGTTGACACGGAATGGCACACCGATCCTGGCTCCGGCAGCGAAGAAGCCGCTGGATCGCTTCCCGGTCATCCGGACCGATGACGTCGACCAGATGAGAGATGCAATCGATCGGTACTACGGCGACGTTCGCCTTTCGGTCAAAGGCGGAACTGGCGGTTTCCATGCCCACGGAAATCATTGCCAGCTCAACGACATCGGAATCTCCTATGCGAGCTACGGGGCCGAGGTCCATCACGTCTATTCCAGCCTGTCCTCCAGCTAATCCATTCCCATGGCCGCGGCCGGGTCGGGTTGGGGCCGGATCGCGGGACGGTTGGTCGGCATAGACAGCCGGCAGACCCTGATCGGATCGCCCGGGCTGCTGGCCGAGTTTCACGTCGGCCCGGAATTCCAGGAACTCACGGTCCAACTGGATGCGTCCGCCGTCCAGAGAGCGCTCGCCAGCCTGATCGGCGCCGACGTCAACGGCGACCTTGTGTTCGAACCGGTCATCAACTTCGAGAATCCGGCCAACAGGCTCTGGTGGCGATTGTTGCGGTTCCTGATCGACGAGGCGGAAACGCGCGAGGCCGAGCTGCCGCTTGCCGCGCTGGGTGAGATCGAGCAGGCTCTCATCGTCATGTTTCTGAAAGCCAACCGCCACTCCTTCAGCTCATTTCTGGAGGCACAGCATCCCGGCGCCGCGCCGCGTCAGGTCCGGCTCGCCGAGGAATATATCGAGGCGCATTGGGATCGGCCGATCACGGTTGAATTGTTGGCGCAACTGACCAATGTCAGCGCGCGCAGCGTTTTCGATTCCTTCCGGAAATGCCGGGGCTATTCACCGATGGCGTTTGTCAAACGGGTGCGATTGCGCCACGCCCGGCGGATGTTGCTCACCCGCGAGGCTGGCACGACCATCGCTAAAATCGCCTTCATGTGCGGTTTCGGCAATCTCGGCAATTTCGCAAAGGACTATTGCGATGCGTTTGGCGAGTTGCCGTCCCATACATTGAAAACGGCATCGGGCGGTGGCCGTTCGCCAGATCAACCCCGCTGGACGCAAACCAGCGGCTTCGAGAATGTGTGAGACTGCGCCCCTGCCAAAAGACGCGTGCAGTCCCACCTGCCCCGCGCCTCGGCTCCGGTTTGCAGCTATCCGGTCTGTGTCGTTTGTCAGAACGGATAATGCTGCTTTGGGTCTTCGATGGTGATCCATCGCAAGTTGGTAAAGGCATCTATGCCGGCTGATCCGCCGAACCTTCCATAGCCGCTGTCTTTCACGCCGCCGAATGGCATTTGCGGCTCGTCGCCAACGGTTGGTCCGTTGATATGGCAGATACCGGCATCAATCTTGCGTGCGGCCCTCAGTGCGCGGTCGGTGTTCTGGCTGAACACGGCCGAGGAAAGCCCGTATTCAGTATCGTTCGCGAGTTCGATGGCGTGGTTGTCGTCGCGGGCGCGCACGACGCATACCACCGGACCGAACGATTCCTCGCGGAACAGGCGCATGGCGGGCGTGACCTTGTCAACGATGGTGGCTGGCATGATCGTGCCAGCCGCAGTACCGCCGGTCGTAACACTGGCGCCTGATGTCTTCGCGTCCTCGACGAGTTCCAGAACCCGGTCGATCGTGCCTTGTGCAACAACCGCGCCGAGAGCGACCTTTTCGCGCGGATTGCCGCTGGGCAGGGCGGAGGCGCGCGCGGTGAACCGTGCGACGAATTCATCGGCAATTTTGTCATCGACGATGATGCGTTCGGTGGACATGCAGATTTGCCCCTGATTCATGAATGCGCCGAAAATCGCCGCGTTGACGGCACCATCCAGATCGGCATCGTCCAGCACCACCAGCGGAGCTTTGCCCCCCAGTTCCAGAAGAACGGGCTTAAGGTGCTTGGCGGCTTCAAGCGCGATGATCTTGCCCACGCGCGTCGATCCGGTGAAATTGATCCGCTTGACGAGCGGATGCGATACCAGTGCTGTGACGACTTCCGGCGCATCTGCGGAGCTGTGGCTGACAATGTTCAGCACGCCTTTGGGCAGCCCTGCATCGACCATTACATCGCCGAGCATCCGGTGCAGGCGAGGGCACATTTCAGATGATTTGAGCACAACGGTATTGCCGCAGGCGATGGGCATTGCAAACGCCCGAACAGCCAGAATCACCGGGGCATTCCACGGTGCCATACCCACCATGACACCGACCGGCTCGCGCATGGCCATCGCCAGCGTTCCGGGCTTGTCGGACGGAATGATTTCGCCCTTGATCTGTGTCGTTGCGGCTGCGGATTCGCGCAGGATTTTTGCGGCCAGCGAGACATTGAAGCCGATCCAAGGACCAGTTGCTCCGGTTTCAGCGATCCCGCACGCGATAAACTCACCGGTCCTGGCTTCGAGGATGTCGGCCGCCTTCAGCAGAATGGTGCGACGTTCGCCGGGGCCGGCTTCAGACCATCCCGTAAAGGCTGCGGCTGCGGATTCCACCGCCCGGTCGATATCGGGTTGTCTGGCGGCAGGGGCCGTGGTGGCCTCTTCTCCTGTGACAGGATCGAAGCGGGTGAAGGCCGCCTTGTCGTGGGCCGCCACGTCCTGACCGTCAATCAGCATTCCAATGTTCATCTGTTTCTCCCGGTTGATTGAATGATTGGCACTCAGCTGGCCTTGCCAGCCGTTCCATAAAGAGCGGTCTGCACATTTTGGGCAGAAGCTCTGAGCTTGGCTTCGAGATTGTTTGCGATCAGGGGTTCCATGCGGCTCTTCGAGCTGAAGACCGACAGACCGCAGATCATTTTCCCCGACGGGCTGAGAACCGGCACAGCCAGAGCGTGGACGTCGGGTTCCCGTTCGCCACGATTGAAAGCGAGACCGGTCTTTCGTATTTCCTTAAGTTCCGCGATGAGGCCGGATCGACTGGGCGCGAAACTGTCATTGATCTTTTTCAGTTCAAGCCCGTCCAGATAGGCGTCCAGCGCCGCATCGCTCAAACTGGCCAGCCACAGTTTTCCATGCGCGGTGGCATAGGTTTCGAGGTGGCTGCCCAGCTGCACCGACACAAACAGCGACCGATCCGGCAGCGCGCGTGCGATGCACACTGCGCTCTGACCGTCGAAAGTTGAGGCAAGCGTCCCTTCGCCGACCTCTTTCGTCAATTGGTCGAGCACCGGCTGCAATGCGCTGCGCAGATTGTCCGCGCCAACCGCAAGCTTGCCGAGTTCGGCAAGCTTGTAACCCAGTCGATAATGTCCGCGTGACACGGCAACGAGCGCACCGGCAGCTTCAAGCGTTTTTAGAAAGCGATGTGCGGTGATCGTATTCATGCCGAGGCGCGATACGACATCGCTTGTTCCGATCTCGATGAGCGCGTCATCGAATAAATCCAGTATCTGGAAGGCTTTAATGACTGATCCATTGGCCTGACTCATATCGCCCCTCACTCCCGGTGGCGCAGCTATTGCAAAATTGCAAAGCGTGTTGACAGAACGAACTTAACATATATAACATTAATAGCAATATATATTTCATATATAGAAATATTATGTTATCCAGTACGATATTCAGAATTCTTGGGAGGGAAGACGGGTGGATGTTCAGTCGCAACGAGGGCATTTGATGACAGCCGGTGGCGCGCTGCTGGCACGCCTGAAGGCTGTCGGCGTGGATTACATCTTTGCCAATTCCGGGACTGATTTTCCGCCGATTATCGAAGGCCTTGCGGAGGCCAGGGCCAACGGCATCGCTTTGCCGGAGGCCATTGTCATTCCGCACGAATCCGTCGCAGTAGCCATGGCACATGGCTACTATCTGGCTTCCGGTCGTTCTCAGGCGGTTATGGCGCATACCAATGTCGGCTTGGCGAATTGCGCGATGGGCGCGATCAACGCTGCGGCTGAACAGATTCCGATGCTGTTGCTGTCAGGGCGGACACCGACGCTTGAGAAGGGGCGCTTCGGCGCGCGAACGGTGCCCATCGGCTGGGGGCAGGAGATGCGTGATCAGCATGCGCTCGTTCGTGAAGCCTCCAAATGGGATTACGAGCTGCGGTTTCCGGAGCAAATCCCCGATGTGGTTGATCGGGCATTTGCCATCGCCAATTCGACGCCGCGCGGCCCTGTCTATGTCAGCGTTCCGCGCGAAGTTTTATGCGAGGTCGTGGCTTACGAGGGGTTGGGTGTTCCCAGTCGGATTGCACCTTCCGTTTCCGCGGTCGACCTTGACGGAGTTGCAGAGCTCGCTCGTGCGATACGGGATGCGCGCCGTCCGCTGATCGTGGCGCAAAGGGGCGCTGGCAGCGAGCAAGGCTTTGCAGCGCTGGATCGCATTGCGCGCGACTGGGCTATCCCGGTCAGCCAATATTGGGCCGTGCAGCTTGCACTTGCGACCGATCACCCATTTTCGACCGGCGCGGAGATTGGACCATGGGTCGAAGAGGCTGATCTGGTCGTGGTGCTGGACTGTCTGGCCCCCTGGTCGCCCGCGATCCACGTGCCATCGGAGGATTGCAAGATCTTTCAGGTCGGCGCCGATCCTCTCTATGAACGGTTCCCGTTCCGTAATTTCCCGTCGGACCGTACCCTTACCGGTGAAGTCGGCCCGTTCCTCGTAGCGCTGGAAAAGGCATTGAATGCTTTGAGCGTTGACGACGGTCATGCTGAAGGCCGCCGCGCCGATACCGAGGCGCGCTGCCGCGCTCGGCGTGAGAATACGGTTTCGCGTGCCAGGGCCGGACACAGCAGCGGGATAACGAAGGAACATGTCAGCTTCTGCCTGTCGCAGGCCATGGAAGGGCATGATGTGTCGGTTCTGTCGGAACTTGGTTGCCCGCTGGAGCCGCTCACATTGGATGCTCATCGAAGCTGGTTCCAGGAGCCGCATTCCGGCGGCCTGGGCTGGTCGTTTCCGGCTGCCCTGGGGATGAAACTGGCGCAACCCCGGCGTCTGGTTGTCGCGACCATGGGCGACGGCTCATATCTGTTCTCAAACCCTGTGGCCTGCCACCAGATAGCCGAAGCGATGGGCATTTCCATCATCGTGATTGTGCTTAACAATTCGGAATGGGGCGCGGTGCGTCAGTCGGTGGCCGATCTTTACCCAAAGGGCCATGCGGCACAAGCCAATATCATGCCGCTGACATCGCTGGGGCCAACGCCGGATTTTACCATGATCGCAGGTGCCAGCCGCGCGTATGCCCAACGTGTCGAAAAAGCAGAAGACCTGCCGGCGGCGCTGGAGGCAGCCATTGCCCATGTCTCCGCCAACAAGGGGCTCACATTGGTGGAAGTGAGTGTTCTGCCATGAGTTACGCAGCGCAGAACACGGTGAGAAGCCGCTGAACGATATGACGGGAGAAAAACTGACTATGTCCGATAAAAGCGAAGTTGCAGGCGACGTCATCGCGCGGGTCGAGGCCATTCCGGTCTTTCTGCCGTGCGAGTTGAAAATCGGTGCGATCAGTCGTTCGACTGAACTGTCGGCCGTCGTCGTTGAGATCGAGACTGCGGACGGTGCTATCGGACACGGTTTTACGGCAATCACCGATGAAGAGGTCGTGAGCGCCGCCGTGAACAGTCTTGTTGCGCCCAATATCGTCGGCATGCCGGTGATGTCGCGGGAAGCGGTTGCCGAAAGGCTCTACTGGTTGCTCAGCCCGCGTGGGCAGACCGGCTATGGCAGCCATGTCGCTTCTGCGATCGATATTGCCCTCTGGGATATCGCAGGCAAGAAACTGGGAATGCCGGTCTGGCGCCTTCTCGGCGGCGCTCGCAACAAGGTTGAAAGCTATGTGACTTTCGGCTTCGCCGCGCTTGAACGGGAAGAGCTTGCTGAAGCGGCGGCCCATCTCGCCAGCCAGGGGCAGAAGCGGCTGAAAATGGTGGTTGGTCACCATGCGCTGGCGCGTCGCGACAGCGGCCGTTCGCTTGATACGGTCATTCGGGAGGATGAGGCGCGCATCCGTGCGGTGCGTGCCGCTGTCGGCAGCGACGTTGACCTGTTCATCGATGCCAATTGCAGTCTGGACAAGTTTCACGCCCAGCTTTTGGCGGATCGTATCGCCGACTGCGACATTCGTTTTTTTGAAGAACCGCTGCGCGGCAACGATATCGGCAGTCTTGCCGATTTGCGCCGCAAAATCCGGATCCCGGTCGCAGCCGGCCAGAACGAGGGCCAGCTGTTTCGCTACCGCGATCTGTTGATACATCAGGCGGTCGATGTGTTGCAGCCGAATGTCTGCATCGGCGGCGGCTATACAATGGGCGCGAAGATCGCTGGAATGGCACAGGCATTCAACACGACGATCGATAATGGCGGCGCGTTTCCGTTCCACAACATGCACCTGCATGCGGCAATGGCGAACGGTGGTCTGGTCGAATGGCACCTTGTTTCGGTTGAACTGTGCAAGGGCGTTTTCGAAGGACTGACCAGCCTGGGAGAAGGCGAGATCATCTTGCCGGAGAAGCCGGGCATGGGTTTCTCGATGTCACCGGAACGCAAGGCGGAACTGTTGAAAATGCCGACCTCCAAGGGTCGAGGAAAAGGATGACCGTTTATCCATCAGGGTGAACGCGCATGATGATATTGGACTGCAACCAACTGGGAGGATGGAATGCGCTACTTAAGTGCTATCGTGGGAGTGATTGCTGCTGCATCTCTGGCTGGGACGGCTCGGGCCGACTGGGTGCCCACCCAGGATCTCGAATTCGTAGCCGGTGCGGGACCGGGTGGTGGAACCGATCTGTTCGCACGGACGATTCAGTCGATAATTCAGAAATACGATCTGGTCGATGTCGATGTCGTGGTGACGAACAAGCCCGCAGGCGCAGGAAGCGAAGCCTTCATGTACGGTGTCACCAGTGGCAAGGATCCGCACAAGCTGCTGTTCGGGAACAACAATGCCTGGTTGCTGCCAATGAAGGCCAGGGTCGGCTACTCCATGGACGATCTCACGCCGGTTGCCGGAATGGCCAAGGACGTCTTTATTCTATGGACCAACGCTGATCGTCCATATGCGACCTATCAGGAGGTGGCGAGTGCTGCGCAAAACCAGTCTGCGCCCCTGAAATCCGGAGGTACCCAATCCAAGGACGGTGACGAGATCCTCATTCGCCTGATCGCGGAAGAGGCGAAGGGCAACTTCATCTACATCCCCTTCAAGAGCGGCAGTGAAGCGGCAGTACAATTGGCCGGTGGTCATATTGACGTTAATACTAACAACCCATCGGAAAATACCGGGCAATGGGCCGGAGGAGCGATCAAGCCGATCTGTATTTTTGCCGAGGCCAAGCTGGATGCCACCGAGAAGGTTCACGACGGACAGGGCTTCGGGGATATCCCGACCTGTGCCAGCCAAGGCAGCAAGATCCAATCCTACGAGATTCCGCGGACGATCTTTTCGGCGGCGAAGCTGACCGACGAGCAACAGGCCTATTTCAACGATCTGTTCGCGAAGGTTCGGGAAAAGCCGGAATGGCAGGCATATCTGAACTCGACCATGCAGGGCGATCTGTTTGTGCAAGGTGCGGAATTTCAGGCCTATATCGATCGGGACGCAGCGCAGGCTAAAGCCGTTTTCGAGCGCGAAGGGTGGCTTGTCAAATAACTCCCTTCTCTGTGCGATCGGGATGGCTGGTCGCACGGACCTCCGATAAAAAATACAAGAGGCTGATATGCATGATACCGAGCGGACGTTGTTGACGCGCTTTGCGGCCGAGATGTTTGTGGCGGCGTTACTTGTGGCGGCGGGTGCGATCATCGTCCTCGGCGCGGCAGATTTGGGCTTCGGCTGGACATCCAGCGGGCCGGATTCAGGTTATATCCCGTTCTATCTGGGCTGGGCAGTTGTGCTCGCCGGAATGGGGATCGCGGTTTCAGGCTATATGGAGCGCGCACGCTACAGGGCCACGGTGTTTCTGAGCTTCGGCGGTGCGCGTGAAGTTGTATCGTTTTTCTTGCCCGTAGTCGGGTTGGTGGTGTTGAGCTATCTGCTGGGCATTTATTGTGCCGGGCTGATCTATCTGTTTCTGACGATCAGATTTCAGGCAAAGACTTCGTCTCTGAATGCCTTGCTGATCGCTTTCGCCGCAGTGGGGCTCTTTTATGTGATGTTCGAATCCTGGTTCCGGATTCCACTGTTGAAAGGGCCCGTCGAAGCCCTTCTCGGATTGTGAGGAGGTCACCATGGAAAACCTTGAAAATCTTCTTCACGGCTTCTCTGTCGCGATCAGCGGTTATCATGTCCTGTTGATGGTCGCGGGCGTGATGATGGGGCTTTTGGTGGGTGTTTTGCCCGGTCTGGGCGCCCCCAACGGCGTGACGCTCTTGCTGCCGCTGACTTTCGCGATGGAGCCGGTCTCTGCCATCATCCTGCTAACCAGCATGTATTGGGGCGCGTTGTTCGGTGGGTCAACCACGTCGATCCTGTTCAACATACCCGGCGAACCGTCTTCGGTCGCCACTACGTTCGACGGGCATCCGATGGCCAAACGCGGCGAGACAACCGAGGCGTTGGCCTATGCGTTCTGTTCGGCGGGAATTGGCGCGCTGTGCGGTGTGGCCCTGATCACGGTGCTGTCGAGCTGGATCGCCTCCTTCGCGCTCAGCTTTTCGCCAGCCGAGTATTTCGCAGTCTATTTCCTCGCCTTCTCGTGCTTTATCGGCTTCGGTTCCGGATCGATGTTCAAAAGCGTCGCCGCAATCGCTCTTGGGCTGGCACTGACCTCCGTGGGCATGGATACAATTTCGGGCGAAGTGAGGCTGACCTATGGCATTGGCGAATTGCTGCGTGGGATCAGTTTTCTGGTCGCGGTAATCGGCCTGTTCGGCATCGGGGAATTGCTGCTGACCATGGAAGAAGGCCTGAAATTCGACTCCGTCAAGTCGAAGCTGGAAATCCGGCGCGTCTTCAAAACGATCGTGACCTTGCCGCGATACTGGGCCACCTATCTGCGCTCCCTGGTCATCGGGTGCTGGATGGGCATTACGCCAGGAGGACCGACCGCAGCCTCCTTCATGAGCTATGGTGTTGCGCAGCGTGCCGGCTCGGGCAAGAAAAAGTTCGGGACCGGCATTCCCGAGGGCATCATCGCTCCGGAGACGGCTGACCATGCGGCAGGTTCGTCGGCGATATTGCCGATGCTGGCACTTGGTATTCCGGGTTCGGCCACAGCCGCGGTCATGATGGGCGGCCTGCTGATCTGGGGCCTCAATCCGGGTCCGATGCTGTTCGTCCAGAATACGGATTTCGTCTGGGGACTGATCGCTTCGATGTATCTGGGCAACGTCATCGGCGTTATCCTTGCGCTCGCTACGGTCCCGTTCTTTGCGATCATCCTGCGGGTGCGCTTCGGGATTATTGCGCCGCTGATCATGTTCGTCTGTCTGATCGGCGCCTATACCGTGGCGAGTGCTTCGTTCGACATGGTGTTGTTGGCGATATTCGGGGTCGTCGGGTACCTGTTCAAGAAACTGGATTATCCGATAGCACCCTTCGTTTTGGCGATGGTTCTGGGAGATAAGGCAGAAGACGCTTTCCGTCAGTCGCTGATAATATCGCAGGGATCACCGTCGATCTTTTTTTCGAACTGGCTTGTCAGCGGGATTATGGCAGTGGGGATAGCAATGATCGTCGTTCCCGCACTCATGGCAATCGTGAAACGACGTCGGGTCGCCACCGTCAACGAAATATGAGGTGCGAGCGATGAAGCTGACCAGTGTCACACAGGCGCGCCTTGCAGCAAGGCGGGGCTTGCCCCGAATGGCGTTCGACTTCATTGATGGCGGGGCCGGCAGGGAACATGCGTTGCGCCGCGCGGAAGCCGCTTTCGGCCGCGTCCAGCTTGTGCCTTCGGTTCTGCAAGGACACACCGAGTTTGACACAAGCTGCAATCTTTTAGGCAGCCAGCAGGCCTTGCCTTTCGGGATACCGCCCATAGGGCTCGCCGATCTGGTATGGCCACAAACCGATCTTGCCCTGGCGGCGGCGGCACATCGCCTGAACATTCCTTATGTTCTGTCGACGGCTGCGTCGACGAGCATCGAAGACATCGTGAAGGTCAACCCCGACACCTGGTTTCAGCTCTATGTCGGGGAAGATCAATCTATCGTCGACAATCTGATTGATCGGGCGGAAGCTGCGGGTATCGATAAGCTTGTCGTCACCGTTGACATCCCTGCTCCCGGTCGACGACTACGCGATCTGGATAACGGATTTACTTTGCCGTTGCGGCCCAGTTTGAGAAGCATCCTGAGCTTTGCAACGCATCCGGCATGGTGTCTCGCGACTTTGCGCGCGGGCTCTCCGAAGGTAGCCAATTTCGCAAACTATTCTTCCGGTTCCCAGTCCGGCACCTCGCTTGCACGGCTGATGGCGCGTCAGACTTCGGGCAGGCTTGACTGGACCATTCTGGACGGGCTGAGACAGCGCTGGAAAGGAAAATTCGTCGTAAAAGGTATCTTGAACTCATCGGATGCCAGACGGATCGCCGGAATGGGGGCGGATGCGCTGATCGTATCGAGCCACGGCGGGCGACAATTCGAGGCTGCTCCTGCGCCATTGGCTGTGTTGCCCGCCATTCGGGATGCGGTGGATTCCAGCGTTCAGGTCTTGATGGATGGTGGCATTCGCTCGGGAACCGACATCATTGCCGCGCTTGATCGCGGGGCCGATTTCGTCTTCGTTGGACGCCCCTTCCTCTACGCGGTCGCGGCTCTAGGGGTAAATGATGGCCCAGTTGAAATGGCTGAATTGCTGCGTGCAGAATTGGTCAATGGCATGGGGCAGCTGGGCGTCGACAGAGTACCAGCCTTGATCAAGGGGCAACGATCTCCGCATTTTCTGAAAGATAACTGCAATACGGAAGCATGATTATTGACGTGTTCGCACGTTGTCTCGCCGGGCATGATCTGTGATCGGCTTTCCATGGATGACAAAGGACGTTCCTCCATGGAGGCTGCGCTGGAGTTGCTCATGGCCGGGAAGGCTGTACGTGAGGGAAATCGACAACGGCCTGATGAGGTGGAGGCCAGGCTCGTTTCGACGAGCCTGCAACCGGGCGTGACGGCGAATATTCGCTTTGGCGCTAATGCAACCAAACTGCATGGGCGATAAGTGCCGGTGGAAAACGGTGACGGTCATGGCTGACGGCTGATCGGGACGATACTGATCATGCGTTAACCCGACGTCGTCTGGAAACCTCTTCACCTCATCCGGCGGCCCAGCCAGAAACGGCCTTTTGTTCAAGGAACTCTTCAATTCCCCATACACCGCCTTCACGAGCTCGACCCGATGCTTTAACGCCTCCGAATGGTGATCCGGGTCCGCGCGGATTGCCATTCATTTCGACCATTCCCGAATGGAGGCGTAGAGCCACGCGATTGAGCTTTTCGCTGTCCTGTGTCTGGACATAGTTGGTCAGCCCATAGCGTGTATCATTGGCGATCGCGATCGCCTCTTCTTCAGTTTCGAACGGAATGATCGACAGGACCGGGCCGAAAATCTCTTCGCGGGCAATCGCCATGCCGTTGTTGACGTCTGCAAAGACAGTCGGACGCACGAAATAACCACGATTCAAGTCGGCGGGTCGTCCCGGACCACCGGCAACCAGCCGGGCCCCTTCGTCGATACCCTTCTGGATCATTTCCTGAACCTTTGAGAACTGCATCTCCGATGAAAGCGGCCCCATATGCTTGCCCGACTTGTGGGCAGAATCCACCGGAAGCGTGTCGGCCACCTGTCGGGCGGTCTCGACGGCCTGATCATAGATCGGGCGCTGCACCAGCATGCGGGTGGGTGCATTACAGCTTTGGCCCGTGTTGTTGAAGCAATGCAGGGCGCCGCGCTTGACGGCATCCGCGTCGGCATCTTCAAAGACGATGTTGGCGCCTTTCCCGCCCAATTCGAGAACAACGCGTTTCAGGGTCTCGGCGGCTGTTTTCGAGATCGCGATGCCGGCTCGCGTTGAACCGGTAAAGCTGATCATTTCAACATCGGGATGCGATGAAAGCCGTGTGCCAACACCGGCGCCATCGCCATTGACGAGATTGAACACACCCGCCGGGAAACCGGCCTCATCGATATATTCCGCAAAAAGCATGGACGATAGCGGAGCGATTTCGGACGGCTTCAGAACCATCGTGCAGCCAGCAAGCAACGCCGGAATAACCTTCAGGGTGACCTGGTTCATCGGCCAGTTCCAGGGGGTTATCAAGCCCACCACACCGATCGGGTCCATGATGATACGATCCGCAGGTGCATGGTCACCCAGCGGGCGGATAAACTGGAAGTCTTTGAAAGCAGTGATGAAATTGGTGATGTGATAAGCACCGGCCCCGACCTGGCTCCGCAGGGCCATGTCTATGGGTGCTCCCATTTCCATGCTTATGGCGTGCGCCATTTCTTCTGCCCGCCGCTGATAGATTTCCAGCAGCTTCTCCACCATCGCCAGCCGTTGCGATGGTGGCGTGCGCGACCATGTATCAAATGCGCGCTTGGCAGCGGCGACAGCATTGTCGGCATCGGTCGTGTCACCAATGGAAATAACCGCACAGACTTCTTCGGTGGAAGGATCAATGACGCCGAGGTCGCGGGCGCTGGCTGGCGCAATCCATGCACCATCAATGTAGAACTGTCGTTTTTCAATCATCATCATGTTCCTGAATTTGAAGTTTGGTCGGTTGCAGGTGCCCGTGCCATATCACGCAGCACGTATTTCTGGATTTTTCCGGTCGATGTTTTCGGTATCTCGGCGAACACAATGCCTGTCGGGCATTTGAAGCCCGGCAGGCTGCCCTTGCAGTGTGCAATCAGCTCGGCTTCCGTTGCTTGCCTGCCGGGTTTGAGCTCGACGAAGGCAACGGGCGTTTCCCCCCATTTTTCATGGGGCCTTGCAACAACGCCGACGGCCGCGACCGCCGGATGCTTGTACAGTGCATCCTCTATCTCGATTGACGAGATGTTCTCGCCGCCGGATATGATGATGTCCTTTGACCGATCCTTGAGCTGAATATAGCCATCCGGATATGTCACGGCGAGATCGCCGGAATGGAACCATCCGCCTGAAAAAACCTCGTCTGTTGCTGTCGGATTCTTGAGATAACCCTTCATGACAATATTGCCACGGAACATCACTTCGCCAATGGTTTCGCCATCTTGCGGGACGGGTTTCATGGTTTCAGGATCAAGGACCGCGAGGTCTGAAAGGGCGATATAGGGGACACCCTGCCTTGCCTTTTTCGCAGCCTGTTCGCTCTTGTCCAGAGCATTCCAGTTCTCGTTCCATTCGTTGACAACGGCGGGTCCGTAGGTTTCGGTCAGGCCATAGATATGGGTGACTGCAAAGCCTGCATCGGCCATGGCTGAAAGCACGGCTTCCGGTGGTGGCGCGGCAGCCGTGTTGAAGGTTACAGTCTGCGGAAATTGACGCTTATCCTCGTCGGACACGTTGATGAGCGCGGACATCACAATCGGCGCACCGCAGAGATGGGTGACGCCATGATCGGAAATCGCATCGTAGATGGCTTTTGGGCGTACCCAGCGCAGGCAGACATGCGTGCCCGCCTGTACTGCAAGGGTCCAGGGAAAGCACCAGCCGTTGCAATGAAACATCGGCAGCGTCCACAGGTAGACGGGGTGCTTGCCCATTCCCGAATGGATGGTGTTGCTCAAAGCCATGAGGGCAGCACCGCGATGGTGATAGACAACGCCCTTCGGGTTTCCCGTGGTTCCGGAGGTATAATTCAGCGAAATGGCATCCCATTCATCATCGGGCATCGCCCATTGGAAATGCTCGTCACCGCCCGTGACAAACGTCGTGTAATCGAATGTACCGATACGATCGCCTTTGGGGTAAGGCGCATCATCGGGATATTCAGGGTCATCATAGTCAATCACCAGTGGCTGGACATTGGTGAGCGCCAGGGCAGTTTTCATCACGTTGGAGAACTCCCGGTCGACAATCACGACCTTGGATTCTGCGTGGTCCAGCTGGAAAGCAATGGTGGCGGCGTCAAGCCGGGTATTCAGAGAATGAAGCACCGCACCATTGGCCATCGGCACACCGAAATGGCATTCCAGCATCGGCGGCGTATTGGACAGCATGACCGACACTGTATCGCCCTTGCCAATGCCTTGGCCGGAGAGGGCTGATGCCAGTTTTCGGCAGTTGCGCCAGAACTGCGCATAGGTCAGGCGCAATGCGCCATGAATAACCGCAGTCTTCTCGGGATAGGTAGCCGCTGCACGCTCGAGAAATGTCATGGGCGTCATCGGTTGGTGGTTGGCCTGTCGCCGGTCCAGACCGTAGTCGAATTTGTTTGTCATGCTTTCCTCCCTAGCGACAGGAAGATAGCCCCATCATCCGACGAAACCACCCGTCCTTTTCGGTCCGGCGCCAACAGATCAATCAATTTTAATGACGACGCGCCCTCTTGTCTTTCCCGCAACAATGTCGTTCGCCAATTCCGGAAGCCGGCTCATGGGAGCAACGCTCGTCATGTCGGCGAGGGCCCTGGTATCGAGGCTCTCCACGAGAAGATTCCACGCCCGCTCGCGTTTTGCTACAGGCGCCATAACGGAATCGACCCCGATCAGCGTCACGCTTCTGAGGATGTGCGGCATGACCGTGCCGGGAAGATCAGCCCCACCGGCAAGCCCACACGCTGCAATCGCCCCGCCATAGGCTGTCTGGGCGAGGACGTTGGCGAGCGCGGTCGAGCCGACGGTATCGACGCCCCCGCTCCAGCGCTCTTTCTGCAAAGCCGATCCCTTGTCCGACAGCTCCTTCCGGTCAACGAAATTGCGCGCGCCAAGCGATGTCAGATAGTCGTGCATTTCCGGGCGTCCGGTCGCCGCCGTCACCAGATAGCCACGTGCGGAAAGCAGCGAGATTGCTACAGAGCCAACTCCGCCCGCCGCACCCGTTACAAGCACTTCGCCTTTGCCCTTCTGGATCACGCCCCAGTCCTCCAGAGCATTGATGCAGAGGGCTGCGGTATAACCCGCTGTGCCAATCGCCATGGCCTGTTCGAAACTGAAGGCGTCAGGCAGACGGATCAGCCATTCCGGCTTGAGCCGCTGGAATCGGGAATACCCACCCCACTCGACTTCTGACAGGCCCCAGCCATTGACGACGACCCGGTCGCCTTTCTGCCATTGGGGCGAACGGGATTCGACGACCGTTCCGGCAAGATCAATACCCGCGATCATCGGCAGCCGTCTGGCAATTCTGGATTTTCCCGAGATGGCCAGCCCATCCTTGTAGTTCAGGCTGGAATACTCGATCTCGACAAGAACATCGTGATCCGGAAGCGCATCGATCGAGAGATGTTTGAGCGACGCCATTGGCTTGCCTTCGACATCTTCGATCATCATTGCATGGAACTGTGTCATGGTATTCCTATCTGACTGGCTTTTCGCGGCTGCTTTTCTCGACAAACGGATGGCCCTTGGCCTTCCATTCGCCAAACCCGCCCCGCATGCTCATGCTTTTCAGGCCCATGGCCTGTGCGGTCTGCGCGGCAAGAAGCGACCGCCAGCCGGAGGCGCAATAAAAGACAAAAGTCTTGTTCCCGGCAAAAACAGGCTTGTGATACGGGCTTTCCGGGTCGATCCAGAATTCGAGCATACCGCGCGGGGCGTGAATTGCCCCTTCGATCATGCCGTCGCGTTCGAGTTCCCTGATATCGCGGATATCGACCAGAACCCGGTCGTCGCCCTCCACCGACGATGCCACATCAGCAACCTCGATTGACTGCACATCCGCTTCCGCCTCTGCCAGCATGTCCTTGTAACTCCTGGGCATCGTGGTCACCTTTCTTTGCTACTAGCGGCCGAGGGCATAAAACTCGTCGTTCGGCCGCATGCTTGTGACATTGGCCAGCCGGTTGGACATTCCGAAGAAGGCGGAAATCGCCGTGATATCCCAGGCATCGTCCTCGGTGAAATCATGCTCCTTGAGGGTGGCAATGTCGTCATCGTCGACTTCGTAGGCGCGGGTGGAAACCTTCATGGCAAAGTCGAGCATGGCTTTCTGGCGCGGCGTGATATCGGCCTTGCGGTAATTGACCGCCACCTGATCGGCGATCAGGGGGTTCTTTGCGCGTATGCGAAGAATAGCCCCGTGAGCGACCACACAATACTGGCACTGGTTGGCATTGCTCGTCGCGACCACGATCATTTCACGCTCAGCCTTGGTGATATTTCCGGGCTTGTCCATCAGTGCATCGTGATAGGCAAAAAACGCCCGGAATTCGTCGGGCCTGTAGGCCAGTGTCAGAAACACATTGGGCACGAAACCCGATTTTTCCTGAACCGCAAGTATCCGGTCCGCAATGTCTTTGGGCAGGTCCTTGATTTCCGGCACGGGAAACCGGCTGATGGCGGGAGCGTTCATGTTTTTCCTCCTTCAGTAGGGGTGACGGTTCAGTCCGGTCAGACCGCAACCAGAGCTGCAAGATCATGCTGATATTGCGTGATGGCATCGGGCGCATCTCCGTAGAATGGCTCGACGTTGACGATGCATGTATGAGCGGAGCAACCCTGACCGAACTTCGATGTGCCGACATCGAGGGTGAGAACATTCGGATTGCCGGCGATCTCGAGATCGTCGTTTCCCGAATGTGTCAGCCAGGCTCCCGTCGGGAGAGCGATGACCCCCGGCCGGACCGCATCGGTCACATCGGCTGTTGCGAGGCAGGCGCCCCGATCATTCCACAGCCTGATCGTCTGGCCGTCGGCGATCCCGAGCGTTTCGGCATCTTTATCATTCAGTTTTGCCCGCTCGCGCCCGTTTCTCTTCATGGCACGGCTGGATTCACCTGTTTCGAGCTGGCTATGAAGGCGTCCGGCCGGTTGATGCGATACGAGATGCATCTGGTTTTCCGACGTCACCTGACCAAGCCATTCGGCAGGCTCGATCCAGGCTGGATGACTGCGGCAATCGTCATAATCCAGCTTCGCCAATGTCGCGCTGCCGAGCACGATCCGCCCGCTCTCCGTCGCCAGTGCATGGGCTTGCGGATCCTCGCGAAAATCATCGAGATAGGTGTGATGGGTTTTCACCGGAACTTTGGCATAGCCCTGTTTCCAGAACGTATCGAAATCGGGCATGTCGAAATTCAGCCGCTCTCTGGCGTCATCCCGGGATAGATCATAGAGGTGCCGGATCCATTCCATTTCAGTGCGGCCTTCATTGTAGGCCGCGGCCACCCCCAGCCTCTCGGCAATGCCATTGAAGATATCGAAATCGGAGCGTGCTTCGCCCAATGGCTCGATGGCTTTGTGCATGGCAAGAATGAAATCGCTGCGTCTGTTGCCTGCAATGTCGTTGCGCTCAATGGATGTGGAAGCAGGCAGGATAATATCGGCGCGCTGTGCCGTCGCCGTAAACAGGGGATCCTGCACGACGATCGTTTCGGGGCGTGTCCATCCATGCATCAGCCGGTTAAGGTCCTGATGGTGATGGAACGGATTTCCACCCGCCCAGTAGACCAGCCTTACATCGGGATAGACGCGCTCCTGACCCTGATAGGTGAAGCCTTTTCCGGGGTTGAAAAGCATATCCGCAATACGCGCAACAGGAATGAAGCTATCTATCGGCTTGGCACCCTGAGAGATGGCTGGAGATATTCCGGTCCCGATGGAGGCGCCCACGCCGCCGAGCGACGCGTAGCCATAGCCCACCCCCCCTCCGGGAAGACCAATCTGGCCGGTTACGGCAGCAAGGCCGAGTGCTGCCCAGAAGGGCTGTTCGCCATGATGCGCCCGCTGGAGGCTCCAGCTTACCGTCAACATGCTCCGCGTCTGCACCATTTGCCGTGCGAGATGAGCGATCTTGTCCCGATCCAGATTGACGATCTTCGATGCCCATGAGGCATCCTTGATCTGGCCGTCGGATTTCCCGGCGAGGTAACCGAGATACTCATCGGACCCACTGCAACACCGTTGCAGAAAATCCGTGTCATGGGCCCCCGCCTTGACGATTTCTCCGGCAAGTCCGAGCATCAGAGCCGTATCGGTGTTGGGGCGGATCGGCCACCATTCCGCTTCGACCCAGTCGGGCAGGTCGTCTTTCAACGGTGAAATCAGGATAATGCGCACCTGACGCTCGACCATCCGCTTCAGGTGAATTTCAAGTGTATGGCTGCCCAGGCCACCGGCCTCGCTCTGCGCGGTTCTGGGTGAAAGCGAGCCGAAAACGATCAGCGTTTCGGTATGTTCAGCAATCGAATCGAGTGTATTTGCCTGACCGCCACAGGCGGCGTCGCTACCAAGGGCATGGCGCAGGATCACCGGGCCAGCCGCAATGCTGTAGGTGTCGACATGGCCGGTAAAACCGCCAACGAGATTGAGTGTGCGTTTCAGCAGGGATGAAGCATGGTGAACCCGGCCGCAGCTCGTCCAGCCGTAGGAGCCGGCAAAAATCGACTGATTGCCAAATGTTTCTGCAACCCGGGTGATCTCGTCTCCCACCAGTTCAAACGCCCGATCCCAGCTGACGGGCACGAATTTCTCGTTGCCGCGGCCACGCCCATCGCTTTTTTCGCGTTTGTTCAGCCAGCCTGACCTGACCATGGGTTGCTCGACCCGGCGCTCCGGGTTTGCCCATTCCTTGACCGAGTGAATGATCGCCGACGGTGCCGGATCGTGCTCGAAAGGCTCGATGCCGACGATGTCGTTGCCATCGACGAGGATCGTGTAAGCGCCCCAGTGACTGCAATGCGGTACGCGTCTGATCATTGTTCACATCCACTTTCGGTTGCCCTGGGCGATATCGATTACACTACAGCCTCGATCAGAAACGGCCCCTTGCGGGCACAGGCCGCTTTCAGCAGGTCTTCAAATCGCCCGGCCGTATCGGCCTTGGCCGCCTCGACGCCCATACCGTTTGCCAGGCCAACCCAGTCAAGCTCCGGGTTGACCAAATCGAGCATCCGGCTGGCATTGTGGCCCGCAACGCCGGCGCCGACATTTTTCAATTCACCATGAAGGATGGCATATCGCCGGTTTGCAAAGATAATGGTCAGCGTATCGAGCTTTTCGCGCGCCTGTGTCCAAAGGGCCTGAACGGTGTACATTCCGCTTCCATCCGCCTGCAGGCCAATCACCTTGCGGTCGGGGCATGCAATTGCCGCACCGGTGGCAAGAGGCAGGCCGACGCCGATGGCGCCGCCGGTCAGTTGCAGAAAGTCATGGGGTTCCGCTCCATAGGTGCTGCGGAAGAAATCCCTGCCCGAAGAAACCGATTCATCGCAGATGATGGCGTTGGCAGGCATGTGATGTGCAAGCGCCGTTGCAATAGCGGCGGGCGTCAGCTTGCCCTGCGGTATATCGGGGCGAAACCGTGCCGCGAGTTCAGGCCGGGTCGAGGGGCGCAGGCCGATTTCATCGGCCAGCATCTCGATGGCCAGTGCGATATCGTCGCCATCCACTGTCATATCAATCACGTTGCATGTTTCGGGCAGCATGCTGCCGGGCTTGCCCGGATAGGCAAAAAAGCCAACGGGCGCCTTGGCACCGATCAGAATGAGCTGCTGCGTATCGGCAAAGACCTCCAGCGCCTGATCAATGACATAGGGCACCCGATCCAGTACGACCCGTCCGGCTCCACGCTGCATGCGACCGTTGGCCTGCTGGGCGAGCAGTCTCGCTCCCGTTGCGGCTGCGATACGGGCGGCTGTCTCAAGCGAACGCTCGCGCAGCGCCATGCCGGAAACCAGGATTGTGGTTCTGGCTCCCTTTCGCAAGGCATTCGCGACGTCGCGGACGCGCGCACTGTCAGGCTCTGTATCTTTCTTGCGCCGAATTTTCTCCGGGCTTATCGTTTCGACCTCGTTCCATGCCGCATCGGCGGGAAGGATGAGGGTTGAAATCTGGCCGGGCGCTGCCCACGCTTCGGTGATTGCCGTCTCTGTGGTTTCCCGGACGGTGGCTGCATTCCCGGCGCGTCCCACCCAGTGCGACATTGGCCGGGCAAGCGATTCAATATCGGATGTCAGGGGCGCATCATATTTCAGGTGATAGCTGGCGTGATCGCCGACGACATTCACCATCGGCGTCCGGGCACGCTTTGCATTGTGCAGATTGGCAAGCCCGTTTGCGAGGCCCGGTCCCAGATGAAGAAGCGTTGCGGCGGGTTTGTCCGCCATGCGCGCATAGCCATCGGCAGCGCCCGTGACCAAACCTTCGAAAAGGCCGAGCACGCAGCGCATCCGGGGCTGCCGGTCGAGTGCGGCAACGAAATGCATTTCTGACGTTCCGGGATTTGCGAAACAGACGTCGATATCGTTTGCAAGCAATGTCTCGCAGAGCACATCGGCACCATTCATTGTAAATTCTCCTTCCCCGCGGGAATTGTCATATCCTCAGCCGCCAGACTTGCCAGTGCCGACATGTCGTCCCAACACGGCGACACGACATCGACCAGTGTGGAGAATAGTGCATATTTCCGTTCGGCATAGTGCGCCACGCTGCCCTTTTCGGGCTGTGCAATACTGTCGGCCTCCACAATCCAGCGATCTGGCAGGCTTTTGAGCGGTTCTCCAAGGAGGTGAAACGCCGCGATCATGCCGACACCCCGAAGGCTCGCATGGCCTGACGTGCTTCTATGGATATTGCGGCCAAGCGTGGTGGCAAAAAACGAGGCAAAAGCGTCGTCTGCGGCGAGGCCCCCGCCGAGCGCCATGTCGCTGCCGGTGCTGTTCATCATTTCATGGCTCTTGCGCGAAACGAAGACCAGCGCCTCGCGTGTCGCCCACTGAATCTGTTGAGAGGTGGTTGCCGATGTCACCCCGATCAGAGCGCCTTTTGCATGGGGTGTGGTGTAGGGTGCGCGCTCTCCACCCGGCTCGAAGAAGGGGTGGATCAGCACTCCGGAATAATGCGGGCTGATAGTGCGCAATCCAGTTGGTTCGCCTGTCAGACGGGCGATGTGCTGGAAGGCGGTGGTGCCGTTAAAGCTCGGATGCGAACAGATATAGCCTTCACCAAGCGCAAACTGCTGTATCATCGCGCCGGCAGGTTTCGTCTGCATCTTCAGCGGGTCCAGCACATGGGATGCGTGGATGGCACTGGTTCCGAATATGGAACACCGGGACAGCTCGGGCTTGAGCCCGACACCCATTCCGATAATGGTCGATTGCACATCGCCGGGACCAAGCAGAACCGGAATTCCCGGAGGCAAGCCAAGCTGTTCGGCTGCTGATTTCGACAGGGATGACCTGCAATCGCCAATCTTTTCAAGCTGTGGCAGGAGCGCGATGCCGGTCTTCAGCCCGAGGATCTCTTCAACCGCGTGGGAAAGACCACCATTGCGCCAGTCGCCCCAGCTTGGCAAAACCGCAGTTGGTTCGGCTTTCAACTCGCCGGTAAGGCTGAAAAAGAGCCACTCCTTCAGGCGCAGCGCATGGGCGATCCGGGTCAAACGCTCCGGTTCATGCTGCTGCAACCATGCCAGCTGGAGGCTTTGCGTTGCAGCCGTCGGGCGCGCTGAGGTGATGGCCTCAACGCGGTCAAGATCTCCGGAATGACCATGCTCGCCGACCAGTGCGCGTGCACGCCCGTCAAGCCACGTCAGCGCGTGACCCACAGGCTGACCTGTCTTGTCGAGAGGCCAGAGGCCATCCCCCTGTCCGGTGACGATCAGGCCTGCGACGTCACCGCTGATCTTGCCGACGCATTCGCGAAGCACCGACATTGAGCCATTGCGGGTGACGATCATGTCCTGCTCGACCCTGATGCCATCGCGTCGCAAGGCGGTGTTGGCAGCCTCGGCGACGGCAAGCAGGCGACCGTGACGATCAAAGGCGGCAGCCTTGACCGTCGTCGTGCCTGAATCCAGACAAAGGATAATGTCGCGCATGCCGTCCAACCTGCTATTCGTCCCGATCAGGATGCCTGTCGCAGGCCGTCGAGGGCTGTGCTGCCCTGTTGTCCGTAAGTCTTGAATTTCTCAAGAACATCCGCGATCTGCGGATCGGACAGGACCGGCGGTTCACCAAATGGCAGGCAAAGCAGATATTGATGCGCCAGGTCCTCGACAGTAACGGCGAGCGCCAGCGCGCGTGCAATCGATACGTGTCCTGCAATTACACCATGATGGGCGAGAAGGCAGGCGCGGCGGCCTTCCAGCGCCTCGACGACGCGATCGGCGAGCGCCTGTGAGCCGAAAATCTCGTAAGGCGCGCAACGGATGGATGGCCCACCTGCCGCCGCAATCGCGTAATGGATGGCCGGAATGTCTTTCTCAAGAATGCTGACCGAGGTTGCATAGGTTGAATGGGTGTGAACGACCGCATGGAGATCCGGCCTCGCCTGAAGGATATCGCGGTGAAAGCGCCATTCGCTGGAGGGCAGGACATCGCCTTCGTAGCTGGCGTCCCAGTTCATCGCCACAACGTGTTCCGGCAACAGCTTGTCATAGGGAATGCCGGTCGGCGAAATCAGAAAGCCGTTACCGTGGCGAACGCTGATATTTCCGGAGGTGCCCTTGTTGATGCCCAGCCTGTTCATGCTGCGGCAGGCTTCAATCAGTTCGGAGCGGAGCGCCAGTTCTTGTTCGGTCATCGCGTGTCTCATCGTGTTGGGTAAAGCGGATCGCGGCCTTCAAGAATGCGCGCGATATCTTCGGCGATCATGTTGGCGGCCTTGGTGATGGAGTAACGGGAAGCGCCGGCGATATGAGGCGACAACGTCACGTTGGGAAGCCTGAGCAGCGGCCAGTCGGCCGGTGGCGGCTCCGGGTCGAATGTGTCCAGAGCAGCGCCTTTGATCTGACCTGACACAAGCGCCTCATACAATGCATCGTAGTCGAGAACCTGACCACGGGTCGTGTTCACCAGATAGGCTCCGCGCTTCATGGACGCGATCTGCGCGCGACCAATCATACCCCTGGTTTGCGGCGTCACGCGGGGATGCAGGGTCACGACATCCGATTGTTGCAGAAGTTCGTCGAAACTGACTTTCTCTATGCCTGCCGCCTTTTCGTCGCCGGTGAGTTCCTTGAAGGGGTCCGACACGAGGATCTTGCATCCAAACGGCTGCAGGAGACGGGCCACCCGGGTGCCGATGTCGCCATAGCCGATGATGCCGACCGTCAGTTCGCCGAGTTCCGGTCCGGTGTGGTCAAAATGATAGAACTCGCGGCGAAACTCTCCGCTGGCGACAGACAGATGGCCCCGGATCAGGTTGCGGGTTTCGGCCAGCAGCGAGGCAACGGTGAATTCGGCAACGGCCGACGCATTGCGGCCGGGTGTATTGATCACCACGATCCCGCGTTCGCGAGCCGCTGGCATTTCGATGTTTACCGGGCCGCCGCGCGAAACAGCAACGATTTTGAGTTTGGGCGCATGGTCGAAGCTGTCCGACGTGATGGGTGCAAGATGCGTGACGAGAATGTCGAGATCGGCGATGAAATCGAAGTAGTCTTCGGGCCGGCCGACAAATTCCGCCACCGGCAGCGATGCGTCGCGTTTGGTCGACTGGACCTTGAGAGGCCAGTCCAGAAGCATGTGCCTGTAGGTGACATCACGCCCGTTCAGCCGCTCGCCAAGAGCCTTTTCAAAAAACGAAGGCTGCATGAAGCCGTCGCCGATGATCCCGACGGTCAGTGTTTTCGCGAGCGTAGTGCTATCCATGAGTGTTCCTTCCGCAGCGCTCAGGCTCTTTTTACGGTAACGGCGTCAGTCTTTTCAATACCGGGCAGAACGGCGGCATAGTCCTCGCGGTCGGCACCGTATTCATCCAGGATATCGAGGGTGTGTTCGGCAAAACCGGGCGGTTTGCGCCGGTAGCTTGCAGGCGTTCTCGACAGTTTGATGGGGCTTCCGGTGCCGCGGTAATTGTCGATATCGACAATCATTTCGCGGTGGATCGTGTGCGGGTCCACCGCGACCTGATCGATGCTGCGCACGGCGCCGCAGGGAACGCCCGCCTCAATCAACTTTTTGGCAATCGTCTTGCAGTCGTGGGAGGAAAGCCCGTTCTCAAGTTCGGCCTTGAGGGCATCGCGGTTGACGTTGCGATGGCCATTGGTGCCAAACCGTGGGTCGTCAGGCAATTCCGGCTTGCCGATCATAGTGCAAAGCGTGACGAACTGCCGATTGTTGCCAACGGCCAGAAAAATGGGATCCGTGGCCGTTGCAAACGTATCATAGGGACAGATGTTGGGATGGGCGTTGCCTGAGGGTTCCGCGACCTTGGCCGAGAGATAATAGTTTGGCAGATGCGGGTGCAGAAGCGAAACCCCACAGTCGTAGAGCGTGGTCTCGACGAACTGGCCCTTGCCGCTGACAGAGCGTTCGTTCAATGCCATCATGATGCCGATGACGGCGTTCAGACCCGTCACCATGTCCACTACCGGCAGCCCGACACGCAGGGGGTCGCCGCCCAGTTCACCGTTCACGCTCATGATGCCGCACGATGCCTGAATGGCTGCGTCATATCCCGGCAAGCCTCCCAATGGCCCGTCGCTTCCGAAACCGGAAATGCGGCAGTGCACGAGGCGGGGAAACCGGCTTTCCAGTTCCGCGCGCGTCAGGCCCCAGCGTTCCAGGGTGCCGGACTTGAAGTTCTCGATAAAGACATCGGCGGTTTCAAGCAGCCTCAGCAACAGTTCCTGTCCGGCGGGCTGTGACATGTCCAGCGCCATGCCGCGCTTGTTTCTGTTCAGGCCAAGGAAATAGCTTGCTGCGCCATCCTGAAACGGAGGGCCCCAGCCACGCGTTTCATCGCCCGCAGGCGGTTCGATCTTGATCACGTCAGCGCCATGATCGGCAAGCACTTGCCCCGCATAAGGCCCACCCAGAACGCGGCTGGTGTCGATCACCCTGATCCGGGCAAGAGAGCCTGTGTTGGTGTTTGATGCCGTGCTCATATCTCTCCTGCTTTCTTTAGGGGAGCGACTGTGATCTCGTCTATCTCCCGTCGCATATGGGATGCGAATTCCGGATAGGTCTCGCCGAGTTCATCAAGCACCCGGCCTCTCAAAAGGCTCAGTGTCCTGTCGTCCGGCAGTTGGGTCGTTTTCGGTGTGCTGTCGTGGGCGAACTGAAATCCCGTGGCGTCCGCTATCCCGCCGAGGTCATGACCCGGATGGATGCTCTCCAGTGTGAAGCCCGGACGATTCCTGTCGAAGCTGAACAGGCCCTTGCCGGTCAAAAGCGCGAAAGGACCGCCGGTGCGATAGACACCCTCTTCACTGGTGCCCGGCGCGCTGATGAAATCGACATTTTCAACAAACACACGAGGCGAGTGTTCTTCGCGAAACAGGATCACGCGCGGTATGACGAAATAGAGATAGGCCGAGCCAAATGATCCGGGCCAGCGCACGCTGGATTGCGGATAGGCGCCAACGCCCACAAGATTGACGTTTCCCTTGCCGTCAATCTGCCCGCCGCCAAGAAAGAACGCGTCAATGCGGCCTTGCCCTGCACAGTCGAACAGTTCCACCGAGCCGTTGGTGAAGAAGTTATGTTCGACCGAACCGAGAATGGAAATCCTGACGGGGTCTGCACCAGCCTGATCTTTCAGCGCCCGCAGCAGCATCGCTCCAGCCGCCGGGATGGGCGATGACGCGCCGACGGCGACATGTTTTACGCCGTCGAGCAGCCGGGCGATTGTGCAGATCAGGATTTCGCGTGGGAGCACCGCAGTCATTGAACGGCCTCACCGACAGGAGAGGCATTGAACCAGGCCATATATGCAGCGTAGTCATTCGCATTTCGGGCGGCCTGTGCGTAACGCAGAATTTCAGCGGTGTCCGTGGGATATTCGCCCCAGAGCCCGTAGGGCCACGCTCCTTTCGGTGCAATGGCAATGTGATCGACATAAAGCGCGGGCAATGTGCCAGCCGCACTCATTTCATTGTCCAGAAGGCTGTTTTCGACAAGCCTCTCGACCGTGACGATGGTTTTCGCAGAGGCATAGGCCATGCTCGCAAGTTCGCGCCTGCGCCCTATCCAGACATTGCCGAACCGGTCCGCCATTGGTGCATGGAAAATCGCGATATCAGGCCTGATCGCGGGTATGAGGGCGATCGGATCTCCCTTCTCCTCGAACGGATTGTCAATGACGCGCCAGTCACTGCGATTGCGCAGCACATCGCTGCCGATCAATCCCCGCAACGGCACAAACGGGTTTCCTTTTTGCGCCGCAAGCAGGCCGGCGTGAATGGCCGGGCAGGTCGAATCCTGGATCTCGATGGTCCCTTCCTTGACTGCCTGATTGAATTTCGGGGCGCCGCCACTCTCACCAAGCGACACGGCGCTCGTCTCGACCGAACGCACCAGGCCGGCGCCAATCAGCATGTCAACCTGCAACCCGCCCGTCGGGACACAGACAAGGCGAAGATCGCCCGCGCCATTGTCAATGAGCGGTCGGGTCATGGCCATCGAAACACCGGCGTAGTCAACCGGCAAAGCCAATCTCATTCCGGGCTCGACCAGCCGTGATAGTCCTTGCAGATCAGACAGCATCGATACCTCCCGTATCGTCAGTCTTCAGGGCTCGTCCAGCTTGCTGCGCCACTCTTTGGAAGAGATCCCACAGCGCTGCATCTGGCAAAAATAGTTGTTCCATATTGTAGAACATCATTCTGAAATTCAGAATACCCATAGCTGAACGCCCCTGTCAATCACCTCGTGGAGCTTTCGTCATTTCAGTAAAATCACAGGCCAAAACCGATATAAAGTCAATGAAATCGGGCATTTCCAGCAGCCTCGCACGAAGATCGATCCCAATAATTTATCATGCTTGACAAGTCGACGCTCAACAATAATGATGATTTATAGAATAGTGTTCTATATTGTAGAACAGCATGGGAGGAGACCATGGCAGACACCTCAGCGTGGCGCGCATCGCGCCGCGACGGTTTGCGCGATCCTGATGCAGGCGGGCAGTTCGCTGGTCCCGATCAGCGGTCGCATTCTATCGGCAGCAGCATTCATATCGAGAGCGTTGAGAAGCGCTATGGCACCTTTCTTGCCGCTGATCGCATCAGCCTCGATGTTGCGCCCGGTGAGTTCATCACCCTGCTGGGGCCAAGCGGCAGCGGAAAGACGACGCTGCTCAATCTTGTAGCCGGTTTCCAGAAAGTCGATGGCGGCCAGATCCTGGTGGACGCCAGGCCGATCCAGCATGTTCCCACCCACAAGCGCGGGTTCGGCATGGTGTTCCAGAGCTATGCCCTGTTTCCCAATATGACCGTCACCCAGAACGTGGCGTTTCCGATGCGAATGGCCGGGGTTGACCGCGAAACGACAGATCGGCGTGTAGCCGAAACGCTGGAAATGATGCGCCTGTCTGAACACGCCATGAAAATGCCAGGCCAGATGAGTGGCGGCCAGCAGCAGCGCGTTGCGATTGCGAGGGCCATCGTCTTGCGTCCGAAGGTCGTTCTGATGGACGAGCCGCTGAGTGCGCTGGACCGCCGCCTGCGCGAATCCATCCAGATTGAAATCCGTGAGCTTCACCGCACGATCGGCAGCACCATCCTGTTTGTGACACACGATCAGGGCGAGGCCTTGACCATGAGCGACCGCATTGCGGTTCTCGATGCAGGCAGGATCGTCCAGGTTGCGTCACCTGTCGAGATCTACCGGCATCCGGTCAATACGTTTGTCGCCTCCTTTGTCGGTGAATCCAATCTGTTCGATGCCGAAATTGTTCAGCGGCGCGGCACGACACTGACCTTGAAGGGGCGTTCGGGCATTGTATTCGAGGCCGAGAGCCGCAGCCCGGTCGATATAGGACGGGTGACCGTCCTCGTTCGCCCCGAACGCATTGCAATTTCCGGCACGGCAGCGCAGGGCGGCGTTCCCATCACCGTTAAATCGGCGCTGTTTCTCGGCGAAATTCTACGCATCGAAGCCGAACTGGAAGGCGGCGAGACGGTGCTCATCCGCTGCTCGGACAATGCGGCGCTCAATCTTCCCTCGCCCGGCGACAAGCTCTATGCGCGGTGGAATGCCGAAGACTGCTGGGTGCTCTCATGACGATGGCCGCGAGTGAGCTTCCGGCGCGACGGCCTGGCGGATTCAGCCTGCGCGAGACATTCAAGAACCCGGCCTGGCTTCTGGTTCCGGCTGCTGCCTTTCTCGCATTCATCTATGTCTGGCCGCTGATCGATCTGTTCAGGCTCAGCGTGGGCGGCCCCACCTGGACGACCCATTTCGAACGGGTTCTATCGGTTCCGCTCTACTGGGAATCCCTCGTCCGGACGATGCAGATCTCGTTTACGGTTGGCATGCTCTGCCTGTTCTTCGGCTACCCGACCGCGCTGCTCATTCACCGCACGCGCGGCTGGGTTCAGATTCTGGTCGCCACAGCGATCATTCTCCCCTATTTCATCGCCATCTTGATCCGCACCTATGCGTGGATGGTGCTGCTCGGCAAAAACGGACCGCTCAACAAGCTGGCTGTCTGGCTTGGTATCTTCAGTGAACCCGCCCAACTCCTGTTCAATCGGGGCAGTGTGCTGCTCAGTATGACAGCCGTATTGCTGCCGCTCATGGTGCTGAGTATCTATTCAAGCGTTTCAAGGATCGACCAGAGCCTCACGCGCGCAGCGCTTGCCAGTGGCGCAGGTCCGATCGCCGTTTTCTGGCGCGTCCTGCTTCCGCTCACCTTGCCGGGAATGGGTGCCGGGTTTCTTCTCGTCTTTGTGACAGCTTTGGGGTTCTTCATCACACCGACCCTTCTCGGCGGGCCGGGAGACCAGATGTTCGCCATGCATATCACGCAGCAGGCTGACTTTCTGACGAGCGAAGGGTTCCTGCAGGCACTGGCTGTCGTCTTGCTGGTGATCACCCTGATCGTCGTCGCAGCAGCCGGTCACTTCATGGGTTTTGAATTCATCTGGGGTGGCGGCAAGCTGGCGGAGGCTGCTACGCCAAAGGGCAATAAAGTGTCCGGCACATCGCACCGCTCGCGGCGAACGGCCGGCATGGTTCTCGCCGATGTCATTGGCTGGCCGCTCCTGCGCCTGCTCGGCACATTACCGGCAAGCACAGGCAACTGGACCGTCCGAATGTTGGGTGGTTTTGTCATTCTGACGCTGATTGTACCCATCATCGTGGTTATCATCATCTCGTTCAGCAAATCGAGCTTTCTGACATTCCCGCCGCCTGCCTTCTCGTTGCGCTGGTACGTAAAATTCTTTTCGGACTCGCAATGGATGGCGGCATTCGGTTCGTCGTTCGTCATTGCCCTCATATCATCCTGCATCGCGGTGGTTTTTGGCGCCGCCGCCGCCATGGGCATCGTGCGCAGCTCCATCCGCGGGAAAACCGCAATCATGCTGCTGCTCGTCAGCCCCATTGTGGTTCCGCCGGTGGTGCTTGGCCTCTCGCTCTACAGCCTCTTCTTCAACTTGGGGCTGATCGGCAGCATGGGCGGCATGGCCGCGGCACATGCGATCGGCGGCATTCCGATTGTCGTGGTCATCATTGCCGCCAGCCTGCAAGGCGTCGATCCAAAACTCGAACAGGCCGCGACCATCCACGGCGCGTCGCCGCTGACGGTGTTTCGGACTGTCACCCTCCCGGCAATTGCGCCGGGGCTGGCCGCCGCTGCCTTCTTTGCCTTCCTGCACTCTTTCGATGAGCTTGTGCTCTCGCTGTTCCTGTCTAGTCCACAGTTGAAGACGCTGCCGCTGCGCCTTTGGGCAGACGTCAATTATCAGCTCAACCCGGTTCTTGCAGTCGTGTCGACGCTTGAAGTGCTGCTTGTCATCTGCGGCATCATTCTGGCCCGGCCTGTTCTTGCTGGCCGCAAAGGCGCTCGTGCATGACGGAATAAAATCAGGGTCGAAATGTAAAAATATAAACAACCGATATGGAGGAGAACCCAGCATGCCGATGAAACAGAGGATGAACCGACTGGCAGGAGGCCTTGCCGTTTCCGCCCTTTATATTGCAACGCTTGGTGCCGCCATGGCCCAAAGCAACGAAGTGATCATGCAGGATCCGGGCGGCGCCTATGGCGAGGCCCTGCGTGAGATCATGTACGATCCCTTCGAGAAGGACACCGGGATCAAGGTCGTGACCGTGCAGGAGGCGCGCAGCGGCCCCAAGATCAAGGCGCAGGGCGCGACCGGCAAGGCCGACTGGGATCTCACCTTCATCTTCGATCAGGAGACCAAACTGCTGGGCGACTGCTGCCTTGCCGATATCGACTATTCAAAGCTGTCGGACGAAGCCCAGAAGACGCTCGCAAGCATGCCGGACAATCTGAAACGTCCGAAAGGTGTGGCGTTGCAGGTGATCGGCGTGGCGCTGACATACAATACGGAGAAGTATGAAGAACCTCCGCAGAACTGGGCCGACTTCTGGAATGTTGAAAAATTCCCCGGAAAGCGCTGCCTTCCCGGCTGGTCGCGCTTTGTCTTCGAGGCAGCGCTCATGGCCGATGGCGTGGAGCGCGACAAGCTCTATCCCATCGACATGGACCGTGCGCTCAGGAAGATTGCCGAAATCAAGCCACATGTCAGCAAATGGTGGAATACATCTGCCCAGGCCCCGCAACTCCTGCTGGATGGCGAAGCCGATATGTGCATGGCCTATACGGGTCGTATCAACACTCTCATCGTCAATGAGGACGCACCGGTCAACATGACGTGGAATGAGGGGTTCGTCTATTACGATTTTTTCTCGATCCCGAAGGGCTCGCCCAATCCCGACAATGCCTTGAAGCTGCTGTCCTATCGTCTGGAACCGAAGAGAGCCGCCGCCCTTGCGCAGGCCTATCCCGTAACGGTTCCGTCACCGCTGGTGTTTGAGGCTGCCGATCCGGCCATCAGCAGGCTGTGGGCGAACAATCCCGAGAATGTGAAGCTCGCGATTGAATGGAGTGCCGATTACTGGGGTGCGCCGTCTCCCGATGGCAAGGCCACCAATGAAGAGTACGCGCAGGAAAAACTGAACGCCCTGCTTGCACAGTAACATCAACAACCGGAGGGCCCTTGCGGTCCTCCGTCCGCGTTTCCTGATCAGTTGGCCTTGGAACGCCGCTGTGATAGATCGCTGGAAACAAACCGCGCGGTCATGGTCAATGGATAAGGCATTTATCAAGGGTTTACGGCTTCTGGAAACGCTGGCTGCGAGCGAAACGCCGCGCGGCGTCACCGATCTTGCAACCGAACTCCAGTTCACAAAGAGCAATGTCCATCGATTGCTGATGACGCTTCAGCAGCAGGGCTATGTGCGCCAGATTCCACCGCACAGCACCTACGAGTTGACCACCAAGATCTGGCAGCTCGGCAGCAACGTCATACGCCGGATGGACCTGATCAAGGTCGCACGCCCGGCCATGATCAAGCTGGCCGACAAGACCGGCGAAACAATCCATCTCTCGGTGCTTGAAGATACTGACGTTGTCTATGTCGACAAGATCGAAGGCTCCCACCATATCCGTGCGCACACCAGTGTCGGGGCCCGCGCCCCGGCATGGGCAGTGGCAACCGGCAAGGCGATGCTCGCCCAGATGCCGGATAGTTATCTGGACCGCTTCCAGCCGCATTTCAGGCGCTATACCGGAACGTCAAAAGCCTCGCTGGACGAGTTGCGGGCTGACATCCGGCTTATACGGCAGCAGGGCTATGCAGCGGTCTACGAGGGCGAATGGCGGGAAGGTATTGCGGCCTGTGCCAGTGCCATTCTCGGCAGCTCCGGTGATCTGGTTGGCGCGATTGGAATGTCAGGCCCGGATTCCCGATTGAAGCGAAAACAGATCAAGGAATTCTCTTCCGATGTTATTGAAGCCGCCCGAAACATCCAGACCGCTCTGGGCGGGTAAACCGCATTGTTGGGGGAGGTCATTGAGGTTTGATGGCGCCACGTTTCGCTCCTTGTCTCTTCGAAACAGGATGGTGTGACCCCCGGTCGGAGTAGACGCTACCGTAATGTTTTCGCTTTCGACACAAGCAGAGTCTTCGCCAACTGGAATGGCCTCGATCCCGACTACACGTTTGTCGGCATCGACAACTTCCGCGGGCTCCCGGGCGACAAGGTGGCGCTAGTTTTTCTCGGATGATGGGCCGCTCGATCTGATCCTGTTTAGCCTCGGTTTAGCCGAACTCAAGCAGAGCTGGCTCGGCGGTCTCCAGTCGGTCCCGTAAGAGGTCATAGAGGCCGCCCATGGATCGACGGCGGCAATGCCCTCGACCGGCTCCAGTGGCGAGATGTGGTTTAACGAACGACAATGCGCGCTCCAGGCTGTACCCTGTCATAAAGATCGATGACATCCTGATTGAGCAGACGGATGCATCCTGCCGACACGGCCTTGCCGATGGAGGAAGGGTCATTGGTGCCATGGACGCGATAATAGGTATCGATACCGTCCTTGTGCATGTATAGCGCACGCGCTCCCATTGGGTTGTCTGGGCCGCCGTCAATCCCGTTCCTGTATTTGCCGTAGTGGTCGGGGCTGCGCTCGATCATGCTATCGGTCGGCCTCCATCGCGGCCATTTTGCCTTGTGAGCAATGACGGCATTGCCACCGCCAAAGGATCGCGCAAGGGGGCCCACGCCGACCGCGTAGCGCATTGCCTTGCCGTCTGGTTGCACGAGATAGAGAAATCGTGCCGACTGATCGACCACGATCGAGCCCGGCGCCTCGTTGGTTGGATAGTCCACGACCTGTCGAACATATTGCGGTTTCACGTGCTTTGGGTCGACCGCGGGAATATGAAAGCCGCCATCCGTCATTTCTCTATAGGTGTGTCTGGGTTCCGTTACGGGCGGGTAACCGGAAATCGGGGACGTTTTGGCGGAGTCGGTTCGGGTTTCGGCGACCGGAGGATTTGCCTCCAACTGGTCTGTGGTGGAGCATGCCGACGCCAGCAGCATCAAGCAAACAGCGAATGGAATATGAAGCAGACGCATGGGGATTATCATGACAAGATCGAAATGAGGTTGATTTTCAAGGCCGAGCACTGTGGCTCAATTCTTAAGGCTGCCTTAAGGGAGAAGTATAAGTTCCTCTGATGGACGGAATTTCACGATGAGAATACTGATTGTCGAAGATGACGCCGTGCTGCGGGACGGATTGAAGGTCGGGCTGTCTCTGGGGGGCTTCGCCGCAGATGCTGTCGAGACCTGTGCCGAAGCGGATGCGGCGCTGCGCGCAAACGAGTTCGACGCGCTGGTGCTCGATATCATGCTTCCCGACGGTTCCGGCCTCGACGTGCTCAAGGGATTGCGCAGCCGGCAGGAAAGTATTCCGGTCTTGCTGCTGACGGCGCGCGACGCGGTTTCCGATCGTATTGCGGGGCTGGACAGCGGTGCGGACGACTATCTTGGCAAGCCATTCGACCTTGACGAGGTTGCTGCCCGGTTGAGGGCGCTCCTTCGAAGGGCGTCGGGCCGGTCGACCGCCAGCCTCATGTGGCGGAACATTACGCTTGATCCATCCACACGCTCTATCGAGAAAGACGGGCAGCCGGTGCATTTGTCGCGGCGTGAGTTCTCGATTCTGCAAGTGCTGATGACACACCCCGGCCAGGTTGTTTCCAAAGCCCAGCTGGAAGACAAGCTCTACGGCTGGCAGGAAGAGGTCGAAAGCAATGCCGTGGAAGTCCACATCCATCATCTGCGCAACAAGCTGGGTGCGGGGCTGATCCGGACGGTCCGAGGTATAGGCTACCGGCTGGGAGGAGAGATCTGATGCCATCCATCAGCAGACGCCTCATAACGATTCTCATCATTTCGACAGGCATCGTCTGGCTGTCCGCGGCTGCGTGGATCTTCACCAGCACGCGTGCCGAAGTGGAGCGCGTTCTTGATGCGCGTTTGATGGAGGCAGGGCGCATGGTCAGTTCATTGGTCACAAGTCAGGAGATAAAGACGCGCCAAACAGCGGATCTCGCGAAAGCTCTGGACATAAGCAATCACCCCTCCTACGGCCGGCAACTGTCTTGCCAGATATGGTCGTTGCAGGGGGAACTGGTGAGCCGTTCAGAGAGCGCACCGGCGGAGGCGCTGTCGGGACACAATTCGGGCTTTTCGGAAACGGTGATCGACGGTGAAACCTGGCGCGTCTACGCCGTCGTGAATGAGGAGCTCGGCGTCCGTGTTCTGGTGGGCGACAATCTCAAGGTTCGCAATCATCTGGTGAATGACGTTATCCGCGGATTGCTCCTGCCGGTATTGCTGATCCTGCCAGTGCTGGCCGTGCTGATCTGGCTCAGCGTCAGACGCGGACTTTCTCCGTTGAACCGGATTGCGGGCGATCTGGCAAGCAGGCATGCCTCCGATCTCAGCCCGATCGAGAATGTTGAGACGGCAAAAGAGATTGTTCCTGTACTGAAATCCTTGAATGGCCTGTTTGCCCGTGTTGCCGATCTGCGTGAACGCGAGCAGAATTTCATCGCATTTGCAGCCCACGAGCTTCGTACGCCCGTTGCGGGCATCAAGACGCAGGCGCAGGTGGCATTGGCAAGCGATGATCCGGCCATCCGCGATCAGGCTCTTCGCCAGATCGTGGTCGGTGTCGATCGCACGGGGAGGTTGGTGCGCCAGCTCCTTGACATGTCTGCGGTTCAGGCTCGAGAGCAATCGGACCGACCCACGGTCGTGGCGGCAGGCGCCATCCTGCGCTCGCTGGCTGGCGAACTATCCGATTCAGCCAGAGGGGTAGCAATTGAGGTCTCCCCCGATCTCGACGCTCTTGAGCTTGAGATCGAACCTGCATTGTTCACATTGGCCGCCCGCAACCTCATCGAGAACGCGGTCAACCACTCGCCCCCGGGCGGATTGGTGCATTGCCGGGCTGCCCTTGCTGGAGAAAAGGGCAGCGTTATCATCGAGGACAATGGTCCAGGCATTCCCGAGGATGAACTGCCGAGAGCCACAGAGCGCTTTTTTCGCGGAAGAAACAAGACGCCGGTCGGCAGCGGTCTGGGATTGGCGATTGTTGAACTTGCCCTTGGCAGCAGCGGCTGGCGTCTTCTGCTCCAGAACCGCCGCGCAGGCGGATTGAGCGCGGCGATCACTCAGGAGCTTAGGCTGTAGCTGTCTTCGAGGAACCGGGAATCACGACAATGGGGCTTCCGTCTCTCACCTCGTCGTGAAGATGGATCACGCCCTGATTGAGCAAACGTATACAGCCGGAAGAGACAGCCTTTCCGATGGTCCATGTCTCGGGCGAACCGTGAATACGGTAAATCGTGTCCCTGCCTCCCTCGTGAATATTGAGGGCACGGGAACCCGGCGGATTGTCAAGGCCGGGGGCATTCCGCCGTTTGCGATGCTGAACGGCTCCAGCGCGGCCATTCACGCTTGTAGGCGATGACAGCGCGTCCCGACCACGAGAACCCATCGCCCCCGCAACAGCGTTCATTCCGTCAGCTTCGGCAGAAGCGCCGTCAGTCGATCGATCGGCCGCGATGCCTCGGTTCATTGCCCTTCTCGATGACGACAATTGGAACATTGGATCACGCGCGCAAATTATCGGGTGCAGTCGTAACCCTCCAAGGCTATGCTTTTTGCGGTGAAGTAAGGGGCAGGTCAATTATTTTGATGAAACAAGTGGTGGTGGTGGAGATATTTGAATGCAACTGTGGACACTTGAGCGCTTCGCCGGTTGTGTGGGGCAAGGCTTTGACATCGATCTCGGGACCGCCTCGGTTGCGTTGACGTTGTCGGAGGCGCGGCCCTTGCCGCAGGAAAACGGACTGGCGGGAGCGATGCGGTCGCCGTTCTGTCTGTTGTTTCGCAGCGGATCGGCCGTGCTCCTTCCGCAGAAGATGTATCGAATGACGAACGCGACCGTCGGCGCGGTCGAGATATTCATCGTGCCCGTCGCGCGGGACCGGCAAGGGATCGTATATCAGGCAATCTTCAACTGATGGCAGGCACCACGTCGCCCGGCGAACCGGGTCGCTGGGCTGCGGCCCATTTCATTCGAGCATATGCGCCTTCGTGTGCGATCTCCTCAAAACCGAGGCGCCGATAGAAGCGCTGCGCGCCTTCATTGTCGCTGCCGACATGCAACGACACGCCGGTCGCGCCGCTGCTCCGGGCCTGATGCTGGATGGCCAGGATGAGCATCGTTCCGATGCCGACATTGCGTCGCTCAGGCACCAGGCCGATCTCGATGAGGTGGCGGGGGTCGCTACTGAAGTCGACATAGATACGCCCGACCGGCGCGCCTTCCGACAAGATCAACAGGAACGCCGCCTCCGGAAAGGTCGCGAGATAGGCGCGGTGCTGGAAATCGAACTGCTGATCGAGAAACGCGCGCGTCTGTTCGACGGGCCATCCCAGCGACGCGAATTCGCCGCTTCGGTGCGACCGGTACAGATCGCGCAGAAACGGCATGTCGTCCAAAACCGCGCAGCGAAGAGTGCCGCGTTCAATGAAGACCGGAATTTCGTCGCGTACCGGAAACTCCGGCAGCGTCGGCGTTTCAGGCAATGGCGTCGCCGAAAGACGGGAAAACCCCATTCAGTGCAATGCAGAAGTTCATCGCAAGATAGGGCTGGCGGTTTTCATGTGGCTGGTTGCCGCCGGCAAGGCCACCCATGCGTGGCGAAAACGGTGCGTCTGCCGGTCCCGATGCGCTGAACGGCAAGGTCTTTTGCGGCACGACCAGCGATGAGCCATCGGCGGGTGCGCTTGTGCGCTTGGCGTCCTCGCTCTGGTTATAGACCGTAAACGGATGCGAATGCGCCGGCATCTCGCTCGCGATCAGCGTTACGCTGTTTTCGCCGAACGATTCGCCGATCGTGCGCGGCGTCACCGGGCCGCCGCTGCCCTGGTTGCAACCCGTGCGGCCGGCGAAGTTCGGCAGCATGAAGGTGGTTCTGCCGTCGCCGCCATACTGTGTGCCGAGCAGGGAGAAAAGCGCGGTGTTCTGCTGGATGGCCATCTTCGCACCATCGCAGAATGCCCAGTCGCGCGGCGCGTAGTTGAAGCCGAAGATCTGAATTTGGCCGACGAATTGGTCCATAACGGCTGTCTCCTTGAAAGTGTAAACCCGGCGGCGGTGATGACCTCAGCCCTGGCTCGGAAAAATCCCCTCGAAGGCGATGCAGAACTGGACGGTCAGCGTCGGCATGAGATTGCCGTGCGCGCCGCTTTGCCCGGCGAACGTGGTCGAGGAGGGAGAGGTCGTCGCGCTTGCGACATCGTTGATATCACTGGTGTACATGGTGTCGCCGGCGAGCTTTCCGAACTCGGCGGTCTGCGAAATCTTCGTCGAATTTACGGGACCTGTCGTCGCGACCATTGGATGGTCGTGCCGCGGCAACTGGTTGGAGGACAGGGTGACCGCTTCGCTGCCGCCAACCTGGCCGATGACACGAGGGGAGAGGCCGGGCCCTTGGCCATAGTGGACAGGAACGCGACTGCCAAGGTTGGGCATGGCGAATGTCGAAGTACCGTTGCCGCCATAGGTCGTGCCGATCAGCGTGAAAAGTGTTTCATACTGGGAGATCGGCTGGAGCGAGCCGTCACATCGCAGCCAGCCGTTGGGGACACGTGAAAAGCCGAACAGGCGGATTTCTCCAACATATTGGGTACTCATTATCCGGCCTCCGAGCCGTTGGATGTCAGCATGATCAGCTTCGGGAGGGATAGGCTCCCGTTAGAGCGATGCAGAAGTTGATGGCGATGAATGGTTGCATGTTCTCGTGCGCTTGGTTGCCGCCGACCGGCGCGATGCTCTGCGCCGACAAGGTGACCTCGCCGGTGCCCGCTGCGCCATAGATCGGAGCGGCAGTCGTTGCGTAGAATGCGTTGGTCGCGGACCCTTGACCGCCCGAAGCAGACGTACCGACGCACTGGTGGGCATGCAAGGGCAACTCCGGCGTTGTCAGGGTTACGCCCTCCACACCGCCCCTCTCTCCAATCGGATAGTTTGCTGGCCGCCAGTTCGGATCGGCCGATGGTCCGAAGCCGACCGGCACGCGTCCACGCAAATCCGGCAGGCCAAAGACGGTCGTTCCATTGCCCCCATATGATGTGCCAAGGAGGCTGAAGAGAGCCTGATTCTGCTGGATCGGCATAATCTGGCCGTCACACTGCGCGAGCCCCTTTGGAGCGAACGGGAAGCCGACCGTGAGAACCTGGCCGACAAATAGCTGGGTCATGCATTCCCCCCTTTTCTCGGCGCTTGCACAGGCACCGACGGTCGGAGTTTTGCGCAAATGCGACAGTTGTGCAAGTAAAACGTTCAATAAGTCAGAATTACCATGTATAGGCGAGAATTTCTTTGTGTCGATGAGAAGTTCGTGTATTGCTGGCGGGAGCCTCGCAGGGGGACTTGATCTTGACGGCCCAAGCATTGCCGTGATGTCGATGGCGTTGAGCCAGTCATTCCAGGATCGCGGCGGACATTTTGCCCAATGCATTCCTCAGTGCGTGCAAGAGGGGCAAAAGGGGTAGGGCAATGTTTCAGAAGCAATCAAACCATCTCCGCCTCGCGTGGTTTCGCGTGGCGCGGTGTTCAACGCTCCTTCGTATGTCGCGCGCCTGGCTCGCGATCCTTGTGCTGGTCATGTTTCTGCCGGGCGCCGCGAACGCAGCATGCGGAACCTTGAACCTCCCCGACGCGAGCACTTCGCCTGCAACCTCGCCGATGGCGTCCGGCGGGACGATCGACGTTACCACGTCCTGTGACCCTTTTGGCCTGGGTCTTTATCCGGATACGCAACTTCCCGGTCTCTCGTCACCTCCGTCACATGGTTCTGTGACTATTGTCAATCGAGCCGGCGGGATTTTCAGCTACACCAACAATGGCGACGGTGCGACCAGCGACAGCTTTGTTTTAACCGACGCGAGCAACAACGAATTCACCGTCAATGTCGCGATCGCTGCTCCCGCCAGCGCGATCGTCATCTCGCCGAACGCGCTGTCCGGGATGCAGGCCGGAGCGCCTTTCAGCCAGTCATTGTCCGCCACGGGCGGCACGGCTCCCTATGCGTTCACCGTCGACAGCGGCTCGCCGCCTCCCGGACTGTCCCTGTCCGGCAACACGATTTCGGGCACGCCGACGCAGCGTGGGACATACAGTTTCAGCGTCAAGGCGACGGACGATACGGGCGCGACGCAGGTCAAATCCTATACAGGCACGGTCACCAACCCGAATTTGACGCTGTCGCCGACCAGTTCGCAGGGTTCGATCGACACGCCTTTCTCCGTCACATACACGCCCGCTGGAGGCGTCGCTCCCTATACCGGGTCGCTCGCGCCGCCGCCGGACGACCAACTACCGCCGGGTCTTACTCTCAATGGACTGACGTTGAGCGGCACCCCGACCGCGCTTGGCACCTATTCGTTCAAGATCGTCGTTCAGGACAGCAGCACCGGGCCCGGCGACTACTTCCAGTTCATGCCGGTTACCGTAACAATCGTCCCGGCGCCCCCGACGATCAGCACCGTGGCACCCAGCAGCGGGGTGGAAACGGGCGGGACCGGCGTGACCATCAACGGAACCGGCTTCACTGGCGCAACGGCTGTGACCTTCGGAGGCTCGCCCGCGACCAGCATCACAGTCGTCAACGACACCACAATCACCGCGACAACGCCTGCGCATGCGGCGGGTGCGGTCGCGGTTGCGGTCACAGCGCCTGGGGGCAATGTCAGCAAGCCAAATGGCTTCATCTATCTGCCGGTTGCGCCTGTGGCGGGCCCGGCGAGCGCCACAGTGGGCTTTGGCAGCGCCAACAACCCGATCATGCTGAACATCAGCGGCGGCACACCGGCTTCCGTCGCGGTTCCGATTTTGCCCGCCAACGGCTCGGTGAGCGTTTCCGGCACCTCGATCACCTATACGCCGACCGCGGGCTATGCCGGTCCTGACAGCTTCACCTACACCGCGACCAACGCAGGCGGCACGTCCGCACCGGCGACGGTGACCATCACGGTATCACCACCGAACATTACATATACGCCGGCTAATCCGCCGGTCGGCACCGTTGGCGTGGCTTACAGCCAGTCGATCGCGGGCGCGAGCGGCGGCACAGCGCCCTACACCTATAGGCTGGTATCGGGCAGTTTACCGGCAAACGTCACGCTGAACGCGAACGGCACCCTGACCGGCACGCCGATCGCTGCCGGGACTTTCAACTTTACGGTCAGGGCAGCGGATAGTTCGACCGGGCCGGGTGCGCCGTTCATTTCCGCGCCGGCAAATGTGTCGGTGACCATCAACGCGGCGGCTCCGACGATTTCTTCCGTCACGCCCGCCATCGGCTCGACATTCGGCGGAACGGCCGTAACCATCGCCGGTAGTGGCTTCACAGGAGCGACCGCTGTGACTTTCGACGGTGTGGCCGCGACAGCAATCACCGTGGTCAATGACACGACAATCACGGCGACAACGCCCGCTCATGCAGCGGGTGCCGTTGCCGTCGCAGTAATGACGCCCGGCGGCAACGCCAGCCTGCCAAACGGCTTCACCTATGCTGCGCCGGGGCCGACGATCTCCTCGGTCGCGCCGAACATTGGCCCGGCGACAGGCGGAACGGTGGTGACAATCACCGGCACCGGCTTCACCGGCGCAACGGCGGTGACAATCGGGGGAACGGCTGCGACAGGCATCACCATCGTCAATGACACCACGATCAGCGCGACAACGCCGGCTCATGCAGCGGGTGCCGTTGCCGTCGCGGTAGTGACGCCCGGCGGCAATGCCAGTCTGCCGAACGGCTTCACCTATGCGGCGCCGGTGCCGACGATTGCTTCGGTCGCGCCCGCCACCGGTTCGACGGTTGGCGGGACAAGCGTGACCATTACCGGCACCGGCTTCACCGGCGCGACGGCCATGACCTTCGGCGGCACTCCGGCAACAAGCTTCACCGTCAACAACGACACCAGCATCACCGCAACGACGCCGGCTCATGCTGCGGGTGCTGTCGCAATTGCGGTGACGACGCCCGGCGGCAATGCAAGCCTGCCGAGCGGATTTACCTACGCGGCACCGATTCCGACCGTGGCGAGCCATACGCATGAATTGCAGGCTGGCACATCGGCAACGGTGGATCTGACCCAGGGTGCGACAGGAGGTCCGTTCACAGCGGCCGCGATCGTCACACCGCCGCCGGCGTCGGACGGCACAGCGAGCATCGTGCACAATGGTGCGCAGTGGCAGCTTGTCTACGCCTCGACAGTCGGAGCCGCTTCAACCGTCGTCGTGCGCTATACGCTTTCGAACGCATCGGGCACGTCGGAGCCGGGGACGGTGACGTTCACCGTCATTGCGCGCCCCGATCCCTCGCGTGACCCTGAGGTCATCGGGCTGCTCAACGCGCAGGCCCAGAGCGCACAGCGCTTCGCGAAATCGCAGATTACGAACTTCCGCGACCGGCTCGAACAGCTTCACGACGATTCAAGCCGCGAGGCGACGTCGATGAACGTGCGGCTCGGCATTCCCCAAGACCCCAACGATCCGAACGCCCTCGGCTATTCTCAGGAAAACAGGCCCTACGATCCGACCCGCAGCGCATTTGCCTACACACCGGACGATGCTGCGAATTCCAGAAAGTTTTCCGGGAACACGCCTCCGCCCAAGAACGGCTCGCCGAGCGCTCTCGCTTTCTGGGCCGGGGGCTTCGTCAATTTCGGCACCGCCAACAAGCACGAAATCGACCTTGAGCATACGCTTATCGGCGTCAGCGGCGGGGTAGACTATCGGTTCTCACCAAACTTCACCGCGGGCATCGGCTTTGGCTATGGGCGCGATACAGTCGACGTCGGCACCAACGGCACGCAGAGCAAGGGCGAGGCGTTCAGCACCGCGATCTACGGCAGCTATCATCCGCACAACAATGTCTTCGTCGATGGCCTGCTCGGCTACAGCGCGCTGGATTTCGGGAGCAAACGTTTCGTGACGCCGACAAGCGACTTCGCAAATGGCGATCGTTCCGGCAGTCAGGTATTCGGCTCGCTCAGCGGCGGCTATGAGTACAAGAGCGATCAGTTCCTCCTGTCCCCCTACGGTCGTATCGAAGCGGCGTGGACGCGGCTCAACGGCTTTACCGAGAGCGGCGCTGCTTCTTACGATCTCACCTTCGGCGATCAGGAGATGAATATGTTCGCGGGCGTTCTCGGCATGCGCACGGAGTATGCTTTCCCGCAGGACTGGGGGCTGTTGAAGGCGCGCGGTCGGCTCGAATACACACATGATTTCTCAGGTTCGAGCTGGGCCAGCATGGGGTACGCCGATCTCAACATCGGTTTGCCCTACACGCTCGACGTCGACGCCTTCAGCAGAGATTATCTGGCGGCTGGTCTCGGCTTCGACGCGAGTATCGATAATGGAGCTACGATCGGGTTCGACTACACGACCGCATTCGGCTTTGATGGAAACAGCCAGGCCCACAATTTTGCGCTGCGATTTGGCGCCAGGTTCTAAGTTGCAATCACCTGATATGGTCGTGATCTTGATGAAGACGATGACGGTGGCGCGCCATTTGGAGATGCGGCACCGCAGTGGACAGGGTGACCGTCGGTGTCGGCAGTAGCCTCTGTTTCGATCGCCGCTCCATCGCAATGATTAGTCCGACCAACATAAGCCCCATCGCGGTGGCGCAGACCAGCGTGCCAGCGATAAGGGCGAGCGCCGCCACGAGATAGCCGCTCTCGGCCCCGCCTTTGCAAGGAGCAGGGAGGGCAAGGCAGCACCGAGGAATGGGGCGACGACGATCGGGGTGGGTGTTCCACGCACAATAGTCGAGGCCACCGATCTCGCGTACCACGGATGGCAGGATCGTGGTTGAGATTTAGAGATTGATGGCATGCGGCTCTTCACGTCGCGCAGCCATGATGCCCAAAGTTCAAGCGTAGTCTCGATTGATGCACCAGTCTCCCGCAGTCTCCCTGCCATGGAAACCTATTGATTCAGAGTTTCAATAAATTTGCGACTGTAATGCTAATCTTAGGTGCCCCACCAGTCGCTGATATTCGCGTTGACTTAGGCAGGCCAATCAATATTATTCCAAAATAATAGTAACAATTCTATTATTACAGAATACGGGAGGACTAATGAATATTCTAGGACCAGCCATAGCAGCCGCGTCATTGTTCGTCTTGTCAACTTCGGCGTCTTATGCCGAAAAGGGCGGCGTGATCAATGTCGCTACCATCGGCGAACCGGCCTCGCTGGATCCGATGATGAGTGCGACCGACCTGGTTGGGATGATTTCGCAGCATATTCTGGAAACGCTGTTCACATTTGATGAAAAATGGAATGTGATTCCGCTTTTGGCTGAAACAATGCCCGAGGTGAGCGGAGATGGAACGATCTACACGTTGAAGCTGCGCGATGGTGTCAAGTTTCACAATGGTCGGGTGATGACGGCAGACGACGTGGTTGCATCACTCAACCGCTGGCTGGAAATCGCCTCACGCGGCAAACAGACTGCTCCTTATATCAAGGCGATCGAAGCACCTGAGCCGAACGTCGTTACCATCACGCTGGTTCAGCCCTATGCGCCTTTGTTAGCGCTGCTCGCATTCAATAATTCCGCTGCGGTAATCCTCCCCGCAGAGACGCTTGCAATGCCGCTCGAGGAAGTGATCGGTACCGGCCCGTACATGCTCAAGGAACATAAGCCCGACCAATATGTTCAGCTGGTGCGATTTGATGACTATAAATCCCGTGGTGAAAAAGCTGACGGTTTTGGTGGCGCGCGCATCGCCAATTTCGATGAAGTACGTTTTGTTCCGGTACCGGATGCAAGCACTCGGGTCGAAGCTTCGATTGCGGGTCAATACGATTATGTCGATGCGCTGCCGGTCGAATCCTATGCTCGGCTTGAACAGGGTAAGAACAGGCCGATTTTGCTCAATCATTTTGGCTGGCCGATCTTTGTCATGAACAACAGGGAAGGCCCCCTGAAGAACGAAAAGATCCGTAAGGCAATTCAGGTCGCATTGAACGAAGAAGATATGCTCGCTGCCGCATTTGGTGATCCGAAATTTTACGCTGTTGACGGATCCATGTACCCGGAAGGTTATATCTGGCGTTCCGAAGTTGGCATCGAAAACTACAATGTCGGCGATCCGGAAAAGGCGGCCGCACTGTTGAGCGAAGCTGGGTATGACGGCACGCCGCTGCGCATTCTCACCAGCCGTCAGTATGAATTTCACTACAAGATGGCGCAGGTCGCTCAGATGTATCTGGAACAGGCCGGCTTCAAGATTGACATGCAGGTCAGCGATTGGGCAACACTTATCCAGCGGAATAAAAAGCCGGAATTGTGGGATGTCTTTATTACACACAGCCCATTCTTGCCCGAACCCGCATTGAACTTCATTCTATCGAAATCCTCCGGTGGCTGGTGGGAAACGCCTGAAAAAGAAAAAGCGGTAGATGCATTCAACCGTGCCAAGACGCAGGAAGAGCGGGCCAAAATCTGGAATGACATTCAGAGTCTTATTTTTGAGCAGGCCCCAATTATCAAGATTGGCGATTTCAGTTCCTTGTCAGCTGCATCAACCAGGCTCGATGGCTTCCAAGCTTCCCCTTGGCCCTCTTTCTGGAACGTTCAGTTCAAGAACTAAAAACTGAATGCCGTGTTTCTCGTATGAAACACGGCATTTTCCATGTCCGATGAAGCCGACCGGTTTCGTGAACACCAGATTGCAGGCCCCAATGTCCGACACATTTCCAGTTTTTGAGCCCGGAACATTAGCTGCCCGGATTGATCCCTTCTTTAAGGAATGGAATTCGGCTCCATCGCCAGGAGTGCTCGTTGCCGTTCTGTCAGGTGGAAAGGTCGTGCATGAAGCTGCCTATGGCATGGCTGATCTTGCCAATGAAGTGCCGCTGACACCGCATTCCGTGGTGCGGATCGCCTCACAGAGCAAACAGTTTACAACTTGCCTGTTGCTGATGCTTGAACGCGACGGTCTCTTGTCGTTGCAGGACGATGTACGTGATCATCTCTCTTGGCTGCCGGATTTCGGCTACAAGGTGACACTCCGTCATTTGGCATCGAACACCAGCGGGTTGCGTGACATTCTGGAAATGATGACCATCGGTGGCGTACCAATTTTGGCGCCGTCATCACGTATTTACGCACGAAATGTGGTTGCGCGTCAGAGTGTGCTCAACTTCGAGCCCGGCAGTGACCTTCTCTATAGCAACAGTAATTTTCTGCTGCTCTCCGAAATTCTGGAAACGGTCTCTGGCAAGACGTTTGATGAGCTTTTGCATGAACGTATCACCGGACCGTTGGGCATGCATGACACGCGCTTGATGCCGCGCGACGATGTGATACTGCCGCGTCTTGCGGTGCATCATCGCCGAGGCCCAGACGGAAACTGGTTGAAAGCAGCCTGGGGTATTGCCATCGGCGGCGAAGGGGGCATGGTTTCCACGTTGCATGACATGATCTTGTGGCAACAGAATTTACGGGACCCGAAGGTTGGCGACCCCGCGCTTTACGCAAGCATGGAGAATCCCTCTATTCTCATCAACGGTGAGGAATCGCCTTACGGCTATGGTTTGGTTCGGGATACCCGCCACCCCGTTGAAGCTGTTGGCCACGGCGGATGGATCGCTGGCAGCCGATCGGAATCGCTGCGCTACAAGGAAGCCGACCTCGGTATCATAATCCTGTCCAATCATGATGAATTCGCACCCTATGTGTTGGCGCGCACCATCGCCAGGGATCTGCTGGGGTTTGATATGCAACCGACGGAACCGGCCTTCGATCTGGCGGAAGGATTTTATCGCGACGAAGCAGGCGACGACGCTTTTCAGATCGAGTTACGGGACGGAAGACCTCACCTTGTGATGAATATGGGCAGTTCTCCATTGGTATCGGTAGGGAACGATCGCTGGCAGCCACAATCCTCCATTCCACCGTTTACGTTGAACACTGGGGAGAACGGCAGCCTGAAGGCTGAACGATTTGGCCGCTCACGCCACTTCATACCGATCCGGCCAGAGCAAATCGACCTTGGCCTGTTTGCCAACCGCGCTTTTTATTCACGATCAGGCGAATTTTCCGGTGAAACATGCGAGGTCGGCAATGAGTTGCAGCTGACGCTTACTTCACCAGAGGGAATGCAGAGGGTCCGACTTGTAGCTTATGGTCAGAACTATTTCTTCGCGCACCCAGTCTGCAAGCAGGTACATGATCAATGGCGCTTATGCCCATGGGTTTTGCCGTGGCTTTTTACCGTGCGTTTTTCGGATGAAGGCCTCATTATCAACAGCGATCGCACCAAACGCCTTGTCTTGAGCGAAACGAAGGCCTGACCCAACGTGTCATCTCGGAGAAGAGGCCCTGTCGGGTGAGGGCGGGTGAGGGCGTCTTCCTCGCGCTTGGCCTTTTGCACCTTGCCGCTACAGTCAGGCCAAGATTGACAAGGGTTTCAACGATCGTCACATGCCGGGACATCTTGTAGCCCGCCAGATGCGGTTGGCTCAATCCAGGAACTCACGAGCGGATGGGGCGTTGCCCGGTTTTGTCGCAAACGGTTCTGTAGGGGAACATCATCTACAAATCTCCGGTGCAACGGTGGAGGTATCCATGTTCAGGGTTCGCCATTTTGACGGCATGTCCTCAACCATCCGTAGGCTGAGAGGAAAGCGGAAACAAAACTGGAGGGCATGAGCAATCACGTCGACGGGAAAACGATTGCGGCATCGAGCCTGCAAACAACCTCGGTTGACATTTCGCATGTCTCGATCTTATCGTGTCCGAACGCCAATTCGGTGATGGACGGCAAGGTTGCCGCCGAACTTCTGAGCGCAATGTCGCCTCCTATGCCTCGCATCGTTCCGAGGCTGGGAGGTTTTTTGTTTTCTGGCGGGAGAAAGAAAACAAGCGTGAACAGAGGGAGCCGGACGGGCGGCATTTCGACAAGCTGCGGCGATGAGGCGACAAGACTTCACCAGCGGTGGTCGATCAGAAACAGGGGATCAAAAACAGGGATGAACCGAAACAATGGGAGCTCTCAACCGAAACCAGCGGACTTCTGCGCCATGGCGCGTCGGTGTCCTGTTTTCGAAGACCGGATTCATGTCGGTCATCGAGGAAACACAGCTGCGCGGCACACTGATAGCCATAGACGAGATCAATGACCGCGGCGGCGTCAACGGTCGCCCGATCGAACCCGTCGTTTACGATCCGGGCTCGGAAGTCCGGTCCTACGGGCAATATGCCAAGCGACTGATGGTCGAGGACGGCGTCAGCACGATCTTCGGCTGTTATACCTCTTCGAGCCGCAAGGCGGTGCTGCCGGTGGTAGAACGTCTGGACGGACTTCTGTGGTATCCCACGCTCTACGAGGGCTTTGAGTTCTCGCCGAACGTCATCTACACGGGCGCTACGCCGAACCAGAATTCCGTACAGCTTTGCAAGGCGTTGATGAGCCAGTTCGGAAACCGGTTCTTCCTGGTCGGGTCGGATTATGTCTACCCACGCGAATCCAACCGCGTGATGCGAGAACTGGTGCGCAACAATGGTGGAACGATCGTGGGCGAGCGCTATCTGCGCCTCGAGGCCGATCGAAGCGAATTCGTGCCGCTTGTGCGCGAGATCAAGCACGTGCAGCCCGATGTTATCTTCTCCACCGTTGTTGGCGATTCCACGACATTTCTCTATCAGGCCTATCACGATATGGGCCTCAACCCGAAGACCGTGCCGATTGCCAGCCTCACCACGACCGAGGCCGAGATCCGCGCCATGGGCTATGACGTTGGAGAAGGCCACTATACCGCCGCGGCCTATTTCCAGGGGGTAGAGACCGCGTGCAACAACAGCTTCGTCAGTCACTACCAGAAGCGCTATGGTGGCGATGAACCGACCAACATGTGCCTCGAAGCCTCGTACTTTCAGGTCAATCTGTTCGCGCGCACGCTGGAGGAAACCAATTCCCTCGATACGAAACAGCTGCGCACGTTCGTCATGGGGGCCGAGTTCGAGGCACCGCAGGGAAGCGTTTCGATTAATCCAGTATGGGGCCACGCGGACGTGTGGACGCGTATCGGCCGGGCGAACCGCCAGGGACAGTTCGATATCGTCTTTCAATCGTCAACGAGCGTGAAGGCCGATCCATATCTCATCGGCTATGGCCGTTGTCTGGAGAATTGCTGAATGCAGGTAACAGGAACGCGCCGCCCCGCGCAGGAGGAAAAGATGCCGGAGATGCCGAGAGCGGACTACGGACACGATCGCTGGATCGGTGGGCAACGGCCGGAGAGCCGCGCTGTTGCGGAGGAGCGCCCGCGCCAGGCGGGTTTGCCGGCGGAATTCACTGTCGCCGTTATTGTCGAGCGTGACGACAACGGTGAATTCCTGATCCGGGAGTTGCAGCGCCAGCGTGTTGCCGTCCGGCATATCTGGCCGAAGCCTGCGCAGATCCCACTGCAATACGACGCAATCTTCTGCCTGCTGTCGGACGATCTTCCCCAGCGGATCCCCTGGGTGCCGGGCGAGCCTTCGTCCGCGCTGATCCTCGTAGACGATGGCAAGGCACCCCTCAACCTGAAACTGGTCCACAATTGCGCGGCGCATGGCATGCTGCATTATCCTGCGACCTCCCGGATGATCCAGTCGGTGTTGATGATGGCGCGTGAACATTTCCAGTATGAGCGGCGTCTTCGCGGGCGGATCGACAAGCTCGACGAGAATCTGCGCACCATGCGCCTCGTCGAACGGGCCAAGACAATACTCATCCGCCTGAAAAACCTGAGCGAAGAGGAGGCCTACAATTTCCTGCGCAAGCAGGCGATGGAGAAGCGCGTGACTATCGGCGCCGTTGCCGCGGCGGTGATTGACTCGCACGAACTTCTCAGTTAGCGTTTTGAAATTGTCCGCGGCAAAGACGCTGCGCACATAATGGGTGATGAAACCCCGCGGGTCCGCCGAGTGCGGAACGTGGGGTTTTTTGTTTTTCTACATGGCTTGACGCACATCCGGTGAAAGCGCGCAGCAGCGTTGCAACCGGACTTGCGCAGACAAAAGCGCATTCCCCGCGGCTATGACGCCGTAAACAAATCCAGAGGCAAAGAGGCCCCGAAACGACCCGCCAGTCCGGCGGAGCGCTTCGGGGCCTTTGTTATTTGATGGAGACAGAGGGTGAAAAAGAACAGGCGCGAATTTCTCAAGACCGGCGCGGCAATGGGCGCATTCTCGCTGGTCGGCTTTCCACATATCTGGTCGAAGAATTCCTCGCTCGCCTTTGCACAGAGCGGCGAGATCAAGATCGGTGTGCTCTTCTCGCTGACCGGCACAACCGCGATCATCGAGGAGTCGCTTCATAAGGCGACGCTGATGGCGATCGAGGAGATCAACGCAAACGGTGGCATTAACGGGCTGAAGATCACACCGGTAGAGGAAGACCCGGCATCAGACCCGGCGACATTCGCCCAAAAGGCCCGCAAGCTGGTGCTCAGCGACCGTTGTGTCTCCGTCTTCGGAGCCTATACCTCGGCGAGCCGCAAGGCGGTCCTGCCGGTCTTCGAGAAGCAGGACAACCTCTTCTGGTATCCGACACTTTATGAAGGGCGCGAATGCTCGAAGAACGTCATCTATACCGGGGCCGTGCCCAACCAGCAGCAGGATGACTTCATTCCCTGGCTCGTCGAGAAATTTGGCAAGCGCTGGTACTTGATCGGTTCGAACTACATCTATCCGAAGGAAGAAAACAACTACTGCAAGAAACTGCTCGAAGGGCTCGGTGCGGAAGTCATCGCCGAGGAATACGTGCCGCTCGGCCATTCGGAATTCTCGTCTGTCATCAATAAATTCCGTTCGGAAAAGCCGAATGTTATCTTCTCGACGGTGGTCGGAGATTCCGTCGTGGCGCTGCATCGGCAATATCGTGCGGCAGGTCTTGACCCGGCAACCATGCCGATGGCGAGCCTCACCACGTCGGAGAACGAAGTCGCGGCAATGGGGGGTGATGCCGCCGCCGGTCACTTCACCTCCGCACCCTACTTCATGGTTTTCGATTCCCCTGAAAATCAGCGCTTCGTTGAGGCTTACCGTTCCCGCTGGGGTGGTGACAAGGTCACGCACTTCGTGTCGGAATCGTCCTATTTCCAGATGTATCTCTTCAAGCAGGCGGTCGCCAAGCTCGCTGCCAGCGACATCAACCCGCTCGCCATCCGCGAAGCGGTGAAGAATGAGGAGTACAAGGCCCCGCAGGGCCTGGTGAAAGTCGATGCGGAGAACCTGCATTGCTGGCTGCGTCCGAAGATCGGCCAGTGCAAGCCGGACGGCCAGTTCGAGATCCTGACGCAGTCCGCCGACTGGTTGCAGCCCAACCCCTACAGTGCCTATCCGAACCAGAAGTGTACGGCCGAAGGCCTCAAGGAGGTCTGATTCCCCAAGCCAGCCGGTGGCTGCTTGTCGGCCGCCGGCCCAATCTGCGGAGAAGGTGCCGATGGATTTCGTCGTTTCGCAAATTCTGACAGGCCTGAGCCTGTCGTCTATCCTGCTTCTCGTGGCCCTCGGGCTTGCGATCATCTACGGGGTGACGGGTGTCATCAATCTCGCCCACGGCGAGTTCGTCATGCTCGGTGCCTATTGCGCCTGGCTGTTGCAGACTCAATTCGGCTGGAGCTTGCTTGCCAGTCTTGTGGTGATCTTTTTCCTGATCGCCTCGTTCGGCTGGCTGATTGAGGTTGCGGTAATCCGGCACCTTTATGACAGGCCGCTGGATACGATCCTTGCGACATGGGGGCTTGGCGTGATGATCCAGCAGATCGTCCGCCTCACGGTCGGCGGCGAGCTTCGTTACGTCCAGATGCCGCCGGCGCTATCCGGCAGTGTCAATATTCTCGGAGCGGCGGAGTCGGCCTACCGGCTTTTCGTGCTCGCCGTGGCGATCAGCCTCTTCCTGCTCACCTGGTGCATTTACCGCCATACATCCTTCGGGCTGAAACTTCGGGCAATCACCCAGAACCGCGCCATCGCATCGAGCTTCGGAATCAACGCCGCCCGCGCCTATCGGCTGACCTTCGCTTATGGCGCGGGGCTCGCAGGGCTGGCTGGCGCCCTCATTTCGCCGTTGAAGAGCGTGTCGCCGGAGATGGGTACTGCCTACGTCGTCGACGCCTTCATGGTCGTCGTGCTCGGCGGTGTGCAGAGCCTGCTCGGGACATTGGCAAGTTCCGCTGTAATCGGCCAGACCTCGGGTCTGCTCGCCTACTGGAGCAATGACACCATTGCCAAGGCGTTCGTTCTGCTCGCCATCGTCATCATCATCCGGTTTCGGCCGCAGGGCCTGTTCGCCCAGCGTATCCGCTCCTGATCATCTACGCGAATGAGAGGTTTGCCTTGTCTGTAAAAGTCGCACCGAAAATCCTTCTCTACGGCGTCGTCTGCCTGATGATCCTGCTCGTGCCCGTGCTGGTCGATGACGCCTTCCTGCTCAACAAATATGCCCGCTATCTGATCTTTGGTATGTTGGCGATCGCGCTCAGCCTGTCGTGGGGCTATGCTGGTATCCTCAACCTCGGCCAGGCGATGACCTTCGGCATCGGCTCTTATTGCATGGCCATGTTCCTGAAGCTGAAGACCGTGCCGGTCCACACCGGTAGCGACGGGCTTCCCGATTTCATGGTCTGGAACAACGTGACGGAGCTTCCCTGGATATGGGTACCGTTCCAGTCGATGCCGTTTGCGCTGCTCGCGGGCGTCCTCGTTCCGGCGCTCTTTGCGGCCTTGCTTGGCTGGTTCATGTTCGGTGGCCGCGTCACCGGCGTCTATGCGGCGATCATCACGCTGGCTGTCATGGTGGTGGTCAATCTGATCATCGTCGACCAGCAGAGTTATACCGGCGGCTTCAACGGCATTACGGATCTCGCAGAATTTGACATATTTGGCTTCACCTTCGATGCCTATTCTGCCTCGACATATTATCTCGTGGCGGTCGGCCTGATAGTCTCGTTGTTTCTCGCACTCGCCGTCTCGCGCAGCAAGACGGGTCTCATCCTCCAGGCGGTGCGCGACCAGGAGGAACGGGTGCGGTTCTTCGGCTACGACGTGGCCTTCTACAAGACTTTCGTCTTCGCCCTGTCGGCCTCCATCGCCGGCTTCGCGGGCATGCTCTACACGATTGTCATGGAGTTCGCCTCACCGACATTTCTCGGAGTGCCGTTCAGCCTCTCCATTGTGATCTGGGTTGCCGTCGGCGGCAGGCAAAGCCTGCTCGGTGCGATGCTTGGCGCGTTGCTCGTCACCGGCGTGCAGGGCGCCCTGTCGGAATCCGAGACATTCCTCGAAACCTGGACGCTCGTCATGGGCGGCCTCTTTGTCCTCATTGTGCTGTTCATGCCGAAGGGGCTGGCGGGTGCCTTCGGAGCTCTCACGCGGCGCTTCCCTTCAGCCGAGCGGGAGCGCGGTGCCGGCCATGCTGCCGAACAGCAGTCAGAATCCCGCCCGCATCTCGGAGGTGCTCTATGATATCCGCACGCGCGCAGCTTCTTACCCTCAGGCAGGTGACCGTTTCGTTCCAAAGTTTCGTCGCCGTCGACCGGCTCGATCTTGCTGTGGCATCCGGTGAACTCAGATGCCTGATCGGCCCGAACGGCGCCGGGAAATCAACGACGCTCGATGTTATCTGTGGCAAGTCACGCATTACCAACGGAGAGATCGCCTTCCGCGGCGAGCCGATCCACAGGTTCAGCGAATTTCGAATCGCACGCAGGGGAATCGGCCGCAAGTTCCAGGTGCCGAGCGTGTTTCGGGAACTCACAGTGCGTGAAAACCTCGAGATCGGCTGCTCAATGGAGCCGGGTGTCTGGCGCAATCTGTTCCGGTTTCCGGGTGGCATGGACACCGAACGGTTGGATCGTCTCGCAGTGCTCGTAGGGCTGGAAGATTATCGCGAGACGCAGGCGGCACATCTCTCCCACGGGCAGACCCAATGGCTGGAGATCGCGCTGATCCTCGCGCAGGAACCGGCCCTCATTCTTATGGACGAGCCGACGGCCGGCATGACGGCTCATGAAACCCGCATGACGGTCGAGCTCTTCAATCGGTTGCGCGGCAAGCACACCTTGATCATCGTGGAGCACGACATGGGCTTCGTGCGTGACATCGCCGAAACGATCTCGGTCATGCATCAGGGTAAGTTGCTGGCGCAGGGCACCGCCGACGAAATATCGGAGGATGCGCGGGTTCGCGAGGCCTATCTCGGTTCCGGAGGTATTGGCCATGCTTGAGCTTTCCGATGTCGACGGCTTCTACGGCCGCAGCCGCGCGCTCCAATCCGTCTCGCTCTCGGTCGGGCAGGGGGAATTCCTGTCGGTGCTCGGGCGCAATGGCGTCGGGAAGACGACGCTCCTGCGTACCATTCTGGGCCTCATGTCCCGCTGCTGCGGTTCGATTCAGCTCGACGGCAAGGAGATCAACCACCTTCCCACGCACAACAGGGCACGCGCCGGGCTCGGATACGTGCCTCAGGGGCGGGGGATCCTGCCAAACCTTACCGTGTACGAAAACCTGTTGCTCGGCACCTTTGCGGCGGAAAGGCAGGCGCGCGTGATCCCCGAACACATCTTCGAGCTTTTCCCGATCCTCAAGGAATTCCTCGGGCGACGTGGAGGCAATCTCTCCGGCGGCCAGCAGCAGCAGCTCGCCATCGCGCGGGCACTGCTGTCGGAGCCGAAGATCCTGCTGCTCGACGAGCCGACGGAGGGCATCCAGCCCAACATCGTCGAGCAGATCGAGGACGTGCTGATCGACCTCAACCGCAAGAATGGCCTCGCTGTCATTCTGGTCGAGCAGAACATCAAATTCGCGCGGCGGGCATCGCACCGTTTCGCGATCCTCAATCGCGGGAGCGTGGCTGTCTCCGACACCATAGACGCGCTCAGCGATGAACTCATCCAAAGCCACTTGGTCGTCTAGACCAACACAGGGAGAACCGAAATGTACCATGGTGATATCAGCAGCAGCAAAGATACCGTCGGCGTCGCCGTCGTCAACTACAAGATGCCGCGATTGCATACCAGGGCCGAAGTGCTGGAGAACGCCCGCAAGATCGCCTCAATGGTTGAGGGCATGAAGATTGGCCTGCCGGGTATGGATCTCGTCGTCTTCCCGGAATATTCGACCCACGGGATCATGTACGATTCCAGGGAGATGTACGAAACCGCCTCGCAGATCCCGGGCGAGGAGACGGCGATCTTCGCCGAAGCCTGCCGCAAGGCCGATGTTTGGGGTGTTTTCTCGCTGACGGGTGAGCGCCATGAGGAACATCCGAGCAAAGCGCCCTACAACACGCTTATCCTCATGAACAACAAGGGGGAAATCGTACAGAAATACCGCAAGATCATGCCCTGGGTGCCGATCGAGGGCTGGTATCCCGGTGATTGCACCTATGTCTCCGAAGGGCCGAAAGGTCTGAAGATCAGCCTCATCATCTGCGACGACGGCAATTATCCGGAAATCTGGCGCGACTGCGCGATGCGGGGGGCTGAACTTGTCATTCGTTGCCAGGGCTACATGTACCCCGCCAAGGAGCAGCAGGTCCAGATTTCCAAATCGATGGCCTGGGCGAACAATATCTATGTGGCGGTCGCCAATGCTGCCGGCTTTGACGGCGTCTACTCCTATTTCGGGCACTCTGCGATCATCGGCTTCGACGGACGCACGCTCGGCGAATGTGGCACGGAAGAGAACGGCATCCAATATGCGCAGCTTTCCGTCTCGGCCATCCGGGATGCGCGTCGCAATGGCCAGTCCCAGAACCATCTCTTCAAGCTTCTCCACCGCGGCTACACAGGCACCATCAATTCCGGCGACGGCGACCGCGGCGTCGCGTCTTGCCCCTACAATTTCTACGCCAAGTGGGTGAACGACCCGGACGGAACGCGCGAGATGGTCGAGGCGATGACCCGTGGCACGGTGGGCACTGATGAGTGCCCGATCGACGGCATTCCGCACGCTGCCGCGCATCGGTGATGCCATCAGGACCATCCGGCCCGGAGCCGGATGGTCTTCTTCAACAAAAGAGATATGAGGGGAACGAACGTGTCTACACACTCCACGCGACCCGGCGATCCGTCGCCGCTTGACGCCGACCACGTGCTCGGCGAGGAATACGAACATTCGCCCGTGCCGCTTTCGGCCCGACACAGCCTGTTTTCCATGGTGACGGTCTGGGCCGGCTTTCCGGCGATCATCACCGGTTCCATGACAGGGTCGATCCTCGTACTCGGCATGGGCTTTTCCCGGGCGCTCATTGCGATGGTTCTCGGCAACCTGATCATGTTCGCCTATGTCGGGGCGCTGGGCCTTTCGGCGACGAAGAGCGGCAGGAACTTCGCGTTGATCGCCTCGCAGGTCTTCGGGACGAAGGGCTATGCGCTCGCCTCCGGCTTGCTCTCGACGCTGCTGCTTGGCTGGTTCGCCGTGCAGACCGGTATTACCGGTGCCCTCATCGCCAGCACCTATGAGATGAACTATGTTGCGATGACCATTGTGGCGGGCCTGCTCTACATCGCTATCACCTTCATCGGCGTGCGCGGTTTGCACCTGATTGGGCTCGTCTCGGTCCCGCTCTTCTTCATGCTCGGCCTGTTCGTGGTGATCCATTCGGCCTCGACCACGACGTTTGAGGCGATCTGGGCCTATGCCGGCAACAACGGCGTTGGCACGATGTCGATGGGGGTCGGGCTGACGGTCGTCATTGCCCTCTTCATCGACGCCGGCACGGTCACCGCCGATTTCAATCGCTGGGCCAAAACCGGCACCCACTCCCTCATAGCCACGTTCTCGGCCTTTCCAGTTTCCAACCTTGTCGCCATGGTGGTAGGCGGCGTTCTGACCGCGGCGCTGGCGGTGCCAAATGCCAACCCGTTCGGGGTGGACAACATGTTCGGCTATATGAATACGCTGCAGATCGGCTGGCTCAGCGTGCTCGCTTTTCTATTCCTTTACATCAATCTCGGCTCGGTCTGTTCGCATTGCCTCTACAACGCCGCGACGGGTTGGTCGCGCATCCTTCGCTCGAAGATGCGGCTGCTTGCCATTGTGCTCGGCATCGTCGGCATTATCATTGCCGCGGGCAATGTGTGGGCCTTTTTCATCCAGTGGCTCTCGCTGCTCGGCATCGTGGTTCCACCCATCGGCATGATCCTGCTGGTTGAGGCTTATATCTTCAAGAGCAATAACATGGCGGAGAAGGAATGGCGTTCGACGCCTTTCGTCTCTTGGGCGATCGGCGCTACCGTGGGTTTCATCGTTGAGTTTTACGCACCGCAGCTTTCCACCGCCATCAGTGCGGGCGTGGTTGCTGCTATCGCTCATTTCATGCTCTGCTCGCTCACGCACAGGCGTTCCGCCGCTGGCGCATCCATTTGAACTCGGCGGCGCGCCTGTGCGCGCCAACCCCATTTTTCAATGAAGGAAACATAGAATGACGGTCGATTATGAGATTTTCGAACTCGGCGATTTTGCCCTGCAGAACGGTGCAATCCTGCGCGAGGCCAAGCTGGCCCACAAAACCTTCGGCACATTGAACGCGGCGAAGGACAACGCCATCGTCTATCCTACATGGTATTCCGGTCAGCACTACGACAATGAATGGCTCATCGGCCCGGGCATGGCGCTTGATCCTGAAAAATACTTCATCATCATTCCGAACATGTTCGGCAACGGCTTATCCTCATCACCGAGCAACACGCCCGAGCCATACAACGCCGCCCGCTTTCCGAAGGTTACGGCTTATGACAATGTCCGGGCACAGCACAAGCTGGTGACAGAACATTTCGAGATTTCGCATTTGCGCATGGTCACGGGATGGTCCATGGGCGCGCTTCAGACGTTCCATTGGGGCGCGATGTATCCCGATATGATGGACTTGCTTGCGCCTTTCTGCGGTTCGGCGAAATGCTCTCGCCACAATTTCGTTTTCCTGGAGGGCGTGAAGGCGGCACTAACGGCGGACGACGCCTTCCGTAACGGTTGGTATGCGGAAAAACCTCACAAGGGCCTGCGCGCCGCGGCCCGCGTCTATGCCGGCTGGGGTTTTTCCCAATCCTTTTACCGCGAGGAACTCGACCTGAAGACGTTGGGTTATGCGTCGCTGGAGGATTTCCTGGTTTCGTTCTGGGAAGGCTTCTTCCTGCCAAAGGATCCCAACAACCTCCTTGCGATGCTCTGGACCTGGCAGAACGGCGATATCTCGGCAAATGAACTCTATAACGGTAACTACAAGGCAGCGCTGAACGCGATCACGGCAAAGACCCATGTGATGCCGGGTGGAACCGACCTCTACTTCCCGCCGGAAGACAGCCAGAACGAAGTCGCCAGCATGCCCAATGCGACCTATGTGCCGATCCCGTCGATCTGGGGTCATTTCGCAGGAGGGCCGGGCACGAACCCCGTCGACGTCAAGTTCCTCGACGACAAGCTGAAGGAACTGCTCGCGTCCTGAATTCCCCTTGCGCCGCGATGGCCGGAAGCATCGCGGCGCCCAACTCAAGAGGCTTATCGTGACAAACCTGGATGCCTATCGCATTTCCAGCGAACCTTTCTATCGGGCGGTCGAAAGGGAGGTCGAGCTGTTCGAAGCCGCCCATCGCAGCCGCATGCCCATCATGCTGAAGGGGCCGACAGGCTGTGGCAAGACACGCTTTGTCGAACATATGGCCTGGCGGCTGGGCAAACCGCTGATCACCGTGTCCTGCCACGAGGACATGACCGCATCCGACCTCGTCGGCCGCTACCTGCTCGATGCGGACGGCACGGTCTGGCACGACGGGCCGTTGACCCTTGCCGTGCGTGAAGGCGCCATCTGCTATCTCGACGAGATCGTGGAGGCACGGCAGGACACGACCGTCGTCATCCACTCATTGACCGATGACCGCCGCATTCTGCCGCTCGAAAAGAAGAATGAGGTCGTCAAGGCCCATCCGGATTTCCACGTCGTCATTTCCTACAACCCCGGCTACCAGAGCGTGCTCAAGGATCTGAAGGAATCGACCAAGCAGCGATTCGGAGCGATTGCCTTCGACTACCCTGCGCCGACGATCGAGGCAGAGATCGTCGCGCGGGAAGCAGGCGTCGACCAGCGAACAGCGGACACGCTGGTCCGCATCGCGGAGCGCTCGCGCAACCTCAAGGGACAGGGGTTGGAAGAGGGGGCTTCCACCCGAATGCTCATCAATGCCGGATTGCTCGTTGCGGCCAGCATCCCGATCGAGTCGGCCTGCCAAGTCGCCATGGTGGTGCCGATCACCGACGATCCGGACCTGCGCGACGCGCTGACCGGCGCGATCGCCGCCTGCCTTTGAGGCGCTTCATGAAGGAGGCCGCTGTCATGACCGCGCCCGATGAATTTCCGCCCGAATGGCAGGAGCGCTGGCATGCCGCGCACGGCCGCATCGACCAGGCTGGTTATGGCGATCTCGTCGCGGATGCCTATCGCCGTGCGGGTCCGGCCCTTGCCGCGCATGCGGGCCCTGCCTTTGCCGTGAAGCTTGCATCGGCGATTTCTCAGGTCGTTATTCGGTCAGGCCGGTTGCCCGCGAGCCTCGTGCCGCAGGCGGCGCTTCTCGCATCGCTACGTTTTGACGAAACGGCGATGAACGCATGGGCGGCGGCGGTGGAGGACGTAGCCCGCCGTGCGCCGGAGGCTGCACTTCCTCTCCTGAAGAATACCCGCCGGCTCGTGCAGGCGCTGGATGCGCCGGATTTCATCGCCTTCGTACGCATTGGCCTTCATCTTGGCGACAAGGATGCGGCTCGCCGGCTCGCCTTCTTCGCGTTGGAAAGCGGCGAGGCGATCCGTCTGGTCGAGGGGCGCGGCGCGGACGGCGGCCTTGCCGAATGGCGCCACGGCCTTGGTCTTTACCTCAATGCTCTGTGGGGCATTGCTCCACCGATTGCGGAAGCTCCACCGGATGCGCCGGAACAGATGCGGCGCAGGCCCGGTTTCGGTGGCGGCGGTGTGCGCCTGCCTGCCGCCTTCGCCGGCTTCGAGGATGCCGAGGCGAAGCTGGTCTACCGCGCCGCCCTCGCTCACATCGGCGCCCATCATCGCTTCACGCGGGTGAAATTCCCCGTTGCCGGGCTGAAGCCGCTGCAGATCGCCCTCGTTTCCCTCCTCGAGGACGCACGCGTCGAAAGGCTCGCCGCCCGGCAGATGCCCGGTCTTGCCACCCTTTGGCGGCGCTTCCATGTCGCCCGGCCTGAAGGCCCACCCATCGCGATCGCCTTGATGGCGCGGCTTTCACGAGCCTTGGCGGACCCGGATTACATCGATCCGCATGGCTGGGTAGAAAAGGGGCGGACGCTCTTCGCCATGGCCGCCCGCGAGGATATTGGCGACCAGCAGCTCAGTCGGCGTATCGGTGGGCTGCTTGGCAACGACATAGGCCAGATGCGCCTGCAGTTCGACGCAAAGACCTATGTGGCCCAGCCGGCCTACCGCGACGATAATATGGGGATCTGGGACTTCGGCCCGGATGACAGCCAGGCACCGGTTGAAATCGAGGCCATGCTTGAGGGTACACGGATCGAGCAGCAGACCGGTGACGACGGGCGACGCGAACATGGCGAGGGTGGCGAGATGGCGAGCAGCCAGCTGACCGCGGCGCAGGCCGATGGCGACCTGCTCGTCGCCCGGTACCCGGAATACGACCATGTCACCGGTCGCTACCGGCCCGAATGGTGCCGGGTGCGCGAGATGCCGGGCCAGATAGGCCCTTCCGCGATGGTGACCACCCTGAGCGAGGTACGCTCCGACCTCGTCGACCGGCTTGCGGCGCTGATCAAGGCGTCGAGAATCAGCCGCCAGCAGCGGGTCCGCCGCCAAACCGAAGGGGAATTTCTCGACATGGACGCGAGCATTGCAGCCATGATCGCGCGGCGCGCGGGGGAAGTGCCGGATACGCGGGTCTACGGCCGTTACGAACGGAGGTCACGCGACATGTCAGTGCTCGTCCTGATCGATTCATCGCGCTCCACAACGGAAAGGGTGCGCGGTTCACAGGGTTCCGTTCTGGACATGGAGCGGCTGTCGACGGCGCTGCTCGCCCGCGCGATGACGGATGTCGGCGATCCCTTCGCCATCGCTGCCTTCTGCTCCAACGGGCGGGAGGATGTGCGTTATATGCGCATCAAGGATTTCAGCCGGCCTTTCGACCGGTCCGCTGTCGCCCGCCTCGCCGGCCTGTTGGGCGATTATTCAACCAGGCTCGGCGCAGTCATCCGCCACGCTGCCAGCGATCTTCGTCGGCAACGGAGCTACCGCAGGCTGCTTCTTATCCTCACGGACGGCGAACCCTCCGACATCGATGCGGATGACCGGCGCTATCTGGTGGAAGACGCCCGGATGGCGGTGCACGAACTCAACCGCGAGGGGATTGACGCCTTTTGCGTGGCACTCGATTCGGATGCGGATTCCTACGCGCAGCGCATTTTTGGGCCGCGCGGCGCGCTGTGCATCGACACGATTGACCGCCTCCACGAACTGCTGCCCGCGATATATCTGCGGCTGCGTGCCTAGCAATGGCGACGTAACGACCGTCGCACTGGTGCTGTAAACACGATCCTTGAGCAAGGCCACAGGTTCATCAAGCGAATTACGAAACCGATGATGGGTTCAAGGCGGCCCATTCCGCCGCAACTACCCTCGCTAGGATCGAAGCAGCCCACATGATCCGCAAAAATCAGTTCACCAGCGACAACCGCTCGTCATTTTAGATATTTGCAGAACTCGCAGCATAAGTGTGTCCGGTGAGGACGGCCTTCTGCCCCACCGAAAACTTTGCGACACAGACGAGGGAAGAACTGCTATGTCGGCCTCGAGTGGCGCGTTCAGGTCGCCATTATAGGGGTCGGAACAAAATTTTTCCGACCCCTATAATGGCGATCAAATGGACAGTGCCTGAAGGGAGGTATTTCAATCATCATGCGACGCTCTGGCAGGCTTCTTAGACTTCTTCAGGTGCTGCGGGAGCGGCGGACTGCGGTAACCGCCCAGACCCTTGCGACCCTGTTCGGCGTGTCCGAACGCACGATCTACCGCGACATGGAAACGCTGGTGGAGCTGGGTGTTTCCGTGGAAGGCGAATCCGGGATCGGCTTCATTTTGCGGCCCGGCTTCTTTCTTCCTCCAATGGCACTGACCCAGATCGAGGCCGATGCGATCTTGCTGGGGCTTCGGTTCGTCGCAGTGCGCGGTGATGAAAACATCGCCGCCGCAGCCGACACCGCGTTGGCCAAGATTGCTGATGGAATGGGAGATGATGTCGCGGCGGCAATGCGCTCCAACGGTCTCACGGTGGGCCCTTCGGGCAGCGGCAAGCTGACAGAACTGGCGACGGTCCGCGCGGCGCTGCGAGACCAGAGGAAATTGCGGATCAAGTATGGAGCCGGTGACGGAGGAGCGCTCAACCGCACTGTCTGGCCTGTGGCGCTGGGCTTCTTTGACCAAGCGGAGATATTGGCAGCATGGTGTGAAACCCGAGACGCCTTCCGCCATTTCCGCATCGACCGCATCGTCGAGCTTCAAGCGTTGCCAGACCCTCTGCCGCGATCCCGCCGTAGCCTTCTGGCAGAATATCGGCTCATAGAGCCGCTAGCCAATCTCTGACCCCGGCAACACTCCTGACAATTTCTGTCCGAACCAGATGCTAATCCTTCGTCTCACGCAAGAACAACGGAGACTATCATGCACATTATTCTTGGAGGGACGGGTCGAGTCGGCTCCGCGACGGCACGCGCTTTGCTGGACGCCGGACAGGATGTAACGATTGTCACGCAGGTCCAGGATCGCGGCGCTGATTTGAAAAAGGAGGGCGCCCGGATCGCCGTGGCCGATATACGCGACGTGGATACTCTGCGGAGCATATTTCGCACCGGCAAGCGCGCGTTCCTGCTGAACCCACCCGCTGATCCGTCAACGGACACCGACATTGAAGAGCGCAAGAATGTCGCCGCAATCATTGCCGCTCTGGAGGGGTCCGGTCTCGAAAAAATTGTTGCGCAATCCACCTATGGAGCTTTCGAGGGCGAACGCTGTGGGGACCTGACCGTGCTTCATGAGTTGGAACGAAAGCTGCTTGCCCAGCCAATTCCGGTCGCTATCAATCGCGGCGGCTACTACATGAGCAACTGGACGGGCATGGCCGAAGCCGTCCGAGAGAACGGGGCGTTGCCCAGCTTTTTCTCCGCCGCTCTGGTCCTGCCGATGGTCGCGCCCAGGGATCTCGGGCAGGCGGCCGCCCGGCGGCTCATGGAACCTGTCTCGAATACTGGCATCCAGCATATCGAAGGCCCTGAGCGATACACCGCGCAAGACGTCGCAGATGCCTTCAGCAATGCCTTCGGCCGGAGAGTCGTCGTTCAGGAGATTTCACGGGACGCGCTGAAAGAGACATTCGAGCAGTTTGGGTTTTCGGCGAAGGCTGCGGCGTCCTATGCATGTATGACCGGCAGGCTGATCGACGGACAAACCGATACGAACGATGAGCCGGTGAGAGGGCAAACATCCCTCCGCGAGTACATTCGATCCTTCCTGGGCATCGGTGTGGAAGATCGGTATCATGGGTGACGTGGTGAAACTCCCGAAACCAGCAACAGCTCTACATGCTGCGCCCGCATTATCGTGACGCTGGCGTTCCATTGGACTTGCCCGGATCTGGTGGAGTAGATCGTTGCCTGAGGAACTGTTTCATGTTCCGATGGCATCACATTCTCAGCCGGTCCAGAAGCTGCCGGAAACATGAGACCGCTCGCCGCGAGGTGGCCTGCGGATCGTCGGACGTGGCAATCCAGGTTGCGGCATGACTGGTCGCACCATTGATCAGTCGTGCGGCGGCTTCGGTGTCGAGGTCGATGAGCACGCCCCCTGCCTTGAGATCATCGAGGCGTTTCTTCAAAGCCTTGACGCAGTTGCTGGTGCTCTCCCACTGTGAGATGTCGCCGAGAACCGCCGGTGCGTCGCGGAATATGATGCGCTGGATTTCGGGCTCCAGCGCCATTTCAATATAGGCTGTCCACTCATCCACCAGGCCTTGCCAAGGTGTTGGGGCGCGCTGTGATATTTGATTGAGGCGCTCGGCCATCTCCGCATCGATCTGCTCCACGACCGCCCGCAGCAGTCCCTGTTTATCGCCGAAATGATGGTAGAGTGCGCCGCGCGTCAGGCCGGCTTCGGCTGTGAAATCGTCCATCGACGCCTCGGCATAGCCGATCGTACCAAATGCCTTACGGGCCGCTTTCAAGAGCCTGGAGCGCGTTTCAACCATCTTTTCCTTACGCGTACTGGCCACTGCAATTTTCTCCTGCATACATCGCGTATCTCAATTGACATACGATGCGTATGTCATTATCTCATTCACATACGTTACGTATATATTTGATCTGGGTTATAAATCAAGGACTGTTGCCCATGGCAAACCCCTATGCAGAAATCTTCAAGGCGCCCGGTGCCAAAGGCTTTTCGAGTGCCGCATTCGTCGCACGGTTACCCGTTGCAATGGCACCGATCGGTATTGTCGCCATGCTCTCCCAAACGCATGGCGAATATTGGCTGGCAGGCGCTGTGTCAGCCACTTTTGCCCTCGCCAACGCGCTCGTCTCACCACAAATCTCCCGCCTGGTAGACAGGTTCGGTCAGGCACGTGTCGCCATACCGGCGGCGATCGTTTCAGCCATTGCCTTTTTTCTATTGATCGCTGCCGCCAACCAGCGATGGCCCACATGGGTATTGTTCGCTGCTGCGCTTGCGGCGGCGACAATGCCGAGCATATCGGCCATGGTAAGGGCGCGCTGGAGCGAATTGTTTCGCGGTCGCCCCGAGTTGAACACCGCCTTCGCCCTCGAATCCGCAGCCGACGAACTGATGTACATCGCGGGCGCGTCTCTCTCCGTCGGGCTGGCCGTCTCCCTGTTTCCCGAAGCGGGCATGCTGGTGAGTACGGCTCTGCTTACCATCGGAGCGCTGGCCTTCCTTTTACAGCGGTCGAGTGAGCCGAGCGTCAGACCGTTCGATTCCGATCAACCGAAAGGCTCTGCCATCAGGCTTCCCGCGGTCCGCTGGGTCACGCTGGCTCTGGTGTTCGTTGGCGCCACTTTCGCTACAGCCGAAGTCACCTCGGTGGCCATCACCGAACAGCTTGGCCAGCCCGGTGCGGCAAGCTTCGTGATCGGTGTCTATGCGGTCGGTTCTTTTGCGCTGGGACTCATACTGGGCGCTCTCAACTCCAAAATACCGCTTCACCGCCAGATGCTTTTCGCCGTCGGCGTACTGGCTCTTACCGCGATACCGCTTCCCTTCGCCGGTACCTCGGTTCCGCTTCTAGCGGCAGCGGTGTTCTTGAGCGGCGTGGCAATCTCGCCGACCTTCATCACAGCCTTCGGGGTAATCGAGCGCAAGATCCCTGAATCCATGCTGACCGAGGGTGTGACGTGGGTCATGACCGGCATCGGGATTGGCATGGCCCTGGGGGCGTTCCTCTCCGGTTGGGTTGTTGACAATTACGGCCCGCAGAACGGCTTCTGGGTGTCGGTTGCTGCCAGCATTGCAGCAGTACTGACCGTGGGGCTCGGCCAAAGCAGTCTGTCGGTTAGCGAGGCGGGTTCTCCACACACGCTCGGTTTCCAGCCCGCAGAGTAACGTATTCATATCGCATCCAAAACGACCCTGCATGGCCCTCTGGGCCATGCAGGCAGTCACGGCTCATGCAATGCACGGCACACGGACCGGTGGCTAAGCGGCGCCCCGATAGGGTTCGGGGCGGGCTCGCCCCTGACTTCCCTTTGATCGTAGCCCTCGCGAAGATTGATGCCGTATTCAAGAAACGCCCTCATGCAGCAGAGCATCTGCGACCAAGCCTCACAGTTGAGATAGGAAGCGCTGGCCCAAGGGGCTGCTACTGTTGCGAGTGGTATTCGGGTGGCGGTTATCAGGACTTTCTTGCGATCGCAGATATATTTTTAAACGATCGGTAAAAAACGATTGATGGTGAGAAAAATTTCGCCTATAGCCTTTTTGAATGATCGGTACAGAAAGGTGAAATCATGCAGTTTAAAGGTAAGGTCGCCCTCGTCACCGGGGGTACGCGCGGTATCGGAGCCGCCATCGTTCGGCGTCTTGCGGGGAAAGGGGCAGATATCGCCTTTACCTACGCTGCGTCCGACCAGGCAGCGGAAAATCTCGCCCAGGAGCTTAAAGCGCAGGGAGCCAGAGTTTTGAGCATCAAGGCGGATAGCCGCGATCCGGCCGCCATACGAGGGGCGGTGGAACAAGCGGCCAAGGAACTGGGCCGGCTGGATATTCTCGTCAACAGCGCCGGAGTCTTTTACGCAGGTCCTATCGAGGACGTCACGCTGGAAGAGATTGACGACACGTTGGCAATTCACACGCGGGCGGTCTTCGTCGCCTCGCAAGCGGCCCTTGCTTACATGGGGTCTGGCGGGCGGATTATCTCGATCGGCTCCTGTTTCGCCCAGCGGGTGCCCTATGGGGGCGTGACGCTCTATGCGATGAGCAAGTCCGCCCTCATCGGCTTTACCAAAGGGCTGGCGCGCGAGGTTGGCGAGCGTGGCATCACGGTTAACATTGTCGATCCCGGTTCGACCGACACGGATATGAATCCTGCCGATGGCCCGACGGTTGACGCCGAACTGGAACTGATGGCGATCAAGCGTTACGCCAAACCAGAGGAGATCGCAGCGGCCGTTGGCTATCTCGCAAGTGCCGAGAGCAGCTTCATCACCGGCGCATCGCTCGCCATTGATGGAGGCTTCACGGCGTAGACGCTATGCACTTTTGCTGGAAATGCTATAGGCTCACTCGTTCGGACGCCGGGCATATCCGGCATAGGTGTGATGCGGCAGGCCGTTTGCGGTCGATGTCGTGGGTCTGTGGATAATTGAAATATGAGTGCTGATATTAAACCGGAAACAGCCCCGGCCCCGACGATCGGGCGCCCGAGAGGATTTGACAGAGACACGGCCCTGCTTGCAGCCATGCGCACCTTCTGGGCGCAAGGCTATGAGGGAACATCCGTCCAGGATCTCGTCGACGCCATGGGCGTTAACAAGCCGAGCCTCTATTCGACCTTTGGCTGCAAGGAGGAGATTTTCCGGGAGGCTGTCGAACTCTATGACCGCGTCGAGGGGCTTGCGACGTCACAGAGCCTTAAAGAAGCCGCGACGGCCCGGGAGGCTGTCGAAACCATGCTGCGATCGAACGCACGCGCCTATACTGCCGAGGAGGGGCCGCGCGGTTGCATGATCGTGTTGTCCTCGCTGCTCGGCGCTCCCGAGAACGAGAGCGTGCGTGGGTTTCTTGCCGACAACCGATTGAACGGAGAAATGACGGTAAGGGATCGCCTTGCACGAGGCGTTGCAGAGGGTGATCTGGCACCCTCTGCCGACGTCAACCGGCTTGCCGCCTTCTACACCACGGTTCTCGAAGGGCTGTCGATCCAGGCCCGTGACGGTGCGTCCGCGGAGAAACTCAACATGATCATCGATGCCGCAATGCTCGCTTGGCCAGTGAATTAAGATCACCTGCACAGAGCGGAAGATGGGTGAAGCAGCGGTTGTGTAGCAACACATCAGGCCAGGATCGGCGACCGGTATCGGTTTGAAGCCGCCGTAGCATAAGGACAGATGGAGGAGCGGCGATGGCTCATGGAGACGAATTGGAAGTTCTGTTCTTCGACGTTCTGGGAACTGTCGTCGATTGGCGCGGCAGCATCGCGGCCGAAGTGGAATTCTTTCTGAAGCGAAACAATGCGAGCCATATCTGTGCAGCTGCCTTTGCCGATGCCTGGGTCGGGGTTTACGATGCCTCTGTCGAGGTCGTCCGCAGTGGTCACCGGCATTTCGTTCCGCTCGATGTGCTTAACAGAGAAAATCTGGAATCCTGCCTGAAGGCGTTCGGAATGTCGCCCTCCGCCTTGCCTCAATCGCAACTGGACGAACTGAACCTGGCCTGGCACCGCCTGCGGCCCTGGCCGGATTCTGTGGCGGGAATTGCCCGGTTGAAGGAGCGCTTCATTGTTGCCCCGCTCTCCGACGGCAATACGCGGCTTCTGGTGGACATGGCAAAACATTTCGGCTTGCCATGGGACACAATTCTCGGTGCTGACGTCTCGCGCGCCTACAAGCCCATGCCTCAGGTCTATCAGCGTGCCTGTGAATTGTTGGACGTGGCGCCACATCGCGCGATGTTGGTCGCCGCCCACGACTATGACCTTGAGGCCGCCCGTGAGTGCGGGCTGAAAACAGCCTATATCGTCCGTGAGCGCGCGGATGATCCGTCAAAAGCCGACCATATCAAGACGGGCACCGACTGGGATTACACGGCAAACAGCCTGTCCGAACTGGCGGAGCTTCTTGTGTAATCGCCCGCGCGCGCATGGCGCATCGAACACGCAAAGAAAGTCGAACCTACAGAAACTGGCGATCCGCATTTTCCTTCAGGCGCCCCGCTTCGTCCCAGTCGGCCCAGGTTGGAAAGCTAAGCGGTTCTTCGTCCGACAGCCACAACAGGCGCTTGGACCAATTGTCGATGTTCCCCCCGATCTGTCTCCTCGTCCCGGCTTCACTGCCGTAGCTGTAGCCGTGCCCGGACACCTCGAAGTGGCACTGGGGAGCAAGGACCGAGAAACCCAGATAGTGAAGCGAATAGTGGATCGGCCAAAGCATCACATTCATATCTCCGCCTCTTGCACCTGGTCCAAAGGCAGCTTCAGGGGCTCCGGTTGTTACCGAGACCAAAGCCTGTTTTCCGCGAAAGTAGCCCGTGTCGTACCGCATCTGGCTTCTATAGATTTTGCCGGAAACGAACACGCGATCGAACCAGCCTTTTAGAATTGCCGGAGGACCGTGCCACCAGAGAGGAAATTGGAGGATGACGGTATCCGCCGCTTCGAGTTTTTCAATTTCACCGAGCACGTCAGACGGCAGTGAATGATTGTCACTGGCATGGCGTTGCTCGGCCAGTGGAACAAACTTTGAAACATCGAGGCGATCTCGATAATGTCGACCCGCCTCAATCGGATTGAAGCCCGATTCATAGAGATTGGAAACGGTCACTGTATGGCCGCTTGTCTCGAGAACGCTTCGGGCCGCTGCTGATAGCTGGCCATTGAACGAGGTCGTTTCCGGATGAGCCTGAACGATCAGAACATGCATGGGACGAAATCCTTATTGCTGATGGAGCCATCATTGGATACTTATACTTGCAAGCCAATCCGCCAATTTTGCCAGTTGAGCTTGCAGTAATGCAAACAGAGACGACATCCGATGATCTCGCTCTTGTTCGAGCAATCGCCAGCACAGGCACGTTGGCCGAAGCGGCGCGTCGGCTGGGCGTCAACCATGCAACAGCTTTTCGCCACCTCAACAGAATAGAGTCGCGTCTCGGGGTGCAACTCTTCGATCGGGCGCGCGCTGGCTATATCCTCACCGCGGCAGGCGAACTCGCAATGGAGCATGCACAAAAGGTCGCCGACGAGTTGGCCGCTTTTGAGAACAAGGTGGCAGGGACGGATCGAACGCCCTCCGGCACGGTGCGACTGGCCACTACCGACACTTTGCTGGCTGGTCTGCTTGGACCGGTGCTTGGCAATTTTCGGAAGATCTACCCGATGATTGATCTCGAAGTCGTCACTTCGAACACGGTGGTCGACCTGGGACGGCGAGAAGCAGATTTAGCCGTTCGACCCTCCCGCAAGCCTCCGGATTCCTTATTGGGTAGACGTATCTGCAAGATTGAACTGGCAATCTATGCCAAGCGAGGACTGGCTGATGGTGTCGATCCGCTCACCAGCAGCGACGTTGCGTGGATTGGTCCTGACGAAAGTTTTGGTGACCCGAGTTTTTCTGGCTGGTTCGCTTCCAACAAGTTGGAGCGGTTGGTGACTATGCGCACCAACACCTTGATGGGAATGCTGGCTCTGGCAACAAGTGGGAACGGACTGTCGGTACTCCCAACTTACCTCGGCGATCCGGTTCCTTCGCTTGAACGGTTGTCCGCTCCGATACCGGAACTGGCGGTTGACCTGTGGCTTCTGCGTCATCCCGCGCTTCGCGATACTGTCAGAATAAAAGTACTTGCCGACTTTCTTGCGCACAACCTCGCCACCGAAGCCGTTTGAAAGTGGCAGCTATGAGGCCCCGCAAGCCTTGGCCGAACTGCCTCTTATTAATTATATGCGCGATTTAGCTTAGGAATCCGCTGTCTGAACGGAGCAGGCGCGGACTTCAGGAGAGAATGTGTTCGTCGTCTTAGCTGTCATAGACCCTGCTTCTCACGAGTCGGGGTCTCCGGCAAACCCCGGGGCGGTTCACTGGACCGAACTGCGATGGGCGGCTCTCTCTTAGCCCTCAGCACGCCATGAAAAACCACCCTCGTCTTCCTCTCGACCGCGTCCCAAGCGCCGCCTATTTCACGGAAATCCAAGGCTACGCCTCCATGTGCCAAGCCCCGTCAATGGTAGTCGGAACTGAGGAACCAAGACCACTCTGCCTAGACATTAATTAACCAGGCATGTCTGCTTCGGCCCAACGTTGACGCGCGGTTTCCAAATGTCTTTGAGCCGCAGCGGATCGACTTGCGACACGATTAACGCTCGGGTCACGATCCTGGCCATGCTTCACAAGCGTTAAAGCAGCTTCACTTGCAACGAGCTGATCGGCGTTCAGCGTCATTGCGAGGGCGTAAACAGATGAAGGGGCCAGGCTGTTTAAGGCACCAAGCGCGCGTGCTGCAACTTCGGAGTTTGGCAGTTCAGCGACAATGTAGGGTTCGAGCGGTTTGGCAATTGGCCCAAGCCGCACGACCACTTCCAGAGCGCATTGGAGAGGAAGGCCCAACTTTCGGTACGGAACATCCCAATTGTTCCGACTACTTCCATCGAACAGCGCCTCAAGTCGCTTAACAGCAGCCTCTCCGGACGAAATCAGTTCACGTTCAGCCTCGAGCATTGTCGCAACTGAATTAAGCTTTTCAAAAAGCGGGTCCAATGAAATCCCCTTGCGCGCCTGAAAACATCCTTAGACTGGTTACGACCATCACCGAAATGAATCAATCGTACCGGATCGCTTCACAGAAATCGTTGGACGCCGCCCCACTGGGCGCGATAGCCGGTCCGGGCGAGCCCGACGCGGTTCTTTCGGCCACGCAGCTGCCTTGGCACGATAGACAGCGAAGAACACCTGCGAGACGATCAGAACCATCCACATCGAGCAACGCCAAGTCGCCGTCTGATCGATAGAGGCGGAAGACCGCTTGGCATGACCGAGAACAACGAGATCATGGACGTCGATGCGGCTAACCGCTTACGATGAGTCCCACAATCCGGCGCACAAAAGGCAATATCAGTAGGAGACTTGGAAAAGCGACCATCCACGAAGCTCCCCAGGCGCTCGGCCAATTGACGACGAAATCCGGCCCAATGCCGAAGCTTGTAACTGTCGCTACCGCCGAAACAATTGCCGACATAAAAACCGAGAGGACCAACGGCATCACGAAACGCGCATAACTTTGAGGAAGCTTCCTCAAGCTCGCCCTCTGTTGACGATTGGGCATGTCAATAAATCCTTGGATTAGTGTACGGGCTTGTGGTGTTGTGCCAAATCTCGAACGTACTCCCGAAGTGAGCGGGGTTCGCGCCCGAGTGCAGCCCTCAGCGAGAGGCTATTTCCCCCAAGGCCGTAAGCCCTGTAGTGATCATGCACTTTTGAGAGAAGATGGATTTGATGTTCGTTGTAAGGGAGACGTGCCTTCTCGACCCACTCGCTGAAACCAGGCTCCAATGCAGCGATGGGATATCCCAGCTCTTCCGACAGTTCGGCCACGATGTCCAGGCGGCTGAACATGCCGGCACTCAGTTCCAACGTAGCGAATGTCAGCCTGTCTTCCGTCAGGGCGATTGCAGCAACCTCCGCAACATCCCGATAGTCCACACGAGCGATCCGGGTTTCCTTGGGAAAGGGTTCACCGAAACCGCCCTGTTCAAGGATTGACGGCCAGGCCGCGCCAATGTTCTGCATGAAGTTGGCGGGATGCAGAATGGTATACTCCATTCGGGACGAGTAGAGTGCATCCTCGACGGGTATTTTGCTGGCATGGTTTTTGAGGCGGGTGTTTGTCGGCTGGATCACCGATGAAAATACAAATTTCTGCACACCGGCACGTTCTGCGGCCTCAACCAGCGCCACACCCAGTGCCGCCTCATCCGGAGCAAAGGCTGGGCCGATGTGGAAGATGCCATCGACCCCGTCGACGGCGCTCACAAGGCTCTCGCGATCACGAAGATCACCTATCGCAATCTCCGAAGCACCGAGGGAACGCGCAGCGTCCGCTCGGGCGTCATCTCGCGCAAGAGCCCGTACGGTCACGTTGCGTTTGAGCAGCTCGGGAACAACCAGTCGGGCGAATTTGCCGGTAGCTCCAACGGTAAGAATTGTGGGCGTCGCGTGTCGCATAATGCATTCCCTTTCCAATTTGGCTGCATTCGCGGCAACATAAAGTCTGTCGATACTCGTAACAATTCATGATATATCGGATTGTCTATGACGATTTTCGAGAGAATAATGAATCGAATCGAAGACTTGGAAGCATTCATCGCAGTGGCGGAATATGGCAGCCTGACGGAGGCTTCCCGACGGCTTGCGCGTTCGCTTCAAGCGGTCAGCCGATCGTTATCTGCGCTGGAAGCAGACATTGGGATTGAACTCGTTCACCGCACTACGCGCCGCTCAACCCTCAGCGAAGCCGGGCTGGCATTCTTTGCGCGGGTAAAACCCGCGCTCGCGGAAATCAACGAAGCAAAGCTTGAAGCTGTCGATCGCCGCTCTGACCCGTCAGGGGTTCTGCGGGTCGGTGCACCTGTTCTTTTCGGCCCTGACTACATGATCCCGATCATTGCCGGGTTCATGCGCGATTACCCGCGGATCGAGGTGGAGCTCCAACTGACGGATTCGTTCTCGGATCTTGCTGCTGAACGGCTCGACCTTGTCATCCGGATCGCTGATCTGCCCGACTCTGGCTTGCAGGGAAAACGCCTTGGCGCCCTGCGGCGCGTCGTGTTCGGTGCTCCAACCTATTTCGATCAGCATGGTCGGCCAGACCATCCCATGGATCTTAAGCAGCACTCCTGCATGATCCGAACCATTGATCAACGATCCAGCCACTGGAAGTTTCAAGTTGCCGGAAAGCCTCTCACGGTTCCGGTTCGGGGGGCGTTTCGCACCAACACCATGACCGCGGTCTATTCTGCCGTTCGAAGTGGCCTCGGCCTTGGCTACTCCCCGCTTTGGCAGATCAAACAACTGGTGGAGACCGGAGAGGTCCAAATCGTGCTGGAGAACTTCGAGCCCAAGCCAGTGCCAATTCATGCGCTTTGGCAGGAAAACAAGCTTCCCCCGGCGAAAGTTCGAATGTTTGTCGACTATCTGGCAAAGCGGCTGCGGCTTGACGACCTCTGACGCCCGCGGCCCTTTGAAAGGGCCGATCACGACGGCTGCTTGCAATAGGAACTGACATTGTGAGGCCGATTTAGGACGGTTGTCTACGGCTAGAGCGTTTCCGCTTTACATTTGATAATCGCCCTACCTGGCTCGTAGAATGATCCGTCGCAACGCCACCATGAATGGCTGGCGCGAAATCACATGAATACAAACGACATGAGGATCAGCTACAAAGTCGCTAAAGCGCCCAAAGCAAAATAGGTGGGGTTAAGTTTACGGCGCCGTGTTAAGGAACAATGACCTCCGACACGTTCAGATCCTTGTCAAGGTGAACAAGTTCAGCAACAGATCCGGCTGCGATCCGGCCACGGCGGGCGTCCCCGATGACCTGCGCTGGATAGAGCGAAGCCATCCGCAATGCCTCTTCCAGCTCCACGTCAACATTGGCGACCATGTACCGTACAGCCGCCGACATATCGATATCGGCGCCCGCAAGGGTGCCATCTTCGAGCGTCAGCCTGCCGCAGCTTCGCCGGACCGTGCGGCCGTTAAGAAGGAAGCTGTCTCCTTCCATTCCGATCGATGCCATCGCATCCGTTACCAGATAAAGCTTTCCGCGTCCGCGCTTGGAAGCCATTGCCATTCGCAGGTTCTGCGGGTGCACATGGTGTCCATCCGGGATGATGCCTGCCGCAACGGTCGGGGAGGCGATGACTGCGCCGACGACGCCTGGATCGCGATTGCCAATTTGGCTCATAGCATTGAACAGGTGCGTGGCGGAGCGCGCCCCGGCATCGATGGCTCTCATCGTCAGATCATATGGAGCGTCGGTGTGACCGATGCTGACAATGACACCGGCATTGGCAAGCCTGCGGATCATTGCCGGTGGCGCTTGCTCTACTGCGACGGTCACCATGAGAACGCCGATGCGCTCCCGCGCACGGATCAGTATATCAACATCCGCATCGGCAAGGGGACGCATTAAACTTGCCAGATGTGCGCCTTTTCTGGCGGGGGCAAGATGTGGTCCCTCGAGATGAAGACCAAGCACACCAGGAACGCTTTTGACGGCCTCCTCTGCTGCGGCGATGGCGGCCTCGGTGACTGCATCGGTATCGGTGATCAGCGTCGGCAGCAACCCGGTCGTCCCGAACCGGCGATGCGCCTGCACGATCACCGCCATGCGTTCGACGCCCGGTCCGTCGTTCAGCATGACGCCGCCGCCGCCGTTGACCTGCAGGTCGATGAAGCCAGGCGCCAGCAGGCCCCCGCCAAGGTCACGCCTTTGCGCATCGGCCGGAACTGCATCATTGCTGACGATATCAACCACCGTGTCTCCGGCAATGAGAACCGCGGCATTGTCGTGGATGACGCTACCGTCGAAGACGCGCGCGCCGAAAAGGGCAAGCGGGGTCATCAAACCGTTTCCGTGATTTTGCGCAGATTGACCGGTTGATCTGGATCGTGACCGCGCTCGCGGCACACCTGTTCGATCAGACAATAGAAAGATAGAATCATCGACAGGGGATCAAGGGTGCTGTGGCCCGTCGGTGCGACTGGAAGCGATGTACCCTGCGCAGGCTTCACCGCTGCTGAAAACACATTCCCGCCAGCGGCTGCAAGACGTTCCACTGTCTTGCGCCCGGCCAGGGCTGCGCGATCTTCCGGCAGCAGCGCGAGAACCGGGAAACCGCCCTGAACAAGCGCCAGGGGCCCGTGCATCACCTCGGCCAGCGAGAATGCTTCTGCATGAAGTGCGGCCGTCTCCTTGCTTTTGAGCGCAGCTTCCTGCGCAATCGGGAAGGAGGGGCCGCGCCCCACCACATACAATGAGTCACGCTGCACCAGCGTTGGGATCAGCGCGGACCAGTCGACGCGAAGCGCGTCATCGAGCGTCTCGGGAAGCGCGTGCAATGCCCGGATCAAGTGTGCATCATTCGTCCAGCCGGCGGCAATGCCGGCGACGGCAACAGCCGAAGCCACGAAAGACTTGGTTGCCGCCACGCTTCGCTCAGGGCCTGCTTCCAGCGGGATCACGATGTCTGCTGCGCGCGCGACGGGGCTGTCTTCGGTGTTGACCACGGCAATCGTCAGCGCGCCGGATGCCTTTGCCGAAGCCTGAAGCGCCAGCAGGTCGGGGCTCTGGCCCGATTGCGAGATCGTCACCAGTGGAATACCGGACAGTCGCAACGGCGCCTCGTAGACCGATGCGATCGAGGGTCCAATTGAGACGACGGGCGTGCCGGTTGCGATTTCCAGCATGTATTTGAAGTAGGCAGCGGCATGGTCGGAAGAGCCCCGCGCACAGGTGGCAACGAGCGGCGGCGCCAGGCCAGCGATGCGTTGTCCCACCTTGAGGAGGCCCTGCATGCGTCGCTCGACGAGCCGGCCGACGGCAGAAGGCGTCTCGTGCGTTTCGCGCGCCATGTCGCTTTGAAAATTGCTCAACACTCGGTCTCCGTATGCAAGTCTAATCCGTCAAATCGTCGCGAATGCACGCCTTGAAATGCCCCGGCGTCACTTCGCGCAGTTCTGGCACGGCGGCGGCGCAGGCTTCGAGCGCCTTGGGACAGCGGGTGCGGAAGACGCAGCCGCCCGGCGGGTTGGCGGGGCTCGGAATGTCCCCCTTCAGGATCTGCCGCTCCGCCTTGGCGGCGGGATCGGGCGACGGGATCGCCGACATCAGCGCCCGGGTGTAGGGATGCTGTGGCCGGGCATAAAGCTCCTCGGCAGTGGCGATCTCCATGATGCGGCCGAGATAGAGCACTATGACGCGGTCGCATATATATTCGACCACGGCCAGATCGTGCGAGATGAACAGCATGGTGAGCCCCAGCCGCTGCTGCAACTCGCGCAGGAGGTTGACCACCTGCGCCTGGATCGACACGTCGAGAGCCGAGACGGGCTCGTCGGCGACGATGAAGTCCGGGGCAAGCGTGAGCGCCCGCGCGATCCCGATGCGCTGGCGCTGGCCGCCCGAAAACTCGTGAGCGTAGCGGTTGAAGGCGTCCGGCGGAAGTTCGACCTGCTCCAGCGCCTTCCTCGCCCGCTGGATGCGTTCCGCGCTGGTGCCTATTTTCTGGATCTTCAGGCCCTCGGTGAGAATCTCGCCGATGGTCATGCGCGGTGACAGCGAGGCGTAGGGGTCCTGGAAGATATATTGCATACGCGGGCGCTGGCGTCGCATTTCGCCCGACGAGAGCCGGGTCAGGTCGGTGCCGTCGAAGACGACCTCGCCCGCCGACGGTTCGATGAGCCGCAGCACCGAGCGGCCGATGGTGGTCTTGCCGCTGCCGGATTCGCCGACGAGACCGACAACCTCGCCCTTTGCGATGTCGAAGGAAATGTTCTCAAGGATCTTGAGCACGGCGCCATGCGAGCGGTAGTGCTTGGCAAGGCCACGAACGGAGAGAAGAACGGGGGCGGTCATGCGGCGATCTCCTGCCAGCGGATGCAACGGCTGCCATGAGTTTCGTTGACGGCGGCAAGTACGGGCATGGCGGCACGACAGGCATCGAGCGCGAAGGGGCACCGCGGAGCGAAAGCGCAGCCGACCGGCATCTCGGCAAGGCTCGGCACCATTCCGGGAATGGCGGGCAATTTCTCGCCGCTGCGTTTCATCCTGGTCGCCGTGCCCAGGCGCGGCATCGATTTGAGCAATCCCATGGTGTAGGGATGACGCGGGTTGGCGAAAACCTCGGCGACGGGGCCGGTTTCGACGATGCGGCCGGCATACATGACAGCGACCCGGTGGGCAATCTCGGCGACCACGCCGAGATTGTGGGTGACGAACAGCATGCCCATGCCGCGCTCGCGCTGTAGATTCTGCATGAGATCGAGGATCTGCGCCTGGATGGTGACGTCGAGCGCCGTTGTCGGCTCGTCGGCGATGAGAAGCGTCGGGTCGCAGGCGAGCGCCATGGCGATGGTGGCGCGCTGGCGCATGCCGCCCGACAGCTCGTGCGGATATTGCCCCGCGCGGCGTCGCGCGTCGGGAATGCCGACCTTGTCGAGCAGGCCGACTGCCGCGTCCAGCGCCTCGCGCTTGCTTGTGCCGCGATGGACGCGCAGCGACTCCGAAATCTGGTCGCCGATGGTGTAGACCGGATTGAGGCTGGTCATCGGCTCCTGGAAAACCATGCCGATGTCGTTGCCGCGGACGTGTCGCATGTCCTCCTCGTCAAGGGTGACGAGATCCTTGACCTTGCCGTCCTTGCCGCGGAAGAGCATCGTGCCTGCGTCGATCGAGCCAACCTTGCGGGCGAGCAACCGCATCACCGACAGGCTGGTCACTGACTTGCCCGAACCCGACTCGCCGACCAGCGCCACCGTCTCGCCGGGGCGTATCACAAGATCGACGCCATTGACTGCGGCGATTGTGCGGGCGCGCGTGCGGAAGACGGTTCTGAGGCCCTTGATCTCGAGAATGGGTTCGGTTGTCATCGTAATCCTCAGCCAAGCAGACCGGCGGAACGCAGGATCTCGTCGACCTTGCGCGCCTCGGCATCGTTGAGCGGCGCGCGCGGACGGGCCATCACATTGGTGGAGATGATGCCGAGGCTCCGCATCGCGGTCTTGAAGCCGCCGACGCCCGTCGCCCCGCCGCTGACCCGGCCCGAGGCGACCCAGACGATCTCGAACAGGCGGCACAGGCGCTCCTGCTCCTTGCGGGCGGCGTCCCAGTCACCCTTTTGCGCGTGATTCCACAGGCGGACATAGCCGGCTGGGTCCACATTGGCGAGGCCGGGGACGACGCCGTGCGCACCCATTTGCAGGGCGCTGTCAACGACGATCTCCGAGCCGGTCATCAGGAAGACGTCCTTGTTGCCGGCCAGATCGCTCAGCGCATAGCGGAAGGCGCCGTCATCGCCCGAGGAATCCTTGAGCCCGATGATCGTGCCCTCATTGGCCAGCGTGACCACGGTTTGGCGCGCCAGCTTGATGTTGACGCAGACCGGGATGTCATAGGCGATCAGCGGCAGGTCAATGGCGTCGCGGATCATGCGGAAATGATCCAGCGTCTCGTTCTGGTTGGTGATCGTATAGAAGGGGGCGGTGGCCACCACGGCATCAGCGCCGACCTCCCTGGCCGCGCGGGCATGGGCGATCACGCGGTCTGTGGTCGGGTCGATGACCCCGGCAATGACCGGAACGCGGCCGTTGGCAACCTTGACGGTATGCTCGAGGATCTTGCGGCGTTCCGCGTCGTCGTAGAACACCACCTCGCTGGTCGAACCCAGCGCGAACAGGCCATGGCAGCCGTTGTCGATCAGATGTTCGAGGACGCGGGTGTAGGAGGCGTAGTCGACCGAGAAATCCTCGTTGAGGGGGGTGACGACAGGAGGAACGACACCGAAAAATTTGGACATGTTTTTTCTCTTCCAGGGTTAGTTGAGTTCGGATCGGGGGTCGAAGGCATCTCTCAGACCGTCGCCGATGAAATTGATGGCCAGCACCGCAAAAACCAGCGCGCCGCCGGGAAACAGCCATTGCCAGGGATATTGCTCAAGCACCGCGATCGAGCGCGCGGCATTCAGCATGTTGCCCCAGCTTGCGGCTGGCGGCGGCACGCCAAGGCCAAGAAAGGACAACCCGGCTTCCAGCAGGATAGCGTTGGCGACCTGAAGGGTGGCATAGACGACAAGGATGTCGATGGAATTGGGCAGGCCGTGACGAAAAAGCAGATGCCCGATCCCCGCTCCCATTCCGCGCGAGGCCATGACGAATTCACGTTCGCGCAGCTCCAGCAGCCGTGCCCGGATCATCCGCGACAGCACCGGCCAGGACAGAAGCGCGATAACAACCACCGTGGACCAGATGCCCGAGCCCACGATCGAGGCCAGAACCAGCAGAAAGATCACCGGCGGCAGCGTCATCGCCAGATCGACGGAGCGCATGGCCAGCATATCGGTCCAGCGGCCACCAAAGGCTGCGATCGCCCCGACCAGAAAGCCGATGGCTGTGGACAGGATGACCGAGGAAATCGCGACCATGAGCGAAATGCGCCCGCCTTCCAGCGTGCGGGCCAGCACGTCGCGCCCCACCCCGTCGGTGCCAAACCAGTGCTTTGCCGAGGGCGCCGCATTCATCGCCATCAGGTCGATGTCATTGGGCTTGAAGGGCATCCACAGCGGATAGGTCAGCACCGCGACCAGCAGCGGCGCCAGCAGCGCAGCACCCAGAAGCGCCGCCCGGTTCTGGGTGAAGCGGCTACAAGCCCGCGCCAGCGGCCCCGAGGAAGAATGTGTAGACAGGCTCATGTCAGGCCACCTTGATGCGCGGGTCGATGACCGCATAGGCAAGATCGGTCAGAATGTTGACGATGATGACGCTGGCGCCGATCACCAGCGTCGCCCCCATGATCACCGGGTAATCACGGGTCTGGACGGCATCGATCAGCAAAAGACCCATGCCCGGCCAGTTGAAGACGCTCTCGACAAAGATGGCGCCGCCGACGGCCAGCCCGATGGTTGAGCCGATCAGCGTCACCACCGGCAAGAGCGCATTGCGCAGCGCGTGCTTGGTCATGACCCAGAATTCCTTGACGCCCTTGGCGCGGGCAGTGCGTACATAGTCCTGGTTGAGGACTTCCAGCATCGAGGCGCGCATATAGCGCATGATCAGCGCGGCATAGCCCACCGAAAACACCAGTGCGGGCAGGATCAGGTGATGCAGCAGGTCAACGATCGAGAAATCGGTGGCTGGCGTCAGCATGCCGCCCGACGGGAACCATTTCAGGCGCACTGCGAACAGGTAAAGCCCAAGCAGCGCGGTCAGGAAGGCCGGGCTGGAAATGCCCAGAAGTGCCAGCACCGAAAAGGAATAATCCGTCACCGAGTTGCGGCGCACGGCGCTGATGATGCCCGTGGCAATGCCGATAATGATGGCGACCCCCAGACCTGCCCCCATCAGCAAAAGCGTCGGCCCCATCCGCGCCAGGATCAACCCTGCCACGGTTTCGTTGAACCGTTGCAGCGAATGGCCCAGATTGCCCTGCACCGCCTGCGAGAGCCAGGCGAAATATTGTACCGGCAGCGGCCGGTCCAGACCAAGCCGGGTGCGCAAGGCGTCCATCGCCTCCTTCGACATGGCGACATTGGGATCGATATAGGCGTCGATCGGATCGCCGGGCGTCAGCTGCAACAGCACGAAGATCAGCACGGTCAGTGCGAGCAGCATGCCGAGACCGATCAACAGGCGATGGAGACAGTAACGAAGCATGGAAGACCAGCACCCTTTCCAGGGATTTGCAAAAACGTCGAAAAAAACGGGGGCAACCAATGACTGGCCGCCCCCCGGAGGAACTTGGCCTATTCGCCGATCGACCACTTTTCCGGGTGAGCCTGATAGGGGCCACCGGAAGGAGCCGGAGTCCAGACGAAGTCCTTCAGCTTCGTCGATGCAACGCCGTAGCGGTTCGCGACCCACATCGTGCCCCAGGGCAGATTGGCGTTGGTTGCCTTGCAGACCTCCTGGTAGCGGGCGTCGCGTTTAGCGGCATCGGTTTCCGCCAGGGCGGCATCGAGCGCATTGGTCACTTCGGGCATGCGGATACGCATGAGGTTGGCCCCTGCGGGCGGGATCTGCTTCTCGTTCAGGCCGATGTTGATGTTGGATGCATCGGGGCCATTTTGCAGGCCGGCGTAGATCAGCGGGAACTCTCCGGCATTGCCCGACTGCTGGTAGACGATCGAGTTGTAGGTGGGGGTATCGACCGCACGGGGCACGATGTTGATGCCGACCTGGGCGAGCATCGCCTGCATGGCGGCAAGCACGTTGGTCGCCAGCGGCGAAGTGTAGTAGGTCAGAATCGTGATCGGCTTGTCGCCATTGATCTTGTCCCAGCCGGCTTCGGCGAGAAGCTGCCTGGCTTTCTCCGGATCGTAGCTATAGGCATCGATACCCGGTGGCACCAGTTGATCGGCGACATAGACGCAGTTCGCCGGCTTGGCCGCGCCGCCATAGAGGCTCTGGATGATGGCGTCACGGTTGATGGCGTGCATGAAGGCCTGACGGACCTTCAGATCCTTCCACAGGGGCACTTCCTGATTGAAGCCGACATAATTGACCACAAACGAGTCGCCCTCGATCACGCGGAAGGCGCTGTCGTCCTTGAAGGTGGAGACGTCGTTGGAATCGACAAAGGTGAACTGGATCTCGCCCGAGCGCAGGGCGGCGATGGCCGCGGCAGGGTCGGCGAAATAGCGGTTGATCAGCTTCTCGGCCGCGGGCTTGCCACCGCGGTAGTCGGGATTGGCTGCAAGCTCGACATACTGGTCGGTGACGTATTTGGTGAACTTGAACGGACCCGTGCCGATCGGCGACGTCGACCACCAGGCATTCTTGGCGAGTTGCTCGACCGGGATGGAGGCCAGCGCATGTTCGGGCAACTGCATCACCTTGGTGAGGGTGTCGAGCATGCTCGGCGTCGCCGCCGACAGCTTGATCACGACTGTGCGCTCGTCTGGCGCCTCGACGGTTTCGATGGCGCCAAGGCGGGCGGCGAATACCGAGCCTGACTTGTCGTTCTTGGCCAGATCGATGGTGAACTTGACGTCTCTGGAGGTGAAGGGCTTGCCGTCATGCCACTTGGTGTCGGCGAGCTTGAACGTATAGACTTTCTGGTCGGCGCTGACCTCATAGGAGTCCGCCAACGCGCCGATGATCTTTTCCAGCTTGTCGTCATAGATGACCAATGGCTCGAAATAGGTGACGAGCCAGGTGAAACCGCTGGTGGCCGCGAGGGGATTGAAATTGCCCTGAAAACCGCCGGGGCCTACGTCGAAACCGCCGGAGATGGTGCCGCCATCGGCGAAAGCCGGCATGGCTGTTGCGGTAAGGCCGCTGAAAAGCGCCGCCGACAGGGCGAGCGCCGAGATCGTGTTCTTCAATTTCATGTAGTCCTCCCTACAGGTACGGTTATCTTGCTATGGGCGATCACCCGGTTGATCCCGGCATAGTGCTTGTCGAGCTGGTCCCTGGCGGCGGCGGGATCCCCTGCCTCGACCGCATCAACGATCATGGCATGGTCGCGCCAGGTCTGTATCGGGTCGGCATTGTCGAGGTTGACGAAGTCGGACGCCTTGTAAAAGGCCAGCCAGAAGACCTCGAGCAGGCGCAGCAGCACCTCATTGTCCTGGCAGCGGAACAGCAGTTGGTGGAAGCGCCGGTCTTCGTCGGGAAAGCTTTCGCCGCGTTCGGCGCGCTCCTTCATCTTGTCGCAAGTCTCTCGCAACTCGCGGATATCGTCCGGCCCGATCAGTTCGACGGTTTTGTCGATCAGGCCGACCTCCAGAGTGCGGCGGATGGTGATGACTTCCTCGATCTGCTTCAGCGCGCCACCCAGGCCATAGGCCAGATTCTCCAGCAGTGGCTCGAACGAGAACGCCTTGACGAAAACGCCGATGCCCCGGCGCGACTCCAGAACGCCGACAGATTCGAGCGCCTTGATGCCCTCGCGCACCGAGTTGCGGCTCACGCCCAACTGGTTGGCGAGTTCACCTTCGGGAGGCAGCGACACACCGGGATCGAGGCGGTTGTCCTCGATATAGGCCCGCAGGCTTTCCTGCACTGATACATGCAAAAGAGGTGCGCGCTTCAGGGGCTTGATCGACTTCACGTTCATCTCCGGTTGCCTTCATGACTCGGAAAAAACAGGTGTTCGCTAAATATCCACTTGTAGGATATCTGTCAATTGGATATTGAAAACTCCAACAACTGTCTCTCCCCGGAGGTGACCGGGATGCTCGCCAGAGCGAATGGGAAAAATTGTTCCGATTGCATCGCGGCTCTCGGGGTATTCCGGATGGGGCAACATGGGTAAGCCGCGATTGCCCGCGACATGACTATGGGAGGTCCGCCATGAGCGGTGAACGACGTCTTATCGAAGGCTTGCGGGGCAAGCTCATCGTCTCCTGTCAGCCGGTTCCCGATGGCCCGTTCGATAATGTCGCATCGGTTGTCGCTTACGCGCGCGCCGCCGAAGCCTCGGGAGCGGCCGGATTGCGCATCGAAGGCAGCGCCAATGTTGCCGCGGCAGCGCAGGCGAGCGCCCTGCCGGTGATCGGTCTTATCAAGCGTGACCTGGAAGACAGTCCGGTACGCATCACGCCCTTCCTGCACGACGTGATCGCCCTTTGCGAGGCGGGTGCCGCCATCGTCGCGGTCGACGCCACCGACAGGCCACGTCCGGTGCCGGTTAACGAGCTGATCGCCGAGATCAAGCGTCGTGGCCGACTGGCGATGGCCGATATTTCAACTGAGGCAGAGGCCCGCAGCGCGCTGGCGGCCGGTGCCGACATCGTCGGGACCACCATGTCGGGCTATACGCTGGACACGACGCCGAAGGAGCCGGATCTCGATCTTGTCGGGCGCTGCGCCCGGCTGGGTGCGCCAGTGGTCGCGGAAGGGCGCTACAATAGCCCGGAGCTGGCGGCAGCAGCTATTCGGGCCGGAGCCGACACGGTGGTCGTCGGATCGGCGATCACGCGGCCGGAGCACATCACGGACTGGTTCCGGCAGGCCGTAGAGGCCGCAGCGCGACCGGCAGCGCCGGTACTCGCCTTCGACATTGGCGGCACCAAGACCCTCGCCGCGCTGGTGCAGGGAAAAAACATCCTCGAGCGCCGTATCATGCCGACACCGGCTGATGTGGGAAGCGAAGGCTGGCTCGCCGCCATGACCGGCCTTGCCGCTGGCTGGGAGGGCCGATATGAGCGCGTCGCGGCGGCGGTGACCGGACGCATTGACGGCGATATCTGGTCGGCGCTCAATCCCGGCACGCTCGCCATCCCACAAGGGTTTTCGCTTACCAGGGCGCTCGGCTCGTCGCTCGGCATCAGGGTTCTGGCGGTCAATGATGCGCAGGCGGCAGCCTGGGGTGAGTATCGGTTCGGCGCCGGGCAAGGGCGCGACATGGCGTTCCTGACGATATCGAGCGGCATCGGAGGCGGCATCGTCCTCGGCGGGCGCCTGCTTCGCGGTGCGCGCGGCATCGCCGGCAGCCTCGGCCAGATCCCGGTTTCCGGGCCGGCCGGTTCCGTCCGTCTTGAAACACTGGCATCCGGGTTCGGTGTCGCGGAAGCCGCCCGCCGCATTGGCCATGACGGCGACGCCCGTGCGGTCTTTGACACGGCCCGCACCGGTGAAAGCTGGGCGGAGGATATCATGCGCAAGGCGGCAACCCGGCTCGCGGCGGCAATCGCCGGACTACAGGCCGTGGCAGACCCCGAACGCATCGTGATCGGCGGCGGTGTCGGACTGGCCGAGGGGTTCATCGTGCTGCTGCGCGAAGCGCTCTCCGACTATCCGGACGCTGTCGTGCCTGTTCTTGCCGCAGCCGAACTCGGCGCAGACGCCGGCATCATCGGCGTGGCCGACATGGTTTCTGCGCCGTGACGACGCTGAATCGCAGCGCGTTCCCAACCCCTGAGATCAATGGAGAGGAGACTATGAATGCCTGGATTACCCCTAGCAAAGCGGCTGGCGACGAGCGTCGCAGCCATCGCGATATCGACCGGTGCAACCATGGCCGCTGAGACCTGGCCCGATCTGCCCGTCGCCGTCAAGAACGGCGTCGCCGCCCGGGTCGGCGACATGGCCTATGTCGGCCTGGGCTCGGCCGGGACCGATTTCTATGCGCTCGACCTGACCGATCCGGCCAAGGGCTGGGTGAAGCGTGCGGCCTTCACTGGACCGGCGACCAACGGCGCGGCTGTGGCCGTCTCGGGCAAAACGATCCTTGCCTTCAGCGGCAATGGCAAGGCGGACGCCGCCGCCAGGTCACCGATCATCTTCGACACCGTCTATGCCTACGACACAGAGTCCGACACATGGTCGAAGCTTGACACGCAAACCCCCGTCGGCCTCTCGGGCGCGAAGGCCGCGACACTCGGCGACGGGCGTATCGCCATCGTCGGCGGATACAACAAGGAACTGTTCGACAAATACCTGGCCGATGTGGGCGCCATCAACAAGGATACGGATCCCGAGGGCTTCAGGAAGCTGGTCGATTCCTACATGGGCATGCAGCCGAAGAATTATCGCTGGAACGACAAGGTCCTGGTCTACGATCCTGCCGGCAATAGCTGGGGCACACTGGGCGACAACCCCTTCCTGCCGAATTGTGATCCCGCTCTGGTCGTTCAGGGTGAAAACCGCTTCATGGTCGTTAGCGGCGAGATCAAGCCCGGCCTGCGTACGCCGGAAGTCAAAGTGCTGGAGGTCAAGGGGGATGCCGCATCCTGGCAGAAGCTCGCCGACCTGCCGGCCCTCTCCGGCTCCGAACCGCAGGAAGGCGTGGCGGGCGCCTATGCCGGTGTTGTCGGCAACGACGTTTTCGTGGCGGGCGGCGCGAATTTCAAAGGCGCGCAGGCCAATGCGGCAGCGGGAAAATGGTTCGCCCATGACGGCCTGAAAAAGGGCTGGCGCGACGAGGTATATGCCTTCGATGGCGATGGCTGGAAGCAGGTGGGTAAACTGCCGCGCGGACTGGCCTATGGTGCTTCATTTACCCTCGCCGACGGTGTTCTCATGGTCGGAGGCGAGGATAGCGAAGGCAAGCCCCGCAACGAGGTCTTCCTGCTCAAATGGGACGGGCAGAAGCTTTCGATCGAGAACTGATGCCGTTTCGAACGCGGCGGAAAGCCTGGCTTTCCGCCGCGCAATCCCGCCTTGCCGAGCAAGCACGCCGGACCTCGAAGCGGGGACCGTGGCTGCGGTAGGGCCGCGCTCCGGCGCGGTTAGCTCGTCATGGTCTCTGCTGTTTCCGGTATCCAGGCCAAAATCCGGCAGAGTTCCATTTATCCCGGCTGTTCAGATTTCCCGAGGCAGGTCTGACTGGCGATCTGGAGAACATTTTCCTTGTGAAGATAGAGGTATATCTGTAGCTTTATTTTCGTATCGTTGAGTAGCCTGAGATTTTTGCCTTGGATGACTTCAGCCCTAGGGTCAAAACCATGTCAAGCACACGTAGCTATTTGACTTTGATTGTCAGTACCTGGGCATTTACGATCTGCTTTGCAGTGTGGATGATGTTCGGAGTGATCGGCATTTCCATTGGTGAAGAACTCGGTCTGAATTCATCACAGTTTGGCCTGCTGACGGCCACGCCGGTTTTGACCGGTGCGATATTCCGCCTGCCGTTTGGCGTCTGGACCGATCGCTTCGGCGGGCGCATCATCATGTTTCTCCTGTTGCTCGGTTGTGCTGTGCCCGTCTGGATTTCATCCTACGCAAACAGCTTCTGGCAATTCCTGCTGCTAGGGCTGGCGCTGGGGCTGGTTGGCGCTTCCTTCTCTGTCGGAACACCTTATGTCGCCCGCCTGTTCCCGAAAGAACGACGCGGCTCTGCCATGGGATTTTTTGGGGCGGGGACGATTGGCGCCGCGCTGAATATGTTTGTCGCCCCTTGGCTGATGTCCACTTATGGCTGGCAGTCCGTGCCGAAAGTTTATGCCGTGGCATTGCTTCTGACCGCTATAGTGTTCTGGTTGCTTTCCACGCCAGATCCCGGGCCGGCGGATGGCCGCACATCGTCGATGAAACAGCAATTTGCGCTTCTGCGCGAACCGCGCGTTTGGAAATATTGCCAGTATTACTCAATCGTTTTTGGCGGCTTCACAGCCCTCTCAATCTGGATGCCCCAGTATTTCAAGTCGGAGTACGGTTTTTCTGTCGCGCAAGCCTCGCTGCTCGCTGCCTGTTTTGCATTGCCGGGCGGTGTGTTTCGTGCGGTGGGTGGGGTGCTGTCAGACCGTTTCGGCGCCCATAATGTGACATGGTGGGTGATCTGGGTATCGTGGATTTGTCTCTTTATTCTGTCTTATCCGCGAACAGAACTTATCGTCCACACGGTCAACGGGCCTGTCAATTTTGCCATTGCCTTGCCCACATGGTTGTTTACTGTCCTGTTGTTCATTCTCGGCATCGCATTTGCTTGCGGCATGGCTTCGACTTTTAAATATATCGGGGATGACTTTCCCGAAAATATCGGCGCCATATCAGGGATCGTCGGCATGGTCGGCGGCATTGCGGGTTTCCTTCTCCCGATCATGTTCGGTGCAATCCTGCAATGGCTGGGTATCAACTCCAGTTGTTTCATGCTTCTTTACGGCATCGTCTGGGTCTCCCTGATCCTGAACTATCTGACGGAAGTGCGTCGCGCTCCCGTCATGGGCGAGATGCCGGATTCAGCTAATATGGTTGCAACAAGGACTCCGTCATAGATCAAGGCGGGAAGAGGACATTACCATGAGCCATTTTCTGGAACGCCTGACCTACCTGAGCCGCCTGCGCGAACCCTTTGCTGATGGCCACGGCGAATTGCGTGATGAAGACCGCACATGGGAGGAAGGCTACCGCCAGCGATGGCAGCATGACAAGATTGTACGATCCACCCATGGCGTAAATTGTACCGGTTCATGCAGCTGGAAGATTTACGTCAAAAGCGGAGTGGTCACATGGGAAACACAGCAGACCGATTATCCCCGAACGCGGCCGGGAATGCCGAACCACGAACCGCGCGGCTGTTCGCGTGGCGCGTCGTATAGCTGGTATCTTTATAGCGCCAGCCGCATCAAATATCCGATGATCCGCGGGCGATTGATCAAGGCATGGCGCGAGGCGCGCATGACACTCGGCCCCGTTGAAGCATGGGCTTCAATCATCGATAACGGCGAAACGGCAAAATCCTATAAATCGGTGCGTGGTCGTGGCGGCTTCGTTCGATCCAATTGGGAAGAAGTGACTGAAATCATTGCCGCCGCCAATGTGCACACCATCAAGGCGTTTGGGCCGGACAGGGTCGTTGGCTTCTCGCCGATCCCCGCCATGTCGATGGTGTCCTATGCGTCTGGCGCCCGCTATCTCAGTCTGATCGGCGGCACGCTTTTATCGTTTTATGACTGGTATTGCGATCTCCCGCCCTCAAGTCCGCAGACATGGGGTGAACAGACTGACGTTCCGGAATCGGCTGACTGGTATAATTCGGGCTATATTATCGCCTGGGGTTCCAATGTTCCGCAGACGCGCACGCCGGATGCGCATTTTTTCGTTGAGGCGCGCTATAACGGCACCAAGGTCGTGGCGGTCACGCCCGATTATGCCGAGGTGGCCAAGCTTTCCGATCTGTGGCTGCACCCGAAACAAGGGACCGATGCCGCGCTGGCCATGGCCATGGGCCATGTCATTTTGCGCGAGTTCTTCCTTGACCGTCAGGTACCGTATTTTCAGGATTACACCCGCCGCTATACCGATATGCCGATGCTGGTGAGGCTGCGCCGTGACGGCAATCGCTTTGTGCCCGATCGTTATGTGCGCCAGAGCGATCTGGCCGGCGCCACAAAGCCGGGCAACGCTGACTGGAAGACAGTGGCATTATCGGAAGAAACCGGTGAGCCCGTTATCCCGCAGGGTTCGATGGGTTATCGCTGGCCGGCAGATGGGGAAACCGGAGGCCGCTGGAACCTTGAATCGAAAGACGGGGAAAGTGGCAAGGAAGTACGGGTTGCACTCAGCGTGATCGACCGCCGCGACGAGGCGGTATCGGTTGCCTTCCCTTATTTCGGCGGGGTTTTGCACGAACATTTCGCGGAAAATGATCAGGGCGGCGACGTGGTAACGCGCAATGTTCCCGTGCGGCGCATCAAGCTTGCCGATGGCGAGGCCATTGTCACAACGGTGTTTGATCTGCTTTGCGCCAATTACGGGCTCGATCGTGGCCTTGGTGGCGATTGCGCTAAAAGCTATGAGGACAATGTCCCCTATACCCCGGCATGGCAGGAACAGATCACCGGTGTCCATGCCGATAAGGCGATTGCGGTCGCGCGTGAGTTTGCTGACAATGCCGAGAAGACCAAAGGCCGCTCGATGGTGATTATCGGCGCCGGCATGAACCATTGGTATCATCAGGACATGGGCTATCGCAGCATCATCAATATGTTGATGATGTGTGGAACGGTGGGCGTTTCCGGTGGCGGCTGGGCGCATTATGTCGGGCAGGAAAAGCTGAGGCCGCAGACCGGTTGGACCATGCTTGCCTTCGCACTTGATTGGGTCCGTCCGCCGCGCCAGATGTGCGGCACCTCCTTCTTCTATGCCCATAGCGATCAGTGGCGCTATGAAAAGCTCAATGTTTCCGAGCTGATTTCACCTTTGGCCGACCCCGCATCCTATAGCGGCAATCTGATTGACCTGAATGTCCGGGCGGAGCGCATGGGCTGGATGCCCTCGGCACCGCAATTGAGCACCAACCCGTTGAAGCTTGCAGCGCAAGCCGAGAGCGCGGGTGTCCCGGTCAAGGATTATGTTGTTGGCGGCCTGAAATCGGGCCAGATCCAGATGGCCTGTGAAGATCCTGACAATCCGGTCAACTTCCCGCGCAACCTGTTCATCTGGCGTTCCAACCTGTTTGGCTCCTCGGGCAAGGGGCATGAATATTTCCTGAAGCATTTCCTTGGGACAGCCCATGGCCTGCAAGGCAAGGATCTGGGTGAAATGGATGGCGTCAAGCCACAGGAGGTCGAATGGCGCGACCCGGCGCCGGAGGGTAAACTTGACCTCGTGGTGACGCTCGATTTCCGTATGTCAACGAGTTGTCTCTATTCCGACATCGTGCTGCCGACCGCGACCTGGTATGAAAAGAACGACCTCAATACGTCGGATATGCATCCCTTTATCCATCCGCTGTCAGCGGCGGTGGACCCCGTGTGGGAAGCACGCAGTGACTGGGAGACCTATAAGACCATCGCCAGGAAATTCTCGGAGCTTTCGCAAGGTCATCTTGGCGTCGAGCAGGATGTCGTGCTGACGCCGATCATGCATGACAGCCCGGAAGAATGCGCCCAGCCTTTTGATGTGAAAGACTGGAAGAAAGGCGAATGTGAACTGATCCCCGGCGTGACCGGCCCGCGTATCGCAGTTGTCGAGCGCGATTATCCCAACACCTACCGTCGGTTCACGGCGCTCGGGCCACTGGCTGACAGTCACGGCAATGGCGGCAAGGGCATCGGATGGAACACTGAAGACGAGGTCAAGGGGCTTGGTGACCTGAACTATCGCGTGAATGACGGCGGGCCGACCCATGGCCGTCCGCGGATCGAAAGCGATATCGATGCCGCCGAAGTCGTTCTCTATCTCGCGCCGGAGACCAATGGTGAAGTGGCGGTCAAGGCGTGGAAGGCGCTGGGCAAGGTGACGGGCCGTGATCATACCCATCTGGCTGAAACGCGCGAGGATGAGAAAATCCGTTTCCGCGATATTCAGGCTCAGCCGCGCAAGATCATTTCGTCGCCGACATGGTCCGGGATTGAGAGCGAGCATGTCAGCTATACGGCCAGTTACACCAATGTGAACGAACTCATTCCCTGGCGCACGCTGACGGGACGGCAGCAGTTCTATCAGGACCATCAATGGTTCCGCGATTTTGGTGAAAGTCTCGCGGTCTACCGGCCGCCGATCGATACACGTTCCGTCGCCTCCATGCTGGGTACGCACTCGAATGGCGAAAAGGAAATCGTTCTCAATTTCATAACACCGCATCAGAAGTGGGGCATCCACTCCACCTATACGGATAATCTCATCATGCTCACCCTGTCGCGTGGCGGACCGATCGTCTGGGTTTCTGAAACGGATGCGCGAAAAGCGGGCATAGTCGACAACGACTGGATCGAGATCTTCAACCTGAACGGGGCAATCGCGGCGCGTGCCGTGGTCAGTCAGCGCGTTCAGGAAGGCATGTGCATGATGTACCATGCGCAGGAGAAGATCGTGAATGTGCCGGGTTCGCAGATTACCGGCTTGCGCGGGGGTATCCATAATTCGGTGACCCGAACCGTGCTGAAACCGACCCATATGGTCGGTGGCTACGCCCATCTTTCCTATGGCTTCAACTATTACGGCACTGTTGGCTCGAACCGTGACGAGTTCGTCGTGGTGCGCAAGCTTGGGAAGGTTGATTGGCTCGATCATTCCAACCCTGTCGACCGCGCCGCGAAGGAGACCGCATCATGAAAATCCGCGCCCAGATTGCCATGGTGATGAACCTGGACAAGTGCATTGGTTGCCATACCTGTTCCGTGACGTGCAAGAACGTATGGACCTCGCGGCAGGGCATGGAATATGCGTGGTTCAACAATGTGGAGACAAAGCCCGGCATCGGCTATCCGAAAGACTGGGAAAACCAGGAGCGCTGGCGCGGCGGCTGGGAGCGAAAGAAGAACGGCAAGATCGCTCCCAAACAGGGCGGTCGCCTGTCGATCCTTGCCAAGATCTTCGCCAATCCGCATTTGCCCGAGATCGACGATTATTACGAGCCCTTCACCTTCGACTATGAGCATCTTCAGAAGGCGCCGGAACTGGCCACAACTCCGGTAGCACGGCCACTGTCGCTCATTACCGGCAAGCCGATGGAAAAAATCGAATGGGGCCCGAACTGGGAAGAAATTCTCGGCGGCGAGTTCGACAAGCGTTCGCAGGACTATAATTTCGAGGCGGTACAGAAGGATATTTACGGGCAGTTTGAGAATACATTCATGATGTATCTGCCGCGTATCTGCGAGCATTGTCTCAACCCGAGCTGTGTTGCCTCATGCCCGTCCGGCTCGATCTACAAACGTGAGGAAGACGGTATCGTCCTGATTGACCAGGATAAATGCCGTGGATGGCGCATGTGCGTCTCCGGCTGCCCCTACAAGAAAATCTATTACAACTGGACTTCCGGCAAAGCCGAAAAATGCATCTTCTGTTACCCGCGTATCGAGGCCGGCCAGCCTACGGTCTGTTCCGAAACCTGCGTTGGGCGCATCCGCTATCTCGGCGTCATACTCTATGATGCGGACGGCATCGAGAAAGCCTCGGCCGTGGCGGATGAACAGGATCTCTATGAAGAACAACTGAAGCTGTTCCTCGATCCGAATGATCCAGTCGTCGCCGAACAGGCCAGGGCCAACGGCGTGCCGGATGCATGGATTGAGGCGGCCAAACGCTCGCCGGTCTATAAAATGGCGGTTGACTGGAAGATCGCATTCCCGCTGCATCCCGAATACAGAACCATGCCGATGGTCTGGTATGTACCGCCACTGTCGCCCATCCAGTCCCACGCCAATGCGGGCGCGATCGATACGATCGGAGAGCTGCCCGATGTCCGCTCCCTGCGCATTCCCGTTCGTTATCTGGCCAATCTTCTAACGGCGGGTAAGGAAGAGCCCGTGGTAACCGCATTGGAGCGGCTGTTTGCCATGCGTATCTATTATCGCCAGCGCCAACTCGGTGAGGGCAATGGCCAGGCAGTGCTTGATCAGGCTGGATTGTCGATTGCGCAGGTGGAGGAGATGCACCGCTATCTCTCCATCGCCAACTACGAAGACCGTTTTGTTATTCCGACAAGCCACCGTGAAGAGGCGGAGGATGCCTACGGCCTGAAGGGAAGCTGCGGCTTTACCTTTGGCAATGGCTGTGATTTTGGCCCGCCGCATTCGTCGCTGTTCGGAGGCAAGATGGGACGTCGCAAACTGTCACCGGTTCGGCCCCTGGATACATGACAGGAAGGCAATCATGATCATTTTCAAGGCGTTCAGCGCCCTGCTTTCCTACCCCACACAGGACTTCCGGCAGGCATTGCCTGAAATCAGTGCCGTCATCCATTCGTCACCCCTGGTATCCGCCAGAGAACGGCACGCACTGAGCGATCTGATCGCAGAGCTTGGCAGCGGCAGTCAACTCGAGGCCGAAGAGCGTTATGTCGACCTGTTTGATCGCGGGCGGGCGCTGTCCCTGCATCTGTTTGAACATCTGCATGGCGAAAGCCGCGACCGTGGCGCGGCCATGGTCGAGTTGAAAGAACTCTATCATCAGGCCGGGTTTGGTCTGTCCTCGCCGGAACTGCCTGATTATCTGCCCGTTGTGCTTGAATATCTAAGCTGCCGCGATCTGGCGGAAGCCCGCGAAATGCTCGCCGACTGCGCCCATATCCTGACCTCGATCGGCCGGTCGCTGATTGCCCGCCAAAGCCGTTATGCGGCGGTGTTGCAGGCATTGATCGTCATTGCCGGTGAAAAGCCAATCGATATGTCCAAGGTGCCGCCGGTCAAGGAGCATCTCGAAACAATCGATCGCGACTGGATGGAACAGCCGGCCTTTGCCGATAAACCCTCAACCTGAGGAGGATGGGTCATGTCCAATACCTATGTGAATATACTGCTCTTCGGGATCTATCCCTATCTTTGCCTCGCGGTTCTGCTCATCGGCAGCATGATCCGCTTTGACCGTGAACCATATACATGGAAAAGCGATTCATCGCAGATGCTGCGCAAAGGCTCCCTGCGACTTGGCTCGAACCTCTTCCACTATGGCGTGATTGTCGTCATTCTTGGTCATTTTGTCGGGTTTCTGGCGCCGCATTGGGCGGTTGACTGGGCGCTTGATCCGGTTGCCCATCAGCTCCTTGCCATGGTGGTTGGCGGTATTGCCGGGCTTGTCGCCATTGTCGGGCTGACCATACTGATCGCCAGACGCCTTGGTGATCCGCGTATCAGGCTCAACAGCCGCAAATGGGACATTGTCGTGATCCTGATGCTTTGGCTGCAACTGGCCCTCGGCCTTCTCACGGTGCCCCTGTCCGCTTTCCATATGGATGGTGCGCTGTTCGAGGTGCTGACAAGTTACGTGAAGGGCATCGTGACACTGGATGGCGGAGCATCCGCGCTCATGCTGGAAGTGCCGTTGACCTATAAGCTGCATGTCCTGCTCGGCTTTACGTTGTTCCTCGTCTCTCCGTTCACCCGTATGATCCATATCTGGAGCGGAGCCGGTGCGCTTGCCTATCTGTTCCGCCCATACCAGATCGTGCGCACCCCGAAAACACGGGCCAACGAGCCGACCCGCTCATGACGGTTTTCGTGAATGGCATTGAAGCGGTTGTCAGCTCGGAAATGACGAACGAAATGGCCGCGGCCCATGAACTCCTGCGCCAGCGCGCGATTGCCACCGGTCTGGTCGGACAAGATATCAGGGATGCGGAAAAAATTGCCCAGGCCATCGAGGAGTTGCTTGCCCGTGAGGTGATGATACCGTCGCCAACGGAGGATGAGTGCCGACGCCATTACGACAAGCACAGGGTTCGCTTCACAAGCGGTGAACTGGTCAATGCCCGTCACATTCTCTTTCAGGTCACGCCATCGGTGAGCATTCCGCAGATCCGTGCGCGCGCGGAACAGGCATTGAACGAATTGCTGCAACAGCCGGAATGGTTTTCGGAGAAGGCGAAGGAATTGTCCAACTGTCCCTCTGGTCGAAACGGCGGCAATCTTGGCCAGCTCGGCCGTGGCGATACTGTGCCGGAGTTTGAAAAGGCACTCTTCAAGCTCGGAGCATCCGGCTTGTTGCGTGATCTGATCAAGACCCGTTACGGCTTTCATATCGTCAGCGTTGATCAGCATATTCCGGGCAATCTACTGCCTTTCGAGATGGTGCGGGAGACCATCGCCGAACATTTGCGGGCAGGCGTCGAGGAAAAGGCGCTTCGGCAATATATCAGCGTACTGGCAGGACAGGCCAGGATCGAAGGGGCGGATCTCGACGGAGCAGAATCGCCGCTCGTTCAATAGACATTTCATGCCGACACAGGAGCTGAATGATGCTGGGAGAACTGATTGCCCGACTGGACCATCCTTCGGTCACCGATGGCGTCATCGCAACGCTTGAGCCCGATCTGACGCTGGAAATACACCAACGCGCCAGTGCAGCCGGGATGAACGTAGCGGACTTTACTGCCGGCGCTGTGCGAGAATTTGTCGATCGCGCAGATGACGATCTGTGGTTTCAACTGCTAACGATTATACGAAAAGCTGAAGATCCCGGGCTTGCAGCCGTGCAGACCATTCTGCGCTGGGTTGCGACGGCTCCATGAGATCCGGTTGATGGAAGGCGCATGAAGTCACATTTCAATTTGGTTCCGCTTCAGGAAAGGAGGGGTCTTCCCCGCATTGCCGCGGGGAAGACCTGCCCAGTCAGCTTTGACTGGATTGGCTTGCCGTGGCTCCGCTCGCTTTTGACAGCAGGCCTGTGATCAGCACGAAAAACACCGGAACGAACAGGATCGCCAGAGCCGTGCCCGTGATCGTTCCGAACAGGGTCGCAAAGCCGATCGCCGTGCGTGCGCCTGCACCCGCCCCGGTTGAAAGCATAAGCGGGGTCACGCCAAGGCCGAAGGCCAGTGATGTCATCAGAATTGGCCGAAAACGCTGCTTGGCGGATTCACGGACCGCCTCCAACGCCGTTTCACCCAATGTCGCCATGCGCTCCCGGGCAAATTCGACGATCATGATCCCGTTTTTGCCGGTCAGGCCAACGACAGTCAGCATGCCCACTTGGAAATAGACGCCATTCGATTGGCCGCCTATCCAGGCCCCTATCAAGGCGCCAAGAATGCCCACCGGCATGGCCAAAAGCACGGCAATCGGAATTGACCAGCTTTCATAAAGCGCGGCAAGACAAAGGAAGACCGCTGTCAAAGCCAGCGCATAAAGCAGCATGGCGCCTGCTCCGGCTTCCTTTTCCTCAAGCGACATGCCTGTCCATTGCAGCGAGAATCCCGGCGGCAGCTTTTGCGACAACTCTTCCATGGCGGCAATTGCGTCGCCTGAGGTATATCCGTCGGAAGCCGAGCCTTCGATCTTCATCGCAGGCAAGGCATTGTAGCGGCTGACCTGCTGCGGACCGTAGACCCATTCCTGCGTCGCGAAGGTCGAGAAATCGACAAACGCGCCGTTCGCATTCTGAATTCGCCAGAGGCCCAGATCCTCCGGCGAGGTCCGCGCCCAGGGTTCGCCCTGGACGTAGACCCGTTTGACACGGCCTTCATAGAGAAAGTCGTTCACATAGGAGCTGGACCAGACAGTTCTAAGGAACGTACCGACATCGGCAGCAGTCAAGCCGACGGCACCCGCTTTTGCCCAGTCAATATTGATACGAAACTGGGAAGCGTCTTCAACACCGCTGGGGCGCACAGCGGTCAGCCGCGAATCCTGTGCAGCCAGCCCCAAAAGCATGTTGCGGGCTTCAAGCAGCTCTTCATGGCTCTGGCCGGTATTTGCCTGAAGATAGGCAGTGAAGCCGTTTGAGGTGCCAAGTTCCATAACGGCAGGTGGCACGATAGGTACAACGATGGCCTCCTTGATTCCGCCCATCAGCGGCCCGAAGGCGCGATCGGCGATGGCCTGGGCCGAGTCCTCGGGGGCCGTGCGTTCTTCCCAGTCTTTCAGCTTGACGAACATCATCGCCATGTTCTGGCCCTGTCCGGAAAACGAGAAGCCCAAAACAGAGAAAACAGATTCGACATTGCGGGCTTCAGCCGTGGTGTAATAGCCCTCGACCTTCTTCAACACATCGCGGGTTTGTTCAGCAGTCGCGCCAGAAGGCAACTGGACGATGGTGAGGAGCGCGCCCTGATCTTCATCCGGCAGGAAAGAGGTCGGGATGCTCTGGTAAAGTCCTACCATCCCTGCAACTATCAGCCCGTAGACCACCAGCATGCGCAATGGCCCGGCCGTTACACGCCGGACCAACCCGCTATAGGCCTGAACGACACGATCAAAGCGTGCTTCGAAACCAGCGCTGAACGCGCCCCCCAGCCGTGCGAGCATGCCCTTGCGCGGCTCATGGGAATGGGGTTTCAACATCGTCGCGCAAAGCGCCGGCGTGAAAATCAACGCCACAAGGATCGAAAGCCCCATTGCCGAGACGATGGTGACAGCGAATTGCTTGTACATCTCGCCGGTCGAGCCGCCAAAGAAAGCCATGGGGACGAAAACCGCCGAAACCACGATGCCGATTCCCACCAGGGCACCCGAGATCTCGTCCATTGACTTGCGTGTTGCCTCAACCGGGCTCAAATGCTCATCGCGCATGATGCGCTCGACATTCTCGACGACGACGATTGCGTCATCGACCAGAAGGCCGATTGCAAGCACCATCGCCAGCATCGTCAGCGTATTGATCGAGAAACCAAGCGCAGCCATGATCCCGAATGTTCCCAAAAGCACAACGGGAACAGCAAGCGTGGGAATGAGCGTGGCGCGGAAATTATGCAGAAAGACGAGCATGACGAGGAACACCAGGACGATGGCCTCGATGAGCGTATGGATCACGGCTTCGATGGAAAGCAGAACGAAAGGTGTCGTGTCATAGGGAATGACATAGCTGACGCCGGCAGGAAGGTTCGCCGACAGTTCTTCAACCTTGGCTTTGACCAGATTAGCCGTTTCCAGCGCATTCGCGCCCGACGCAAGCTGAATCGCCATGCCGGTGGCGGGCTTGCTGTCAAAGAAGGATGAGATTTCGTAATTTTCAGTACCAAGTTCCGCCCGCGCCACATCGCGCAGAAGAACCAATCCACCATCGGTGTCGGCGCGCAGAACGATGCTCTCAAAATCCTCAGGCGTTTTCAGCAAGGACTGGGCGGTGATCGTCGCATTCAGAAGCTGGCCGGGAGGAGCTGGCATCGCACCGAAAGAACCGGCCGAGATCTGGGCATTCTGCGCGGAGATCGCGTTGACGACAACATCGGGAGAGAGGTCATAATATTTCAGTTTCAGCGGATCGAGCCAGATCCGCATGGAATATTCAGAGCCGAAAACCTCAACCTTGCCGACGCCCGTCAGGCGCGAAACCGGCTCGACCATATACGAACTCAGATAGTCCGACAGATCGATATCGCTGCGCGTGCCATCATCGGAGACAAGGGCAATGATCATGAGAAAGCCGGTTGCGGATTTCTCGACTGTCACGCCCTGGCGTGTCACCTCGGCGGGGAGGCTTGCTTCCGCCTGAGCCAGCTTATTCTGTACCTGCACCTGCGCGATATCAGGATCAGTGCCGATCTCGAAGGTCAACGTCACGGTTGCGAGCCCGGTCGAAGTGGTGCTCGAGTCGATATAACGCAGCCCGTCCAGGCCCGTCATCTCTTTCTCGATGATCTGGACGACTGTATCCGCAACGGTTTCAGCAGATGCGCCAGGATACGTCGCCCCGATGACGATTGAGGGGCCGGCAATTGACGGATACTGCGAAATCGGCAAGCGGAGGATCGACAAGATCCCCAACCCCATGATGATGATCGCGATAACCCAGGCAAAGATTGGGCGGTCAATGAAAAAGCGGGCCATGATCAATTACCTTCGCGCGGGGCAGATTCGGAATTTTGCCCTTCGGTCTCGATCTGGACTTCGGCCCCCGGCGCAGCCTTCTGGAAGCCTGAGACGACGATCGCCTCGCCTGCTTTCAGTCCGCCGGTCGTGACCCAGCGATTGCCGTCAGCGGTGACAACTGTCAACTCCCGGACAGCGATTTTGCCGTCTTCAACGATCCAGACGCTTGCCCCGCCCTTTGCATCGCGCATAACCGCATTCTGGGGCACCAGAACCGCGTCCTTGGTCACGCTCTGCGGCAACTCAGCCTCGACATAAAGGCCGGGAAGCAGTTTATGGTCGGGGTTCGGGAAGCTTACGCGCAGTGTCACCATACCGGTCGTGGGTTCGACCTGTGGCTCGGCAGCCTTGATCTCGCCTTTCGCCTCATAGACCTGCCGATTGGGCAGGATCATGGTTGCGCTGGCGTGTGTCATCGCCTCGCGCTGTTCGGGCGAGACGTTCCAGTTAAGAAGATCGTTTGCCGACAGTGTCACGTCGACGTAAACCGGATCCAGCGTCCGGATTGTCGCCAGCGGAGTGGTTTGCTGGGCACTGAGCAGCGCCCCGGTCGTCGTTTGGGACAGGCCGATGACCCCGGCGACGGGCGCGCGCACCGTAGTCCGGTCGAGATCGATTTCGGCACTGCTCAGCTGGGCTTTCGCCATTTGCAGCGCCGCTTCGGCGGCGCTTTGCGTCGCGACCGCCTTGTCACGGTTGGCAGCCGAGCCGGTCTTGGACGAGAGGAGATTCTTGGCGCGATCTGCCTCGAGAACGGCCAGATCATAGTTGGCTTGCGCCTGAGCTACCGCTGCGGCCGCCGCCGCTACAGCGGCGCTATATGTAACGCTTTCGATCTGATAAAGCGGGTCGCCCACCTTGACCGACGCACCCTCCTCGAAAAGACGCGTTTGCAGGATGCCGGAGACCTGAGGCCGCACCTCCGCAATCGTTGATGCCTTGATACGCCCCGGAAGCCGGATTGTCGCCGCAAAATCCACGGGTTCCGCCGTCATGACGGCAACCGTCGGCATTGGCTGCTGGGCGAACGACATGACAGGCACAAGGCTGATCGATAATGAAACAGCCGAGGCGAAAACGGCGCTTTTCCTGAAGTTTCTTGGCATGGGTTCCCTCACCAGGACGTTTGAAAGAATACGGGTTGATGGCAGCGCCTGAAATGGCCGCCATTGGTTGTGCAGGTCGATCATGAGAACAACGGTGCACCGCTTGCACCGGAGACAGACACCAAACCTCCCAAAATACACATCTCAACGCATACGCCAGAGGAAATGATTTGTCTAACATATGGCTTGACCGTATTGCGATACACTGTATCATAATATGTGAATTGCAGTGGAAATGTCAACGTATATTAAACGTTGAAATGACAGGAACCGGATCATGACAGAGGTGAGCGACAGAACAGCGGGCATTCAAGTCATTGCAAGAGCCGCCCTTATCTTGCGCGAACTTGGTAGAGGCACCAGCGGCCTTAGCCTGGCCTCGGTCGCCACGCGGGTCGGGTTGGCCCGATCGACGGTGCAGCGGATAATGCAATCGCTGGAGGCTGAAGGCCTGGTTGAGCTTTCACCACAGGGCCATGGCTTTCGTCTTGGCCCCATGCTTTCCGAGTTGGTCTATCGCCGACAAGCCGATATCGTGACCGAGGTGCGTCCGCTACTCGAAGAATTATGTGGCGATCTGGGGGAAACCGTTGCACTTTGCGCTTTGACGGGCAGCAACCTCACGACGATCGATCGTTGTATCGCTGAACAACCGCTGCGTGTTGTCTTCCCTTTGGGAACCGTTCCCGTTCCGGCTTACCAGCTCGCACCAGGCCGCGCGATCATGGCCGAATTGTCGCCGGAGCGTGTGCGACAGATCCTTTCGGAAAGCATGGCAGATACCGATGTCACGCATGAGCTGGACGCTATTTCCCGCGAAAGGGATGCCGGTCGGGATACATCGCACTTCATCGCCGGCATTTCCAGCTTTGCCGTGCCGCTCCGCACCCACATGGGCCTGTATGCCTTGACAGCAGTTCTGCCCACGCCCCGTGTCGGCCTAAGAGAAGGTGCCATTTTTACAGCCCTGCGCAACTGTCGTGAAAGGATAGAAGGCAAAATCGGGGCGATCGCGTCCGCATCGGACGCCTGACAGCGGTCAATACATTCCACAGCCATGCGGCGCTGGAAACGACCACCTTTATGAAAAGGGCACTGGAACCCCAATTTGGGTAATCCGGAACGGCAACGTGAGCGCGTCATGTACAGCGCTTCGTATCCGTCCGCGATCCGATAGCCTTCCCCCTTAGGCGGGGGAAGGCGTTGCTCGAAAATCCCGAAGATTATGCAGCCAGATCGAAACGGTCGGCGTTCATGACCTTCGTCCAGGCTGCAACGAAGTCCTTGACGAACTTCTCCTTGTTGTCGTCCTGGGCATAGACCTCGGCATAGGCGCGAAGGACCGAGTTCGAGCCGAACACAAGATCGACGCGTGTGGCCGTATATTTGGTTGCGCCGGTCTTGCGGTCGCGAATCCCATAGAGATTGTTGCCCGTCGGCACCCAGGAATAGGCCATGTCGGTCAGCGTGACGAAGAAATCCGTCGTCAGCGCGCCGACGCGGTCGGTGAAGACGCCATGCGCCGTGCCCGCATGGTTGGTGCCGATCACGCGCATGCCGCCGATCAACGCCGTCATCTCGGGGGCCGTCAGGCCCATGAGCTGGGCGCGGTCGAGCAACAGCTCTTCCGGGCTCACCACATAGTCCGTCTTCTGCCAGTTGCGGAAGCCGTCAGCGAGCGGCTCGAGCGGTGCAAAGCTTTCCGCATCGGTCTGCTCGGCGGTCGAATCGCCGCGGCCTGCGGCAAAGGGCACAGCGATGTCGAAGCCTGCGGCCTTGATCGCCTGCTCGACGCCGTAATTGCCCGCCAGCACGATGACATCGGCAAGGCTTGCGCCGGAGGAGACGGCGATCGGCTCCAGAACGGACAGGACACGGGCGAGACGCGCCGGTTCATTGCCTTCCCAATCCTTTTGCGGGGCGAGACGGATGCGCGCGCCGTTGGCGCCGCCGCGGAAATCCGAACCGCGGAAGGTGCGGGCGCTGTCCCATGCGGTGGCGACGAGATCCGGCACGGAAAGACCCGAGGCCGCGATCTTCGCCTTGACGGCACCGACATCATAGCCCGTGCTGCCAGCCGGGACCGGATCCTGCCAGACGAGGTCTTCCGCCGGCGCGTCGGGGCCGAGATAGCGGGTCTTCGGTCCCATATCGCGGTGCGTCAGCTTGAACCAGGCGCGGGCGAAGGCGTCCGAGAAGGCGTCGAAGTCGTTCCTGAAGCGCAGCGAGATCTCGCGGTAGATCGGGTCCACCTTGAGCGCCATGTCGGCATCGGTCATCATCGGCATGACGCGGATCGAAGGATCCTCGACATCGACCGGCTTGTCCTCTTCGGCAATGGTGATCGGCACCCACTGGGAGGCGCCCGCCGGGCTGTGCGTCAGCGTCCACTCATGCTTGAACAGCATTTCGAAGAAGCCATTGTCCCACTTGGTGGGTTCGGTGGTCCAGGCGCCTTCGAGGCCCGAGACGACCGTATCGCGGCCAATGCCGCGGCCCTTCGTATTCATCCAGCCGAGACCCTGGAATTCCGGGCCTGCGGTTTCCGGATCGGGGCTGAGATCACTCGGGCTGCCATTGCCGTGACACTTGCCGATGGTGTGACCGCCTGCGGTAAGCGCCACGGTTTCCGCGTCGTCCATGCCCATGCGTGCGAAGGTCTCGCGTATCTGCGCGGCGGTCGCCAGCGGATCGGACTTGCCGTTGACGCCCTCGGGGTTCACGTAGATGAGGCCCATCTGCACGGCGGCAAGCGGGTTTTCCAGCGTTGCGGGATGGGAGAGGTCGCCATAGCGGCCGTCGCTCGGCGCAAGCCATTCCTTCTCCTGGCCCCAGTAGACATCCTTTTCCGGATGCCAGATGTCTTCGCGGCCGAAGGCAAAGCCGTAGGTCTTCAGGCCAGCGACCTCATAGGCGATGGTTCCGGCCAGCGCGATCAGGTCGCCCCAGGACAGCTTGTTGCCGTATTTCTTCTTGATCGGCCAGAGCAGGCGGCGGCCCTTGTCGGTGTTGACGTTGTCCGGCCAGGAATTGAGCGGCGCGAAGCGCTGGTTGCCGGTATTGACGCCGCCGCGACCGTCCGAGGTGCGGTACGAGCCGGCCGCGTGCCAGCTGACGCGGGCCATCATGCCGACATAGCTGCCCCAGTCCGCCGGCCACCACTCCTGACTGTCTGTCATGAGGGCGCGCAGGTCCGCCTTCAGCGCTTCCACGTCCAGCTTCTTGAGCTCTTCGCGATAGTTGAAGTCCTTGCCCAGTGGATCGGTCTTGGTGTCGTGCTGATGCAGGATGTCAAGGTTCAGGGCGTTGGGCCACCATTCCATGACGGATTTGCCGAGCGCGGTGTTGCCACCGTGCATGACCGGACACTTGCCGGTTGCGTTCGTCTTTGTATCCATTTTGTCCTCCAAAGGATTTTCCTGGTTCTGCGGAGACGGTGGAAACGGCTTTCACGGGCGAGCCTTCTGGGTTGAACATTACCATGAAACGCCTTCCTGGGGCGAATGAGTAGCAAACCCAACTCATAAATCCCAATTGTATATTCTGAAGGCTGCGATATGCTCAGCTTATGATTGGCCTCACGATGAAACATCTCCGCTATTTTGAAGCCCTTGCCCGGATTGGCCATTTCGGCCGTGCCGCGGAGAGCTGCGCCATCTCGCAGCCCGCGCTGTCCGTACAGATAAGGGAACTGGAGGAGCTGCTCGGCGCGCCGCTTGTGGAAAGAGGGGCACGGCGCATCCGGCTGACGGGGCTCGGCGAGGAGTTCGCCGAGCGCACCCGCGCGATCCTGCGTTCCGTCGACGAACTGGAAGACCTCGGACGGGCGGCGCATGGGCCGCTCGCCGGTCGCCTTCGTCTCGGCATCATTCCAACGGTTGCACCCTATCTGCTTCCAGGCATCATAAAGGCGCTTGCACAGCTTTATCCCGGCCTCGATCCGCGACCGAGAGAGGCGGTTACGCAAAGGCTGATCGAAGACCTGACAGAAGCGCGGCTCGACGCTGCGATCGTTGCTCTGCCAATTTCGGAAGCTGCTCTGGAGGAGGTACCGCTCTTCAACGAGGAATTCGTACTGGTGCGACCATTGGAGGACGCGGGCAAGCCTGTGCCCGCCTCCGACAGGCTTCACGAAATGCGTCTGCTTTTGCTGGAGGAGGGGCATTGCTTCCGTAACCAGGCCCTTTCCGTCTGCAACATTGCGTCATCATCGACTCGGGATCTGATGGAAGGAAGCTCGCTTTCGACACTCGTTCAGATGGTTGGTGCCGGCATAGGCGTGACCCTTATCCCGGAGATGGCCGTTGATATCGAGACACGGTCCTCCTCGGTATGCGTGTCCCGACTTGCCGGACCTCGGCCTACGCGGACGATCGGGATGGTATGGCGCAAGACCAACCCCCTGTCGGCGCAGTTCGCCCGGATCGCCGCTATCGTGCGGGAAGCCGGGTTGAGCAGGCAGAAGCCAATGGATGACGTGCATTGAATTGCAACCACAGCCTTCGCCGCGAACCCCGGTCTTTCTATCCTCCATGCTCGGCGATCACCGCCAGGAACGCGGGGCCGTAACGCTCCAGCTTGGTCTCGCCGACACCCGGAACATCTGCCATTTCCGCGCGCGAGGAAGGTCGCGCGGCGGCGATTTCGATAAGCGTCTTGTCATGGAAAATCACGTAGGGTGGCACATTCTGCAGCCGTGCAATGTGCATGCGCTTTTCCCGCAGCGCCTGAAACAGCGCGCGGTCGGCGTCGGGCAGGGTAAGCGGGGCCTGATTGCGCGCTACCTTGTCCTGTCGGGCGCGCGGCATCTGCGGCACCCGCAGCATGAGCGTCGGCTTTTCGCGCAGGAACGCGCGCCCCGCTTCTGAGATAGACAACCCGCCATGGCCGGTCAGGTCGACCTCGATCAGCCTGAGCGCAATCAACTGGCGCAAAATCGCGCGCCATGTGCGCTTGTCATGCTCCTTGCCGATGCCGTAGGTGGACAGTTGGTCGTGGCCGAAATTCGCGATACGCTCGTCCCCGGCACCCAGAAGAACATCCACGATATAGCCCTGGCCGAAACGCTCGCCGGTCCGGTAAATGCAGGAAAGCGCTTTTTGCGCGGCGATTGTTCCATCGAATAATTGTGGCGGCTCGGCACAGGTGTCGCAGTTGCCACAGGGTTCGCAATGGTCGCCAAAGTAAGACAGCAGCACCCGGCGGCGACACCCCGCCGTCTCGGCCAGCCCAAGGAGCGCATCGAGCTTCTGGCGTTCCATGCGCTTGCGTTGCTCAGGTGCGTCCGATTCCTCGATGAAGCGGCTGCGCAGCGCGATATCCTCATGGCCATAGAGCATCAGGGTGTCGGAAGGCAGGCCGTCGCGTCCGGCGCGCCCGGTCTCCTGATAATAGGCTTCGATGCTTCCCGGCAGGTCTATATGGGCAACAAAGCGCACATCAGGCTTGTCGATACCCATGCCAAACGCGATGGTAGCGACCATGATGACCGCTTCATCGCGCTGGAAGCGTTCCTGGTTGGCCGCGCGCGCAGTCTTCTCCATGCCGCCATGATAGGGCAGCGCATCATAACCTTGCGCGCAAAGCCAGGCGGCCGTCTCGTCCGTCTTTCGCTTCGACAGGCAGTAGACGATACCGCTCTCGCCCTCATGGTCCTTCAGGAAATGCTTCAACTGCACCCGCGGGTTGTCTTTCTCCTGTATGGCATAGCGTATGTTGGGGCGGTCGAAGCCGGCAATGAAGGCATCGCTTTCAGCGATCTGGAGATGCGTCAGGATTTCTGCGCGCGTCGGGGCATCGGCGGTGGCGGTCAGCGCCATGCGCGGCGTGTCGGGAAACAGCGTGACCAGCGCGTCGAGCTGGCGATATGAGGGGCGGAAATCGTGCCCCCACTGCGACAGGCAGTGCACCTCGTCGATGGCGATCAGCGACAGGGGCGCCTGACTGAGCCGCTCCAGAACTTCGGGCCTGAGCAGCGTTTCCGGCGCCGCATAGAGCAGGTCCAGCGCGCCGCTATATACGTCTCGCCACAATGCGCGCCGCTCATCACCCGGCAGGTCGGAGTTGAGTGCCGCGGCCTTCACGCCCGCCTGACGCAATGCGGCCACCTGATCGGCCATGAGAGCGATCAGCGGCGAGATGACAAGGCCCATGCCGGGCCGTGCCATTGCCGGGATCTGGTAGCACAGCGACTTGCCGCCGCCCGTGGGCATCAAGACGAAGGCGTTGTTGCCCGCCACCACATGGTCGACGATCTCCGCCTGCGGTCCACGAAAAGCGTCGTAGCCATAAACGGCTTTCAGGATATGAGCGGGGTCAGAGGTCAAAACGGCCTGCGTCGGGAATCAAAAAGATGCTGCCTCATAGCAGATTTTCGAGGCGCGCGTGGCGTGTTTACGCCAATGCAGGCCGGTGAGCATGGAAGTATGCAGTTACACCGTCGGAACTGTACCGCCATCGATCAGGTACCGTAACGACGGGAGTGGGAAAAGCTGGGTCCATGACAGCTAAGACGACGAACACATTCTCTCCTGAAGTCCGCGCCCGCGCCGTGCGAATGATGACGGAGCATCAAGCCGAGCATCCGTCGCGGAGAAGATGAAGGCTGGCTTAAGACCCAAACAACGTTGGCCACCGTAGAACCGCGAAGGGCGGCATTTGTGTATCGACCTCGCACGGGCACGCCTGACTGACAGGCTGTGGATCTTCCAGCCCTTAAGCCTGGCTTAAGGTTTCACGCGGAGTGCTGCATTTTCACGAGATGGACGACTGCTATCATCGACATGAACACGTTTTTCATCGTTGCCGCCATGACGGGGATGGTTAACGGCTGCGGCCCTGCGCGCGCTCAAACGCGAAAGCCCGAGCGCTCATGGCCGACCGGGGGCTGTCCAGGAGCGACGGCGCCACTTGATAAGGTCTCGCTTTGCTACAGCATACAGGAACAGGAACTGAACAATGCATGAGAGAAGCACAGGAAGGCGAACTGCCGTGGAAGATGCATGCACCAAGCCGGAGTGCATGCTGAAGCGAAGCACTCCTCGAGAAGTGGATCGCCGGTCGTTCCTGTTCGGCATTTCTGGTGCCGCCGCCTTTGCCGCTCTGTTTCCTGTCGATGCTGCGGCTGCCGCGACCCCGATGGTAAGAAGCGTAGAAACCTACCGGGAGGCCCTTTCGCTGCTCGCGCCGCGATATCGATATGCGCTGATCGACATCCGGGCGGACTGGTGCCCCGCCTGCCTTCGGATGGAACGTGAGGTATTTCCCCACCCGTCGGTCAGGCAGTTGCTCGAACATGTGGCTCTGATCAAGGTTGACGTCACTGCCATGGATGATGCAAACCGCCGGCTGTTGTCGCATTTGCGCGCCGATGGCCCGCCAACGCTTTTCGTTATCGATATCGCGAGCGGTGGTGAGTATGAGCAAACCCGCACCGTCGGGTCATTACGCAGGCGCGATCTGATCCGGCGGCTGCAACCGTTTGCGCGCGGATGAGGTCGGCAGGAAACAAATGGCTTCTCGTGGATACACGCCCTTAAGCCTGTCTTAAGTTGCGCAAGGTTCACTCCGTTCAGAATCGATCGATCTGGAGCTGATGCGATGAGCACTTCATTTGATATCAAACCGCACCGTTTGCATCCGGCAAGCGCTGCCTCTTTCTTCGACCTGTCCATGAACAGGCGCACGCTGCTTGCTGGCATCGGCGCCTTTGCCCTTGCGGGCGGCGTGATGCCTGTCCGGGCGGACGATCTGTCGGCAGAAATGATCCTCAATGATCCGGATGCGCCGGTTGGCGGCAATCCAGAGGGCGACCTGACGATCGTCTCCTTCTTCGATTACAACTGCCCGTTCTGCAAGCGGACAGTCGATCCACTCAATGCCGTCCTTGAATCGGACGGCAAGATCAGGCATGTCTACAAGGATTGGCCGATCCTCGCCCCATCGTCGATCTATGGTGCGAAGCTCGCGCTGGCGGCCAAATATCAGGGCAAATACGAACAGGCCTATCACGCCATGATGGCGATCGATGGCGGCCGGGTGCCGGAAGACAAGATGCGCGATGCGGTCAAGTCTGCCGGTCTCGACATGGCGCGCCTCGACGCGGATGCAAGACGTCACAATGCGGCAATCACGAAGCTCTTGAAACGCAACAATGCACAAGCCGAGGGCCTAGGATTGCAGGGCACGCCTGTATTTCTCATCGGTCAGTTCCTTGTCGCCTCGGCACTGGATGAAGCGGGCTTCCGGCAGGTCGTCAAGGATGTCCGCGAGGCCTCCTGAGCATCACAAATTCAAGGCGGTATTGTCTCATGTCTCCACGCTCCGTGCTTTGGCTCCTGGCACGCATATTCATTCTATTGTGGCCGGTCGTCGCGTCGGCACAAGGTGTCACTCCGCTCACGCCTGAGAAAGCTTTCCGCATCGCGGTGGAGCGGGGGCAGGATAACGGGATCTCGCTGCGATGGGATATTGCCGAAGGATATTATCTCTATCGCGATTATCTTCAGGCCAGGGATGCCAGGACTGGCGAAGCGATTTCGCTGCGATCCGAACCAGGTATCGTTGAAGCCAATGATGGCAATTTCGGCCCGTCCGAGGTCTATTATTCGCAGGCAACCGCGTATCTGGAAAGCGGCGTGCCAGAACAGGTCACGGTCACCTATCAGGGGTGCCAGAAGGATTCCATCTGCTACCCGCCGCAGACTGTGACGCTTGACACGCGCACTCTTGATCTGTCTGAGGCGCTGGTCGGTTTCGGAATATCCGGCCCCGCCGCGGGTTCTGGGGCGGAGCCTGAAACCGGTCAATTCCAGGTGGCGCCGGACGCAGCCGGTGGCGGAATGGTCGGCTCGCTGCTTGCTTCCGGCGGGGTCGTCTGGGTCATCGCAAGCTTCCTCGCCTTTGGCTTGTTGCTTGCGTTCACGCCCTGCGTTCTGCCGATGTATCCGATCTTGAGCGCGACACTCGCGCGTCAGGGCGAAACACTCACGCCGCGGCGCGGCTTCATCCTTTCGTCGTCCTATGTTCTGGCCATGGCCGTCGCCTTTGGCCTGTTGGGAATTGTTGCCGCCTGGTCGGGACAAAATCTCCAGATCGTTCTCCAGTCGCCCTACGCGGTGGGCGCGATCGCAGCCCTGTTCGTGGTGCTGGCGATATCCATGTTCGGCTTCTTCGAGTTGCAATTGCCCGCAGCCTGGACGAGCCGCATGGTGGGTATCAAGACAGGTCAGCGCGGTTCGGCCGGTGGCGCGGCAGCCATGGGTTTTGCCTCGGCCCTGATCGTCGGGCCCTGCGTAACCGCCCCGCTCGCAGCCGCACTTCTTTACATAGCCCAGACCGGCGACGCCTGGCTCGGCGCATCGGCGCTGTTTGCCCTCGGACTGGGACAGGGGATTCCGCTGATCGTTTTCGGGACTGTGGGAAGCCGTGCCCTGCCACGATCCGGCGCCTGGATGGAGCAGGTCAAATTCGCTTTCGGATTTGTTTTCCTTGCGGCAGCTATCTGGATGCTGTCGCGGATCGTATCGCCACAGGTCACATTGTTTCTCTGGTCGGCACTGCTTCTGACGGTTGCCGTCTTCATCGGCGTTGCCGATCGCCTGGAAACGGATGCGCAGGCAGGCCCGCGCTTGCGCAAGGCAGCCGGTCTGGCGTTGTCGCTTGGCGCAGTCATTCTGGCCGTCGGGGCAGCGTCGGGCGGTTCCGATCCGTTGCGGCCTCTGGAGCATTTCGCAAGAGGCGGAACGGTGAAACAGGAGACGCCGGAGCTGACTTTCGCTCAGGCGAAATCGACAAAGGATCTCAAGGCAAGCTTTGCCGCTACCACGGGACGTCCGACGCTTGTCTATTTCACGGCCGACTGGTGCGTCACCTGCCGCACGGTCGAACGGGAGGTGCTCTCCGATTCCGGTGTCCAGGCGGCGCTGGCCGGCTTTCAGCGCCTGAAGGTCGATCTGACGGATCTTGACGACACCAATCAAGGCCTCATGCGCGATCTTGCCGTCGTCGGCCCACCGACCATGATTCTGTTCGACAGCATGGGGGTTGAGAAAGCTGGCACGAGACTTGTCGGAGACGTGACCCGGCAAACGCTACAGGCGTCAATCTCGCAGGTAGAATGAAATGAACGCCATTTCCGTTGGGCCGCTCGTCTTCGCCACCGATCGTTTTGCCGCGATCCTTGCCATCGTTGCCTTCCTGATCGTCAATGAGGTTCTCGCGCGAAAGGTGGACGACCGGTTCTCGGCCTGGGGATGGAAGGCCGTCATTGCATTCATTGCCGGCGCAAGGCTCGGCCATGTGGCCTGGCACGCGGAAAGCTTTATGGCTGAACCGCTGCGCGCCTTCTTCATCTGGCAGGGGGGCTTCCGGGTCGAGGCCGGTGTGCTGGTTGCCCTCGCATACACCGCATTTCATTTCCGCAGGCATCTCCGACAGGCTGCATGGACCTTGCTTCCCGCCGCATGTGCCGCATTCGCCGCCGTCTTCGTCGTTCAGCTTGCCGCCGGCACGCCACGAACCCCCTTGCCAACAGGGCGTTTCATCACCTTGAGCGATGAAATCGTGCAGCCGTCAGAACTGAATGGGCAGCCCCTGGTCGTCAATCTTTGGGCGAGCTGGTGTCCGCCTTGCCGTCGAGAAATGCCGATGATGGCCGACGTCGCCGCTCAGTCCAGCGATGCCAGATTCATCTTTGTCAATCAGGGGGAGGGCCGCGAAGCAATCCAGACCTATCTCAGGGGTGAGAAGCTGGAACTGGAGAACCTGCTTCTGGATTCCCTCGGTGAATTCGGCCGAAATTACTCGATCCCCGGTCTGCCTGCTACCCTGTTCATCGGCAGCGACGGCATTCTGCGTTCGGTGCATATGGGTGAGATTTCGCGGGAGGTACTCATGAAAGGCGTTGCGGATCTCGACTAGTCACATTGTGATCGCAGCATATTGCCGCGACAGCGCTTCGCCATGATCCATGAACCAGTGATTGTCCTGGCCCGGCAACCTTGAGCATTGCCCGAAATTACCTTGCCAGAAGGGGCGCCGTCGTTGGACGGCGCCCCTTCTTGATCTTTCCATTTTATCCCGCTGGATCAGGGGGCGTATTTTGCGACCGCGCCGTCCTGCTTGCTCCAGTCCGCATACCACTTGCGGAACAGATTGAACTGGGCTTCGCAGTAGCCGCGCTGGCTGTCCGAGAGCTTGTCCGTCTCGTTGAAGTGAAGCGTGTATTCCGGGTTTCCGGTCATCACCATCATATGCTTGTAGAAGAGAACGAGGTCCGGGCCTTCGTCAAATGAGGAGAGCACGCCGAGAGCGGCTTCGAGTTCGAGGGCGCGCGCGCGCGCTTCGACGTTGCCTGCCGCAGCAGCTTTCGACAATGCGACGAGATGCTGGACTTCCTTGGGAAGGACGTTGCCGATGCCAGTGATGGCGCCGGTCGCGCCGCAATTGACGAAGCCGTGGAAGACCGTGGTGTCGACACCGACCATCAGGGTGACGCTATCGTCCTTGCTGGTGATGTTTTCTGCTGCATAGCGCATATCGGCAGCGCCGCCAAATTCCTTGAAACCGATCAGGTTCGGGTGTTCGGAGCGCAGTTGGAAGAACAGGTCGGCACGGGTCGCAAAGCCATAATAGGGGCTGTTGTAGATGACGGCCGGAAGATCGGGAGCGGCGGCGAGGATCGCCTTGAAATGCGCTTTCTGGGCGGCGATTGATGAGCCACGCGAAAGAACACGCGGGATGACCATAAGGCCTTTCGCGCCAACTTTCTGAGCGTGGGCGGCATGGGCAACAGCCATTTTGGAGTTTACGGCGCCGGTACCGACGATGACAGGAACGCCAGCCTTTACCAATGCCTCCACACCCTCCATCCGCTGTTCATCGGTCAGAAGGGGCCAGTCGCCCATCGAGCCGCAATAGACGACGGCGGACATGCCCTGGGAAATCAGTTCCTTGCCCTTGCGCACCAGCGCATCGATATCCGGGCTGCGGTCAGCCTTGCAAGGTGTCATCAATGCCGGGATGCAGCCGGAAAAAATGTTCGAAATCATGCCGTTCTCCTTAAACGCCGGTCTTGAGCCGCAGTGTCCTTCCGGTCCGCGCTTCTTTTTGGCAGTACATGTAATATATACTATGTATTTTCCTTGTCGACAAGTGCTATGCTTGCGTGAATTTCGGTTGATCCCGCTTGCGGCCGAAGACAGGACGGAGAAGGCGCTTGATCCGTGAAACACTGTCTCCTATTCCTTGGTTGCCATAGAGGATATGTGATGAACCAGAAACAGATGCATCCGTCACTGGATCGGAAAAAGGGCTCGGGGGTCAAGCTTGTCTATGACGTGCTGCGCGATGAGATCATCAGCCTTTCGCTTCCTCCCGGCAGTCCGATCGATGAAAACCAGTTGGCTGAACGTTTTGCCATGTCGCGCACACCGATTCGCGAAGCGCTGGTACGGCTCGCCAGTGACGGGCTGGTGACAACGCTGCCAAACCGCTCGACGGTGGTGTCGACCATCGATTTCTTGAACTTGCCCGCGTTTTTTGATGCGATCACGCTGATGTACCGCGTAACGACGCGGCTTGCGGCGCGCCACCGCACGGATGAGGACCTGCGGATCATTCGTGCCTACCAGACCGAATTCGCCAGCGCGGTCAGGGCGCAGAACGCACTCGGGATGATCACCACCAACAGGGACTTCCATGCCGCCATTGCGGAAGCCGGGCGCAACCCCTATTATGTAAGTCTCTTCACGCGGCTTCTCGATGAAGGACGCAGGTTGCTGCGGCTCTATTATTCCTCCTTTGCAGACCGGCTGCCCGAGCAATATGTCACGGAGCACGAGGATATGATCCGGGCTATCGAAGAGCAGGATATCGAAACGGCGGATCGTCTGGCGAGTGGCCATGCCGATCAGATCGTGGGCCAGATCCGCAAGCTTATCGCCGAGGACCGGCGCGAGCAGATCAGCTTCTGAAACCGGGTGCGCGGCGTCGGAACGGCGCTCGCCAAGATGCGCGGTACGGGCGCATGATTGATTGCGTTCTTGATCTGCCCGATCGCCGCGATGGCCATTTCGCGGATGCGAACTGTCGGCCGCCAGTGCCTCCATGCGTCCGGGTGATAGCTCAGTGCCCTTGATGTCGTCATAAAAATACAAATATTTTCAATGTGTTAAATCGAATTGCGCCGGTAAAATCGTGTGCATGCATGAAAAATTATTGACAGATTGCGCCTGTGTATACTTAAGATATACAAGGTGAATGCAAATGGGAGATGCATAATGACGTTAGCAGGAGGGGCACCCGTCCAGTCTGCCTGGGCAGACAGGGTCACGGGTTTATCCCAATTGGTATTACGGGTGGAAAAGCTTCTTGCCGGACTGTTCATAAGCGTTCTGCTTGCCCTGATCCTGATCAACGTTGTTACGCGTTTCGCGAGGATTCCGATCTACTGGATCGACGAGGCCTCGATTTTTGCAATGATCTGGCTCGGGTTCATCGGAGCCTCCGTCATGACCAGATTGCGGATTGATTTTGCGGTCACGCTCCTGTCGGACTACCTCACGGACAAGTGGGTTGCGCGGCTTCGCGCATTGGCCACGGCAATTTCGCTTTGTTTCGCTATTGGCTTCGTCATCATGTGCTGGAACTGGATGGATCCGCTTGGCATTGCTTCCCACGGTTTTGATCCCAAGGCCTATGCCTCCGAGAGTTTCAATTTCCTTTACACCGAGCGGACGCAGACGCTGGAATGGCCGACCTGGGTGGTCAACCTCATCCTGCCGATCTTCGCATTGACCCTTACCCTTCACAGTGCAGCCAATCTGGTTGAGGATCTGGGAATTGCGCGCAAGCGAAGCCAGATCGCGCTGACCAGTGCGGAAGGAGCCGCCTGATGTTCACCTTCGGCGCTTTTGTCCTTTTCATGCTGGTCGGTCTGCCGATCTCTATCGTGCTCTGCCTGACGGCTTCCGCCTATATCTGGCAAAGTGGGAATATGGTGCTGTTCGCATCCTTTCCGACGCAAATGTTCACCGGACTGGACAGCTATGGCCTGATCGCCATTCCGCTCTTTATCCTTATTGGCGAGATCATGAACGGAGGCGGCATCACGCGCCGTATCATCGACATGGCAATGGCCTTTGTCGGAGCGCTGAAGGGGGGATTGGCCTATGTCAACCTTCTGGCCAATATGTTCGTGGCCTCGATCCTCGGCTCGGCCGCAGCTCAGGTGGCGCTCATGTCGCAGATGGTCGTGCCGGAAATGGAGCGCAAGGGCTACGACAAGACCTTTGCGGCAGGCCTGACCGCCTATGCGGGGATGCTTGGCCCGATCATTCCACCCTCGATCATGTTTGTGGTCTACAGCGTCATCGCGCAGGTGCCGGTAGGAACGATGCTGGCCGCAGGCATCATTCCGGGTATCATGCTGTCTGTCGCTTTCTGCGTGATCATCGCGCTTCTGGGCTATTTCTACAATTATCCGCGGGGCGAGCGGCTGCCGGTGCGCCAACGCGTCGGCATCACGCTGAAAGCGCTGCCGACGCTGACCATACCGCTCATCATCGTGGGCTCGATCGTGACCGGCTTGGCCAACCCGACTGAGGCTGCGGCCTTGGGCGTGGTCGCGGCGATCCTCGTGGGGCGCTTCGTAACCAGAGACCTTAGCCTGAAGCAGCTTCCGGGCATGTTCGTGAAGGCCGGGGTTTTGTCGGCGGGGATTCTCTTCCTGATAGCGGCTGCTGCGGTGTTCTCATGGGTTCTCGTTTACGGCATGGTGCCGCAGCGTGTCGCCGAATGGATTCAAACCATCGCGAGCGATCCGATCACCTTCATGCTTCTGGTCAACGTGATCCTGCTGGTTATCGGAACGGTGATCGACGGTGCGCCCGGCCTGATCATGACCGTGCCGATCTTGTTGCCGATCGCAACCGAAGTCTATGGCATTGACCCGGTGCATTTCGGCGTCGTGGCGGTCATCAACCTGGTGCTCGGGTTCCTCTCGCCGCCCGTGGGGCTGAACTTCTTCATCGCAGCCGCGGTGACGGGCACGAAGCCGGGCAAGATGTTTATCGTGACGCTGCCGTTCTTCTTCATCAGTTGCATCATTCTGGTGCTGCTGTCGATCTTCCCGGTCTTGTCCACTTTCTTCTCTTAACCATCAACAATCCAGAATAGGGGAAACCAGAATGAAACTGACACGTCGTTCCTTCATGAAGACTGCATCGCTCGGCGCGACGGTGGCGCTGACCACGCCGTCAATGCTGCGCGCGCAAGAAGCCAAGGTCTATCGCCTCGGCATCACCACGCCGCCCGGCCACCCTTGGAATGTCGCGGCCGAGTCAGTCGGAAAACGCCTCTCCGAAGAAACGAATGGCCGTCTTTCCATTCAGGTCTTTCCGTCGAACCAGCTTGGCAACGAAGGCGCGATGCTGCAACAGATGCAATCGGGCGCGCTGGATCTTGGCTGGATCATGACCGCCGAGCTTGGTTCGCGCATTCCGCAGGTCGCGGCGATCAATGCTCCATGGCTGGTTTCGAGCACCGACAAGGTGGCCAAGCTCGTTCGTCATCCGGTAGCGATGAAGCTGCTTGACGTATTGCCCGCCGAAACCGGGACCATCGGCCTCGCCTATGGCATCACGACGCTCAGGGTCGTCTTCACCGGTAAAGAGGTCAACGGCATCGACGATATCAACGGCATGAAGCTGCGTATCAACACGACGCCGGCTTACCGTGATTTTTACCAGTTGCTCGGCGCTGCGCCGACGCCGATCCCGACACCGCAGGTCTTCGACGCGATGTCGAACGGTCAGGTCGACGGACTCGAAGCCGATCTCGACCTCTCGTGGAACCAGCGCTACGACAAGGTTTCCAAGACCATATTGCGCATGAACGCGATCTTCATGCCTTGCGTGGCGCTGGTTTCTGCGCGGACCTGGAAGAATGTTTCCGAGGCCGATCGCGAGCTGATCTCGCGCCTGACGAGGGAAGAACTGGACAAGCAGATTGACGCGACCGTTACCAACGAGGCGACGCTGTTGCAGAATTTCAAGGACAGCGGCATCAAGATCGTGGATGTCGATCTGAAGAATACTGCCGAAATCATCAAGGCCTATGATGAGATTTGGCTGCCCAAGGCCCCGATTCTGAAGGAGTTGCGCGAAGTCGGCGCGACGCTCTGAAAAGAGCGACTGTAAAAATCCTGTCCCCCGGCTCTCGTCGGGGGACTTGCTTCCGGCACCACGACCGGTTCGTCGCCGGCATGCGAGAATTACATGATAGTGTTCAATTCGGGCGGGCCCTTTCGCGAAAAATCGATGGGGTGAATTTGCCAGCATGCTGCGCCACCCCTGGTCGGCATCGCTGTTGCCGCGCCGGGCGCTCGGCCCGAACATCCTCAGTCGCCTGGAAGTGCTGAGCAAGATTTTGGCAAGAGCCGGTGTAGCGGACGCAGATTTGAACGTCGCGATATGGTCGCTCTGGAACTATGTCATGGGCGCCACCATCACGCGGGCGAGCTTCGACCTATCGGACGACGACAGGGCAGCCGCGCAGCAGCGCCTGACACGTCTCTGCGAGCACTACCCGACAATCGAACGCTCCCGCCTGCTGCTGGATGACGATTGGGAGGGAGCTTTCAGGAAAGGTCTCGACTTCCTGCTCGATGGCCTCTTTCCAGGAAGGCTTGTCGGAAACATTTCCGCCGGTGACGATTGACCAGGCAAGCAGCTCGCTCTGGTCGTTATCACAACCAGTTTCCGGCCTGGTCATCTTTCGCAGAAAGTGGGTTATCCTTTACGCACGACCATGTTACGCTCGCATTGTATCAATACGTAATAATGCGTGAATGAAAGGGGTAACAATGACAACCGATCAAACCATGTCTCAGCGCTGGGAGAATTTTCGGCCGTCCAAAACGCTTTGGTTTTGGTCCGTGGCTGGTGCTGCAGTATTGACCATGATCGTCGGTTTCACCGCCGGAGGCTGGACAACCGGTGGAACGGCGATGACGATGGCAACAGAGTCAGCTCGCGATGCGCGCGCCGAACTTGTCGCCAATATCTGTGTCGAAAAATTCGTCAGTGGGCCGAATGCGAGCCAGAAGCTTGCTGATCTGAAGGAAACATCGACCTATCAGCGCGACAACTTCATCACGGATGGCGGCTGGGTTAAACTCGCCGGCATGGAACGGGACGCACCCGGAGCGGCGGATTTGTGCGCCGAGCAGTTGGCCGCGATGGACACATTGCCCGCTCGCCCAATCGACCCCGCACCAGGCACAACTGACAGCTGAGCAGAAAGCCACACGTCTCCCGGCGAGGTTCGATTTCGCCGGGCGACAGCCCACATCCCGTCCGTGGATGCGGTCGGGCCTGTCACCAACATTGCGGATGCAGGGTGCAACCAGAGCGGATTATGGGAATCAAGCGGTACGAGTTGAACGAAGCACGCGGGAGTGGACCGCATTATTGCTGCCAGCAAGGTGAACGATCCGAGACGGGCTGCCGCCGATGATGGCGGCAGTGTAATCGAGGCGGAGTTCCACTTGGCGAAACGCCCGAAACTGTTCAGAGAAACCGAACCACCTCCAACCATCGACATCATTTCAGGTGAAACTATTCTATAGCCAGCCTGTCCCAGCAGTCATTAAGCGCCTTGGAAAGCTTGTGCTTCATAATGCGCTGGCTCGGCGTGCGTTCGAACTCCTCGATCACGGCGATGTAGCGCGGGTTCTGATAGTTTGCGAGGCGGCTCGTCAGCCATGTTGAAAGCTCGACCGGGATGACCCGGCTGCCATTTTTCGGCTTCACGAAGAGCTTGATATCCTGCTCGCCTATATCAGCCGCCACGCCAATCATGGCGCAATCTTCGATCGAGGGATGACTGCCTGCAATATGCTCGACTTCCCAGGCCGATACGTTTTCGCCCTTGCAGCGCACGCTGTCGGTGAGACGGCCGTGGAACCAGAGATTACCCTCTGCATCGAAAGAACCGGCATCGCCTGTATGAAGCCCACCATTGCGCAATGTTTTCTCGGTAGCTTCCGGATTGCGGAGATAGCCCTGGAAAAGGGCTCCATTGATGGATGAACGCACGACGATTTCGCCTTTCTCGCCCAAAGCAACCGGCTTGCCGTTTTCATCGAGAAGCTGGACGGTGAACCACGGCATCGGCTTTCCAACCGCGCCGACCGTGCCATTATCGTTGCAGGTGGTGATGCTGGATGCTTCAGTCATGCCGTAGCATTCTCGTATTTCCACACCGAAACGGTCTCGGAACAGCGGCCATACTTCCTTCGGGCAGCCACCACCCCAGGCAATGCGCACCGGGTGTTCGCGATCAGCCGGGCTTTCCGGCTGCTTGAGCAATATTTGCAAGATGCCGCCCAGATAATGAATATGTGTCGCGCCGTACTCTCGCACCTGCGCCCAGAACCGGCTCGCGCTGAAACGATCAACCATGGCAAGCGTGACATCTTCCAGCAGCGGCAAAAGGATAAGCTGCGCTCCGCCAATGTGGTAGAGCGGCTCCCAGACAAAAAAGACATCGCCGGGACGCACCATGGTCAGCTGACGAACCGCTTCGCCTGCAAGCCGCATCATCCCGTGGGTGACAAGAACCCCTTTGGGACGCCCTGTGGTGCCGGACGTATACATGATGGAGAACAGATCGCTTGCGGCGGGAGGCTCGTCTATGAAGCCATTTGCCTCCTGCATGATATCTCCGAGCGAACCTTCGCCGGATGTCAGGATGAAGGCGCCGGCCGGGATTTCCGCTCCGCTTTCGCGGATGGTTTCTTGCGCTTCCACATCGCAGATCACGATGCCTGGTTCGCAATGTTCAAGAATATAGCGCAAACCTTCACCGCGCTGCTGTGCATTGACTGGCACCCAGACGATGCCGGCGCGCGCCAGACCGAACAGCACTGGCAATGACAGTTCCGAGTTGCGCATCATCACGGCAGCACGATCGCCATGCTTCAAGCCGCGAACACCCAGATGGGCCGCTAAAGCCGCCGACCTTTTTTCAATGGTCGCAAAACTTATGGATTTGCCGCTGAAGAGAGCGAAGTTCTGGTCCGGCTTTTGCGCAGCCTTGGTCAGGAAGCTTCCAAGGAAGCCTTCGAATTTTACAGTCATGGGAGGAACCCGTTTTGATCAGTTGGAGCGGCGGAGTTTCTCCGCCGCCAGAAGAAGTGTTGTAACGACGATGAAGACGACGACCGAAACCGCAGCAAGGGTCGGATTGAGCTGGAGGATCATGTCATCCCACATCTGCTTGGGCAGAGTGGTCTTGATGCCGCCGCTGACGAAGATCGCCACCGTCAACTCATCGAAGGACGTAATGAATGCAAAGAGGAACGCCGCCGTCAGGCCGCTGCGAATGAGCGGAACGGTCACGAAGCGCAGCGCCTGCACCTTGTTGGCACCCAGCGTTGCCGCCGCCTGATCCAGCCTCCAGTCATAGCTCTTCAGCACGGCTGCGATGGCGACGAAGGCGAAGGGCAGAGCCAGCACCGTATGACCGATAACGAGGCCGGTATTGGTCGCAACAAGACCGATCTGCGCGAACAGATAGAAGAGGCCGACGGCAATGACGATACGCGGCACAATCATTGGTGCGAGGAAGAAAGCGAAGATGAGGCCACTCCAGCGCGAGCGTGAACGGGCAAGCGCCAGCGCCGCGAAGCCGCCGATGACCGTCGCAAAGATTGCGGTCGCAAAAGCCACGCCGAAGGAACGTAAGGTCGCGGAAACCCAGAGGTCGGAGGTGAAATAGGCGTGGAACCAGTCGAAGCTGAAACCCGGGGGCGGGAATTCGAGAAACTGCGAGCTGGTGAATGCGATCGGGATCACGATCAATGTTGGCAGCATCAGGAAGGCGAAAGAAAGGAAGCAATAGAGGCCCATCAGACGGCTGGTAACAGCCTGACCGAAAACGGCCCGCACGACAGAGGCGATGCGACTTGAGACAACGGCGCAAATGCCAAGAATGTACAGACCGGCGCCACGCAGAAAGCCGTTCTTGCCCTTGCTGCCCGAGCCCGTATCGCCCGACAGACTGGAAAGACCGAATACGCGATCGTAGACCCAGCAGGTCAGGAGTGCTGCAACCAGCATCATTGCCGCAAGGGCGCCTGCGAAAGCCCAGTTCAGGATTTCCTGCACCTGCACGATGATGAGCTGCGCAAGCATGGTCTGCTGGCGGCCGCCGAGCAACGCCGGCACAATGAAGAAGCCAAGGGAGGAGATGAAGGTGAGAAGTCCAGCCGCCGCCGCACCCGGCAAAGAGAGCGGGAAATAAACCAGCCAGAAGCTTTTGGCCGGATCGGCACCCAGCGTGCCTGAAGCCTGTGTCAGCCTCCGGTCGATACCGGTCATCACCGGCAGCATGGTCAGAACCGCGAGCGGCATCATGGCGTGAACCATGCCGATCATGACACCGAACTCGTTATGCAGCAGTTCAAGCGGTTGGCCGATAACGCCTGAACCAAGCCCCAGCTGGTTAATTACGCCGGTGCGTCCCAGAAGAATGACCCAGGCGAAGCTCTTGACCAGATAGCTGGTCCAGAATGGTACCATGACCATCAGGATCATCGGGCCGCGCTGCCTGTCTGGCAAGCGTGACAGCCAATAGGCAACCGGATAACCGAGCAGAAGCGAGAAAAGCGTGGTCAGGGCCGCAATGCGGAAGGTAATCAGCAAGACACGGAAATAAACGTCCGTGTCGAAAATTCGCGTGTAATGCGCGGCCGTCATCGCACCCGTATCGGCATCTTCGATGCTGAGGCCCATGAGGCGTGCAACGGGAACGAGGAAGAAGATGATCAGAAATGCAAGGCCCGGGAGGGCCAGCCACAACGGACCGAAACGGAAACGGGAAATGCGCGATACGCGTACTGGTGAAACTGCGCTTACACTCATGGTGCCACCAGAATGGCTGCTTCCGGATGCCAGTTGAGTGCTACCTTTTCGCCAAGAGCCGGGATCGGCTGACCCGGCAGGACGCGAACAGTCAGCAGACGGGCTTCGGCAGCATCCACCAGAACACGCGTTTCCGAACCGGCATAGACAATTTCGGCAACCTTCCCGTCGATCCGGTTGGCACCTTCACCGCCAAGCTGCATATGCTCGGGCCGCACGACCAGAGCCATATCGCCGCCTTTAGCGTCACAGGCTTCATCAAGAACGAGCTTTTTGCTGTTCGTTCTAAAATGACTACGTCCATCGGGCCCGGTTTCGACCTTGCCGCGGAAGATGTTCGAAACACCGATGAAGTCGGCCGCAAAGGCAGTGGCCGGGCGTGAGTAGATTTCCTGTGGTGGTGCAATCTGCTCAACCATGGCGTGGTTCATGAGGCAAATGCGATCTGAAAGTGCCAGCGCTTCTTCCTGATCATGCGTCACATAAACGATGGTCGCGCCTGTCTGGCGATGAAGCTGCTTGATCTCGAATTGCATGTGCTCGCGCAATTTCTTGTCCAGCGCGCCCAGTGGTTCGTCCATCAGGATGATCGAGGGCTGATAAACAAAACAGCGTGCCAGCGCCACGCGCTGCTGCTGCCCGCCCGAAAGCTCACGCGGAAAGCGGGAAGACAGGTGATCGAGCTGTACCATTTCCAGCGTGGTCTTCACCTGTTCCTTGACCTCAGCCGATTTCAATCCACGCATCTTCAGCGGAAACGCAATATTTTCCTCAACCGTCAGGTGGGGAAACAACGCGTAGTGCTGGAACACCAACCCGATATCGCGCTTATGCACCGGTGTATCGGTCTCGTCCTTGCCGTCGATGAAAAGGCGGCCCTCGCTTGGCGCGACAAGGCCGCTGATCATCTGGAGAAGCGTGGTCTTGCCGGATCCAGAAGGCCCAAGAAGCGTCAGAAACTCGCCCGGCTGAACCGCGATATGTGTCGGTTTCAATGCGGTGGCTTCACCATAACGCTTGGATAGTCCGTCAACGAGAAGTTTGGGCTCAAGAGCCTGTTCGGGCTTGGCAAGCATGTCGTTCCCTTTATTCCCGGAGCATGCGGCACCACGGGTCGCCTGCTCCAATTTTTGTTCTTGAATGTTGTCATGTCAGGGAGGCTGAGAGCGCCTCCCTCAAGTCTGGCCACGTTTGGCTCAACCCAGAATCCAGGCGTTGAAACGCTCTGTCATTTCCGAACGATTGGCGCTCCACCAATCTTCCTGTGCAATGGCCATCTGCTTCAGATTGCCCTCGAAGGTCGGCAGCGAAGCTGCGCGCTCAGCCGGGATGTGCTCATACGCTTTCAGGTTCGTCGGACCATAGGCAAGGAACTCGGTATAGAGCGCCTGCTGCCTTGGATCGGTGCAGAACTTTACGAACTGGCGCGCGCTATCGGCACGTGGCGATCCCTTCGGGATGCCCCAGCCTTCGATAGAATAAAGCCCTTGATTCCAGCAGATCTTGACCGGCGCGCCGCCGTCGATGACGGCTTGGGCACGGGCATTCCACAGCGCGATCATATCGACTTCGCCACTCTGGATGAGTTGGCTGGACTGGGCGCCGCCCGTCCACCATACGGCCACATGAGGCTTGATCTTTTCGAGGCTCGCATAAGCGCGCTCGATATCGAGCGGGTACAGCTTGTCGAGTGGAACGCCATCGGCAAGCAAGGCCTGCTCCAGCGTATCGATCGGGTTCTTGCGCAGCGATCGGCGGCCGGGAAATTTCTCCACATTCCAGAAATCAGCCCATGATTTTGGTGCCGAAGCGTCGTCGAACTTGTCTGTTCGATAAGCCATGATGGTCGAATAAACATCGACGCCGAGCCACTTGTCAGTCAGTGATTCCGGCATCAGGCCCGGTGCGTCAGCAGCTGCAAGGTTGAGCGATTCGAGAAGATCGCGCTTTTGCAGGATATCGCGGGCAGACAGCGTTAATGTGCAGACATCCCAGCTATAGGAGCCCGTTTCCACCATCGCGCGGAACTGGGCGGTCGGTTCGGCATCGCGGGCAACATTCACAACCTTGATGCCTGTCGCTTTTTCGAACGGATCATAAAAGGCCTTGCGATAGCCGGGGCCGTACGGACCTCCCGGATCGGCAACGGTCAGCGTTTCGGCGGCGAAAGCGCCGCGCGTGATTATTGCAGGTGCTGCAAGCGCAACGCCCAGCCCGCTTCCGAGTTTCAGGAGATCGCGGCGATGAAGTATGATGGTCTTTCCGTTTTTCATTGTTTTCCCTCCGGCAGGTGTTTCAGTGTTGCCTTGCGGCATGAGCACCGCCTGCCACCGCGAGCAGCGGCAGACGGTAAAGTGACGTGCGATCAGGACGCTTTACGTGCGGCACGCTCATTCAGGAATTGTTCCATCATGCGCGCTGGTTCACCCGATGCATATGCTTCCTTCTGAATGCGAGCGCCAGCCGCAAGACAGTCGCGGAAGCCGACTTCCGTCATTTCACGGAAACGCTGCTTGTCGAGGCGCATGGCAACCGGCGGCTTTGCTGCAAGTTCACGCGCCAGGTCAAGCGCCTCGTCCAGCACCCTGGATTGGTCCACGATACGGTTGATGATGCCGATCGAACGGCATTCATCGGCGTCCATCAGGCGCCCGCTCAGGGTCAGATCGATGGTGCGCGCAAGGCCAATAATCTCACGCATGATCCACGGACCGGTGGTGCTGGCGATACCGGAGTTGATTTCCGGCTGGCCCATGCGCACAGCCGGATGACCGATGCGGAAATCGCAAAGCAGCGCAACCTGAAACGCGGAGCCGGCAGCAACGCCGTTCAGCGCTGCGATCAACGGCTTGGAGAGCGAACGCATCGTATCATAGAGACGCTCCCATTCTCCGACCCACTCCTTGCCCCGCTCGGCATCGAAGGTACGGGTTTCGTTGAGGTCCTGACCAGCGCTGAATGCACGGTCACCCGAACCCGTCAGAATGATCGCGCGGATCTCAGCGTCCTTTTCGAAAGCGTCAAACGCCTCGATGAGCTGGCGACGCATGGCGCTGTGCCAGGCATTCAGGATTTGCGGACGGTTGAGGGTAATGATGCCGACCTCGCCACGACGCTCGGTCAGAATAAAGCGATCCATTTCGTTCTCCCTTGGATTTCACACTTTTCGATACATGGTTTTATTGCATTGCAATAATTATTATCTTATAGTGTGATTATCTCTATTTTATAAGTCAAGCATCTTTTCAGATGTTTGCGCATCCTGTTATTGATGGGCAAACATTACAGGCAGCGGGTTCATGGCAAAAAAAGCAGAAAAGTCAGCAATTTCAGGTGCTGAAGGCGTCAGCGAAGATCGCGATCCGCTGCTGGTGCAGTCGGTCGAAAAGGCCTTCCGGGTGTTGCGAGCCTTCGACGGCCGCAGGCCTAATCTCAGTCTTTCGCAGATCGCGGATGAGACGGGACTGGATATCAGCGCGGCGCAGCGCTTCACGCACACACTGACAAAACTTGGTTATCTGACCAAGAGCAACGAGACGAAGCGCTTCGAGTTGAGCGTAAAGGCTCTCGACTTCAGCTATCATTACAGCAGGGCGAGCGCGCTGGTGGAGCGAGGGATGCCCTATCTCCTGCATTTGAGCAAAACCACGGAAGAAACGGTCAATCTCACCGTCTTGGATGAGACGGATATCGTCTTCGTGTCGCGTTTCATGAGCCGTCATGTGCTCAACAACGACGTCGTCACCGGCATGCGCTTGCCGGCCTATTGCACGGCGCCCGGTATCGCCATTCTGTCCGCCTTACCCGAAGCTGATGCGCATGCCATCCTGGAAAAATCCGACCTTCATCCCTATACGCCGCACACAAATTGGGATCTTGGCATTCTCAAAGAGAAGATCAGAAAATCAAATGTGCAAGGCTACGCCACGGCCTTTGAAGAATATTTTCATGGGGATCTTTCCGTCGCTGCACCGATCTACAATGCGGGAGGGGCGCCGTACGGCGCGATCAATATCGCCGTTTCGCGCAGCCGCTTCACTCCGGAAGAGACGGAGACGCGCTTCTCCTCGCTGGTGACCGCCGCCGCCCGGTCGATTTCACTTGCCAGCGGAGCCAAACGATAGGCCAATTTTGCAAATAAGTTTATGGTCTCAGAGCCCTTTTGAAAAAATGGGATGACTGCCTGTAGCCATCAAAAATCAGGCTGCTTCCTCTCTTCAATTTCAGCGCACGATCTCGGAATTCTGTGACGTCCGCTCCGCTGCAACGGTCGACATAGCCTCCAATGTGGAGGCCAGCAGCATTTGGGCGCCAATGATCGTGTGTTCAGGTTCGACGTACTCCGCTTCGTTATGGCTCAAGCCATCGCGGCACGGCACGAAGATCATCGCCGCGGGAGCAACCCTGTTGACGAACAGGGCGTCATGGAATGCCCCGGAAAGTATGGGCTTTGTGGAAAGTCCGGCATGTTTCGCCGCTCGCTCAAGCGCATCGAGAATTGGCTTCGAAAAAACTGCCGGAGGCATATCGAAGAACCGGCGGATATTCACGAGACATCCCGCCGTCTCGGCAGTGCTGACGCAGATCTTCTGGATCATACTCTCAAAAGCATCGAGTTGGACGGTTTCGGGATGACGAAGATCAATCGTGAATTTCACTTCACCGGGAATGGCATTGACCGAACCGGGCTCCAGCGAGAAACGCCCGACCGTAAAACGCGCCCGCTCGTCGGCGGGCATGATGTTTCTGAAAAGCTCGTCCATCACGGAAACGGCAGCTCTCATGGGGTCGCGGCGATAAGAGAGAGCGGTTGTGCCGGCATGAGCAGCCTGTCCCGTTATTGTCACCTCAAGCCATCGCGTGCCTTGAATGCCCGTCACGATCCCTATGGGGATGCCTTCTTTCTCAAGAGAGGGGCCTTGCTCGATATGGACTTCCAGATATCCGGAGACAGGAAAACCCAGGGGTCGCATTTCAGCTTCTGGCAATGCTTCGAGTGTTGCTTTCAACTCATCGGGGAATAGCGCGCCGTCCTGGCCGCGCAGATCGCTCCAGCCCGGTGAAATTGCTCCAGCCGCAAAAGCCATTGATCCCATCGTGCCGGGCGCGAAACGGCTGCCTTCCTCGTTTGTCCATGCGACAACTTCGATCGGCAGATCGGTTTCGATGCCCGCATCGTCGAGAGCTTCGAGCACCTCGAAAGCCGCGAGCGTGCCGAGTGCGCCATCAAACCGCCCGCCTGTCGGTTGACTATCGAGATGACTGCCGATCAGGAAGGGTGGATCGTCGGAACGACCACCGTCCCGACGGATGAAAAGGTTTGCCAATGGATCCTGGAAGACCGTGAAGCCTCGCTTCATCGCAAGCATTGCAAGCTCGCGCCGGGCAATGCGATCCTCGGCAGACAATGCCTGCCGATTGACGCCCCCGGCGGGAGTGCCGCCGATCATCGCGAAATCATCCAACCGCCGCAACAGGCGCTCACCATTGATCATTGCTTGTTTCATCACAGGATTCTCCAGCCGGCCTACTTCCAGATTTTCCAAGTTCTCGACAAGGCCCGATTATTTTTCGAGCATCGGACCAGCGGCAGCCCGGAATGCGCGGACGCGCTCGATATCGACGGCGTTCCACCATACGCCGCCATGCTTCAACGACGACGCCACGATAACACCATTGGTTCGCTTGAGAATTTCAACGATGTTGTCCTTGGTCACGCCGGAGCCGACCAGCAGCGGAAGATGGGTCGCTGACCCGATCTCCTCGATTTCTTCGATCGTTGCCGTATTTCCGGTTCGTTGGCCTGTCGCGATGACGCCATCGGCATCAAAGAACGCGAGATCCCGGGTCAGTTCTTGGATGGAACGATCGGCAACGATCGCATGGCTGCCATGTTTCACATGACTGTCAGCGAATATTTTTATGTGCTCCGCGCGCAATAATGAGCGGTACCGCATGGCTTCAGCGGCGCGCCCCTCCATAAAGCCCTCATTGGCTACATAGGCGTTTGCCCATTGGTTGACGCGAATGAATTTCGCGCCGCCAGCCATGGCAATGGCGAATGCCGGAACCGGAGCATTGGCCAGCACGTTGACACCGAGAGGCACGCCAGTGGCGCGGGCGATACGATCGGTAACAACGGACATGAATGCCGCAGTTTCGTGGCCTATGTCATCGGGTTTGGAGAAAGGGACATCTCCATGGTTCTCGATCATCAGGCCATGCATCCCGCCTTCGATCAATGCCTCGGCGTCACGCATGCAAACATCATATATCGAGGCCATGTCCGCTCCGCGATAACGCGGCGCACCGGGAAAAGCCGGGCAATGGATCATGCCGATCAGAACCTTGTCAGTGCCAAATATTTCACGTATTGCGCTTGGGGCCTTGTCCGAAATTTCCTGCATATTGTTCCCTTTCGAAAGTATGTTCATGCACGCTTATGTTATTGGAAATGTAACCGTGGATGAGACCATTGCCGTTACCCGGATGCCCGAGGCAGGTGCCTCCATTCTCGGCCGGGAGACATCCCGTGATCTTGGCGGCAAGGGGGCGAACCAGGCAGTGGTCCTGGCACGATGCGGTGTGCCTACCACTTTTATCGGCGGCATTGGCGACGATTTCCGCTCGAAGATCATCCGCCAGGAATTGTCCAGCGAGCCCGTCGACGCGCATCTTGTTTCTCTCGCTGGCAGGTCCAGTGATTTTTCCATGGTTCTATCAACGCCGGACGGTGAGAACGCCATCATCACGACGACGGACTCAGCCGAGAGCCTGCATGACGCGGATGTCACCCGATTGCTGGCCAAAGTAAATCCCGGCGACCTCGCCGTGTTACAAGGAAATCTGTCCGGCACGACGACGCGGGCCATTCTTGAAACTGCCCGATCGCTGGGAATGAAAACAGCTCTCAATCCGTCTCCACTCCGGCCTTTCTTTCGCGATCTCTGGCCCATGGTCGACATCGCCTTTCTGAACAAGGGAGAGGCGCTTGCGCTGACCGGCCATGCCGGAACGGAGGCCGCGGCGAGCCTGCTTTCCCGTGGCGTCCGCGAAGTCGTTTTGACGTTCGGCAGCGAGGGCGCAATGCTTGTCACCCGGACCGGTTCCGTATCCGCTCCCGCCATGTCCTGTCCGGTGGTCGATACCACCGGCGCAGGCGATACATTCATGGCTGTCGCCCTTGCGTCGGCAGCGCTTCGCCACACGACGCTCGACCGCCGCGCCATCGAAGATGCAACGCGCGCTTCAGCCATTACAGTGGGTCGTTCCGGGACACGCTCTGCCTTTCCGTCGGTGAAGGAACTGGCGGCTATTCTTGCCGCCAGTTAATCAGTTTCAGTCGCGGCTCGTCATCCAGCCGAGCAGGTTCTTCCAGAGCTTTCCATAGCCATCCCACTCGCAGAACGCGGGTGAAAGCCAGTGTGGGCCGATATCGGATGTCCATGCTGCCGTGCGGCCCTTGCCGAACGTGCCAAGCACCAGCAGCGGATGCCCGCCCTGATCGTCCGGCAGACGCGCGATGACTTCCACATCATCCCGTTCCCTGACTTCCACTTCATTGACGCCCAGCAGCAACGGCCACTCGCCTTCGAGCCCGGCAACAACCGGGTGGTCCGGCTGCACGACCTGAGCGACCGCACCTTCAGGAATCTCCACGCGGTCATCGTAAGGAAGGCAGGTCACAGGCAATGTGTCCTCAACAGCCGTACGCCGCCACCGCGCCTTGCCGTCAATGCCCTGGAAGGAGAAATAGCCGCCGACCATGAGCAAGTTGCCGCCCTTTTCGACCCAGGCCTTGAGCAGTTTCAGACGATTGGGAACCGTCCGTGAATGAAGCCAGACATCCGGCGGCAGCAGCAGCGTATTCGCGCCAATGTCAGAGAGGATGATCGCGTCGTAGACATCGAGCCCCGCCATTTCATATGGGAATTTTTCGACGGCTTCATGCGCGGGCATATAGGTCAGCTCATATTCGCTGTCCTTCAGCACCTTGACCAGAGGTTCAGCGCCCAGATGGAAGGTCACGCTGCCAAACTGGTCGAAACCCTTGTAGTGCGTCGCCGAGCTGACCCAGCTTTCACCAACCAGAAGTATTTTCTTTGTCATTGTCTTACCGTTTCTCTTGAATGGAACAATTGGCCGGCAATCATAATCCGGCATGGAAAACAGAGCGGGGATTCCCCCGCATCAGGCGGTCGAGCATCGGGTCGTGGAGCCCGTGGCGCTTGAGGCGCGGAAGGAAATGGCGCAGCACAAACGCATAGCCATTACCGCCATAGCGACTGAGCATCATCTTCAGGAAAACATCGTGGGACAGTAGTATCCTGTCCAGATAACCAGCCTCGACGAGACGAACGACGGCTTTGGCTGCCTCCTCGTCGCTCGGGCATTGCACTTGCTGGTCGGCATAGAAGAAGTCCATTCCGATCATGTCATATTCGATGAACGCCCCACGAGACGCGAGTTCGCTCTGATAGGTGAAATCATCATGCGACGGATTCATGTGGCACAATACCGTATGGCGAAGGTCAGCGCCTTCATCCGCCACGATGTCCAGCACTTCATGGCCGAGCCGGAACCAGCCGGGCAGATGAACCATCAGAGGCAACCCGGTCATGACCTGAGCACGGGCGGCACCGCGAAGAGATTTCCTTTCTTCCGCCGTAAAGTCCGCCGAAACGCCAATTTCGCCGATGAGGCCGATCTTGACGTCCGTTCCATCAACGCCGTCGATCGCTTCACGCGTGATCTGCAGCGCGATGTCATCAATGCTCATGGACGCGACCTCGGGAGGATGGGAAGACCCCAGATAATAACCGGCGCCCATCACGATGTTGAGGCCGGAGGCTTGCGAAATCCGGCGCAACGCCAGCGGATTTCGCCCTATCCCGCGACAAGTCGGTTCAACGACGGTTTGGCCGCCTTCCTCTGCGAATTGCTTCAACTCGGCGACCGCCAGGGGTTCATCGTCAAGCGTGATATTATGCTTGTTGACGAAAGGGTCTTGCTTGAGCTCGCCGAGTATCTCGATGCAGACAATACTCTCGGCGAGATATTGACGCTTCTTCGTCTTCGGCTGGTGCCACCAGCAACGGCAGTCGTTGAGAATATGCTCATGCATGAGCGTGATACCCAGCCGGGCGGAAGGCACGGGTCCGCAGACGGTCATGACCTGACCGGATCGAACATGCGCCTTTGAGAGGCTCTCGCTCATGGCTAGCCTTTCCTGCCCGATCCAAAGCGGAAATTCGCTGTGAATATTCGGGTGTTCAGCCAGATTGCGACGAGAATGATCGCGCCTGTAACAATCTGCGTGAAGAAGGGCGAAATATGCATGAGGATCAGGCCATTTCCGATCACGGCGATGGTAAGCGTGCCGAGGATTGTGCCCAGTATCGTGCCGCGTCCGCCCATCAGCGAGGTGCCGCCAAGAACCACTGCGGCAATGACCTGCAATTCAAAGCCGACGGCGGCATTGGACGAGCCGGAACCGAGACGGGCTGCAATCAGCAGGCCGGCGAGGGCGCTGGCCATGCCCGCGATCAAATAGACCGACGCCACGATCCACTTGGCGGGCATGCCTACGCGCCGCGCCGCCTCCATGTTGGAACCAACGGCAACAACCTGACGGCCATATTTTGTGGAGCGGATGGCGATATATCCCAGAATGGCAACGGCGATAGCGACCAATGCGGGGAGTGGCAGGCCGAAAACCTCGCCACGGCCAATGAAGAAGAAGCCGGGGGCGTCTTTGATCGGGATGGAATAGCCTTGCGTCAGGTAGAGCGCGACGCCGCGCAGGATCGAAAGCCCGGCCAGAGTAACGATGAATGCCGGAATACCCTGATAGGCGATGAACCACCCCTGGATGAGGCCGAGAAATGCGCCAAAGCCGAGCATGCCGACCACGACCGCAGGCCACGGATATCCCATGGCGAGAATGAGCGCGGCGACCGCATTGACCAGCGCCACCTGCGACCCGACCGACAGGTCGATACCGCCGGTTATGATGACGAATGTCATGGCGACGGCGACGATAAGAATGGGGGCGGCCTGACGCACAACATTCAGGATATTGCCTGTCGTCAGGAACGTATCGGTCGTGGCGGAGAAAAACACGACACAGGCAAGAAAGAAAAAGGCGATCGAGAGCACCTGCGCATGTTCCGTGAGGAAATCCGCGAGCGGCGATCCCTTGCTGCGTTCGGTGTAAGCGGTCATTGTCCGATGCCCTCCCCAACGATGAGCTTGACGAGGTCTTCAAGATTGGTGTTGCTTATATCGCGCTCGGCGACCTTGGTGCCCTCATACATGACGGCAATTCTGTCACAGACGCGAAACAGGTCCTGAAGGCGATGCGTAATGAGAATGACCGAAACGCCCTTGGCCTTCACGCGATTGATAAGCGCGAGCACGGCTTCCACTTCGGCGACGGCCAATGCCGATGTCGGCTCGTCCATGATGAGGACTTTGGGATTGAAGGAAGCCGCGCGCGCAATGGCGATGGCCTGGCGCTGGCCGCCGGAAAGCTGCGCGACCTTGCCGGTCAGGCGGGGAATGCGAATCTCCAGTGCATCGAGCATCTTCCGCGCTTCCTGAAGCATTGTCGCCGTGTCGAGAAACGGCCCCCTGGTCATTTCCCGGCCAAGGAAGAGGTTGCCAACGACGTCGATATGATCGCACAGGCTCAGATCCTGGAATACCATCTCGATATTGCGGTTACGGGCATCGGCGGGGCCTGAGAACCGCACCTGTTCGCCTTCCAGTGTAATCGTGCCGCCATCGGGGATATAGGTTCCCGATATGATTTTCGTCAGTGTCGATTTACCGGCCGCATTATCGCCGACAAGCCCCAGACATTCACCGGGATAGATGTCCAGGTCGACGCCGCGCAGCGCCTGATGCGAGCCGAATGTCTTGCGGATATCCCGAAGTGAAACCCGGGGTACCTTGCGATGATCACCGTTAACCGGCCGGGGAAGCGAAACCTCCCCGGTGGCTACAGCTGTCTCCTGCTGTTTATCTGTCATCATTTGAAGATTGCCCGGTAAGGCTCCACATTTTCCTTGGTAACAATCGTCACAGGAACGGCGATATTCTTGTCGACGCTTCCCCCATCGGAGATCGTCTTGAGCGCTTCGACCGCGGCCGTGCCCATTGCTGCCGGATCCTGCTGGATCACCGCTGCAACATACCCGGCATCAATACCACTGATGGCCTGCGCCGTCAGATCCCAGCCAAATACCTTGACACTGTCCTGTTTGCCCTGGCTTTCCACTGCCGCAATCGCGCCCATCAGGGCCGGTTCACCGGTGGCGTAGATCGCCGTCAGGTCCGGATTGCCCGTAATCAGGTTTTCAGCCGCGGAAAGAGCCGTATCCTGCACGTTCTGGCCGTCGACAACGCCTGCAATCTCGATACCCTCGACACCCTTGATTGTGGTTTCGAAGCCTTCCTGACGTACATTCTGGATAAAGGAGTTCAGAGCGCCGACAATGCCGATCTTGGCCTTTCCGTCGGCATTGGCCTTGACGTAGTCAAGGAAGAACTTGCCCATGTCTGCGCCAGCCTTGGCATTGTCCACGCCAATCTGCGCTTTTTGCGGGCCTTCCGGCAAAATTGCATCGATTGCGACAACCGGAATTCCCTTCTCCGCTGCCTGATTGACTGCAGGCATGATGCCGTTAACGTCGATGGCGACGACAGCCACACCGTTCACGCCTTGCTGGATATAGGTTTCGATTGCGCTATTCTGAGCAGCGGGATCGTTGTTCGCGTTGAAGATAACCAGCTTTACGCCCGCAGCATCCGCAGCTTTCTGTGCACCTTCATTAATCTGGTTGAAGAAGAGGGCCTGTTGGTTGATCTGTACCAGTGCGAAGGTCTTCTGTTCCTGTGCGGCAGCCTGTGAAATGCCTCCGGCCATTGACGCCATAGCGGTGAAACCAAGGGCGGCAACGAGATTTCGACGAGTCATACTCCAAGTCATTTTTCTTGTCCTCTGTAAGGTTTCCATTGCTGTTTATCGGTTCGCTGGCGGTGCAACGGAATTCCGCTCAACGAGTTCTACCGGCAACAATTCCTCTCGTGCGGAGGAGTTTTCTTGTTGCCAGTCAGTTTCCAGAAGCAGCGACACCGATCGCTGTCCGATTTTTCTGACAGGCTGACGAATGGCCGTCAGAGGCGGCGCGAAAAGATGGAGCGGCCCCACATCGTCAAAACCGATCATCGACACGTCATCGGGGATAGCGACGTTTCGGGCTCGAAAAACTTCAATCATTCCAATCGCGATCTCGTCAGAACTGGCGAAAATCGCGGTAGCCGGCTTCGCTTCGTCGATGAAGCGGCATGCGGCCTCACGACCGAACCGGGCCGTATACTCCCCTTCATATCTCAATATTTGACCCTGCTCGCCAAACCCTTCCCTGATCCCGCGTTCCAGGCCTTCGAAACGGCGGCGCGCGCTGATCATTTCGTTGGGCGCTCCAACAAAGAGAACCGTCTGGTGCCCGCTTTCGGCGAAATGCCGGCCGGCCAGATAGCCGCCTTGTTCGTTGTCGCAAAAGAGTTTCGGTGCTGTTGCCGCCGGGACATCCTCATCCGCTACGACGACTTTGCCGGTACGGTTGATGAGCGCTGCAAGTTGGCCGTCATCCGGATGGTTCGTCACGAAGATCAGACCGTCGACGTGGTTCCGCTCGAGCATTTGAAGATAGGCAACTTCCCTTCCCGCGCGATTGAGCGTTGCGAAAAGCGAAACGGCAAGCCCCCGATCATCCGCCTCTTCTTCAACGGCCGCCACCAACGTCGCGAAAAACGGGTTGGCGATATCAGGCACGACAAGACCGATCGTGTCCGAGCGACCCCGGCTCAACCGGCGTGCATGGGGGTTGGGCTGATAGTTCAGTCGTCTGATTGCATCTTCAATGCGCTTTTTTGTGTCAGGCGGGAGATCAAGCGAGCCATTCAGAAGGCGGGAAACAGTCGTCACGGAAACACCCGCCGTCCTGGCGACCTCCTTCAGACTTGGTAGTTTCCCCTTTATCATTGGCTCTCCTGATAGCCATTGTAAAACGGTTTAGTAAACCGCTTTACAAGCTAAGCGCAAACCTGTTGAAACTGTCAAGCGGATTTTGAGATGTATCAGGCCGGATGTGAACGGATTTCCGTCACGATTAAATTCGGCCACTGAACAGGGCGGCTGTTTATGAGATTGGCCGCGCATGTGTGGGGGGCGGAACTTAAGGATGCCGGTAAACAAGCTGTGATGTGCAGGCTGGTTGCCGCATTCCCGATTGCGCGTCCTGGGCAGTGCCTTCCATGCGCTCTCCCGTTACCAGCCTTGGTGATCGGCTCCCCCGGCGAGGGTTGGTCAAGATATTCCGTGCACTGGTACGGGCTTTGAAAGCGATCCATATCACCAACTTCGGTGGCGAAGACACGGTGGCCTCACTGTAGCCATCAAGTGGCACGATGGATGGGTTGCCCGACACAACGCCCGACGGCCTCTGGCCGAGGGGCGTTCATCTGTGACCGGTGAAGATTTCCCAGTTCAGCGAGGATCGTGGGATCGACCGGGGATGCCTTGCCCGCCCTTGTATCAACGTGCAGAAGCATCTGTTCCGCGCTGGCAAGTTCCGTGCCTCCGCGTTTCAGACTATGGAAGAGGTGAACGCGCTTGTCATCGAAGGCAAGCAGTTGCGTTTCGACATGCAGCTCTTCGCCTGCCTTCGCTTCCGTGCGATGCATGATATGGGTTTCGACCGTGTAATAGCTGTGGCCCGATTGCAGATAGACGGCATCCACACCGATATGGGCCAGAAACTGGTCCGTAGCCTGCCCGAACACATCCAGATAGCGATGCTCGGTCATGTGGCCATTATAGTCGATCCAGTCTGGAATCACGCGGACGTCAAGCAGGCGCAGCACGCCGGAGGCCGATTTTTCCGGTGCATCGGATGCATTGAGATGCGCTGTATAGTCGTTGAGAAGCGCCCCGGCACCCCAGCCTCTGCCCTGCTGCTGGTGCGACAGGGCGCGGATGATCGCCACCAGATTGTCATCGCGGATCGCTTCTAGCTCACGGATAGAAAGACCTCCATTCTGCGCATCCGACTGATCGGCGATGCGGCCGATCAAGGCATCATCAAGAACGGGAACATCGGTAAGCTTGGTCCAGGGCCATTGCAGCGCGGGGCCGAACTGAGCCAGGAAATGACGCATTCCCGCAGGACCGCCGGCTATACGATAGGTCTGGAACAGGCCCATCTGCGCCCAGCGAAGCCCGAAGGAGTAGCGGATGATGTCGTCGATCTGCTCGACCGTTGCAATGCCGTCACGGACAAGCCACAGCGCCTCGCGCCACAATGCTTCCAGAAGCCGGTCGCCGACAAAGGCGTCGATCTCCTTTTCCAGTACCACCGGCTCCATGCCCGTTTGGCGATAGAGCCGGTCCGCGTTTTCGAGTGCATCCCTGCCGGTTCTATCGCCGGGCACGAGTTCGACCAGCGGCAGGAGGTAGACCGGATTGTAGGGATGGGCGATCAAAAGCCGCTCCGGATGGCGTAAACCGGCTTGCAGCTTGCTTGGAATAAAGCCTGACGTGGAAGAAGCGATCAGGGCATCGTCTGCGCAAGCCGTTTCGATCTCCGCCAGAACGGCAAGTTTTAGTTCCAGCCGCTCGGGCACGCTTTCCTGAATGAGCCCCACATCGGCAACGGCTTCCGCCAGCGATGTCGAGAACGAAAGCTTTCCTTCCTTCGGCAATCGCGAGGGCGTCAATGCCGCCAAGGCACGGCGGGCATTGTCGAGTATATGTTCTGTCGTTGCCTTCGCATCGGGCGACGGATCGTAAACCGCGACGTCGAACCCGTTTAGAAGAAAGCGTGCGGCCCAACCGCTGCCAATGACGCCACTGCCAATGCAGGCAATCCTGGGAGGATGGTTGCTCATGGAAATCACCAGCGCTTCTTGAGCTTGAGCTTCTTGCGGACTTCGTCCGGGGTCAGCACTTTCGCGCCCATGTTCACGGCGATGTTTCTGGCGCGTTCCACCAGATCGCCGTTGGACGCGAGAACGCCTTTGTCGAGCCAGATATTATCTTCCAGCCCGACACGGATATTCCCACCGGCAAGGACCGCAAGAGCTGCATAGGGCAGCTGGTTGCGACCAATGGAAAAGGCGGAGAACATCCAGTTTTCAGGCAGGTTCTGGAGGATAGACAACAGCGTTGCCAGATCGTCGGGCGCGCCCCACGGAATGCCCATGCAGAGCTGCACCAGAACCGGATCGTCGAGCAGGCCTTGCTGCTGCAACCATTTGGCAAGCGGCAGATGCCCGGTGTCAAAAATTTCGATTTCCGGCCGCACGCCAAGCTGCTGGATTTGCGCCGCCATTCTTTTCAACATGGCAGGCGTATTGGTCATCACATAGTCGCCTTCGCCGAAATTCATCGTTCCGCAATCCAGCGTGCATATTTCCGGCAACAGCGCGGCCACATGGGCAAGGCGTTCCGTCGCGCCCGCCATATCAGTCATTGCCGCGTCAGGCGGCAATGGCGCTTCCGGTGAACCGAAGACGAGATCGCCACCGACACCCGCCGTCAGGTTGAGCACGATATCGACGCCCGATGCCCGAATGTGATCGACCACTTCGCGGAAAAGTTCGATCCTGCGCGATGGCTCGCCCGTTTCCGGGGCACGCACGTGAATATGCGCCACTGCCGCGCCCGCCAGAGCGCTTTCAATGGCTGCATCCGCGATCTGACGTGGTGTGATCGGCACCTTGTTCGAGCGATGCGTGGTCGCACCTGCACCGGTAACGGCGGCGGTGATGAATATTTCGTGAGCGGGCTGTAAAGGCATGGTCAATTTCCTCGATTTTCACTGAGCTTGACAGGTCGCGATTTGCTGAGATTATCATTTTACGAAAACTATTTGGCGAAGAGCGAAGCGCGTGATTTTTGAACCATCCGACGAAGAGCTGAGCGTCACACTGCTTGTCCTGCCAGACTGTTCGCTCATGTCGCTTGCAGCCACATTGGACCCGATGCGCGGGGCAAACCGCGTGGCGGGCCGCTCGCTTTATCACTGGCAGGTGGTTTCTCCGGATGGAGTCGATCCGGTCACATCCAGCGGATTGAAGGTGGCCGCAAACGGTAAATTCGAGGCCCGGTTCCAGGATATCCTCATTATCGTCAGCGCGTTTCATGCGCTTGAACACGCAACGCCCAAACTGCTGGGTCTCGTGCGTCAGGCAAGCAACCAATCCCGGCTTGTCATCGGCATCGAGGCGGGGTCATGGGTGCTGGCGAAAGCCGGGCTGCTGAATGGCCGAAAGGCAACAACGCATTGGGAAGATCTGGAAGCGTTCTCGCAACGCTTTCCGGACGTGGAGATGCAGTCGGATCGCTGGGTGCGGGATGGCGCTTTTCTGACCACGGGCGGCGCGGCGCCCGCGCTCGACATGATGCTAGCGCTCATCCGCGCCCGTCATGGCTATTCCATCGCGCTCGATGTGGCGAGCCTCTATATTTATGATGAAGTCAGGCAGGCTTCGGATGCACAGCCATTGGTCTCTCTGGGGCGCCTTCTCAACCGCGAGCCACGGCTGGCGGATGCGATCAAGATTATGGAAGGTCACATCGACCGCCCCATTCCGGTGTCGGTTATCGCCCGGCGGCTCGGACTTTCGACGCGAAGCCTTGAATTGCTGTTCGCCAATGTGATCGGGCAATCGCCGGGCAATTATTATCTTTCGCTTCGGCTGAAAACCGCCCGGCGATTAATCCTCGATACGCATCTTTCAATGGCCGACACGGCAGAACAAACAGGCTTCTCCTCGATCAGTTCGCTTTCCCGCGCCTTCAAGCGGCATTTTGGACAGCCGCCCAGCAAGTTGAGACATTGACAGGCATCCAGCCTATAGGCCGAGACCGGACTTCACTTCCGGCAATGCGGGTTTGCCATCGAATGTGGTTACACCGTCGAGCCATACGTCGAGTTGTGCCGGATTTTCTCCGATCCACTTGCTCACGGCGGCTTTCGCCTCCATGCCATCATTCAGGATCAGTTTCATCATCGTGCTTTCCATCTCGGTATTGAACTTCAGGTTCGATAGAAAATGCGAGACATTGGGGCAATCCGTTGCGTAATTTTTGCGTGTCAGCGTTTCTACGGTTGCAGCACCATCCTCCGGCCCGAAGAGATTATCGCCATTCTCAAGATAGGTAAGCTTGTAGCGAATGTTCATGGGATGCGGTGTCCAGGCGAAGAACACCACCGGTTCATCCTTCCGTACCGCATTCTGAACTTGCGAAAGCATGGCCTGCTCGCTTGATTCTGCGAGCTGAAAATCCTTGAGGCCGAAGTTATCCTTCTCGATCATCGACTGGATTGTGGCATTTGCACTACTGCCAGCCTCGATACCGTAGATCTTGCCGCCGAGTTGATCCTTGAACTTTGCTATGTCGACATAATTCTTGATGCCGAGATCTTTCCCCGTGGCCGCCAGGCCGATCCTGGCCCCTTCGAGATTGACGCCGACCCGCTCGATCTTTTTGGCATCAAGGTAGGGTTTGCGTATCTCCTCATGAAGAGGCATCCAGTTGCCGAGGAAAATGTCGATCTGGCCATTATCAAGCGACTGGAATGTTACCGGAACTGAAAGGATGGTGGTCTGGGGTTCGTAACCGGCCTTTTCAAGCAAAAGCGATGCGAGAGCCGTGGTTGCTGTGATATCAGTCCAGCCAACATCGGAAAACCTCGGTGTCTTGCAGGATTCCTGCTCCGCCGCATGGGCCGGAGCCACGGACATGCTCGCGAGCCCGGTAGCCAGCAATAGATACAATTGCTTCATCATCATCTCCCCTTGTTTTTAATTTGGAACAATATGATAGGGAAGTTTGAAAAAACTACTTTACAGTTTGCGCATCGAACTTAACGTTTTGCGTAACACGATAGGTCTATCGATAGGCAAGGTTCTCCATCGTTGAGGGGAAATCTGCGGATTGTAAAACCGGATCTGTGCCTCCGCCTGTCGTGGACCAAATACAGCACACGCGACGATGCCGAGGCGTCGTCATTCGCCACGGGGTTGCCTCAGCCCGATGGAGTTTGAAAACAAAATGGGATTAGCCTAACCCGGTGCCGGAAAACCGGCAGCAGGCATGAATTGCCCGCCATCTGCACCGCCTCAAATGGACAACGCGGCTTTCCATAAGCCAAGATGCAACAGCAGTTTGGCTGCCAGCTGTGTTGCATGGGTAAAATAATACGCGGAATTCGAGGCTGAACGCGGTGAGGTGAAACTGGGAACCCAGCGGGGATCTTGCGCCAGACGGTCTTCTTCTTCCAGCGGCGTGGAGTAGGGCTGTTCTTTGGTATGAAGTGGCATTTGCGGCCAATCTTGGGGGGGCAAATTCAACTTCATCCACTGGCCGGCCGAGATAAGGTTCGGCGACCAGCATCTGTGCCGTCGTTGCGCCAGCGCCAATTTCCGATGCAACATGGCGCCTTTTCAAGGTGCCTTGCCGCGTAACCTCAATCTGGACGATGGCTGCTTCTGCCGCAGTGCCAAAGCTTTTCTGCACGCAGGCAAAACCAATGCCGTATAACATACCCGGATTGGCAGTCTCATATTCGGTTTTGCGCTGTGCCCGCTCTGTCCACAGCGGTTCACGGGCGGCAAGATCAAGAATTCCACCAATACAGAGATTGTCCGCAGGGGTGGCGTGGCTTCGGCGCCAAGGCGGAAAATATCATTATTAAATTGCAACCGTTTTACAGCTTGGCGAAAGCGCTCGTAATTGTGCCAGATACCCATTGCCACCGGTTGACCAAGCATAGGCGAAACATTGCCGGGCTTGAGGAAGAATTCGCTATAAAAAAACCGGCTCGGGCATGATAATGCCATCGGCGGCAACTCTGGCTGCATCAATCAGGATATCAGGCTGAAGTGTGCCACCGAGAAGCGAAAGGTCGAGACCTTCATAAATCCGGTCTGCACGCGGGACATGAATGGTTAACGCATAAGACTGGTGATCCGGCCAGCCTTTAATATCGCGTGCACGAATGTCGATCGCAAAAACTTTCTGGCCTGTCACCTTTGCCATGCCATGGCGGCGATACCGTAAAGAGCCGCTGCTGATCCAGCCTTTGTCTGCGCCCACTTCCGGCGGGAACATTGCTGCCTGCGCTTGCGTGAAAGGGCGCACCAGAGCAACAACACCCAATGCGGCTGCGGCTTTAAGAAAATTGCGACGTGTCAGATCAAGCTTTGTCACGACTGCTCCTGGGTTGTCCCCAGATTCCAACAAAAGGAAAGGATCATTCTTTCGGTTGGGAGTTTGCTCGCCTGCATGTTCAATAAACGATATTCAGGCATGCAAACCGTTTTGTATAAGGGCAATTATCAAGGGCGGGCCAGAGTTTGCAAATCGCTTTGTCAAATGGAAAATATGTAGGAATAGTGGCAGTCGGTTTTGCGGCCCTGATTGGGCAATGAAGATGTACTTCATCTTGCATCCTTGGCGAAATACGTGGCCGCTTCCCAAGAAACACTCTGTGCTTCTGACTGGGTGTCAGTTCATAGCAAAGGGCTTTCGTCTGTCTCTGGAGATGAGCGAGGAAACGGCTTGGAAGCGAATACTTGATTGCCGAGGTTGGCTATTTTTTGGATTATGTGCGCTATTGCGGACGGAGAAGATAGGCAAACTAGATCCAACATGATTGGCAACGATCTGCCACGACCCCACGTATGATTAGCAACGACCGTTCTGCCTCTGCCGGATTCTCGCCAAGGTCTGCCGCGGTGATAAGAGCTTTCCATAAGGCCCATCCGCGAGCGCGCTTCCAAGTTTCCTCATCGAAAGGAAGTGCGGCACGGAACGCTTTGCGGCTGTCGTCAGGAAGCCGATCCCACGCAATCACAAGATCGCAGGCAGGATCACCTACTGCCAGACAGCCGAAATCGATGACGGCGCACAGGGCTCCATTCTTCACAAGCAGATTGCCCCACGCCATATCACCATGAACCCATAGCGGTGGACCGTTCCACTTTGATGCGAGCGCTGCCGCCCACGTTTCCGCATCATAGACAGCAAGACTGCCACCACGATGGAAATTGTGCTGTCCCGCCGGGGGCCGCCGGTAGCATCGATATCGTGCAGTGCGGCCAGAAAGCGGGCAAGGGACTGGGTAAGCTCGGTCAGGTTGGCAATATGGCCTGTCGTAGCTGGTTCACCGTCGATCCATTGATGCACCGACCAGGGCCAAGGATAGCCTTCGGCCGGAGAGTCCTTCGCGATTGGCATAGGAACTGGTAATGGCAGATGCCGTGCAAGTATTGGCTGCCATCGATACTCCTTCTCAACCTGCGTGATATATGCTTCCGCACTTGGAAGTCGTACGGACATTGTGTCGCCAAGTCGAAAAGTGCGATTGTCCCACCCACCTGGCTCGACGGCTCTCATTGGCAAGCTGGACCATTGCGGAAACTGCGCGACGATTGGCCGACGTGCAAGGTCGACATCAATGGGTATGCCAATATTTCCCTCACCGCACAGCATGTTTCTCTCTTCTGCGACGGTCGCTTGTCGCTCACATCCCGGTTATCATTGAACCCGGAGCATTGTGCAGCGAAATGAAAACGTCAGGCGCCGCATAAATACAGATTGAACAATAACTTAAGTCAAGGCATCAGAAAATCCGAGGGCCTTGCTCACAAGGAAAAGCGGCGGTGATGGGCGCCGCCGCCATCGCGATGAAGGCCAAACAGGAACAAGCTGCGCATCAGCAGCCTCCCGTCGGCTGGATCGACCATGCCATTCAAGTCATTCTGCATTGGTTTCTCTCCCCTCGACGTCCTCAAGCCGTTATACAAACCGTTTTGCCGCGACGATACCGGCGTGCTAACAGGAGTTCGTCGGAGAGTATATGAGAAAGTTGACAATTGCCGACCTTGCCAAGGCGGCGGGCGTATCAGTCACCACTGTGTCACATGCGTTTAGCGGCCGTCGCTATGTTGAGCCGGAAACACGCAAGCGCATCGAGGCACTCGCACAGGAGATTGGCTACCGGCCCAATCACCGGGCTCAACGTTTGCGAACCGGAAGAGCCGGAACGATTGCGCTCGTCTCGTCGATGCCTTTTGCTGTTGCCGCCGGTCCGTCGCGATTGGGCTTCTTGATGGAGATTGCGGCGGCCGCCGCTGTCACAGCATTTTCGCGTGGGATTGCGCTGTGCCTTGTCCCGCCGCTTGGACCGCGCGACAGCCTGGACGCGCTCGAAGTGGACGGCGCTATCGTTGTTGAACCGGAACTTGATGATCCAGTGCTGGATTTCTTCTTCGATCGGGGCGTTGATGTCGTCTCCATCGGGCGTGCGCCCGGTCGGGACGATCTTCCCTTTGTGGATATGCAGAGCGGCACGACGGCGCAGCTCATGCTTGACCATCTGTTCTCGGGCGGGAAACGCGTTGGCCTTATAACCGGTTTGCAAAGACGCAATTCATATATCGAGATGGAAGCTGCGTATGCAGCGCGAGCGACGCAATATGGCCTTTCGCCCGTAGCTATTCGGGTTGACGAGCGAGGTGGCGAACAGGCTGCGGCTGCGGCGGCCGAGAAACTCTTGCGGTCCGATCCGGCCATTGATGCACTGTGCGTGCCGGTCGATGCCTTCGCGACCGGCACTCTGGATGCAGCACATGCCATCGGGCGGAAGGTGCCGCAGGATCTTCGTTTGGCAACACGTTATGACGGCATGCGCGCCAAACTGGCCATGCCGTCTCTTACGGCGGTAGACCTCCATCTGGATCAGGTGGCCGCAGCGGCAGTCGATCTGCTCATCGCTCGTCTGGAACGCCGGGAACCGGCGTCGCATCACATCTCGCCGCCCGCATTGGTGCTGCGAGGCTCATCGGCGGTCCTTACGCCGAAACATTGACAATGGCGGCTTCTGCGATCTGGCGGACGAGTTGCGCGCGCACGAAGCGCCAGCCCATTCTGGAGAATCCGACCCTTACTGCTACGCTTTCGGTCCGTTCTTCAACTTGGCCAAAATCGTCTCCGGGCGACTGGGTCTAGGAACCCGCCCACAGTTCAATGGTGGCACCGACCGCAATAATAGCGAGCACTAATCCTGAGATTATTGCATAGGCATAGTCTTTCTCACGCAGAAAAATAGTCAACATCAACGTCACGCGCGCAACTGGCAGAAGGATAAAGACCGCAACGCCGGCTTTCACCGCGTCATACCCGGTCAAGGGAAGAGGTAGCGAAGCCGGGATCGGCTCGAAAGCCGTCAAGAGTACACCGGCAGCAATGAGAGCAGAGGCGAACCAGGTTCCGTACCAGAGCAGTGCGGCAATGACCTGGTCGCGCCGGTCAAAATTATCGGTTGCAGGTTTCATGCTGGTTCCCCGAGGAGATGGACACCGAAGGTGCTCAGAAGCATCTGAACAGCCAACAGCGAAAGTATGATTACGAAAAAGACGCGCAGTTTGTCGGCTGGGAGCCTCATCAACAGGCGCGCGCCAAGCAGGGCGCCGGCGACGGAGCCAAGCGCGATCGGCCCTGCAATACCGATATCGATATCGCCCCGCACGAAATATGCTCCAGCACTGGCCGCTGCCGTCACCCCAATCATAAAGTTTGACGTGGCGGAGGAAACCTTGATGGGGAGCCGCAAAGCAGTATCCATAGCTGGTATTTTCAGAACGCCCGAGCCGATACCAAGCAGCGCAGAAATCAGGCCCGCCCCATACATCAGCACCATGCCCAGCGGGACGCGGCCGACCTGATACGACACTTCCCGTCCTGTAGCATAATCGGGAAAGCTGGAGTGCAGACGCAAGACAGTGGCCCAGCTTTTCACGTTCGGGACGCTCGCATCGATCACTTCGCGGCGCCGTGTCATCATCTGCTTCGCCGAAAGTGCAAGTATGGCGGCGAACAGGCCGTACAGAACCGACGTTGAGACGATGCCAATGAGAAACACGCCGCTCAGTGCGCCAAGCGTGGTCGCCGTCTCCAGAACAATGGCAAGCCGGATATTGGTGAGACGCTCTTTCAGGAACGGGGCCGCACTGCCGCACGAACAGGCAATCACCGAAATGATGCTGGCGCCAATTGCAACATGGATATCAACGCCGAAAAGCAGCGTGAGGATGGGTACGACGAAGATGCCGCTGGCCATGCCAAGGACACCGCCGAGTGCACTCGCGCCAAAAGCGGCCACGAATAGCCATAAGGTTTCCATTGTTCTGCTTTCGCGTCACGTATGTTTGCGCGGACGCCGTGCCAAGCGAGTGACAAAGCTGATCAGGTCGCCGCGATAATGGAGTTTTTCGTAGTCGATAGGCCGATGCCCGTCGGTGTAGGATGTGCGTTCAATCAAAAAGACGGCACTGCCAGGATTAACAGCCAGTGCCTGCGCCACTTCTGGCGTGGCGGTGACCGCTTCAAGCCGGTACTCCGCCTCGGTAAGCGGCAAGTCATACTTGCCTTCCAGCAATGAGAAGATTGGCTCTGCGTCCAGATCGTGTGTGACGACCTGCTCCCCGATCTCGCGCGGCAGATAGGTTTCATCGAAAGACATGGCAACGCCATCGGCGAGACGGATGCGCCGGATCCGCATGACAAGACTGCCAGGCGACACAGCCAGTTGTCGGGCAATGTCTGCATCGGCAGGTACAATCTGCTTATCCAGTAGCCGGGCGGTCGGTATACGGCCAAGCGCCTGCATGTCTTCGACAAAGCCTGTTAGCTTCGTCAATTCCTGGGAAATCCTGGGTTGCGCGACGAAGGTGCCCTTGCCACGGCGGATCTCGACCATTCCGCGCGTCACCAGATTTTCAATTGCTTTGCGAACGGTCGTGCGGCTGACGCCAAATCGCTCAATCAGCCGATCTTCGGGCGGAAGCTGGCTGCCCGGAGCAAGAGTCGCAGTCGAAATGTCGGTAGCCAGGGAAGCCTCGACCTTTGCATATAGGGGGCTGTGGCTGAATGGATCATCCATACTGACATTGTGACATCATTATGTCATGATGTCAACGATTCAAATGATCCCTGTTTCCTCTCAGTGCGTTGCAGACCCGCGCGCTGAGACATGCGAGAAAAGAGGAGGCGGAAAAGCCCTCGATCGTCCGGTTTCTACCGTTCCGACCGGGTGCAATAGGTATACTGAAATGTATCAGTCGTGATGAAATTTATGGATGCAGAAACACCGCTTTTTGGTCAGGGATTGAGTGCCGGAAGCGCCGAACCGTCAGTCTGTTTTGAATCCCTGGCGTTCAGCCAGTTCTTCCGTGCCAATTTGAACCCGGCCCCAAGCTTTCCAAGATCAACGGCCTCACCGGCTTCATTCATGACAAAAATCTCCTGCTCAAGCCGCTTGTACTGCGACTGAAGATTGCCATCGCCAAACTCCGATACCCAGTGGGCGCCCGAAAGCCCCGACGAGCGAAACCATGCGTCGAGAGCCGCATAAACGGCTGTTCGATCCTGCTGACGACAACTGCGTTCGACGTTCTGGAAATAGGCCGGTTCGGAGTGCTCTTTCCTATCGCGCCTCTCCGCTCTCCGCGCCCTGAAACGCGGCCACACCCGATGGACAATCCATGCGAGCGCGAACAGGACAGACAATAGGACCGTCCCCAACAGGAGATAGCGAACTTGCGTCCGCGACATGAGTGTGGATTTTTCGGCCGGTGCAACGGGCGGTGCGATCGCCGGTTTGAACGCTTCCGTGGGCGCGACAGTAACAGTGACTTTTTCCGTCTTGACCGTTTCCGTTTTTTGAGTCACGGGATCGTACCAGGCAATCTCGACCGCCGACAAAATGTAGTCGCCGGGCTTATCGAAAGCGTAGGTAACGCGGTCGATACGCGTGCCAACGGTCGCTCCGCTCCTGCCATCGGTACTGTCGCGAAGAACGGGGTCATGCGGATAGATCCTGATGCCATCCTGCCCCTCGAATTCAGGTGCCGGGATCATCATGGACTGCATTCCTTCCGCAGTGATCGTAATCACGCGATCCAGAGCATCGCCCACCTTCAAGGTTTTGGGGTCGTGACCCAGTTTTTGAGCAATGGCCAATGTGTTCGCCGCCGCAACCTTTTTGCCTCCGGCGGCATCCGGCAAGGCCCCGACAGAAAAAGTCAACGCTGGCAAGTTCACCGAACCATTGGTCGATTGGCCCGGCACGGCTGCGTAAGCGAACGTGATGGCGGCGGCAGGTATCGTGAAATCACCGGCAATCTGTGGTGTTATAATGTAGGCATGCCGTATTCCCGAGTAGCTCTGGCCATCGATCGTTTCGACGAGGTTCTGAGCATTGGCATCAGACAGCGCAACGATTGCGTTCGGCAGGTCGAAGACCGGAAACTGCGGTGGGGAAAGGAAAAAATTGGGCACCAGAACATCGACCTGCAACCGGACCTACTGTCCGGGAACGATGGGCTGCGGGGTCAGGATCCGGGCTCTGGCGATTGGCTCCGCAGCCCATGAGGGCGAAGCTGTAGCGATCAGCAGCAACAGCGCCAGAAGACAATTGGCAAGCGGGATGTGTGGCTTCATGGGTGAGCCACCCCCTGCGCTTCGATTGCGAATTTGCGCGCCAGCATATCGGTGGGCGTAATCTGAATGTTTCGCATCCACATCTCGGCGGTCTGCTGCGCGAGATTGATTTCCCCGCGTTTTCCCTGCTTTCCCTTTTCGTCAAACTGCACCTGATCGGGCGGAAGATTGGGATCTTCTGCTTTTTCCTCCTCGTCTTCCTTCTTGCGATCGGCGATGATCTTTTCAACAATCTCGAGATTGCGCTGCGCAAGCGGCCAGTCCGGTCGCAGTTTCAGGGCCTCCCTGTAACTCGCCGCCGCCTCTTCAGGCTTGTCCATTTGAGCCAATGCATTGCCCTGATTGTAGTAGCTTTCGGGCGTGTTCACCTTCGCAAAGGCATCGGCAGCGTCACCAAACCGGCCAGCTCGATAGAGCGCGGTGCCGAGCCACATCGGGTTCTGAAACAGGGCTGCTGCGCCTTGATAATCGCCCTTCTCAAAGGCCCTTCTCGCCTGCTGATCGCGCGTAAGCCACATATCGGCAAAATTGAACTCTGCCGCTTCGGCCCGACCGGGATGAGCCAATGCAAAGCCCAGAAGAAGGGCGCCGGTCCAATGGATGGACCAACCACGCCTGAACCAGAACGCGCTGAGCAGGACAATCGGAATGAGAAGCCACCAGCCAGCATCGAGCCACACCGCTTCGCCGTCAGCCAGCTTCGATTGCAGATGGGTTTGAATTCTCGATGCAATCCACTGCACATCGCTGTCATCGAGCGTAACCGTGGCCAGTTGAACACCCGCCTCGTGCTTGAACGCTTTCAACTGATCGACATCGAGCCGGGCAATAACGCGTGCGCCACTGGCGGATGTCAGGTACTGCCCCTCGCCCGATCTGACTGGGCCGCCTTCCGGCGTGCCCACGGCGAGCACCATGATCTCATTGTTGCCGGAATGATTTTTGAATGCATCCAGCGCAGATGCCTCGATCCCATCGGTCAGGAACAAAAGGGTGCCGGGAACCTCGTCCTGACCGAGATTTTGTTCAACAAACTGAAGAGCCTTCGCGGTGTCCTTTCCCTGGACAGGCATAATTCGCGTGGCCAGGGAATTCACATAGGTCTGGATGAGCTTTGCATCATCAGTCAGCGGCAACACCATGTGGGCAGAACCGGCATAGGCAAAAACCGCCGTGCGAGCCCCGGGCCGAAGTGCCAGGATATCACGTATCTTGAGCTTTACACGCTCAAGGCGCGACGGCGTAATATCGACGGCATCCATCGTTTGTGAGAGGTCGATAACGAGGGCCAATGGCGCTTTGTCTTCAACAAAGGGCGGCTGTTGCCGTTGCCAGGTCGGCCCTGCGACTGCGATTGCACCCAGCACCATCAGAGCGGCGATCATGGAGGCGGGCTGGAGCCTTTTTCTGTTTTGCCCATCGGTGATCAGGTGGTCGAGCAAATGAGGCGCGATAAGACCCTTCCAGCGCGAGCGGACATCGGAGCGCCGGTTTACAAGCCAGACGAGAACGCCTGCAATGATGATTGCCAGCAACCACCACGGCCTCAAAAAATGAAAATCGCCGATCATGCCTGCCCCCCGGATCTCGCTTGCTGCGTCCGCCTCAGGGAGGTTCCGGCCCAGACAAGGGCATGATAGGCAATCAGCAGCAGCAGCGCGGCACCAAGCGGATAGTGAAACAGCTCGATCTTTGGACGCCAGGAGAGCGTTTTCTGGTTTGCAGGCGTGATTTTGTCGAGCGTTGCGTAAATTTCCGAAAGCTGGTTCTGGTCCTGCCCAAAAAAGTACCGTCCGCCCGTCGTTGCGGCGATTTTCTGCAAGGCCGCAACATCGAGCTTGTCCTCGCCGGAGGCTTCCGGATTGCCGATGCCGACCGTGTGGATGACGATCCTGTTTTGCTTTGCAATATCGGCGGCGCGATCAGGCGGCATTTTGCTGGCGGTGTCATTGCCATCGGTCAGGACGACCAGAACTTTCTCCGGCGCCTTGCTTTCATCGAACATCTTGATCGCCAGTCCGATGGAATCGCCCAGTGCCGTCCGGGGACCGGCCATGCCGGGAACGGCATCTTCGATCATGGTCAGGACAGTCTGATGATCGAGCGTGAAGGGCACAAGCGGGTAGGGGGCATCGCCGAATGCTATCAGGCCGATGCGATCGCCGGTCCGCCGCTTTACAAAGTCCGCCACCACGTCCTTGACGGCATCCACGCGCGCTTCTGTTTGACCGGACGTATTCTGAAAATCAGCCGTGTCCATCGATTGCGAAAGATCCAGCGACAGCATCAGGTCGCGCTGCGGCTCCGTCTTTTGAAGCGGAGGCTCGACAAATTGCGGCCGCGCCAAGGCCAGAACGACAAGCCCCCAGCAAACGGGGGCCAACAGCTTTTGCGCCCAGTTTTTACGCGACACAACAGATCCCCGATCAGGCGCGATGCCCGCCGCCTTGACCACTTCGTCGAAAAACGCAATCCGGACCGATGCGCTCTCCTGTCGATAGGGCGGCATCAACCACCAGATCAGGAGTGGAAGAGGCAGGACAAGCAGCAACCAGGGGAATTCAAGCTGATACAACGTGCCCCCCGATCCATTGACGTATCGACGTGACGATCGCGCGGGCATCATCCTCGCTCATGGCGGCAAGTGAGGCGGCGGAGCGATATTCCAGATCCGCCAGAAACCGTGTTGCTGGCTCCGGCAATGAATGTTTGCCGCCACTTCGGGACAGGAACTCCGTCCATTGATTTCCGCTCAGCGATGCCACCTCATTCCTCGGCCACGCGCCCAGTGCGACGCGCTTGACCAGTTCCGGTATGGCTGCGATCGATTGCGGACGCGTTGCGGCATCGCCCAGTTGCTGTTCCAGCATTGCCAGTTTCGCCAATGCCTCACGACGATAGCGATTGACTTTGCGATGATGATGCCACCGCAGCAGGGCTATCAGCGCAGACATGAGAATGACTGTCGCCAGGACAGCCCAGCCCCATGTTTGCGGCGCCCATGAAACCGGGGCTGGAACCACGATGTCGGCCAGTTGCTCCATCTGCATTCTGATGATCGCGTCAGGGCCGGGTGCAGTCGGTTCCATGTCAGCGCCTCCTCTGTCTCCAGGCGAGTTGACCGAGCAGACGCCGCAACTGTGGCGCGGTTTCTTCAGCCGCGGAGAGGAGCAGCATCGGCAACCCCAGTTCCTTCTGCCAGCCGAGCAATTCCTGACCGCGTTGCCTTGCGAATTCGGTTATCCCGCCGCGCACCCGGCTATGGCCAAAAGATAACTCCGCCTGCAAGCCGCCGTGGCTGACAACCATCTCTCCGGCGGTTGGCAGTTCGAGCAGGAATGGATCGTACACAACGATGGCCAACACATCATTGCTCACGGCAAGCTGAAGCAGCAGATCACGCGTCGCGGAACCGTGGCCGTCAAAATCACTGATGACAATCACCAGATGATCGTGGCGGGCAATATTGGCGACAGCCTGAAGGACGACATCCAGCTGCCCCCCATTTCGCGTGACGGCGCCGTCGACATTCAATTCGGCGTTCTGCTTCGCAATCTGGCTTGCCAGCGTGATGACGGCATCACGGCTGCGATGGGGGCGTATTTCGTCGATCCTGCTGTCGTTGAACACGAACCCGCCAACCCGGTCTCCGAGGTTCATGATCCTCCAGGCGGAAAGGGCCGCAGCCTGAGCCGCCGTCACCGATTTCATCGCCAGGCGGCTGCCAAAAAACATATTGAGGCGCTGATCGATGACAACCAGTGCGGGGCGATCCTTCTCCTCGTCATAGACACGCACAAAGGGCTTTCCCGTGCGGGCCGTTACGCGCCAATCGATCGTGCGAATATCGTCGCCCGGCAGATATTCCCGCAGTTCCTCAAAGGACAGGCCCCGGCCGCGCGTATGCGAGGCATGACGCCCCGCGATAAGCCGGTTCACCGGCTGCTTTCGTAAAAAGCCAAAATCGCGGGCAGTCGCTTCCAGACCGACAAGCTCTTCCACGGTCACATAGACATTGGGAGCAGGCTGTTGCCGCTGATGCGTTCTCGTTATTCCCTTTGAACGTCCCAAAGCTGCGAGGGAAAGAGCCATCGCCTCGTCCTCCGTCAGGCAACCGCCACCAGTTCGACAATCCGGTCTATGACCCGATCGGGGGTAACGCCGGATGCATGTGCTTCATAGGACAGGATCAGGCGATGACGGAAAACATCGTGCACCACCCGCTTCACGTCGTCGGGCGTGACATAATCCCTGCCCTTGAGCCAGGCGTAGGAACGGGTCACCTTGTCAAGGCCGATCGAACCGCGCGGGCTTACGCCCACTTCAATCCATTTAGCCAGATCCTTGTCGAGTTTCGCGGGCTCCCGCGTCCCATAGACCAGCGCGACGATGTACTTTTCAACGGGCTCGGAAACCGTAATGCCGCTGATGGCCTTGCGGGCATCGAAAATGGCTTTCGGGTCCAGCCTGGTTGCTTCCTTTTTAGACGATTTGCTGGAATTTTCTTCGGAACGCACCAATCTCATGATGTCTGCCTCCGATTTTTCATCCGTATAGCCTACCTGAATATGCATCAGGAATCGATCAAGCTGGGCTTCCGGCAGCGGATAGGTTCCCTCCTGCTCAATAGGATTCTGGGTCGCCATCACCAGAAACAGGTCGGGCAGGCCGTAGCTCTTGCCCCCGACCGTCACTTGCCGTTCCTCCATGGCTTCGAGCAAGGCGGACTGAACCTTCGCCGGCGCGCGATTGATTTCGTCGGCTAGAATGAGGTTGGCGAAGACGGGGCCTTGCTGGAATTTAAACTCTCCCTGTCCCCCGGTGGAAAAATAGATTTCGGACCCGGTAATATCGGATGGCAGGAGATCCGGCGTGAACTGGATACGTGACAGCTCGGCATCCAGATTCTTGGCAAGGCTCTTGATCGCGCGTGTCTTGGCGAGGCCGGGCAAGCCTTCAACCAGCAGATGCCCATTGCTGAGAAGACCCAGCAGCAGCCGTTCGACCATTGTTTCCTGCCCGATAATCGACCGGCTGATGCGCTTGCCGAGCGCCGCAATATCATCGATGGCCGCCATTGAACTATCCCCTCATCGCACTGTGTCGCTAACGCGCGCTCGCCTGTTCAGATCCGGCAGGTTCCCGGATTTGCCCACTTCTTCATTCATGAACCATGCGTAATATGGATTTTGGGAATGGGCTGCTCTCAGCTTGTCCATCTGGGTTCCCCAGCCGCGACGGTCGCCTATGTAGGCATAGATGCCCGCCTGATAAAACGTATCGAGAAGATCGCGCTCCCGATTGAACTCACCCCAAAAATTCTCATCCACACCCTTGACGGGCGCATCCTTGCGCAGCGCAAAGAGTTCCGCCAGAACCGGCGCAAATTCATTTGGTCTTACCCACGGCGCATATTCGATGCGGGGGCGATCATCGGTAACCGGAGGGGTGCTGCCGGAGAATTTCACCAGCCCGTCGCGGTCGGTAATCCATGTCGATAACAGCGCCGCCGGTGAGGCGACGCCGATCTCGGCAAGCGTATCGCGGATGCCCGCATCGTCAAACCGCTGGCTGATCGTCGGCAGATCAAGCACCATAGGTTCAAGCGAACCAATCATCAGCATTTCGTGCAGTTCCGTGGTCCACAGCGAAGCATGGGGGAACACGTCGATGAAGCTGCGAACGAGCGCGCGCGTATCGTCGCCATTCTGTGTCGGCAGCGGCAACCACTGTGCCACCATGCCATTCGGCGCAAGGCGGGAAGCCGCCAGCGTGTAGAAATCCGTCGAATACAGGTTTGCCACACCGGCAGCCGATGGCGGCGGCGGCTCCAGGGTGATCAGATCGTATGTCTGGCTGCTTTTCAGCAACTCCCGCCGACCATCATTGAGGCGGATTTCGATCCTCGGATCATTGTGAGCCTGATAGTTTCCCTCGAAGCGGGACGAAGCGCGGACGACACCGGGAAGCAATTCCGCAACGACCCGTTGATCCAGACTATCCATATTGAGCATGGCGCCCGCCGTAATGCCCGTGCCCAGCCCCACAACCAGCGCCGACTTCGGATCGTGCTGTTGAATGATCAGCGGAATAAGCGCCTGAAGACGCATATACCGCAGGGACGGCAACGAATCCCCGGTATTGGAAACACCCTGTATATAGAGCCGCTGGAAAAGTCCCTTGCCACCGGTCTGCCTGACAACGGCCACCGTCGCGCCCCGACCTTCCTCATAGAAGACCAGATCGCCTTTGCGCGCGCCGGGCAACAGCGTGGCGAATTTGTCTATCGGGGTCAAAACCGCAATCAGGCAAACCGCTGCACCAACCATCATGGTGGGGTAGCGCCATTGCCGTTGCCCCGATCCGCGCAAGGCGGCGAATATGCCGATCATCGCGGAGCAGATCGCCAGCATTGCCAGCGTTCTGATCAACCCGATCTGCGGGATCAGAATGAAGCCTGTCACCACCGCTCCGGCAATGCCGCCAAGCGTGTTGAGCGCCGTTACCGTCCCGACGCCCCGTCCGACATGATGTTCGCCGACGACCAGACGCAGAGCTGCCGGAAAGGCCGCGCCGAGGATGATCGTCGGCAACAGGACAAAACTGGCGGCCGCTACAAAAAACCGCGCGCTCATTCCGGCCAGGCCACTGCCCGTCAATGCCAGGATTGCCATCTCGGCGCGGCTCTGCAATTGGATAAGCCACTCGCCGAGAAAAAAGATCTCAAGGAGCGATACAAAACCGGCAAGCGATATCAGCAGCCCGAAAACGCCCCACGGGTTGCGTATTCGATCCGCCCATCGGCTGAAAAGGGCAGCACCTGTCGCCAGACCCGCCAGATAGGTTGCAAGAACGACGGAGAACGCAAAAGCCCGCGTGCTCATGAACTGGACAATCGCCTGCGACCACACGACCTCATAGCCAAGCGCGATCGCACCGGCGATGGAATAGAGCGCTATTGCGATTTTGCCGTCGCGCGAGAACGGCGGCGTTTCGGCATGGTCCTGCGCCGTGCCGGTTCGGGCGCCTCCCAAAACATGGGACAACAGAACAGCAACAATTGCCGCACCGAACGCGACCGCCGATGCCGCAAGGCCCGTTCCCTGAATGCCGAACCTCGGCAAAAGCACGAAGGTCGAGAGCAGGGCTCCCACGACCGCTCCGCAGGTATTTGCCGCATAAAGCCTGCCGCCATTCATGCCTATGGAAGCATGGCTCCGCGTGATGAAGCGGACGAGAACCGGCAGCGTGCCGCCCATAAGGAAAGCGGGAATGCCGATAAGCGCAACAACAAACAGCCAGGCAACAGGAGTGGCGAGATATTCAAGCGATACGAATATGGGCGCGGAACGCGCCAGCAGCCATGTTGTCAAGAAACCAAGTATCGCAACGCCGCTCTCCAACGCTGCATAGAGCAGGAGAGGTTGGCGGACCCGGTCGGCAAGGCGGCCGATGATGAAGCCACCGGCAGCGAGCCCTGCGAAAAAAGCGCTGACGCCCGTGGTGACGGCATAGACATCGATCCCCACCACAAGGGACAATTGCTTGATCCAGAGCACCTGAAAGACAAGGGACGCTATACCCGAAACAAACAGGCAAACAGCGGACCATAACAGCGGCATCGACATTGCCGCCGTTGCCGGTGAAGGCAATCTGCCCGCGGTTGAGATGTTTGTCTTTGCTTGAGTCCGAATGGCATCACCTGTCGGGAAAGGTGTTGGCGCGGAAAGCCGCGCCAACCTGAATAAAACAGCAGCTCGATGCTTATTGAGCGCCTTGCTTCTGCTTCTGCATCTCTTCGAAATGCTTGTTGATCTGCATATGGACAGCTTCCTCAACCTGATCGATCGAGAAGCTCGCCGGGCGCTGGCTCGGCGGGTATTCAATAAAGGTTTGCAGGAACTCCGAGGCCTTCATGGTTCCAATTCCGGTTAGGTACGCATTCTTCGCCAGCCAGTCGTAGTATTGGTCAGAGGTGATGTCCGCCCTCTCGTATGGATCCATGCGCAGGTTATAGAGCTTCGGCAACCGCAGGCAGGTAAAAGGCTCCGCCCAGATGGTGAGGTTGCCCGGAGCCCGCTGCTCGCAGAACACGGCCTTCCAGTCGCCCCAACGGACCGCGACGATTTTGCCGTCATCGTTGAAGTAGAAGAACTCGTTGCGCGCGCTTTTGGGCTGCTCTCCAGTCAGGTATGGCAACTGGTTGTAGCCGTCGAGATGGACCTTGAAGTCCTTGTCTCCGACCTTGGTGCCTTTCAGCAACCGTTCCTTGATGTCGGTGTCGCCGGCAGCCGCCAGAAGCGTCGGAAACCAGTCAAGACCCGAGAACATCTCGTTGCTCACCGTGTCAGGCTTGATCTTGCCCGGCCAGCGAACCATGGCAGGAACACGGAAGGCACCTTCCCAGTTGCTATCCTTCTCACTGCGGAACGGCGTCATCGCCGCATCCGGCCATGACCACATGTTCGGACCATTGTCTGTCGTGTAGACAACGATCGTGTTGTCGGCAATGCCTTCGTCATCCAGCACCTTCAGCAGCTTGCCGACGTCCTGGTCATGCTCCCACATGCCATCGCCATATTCATTGCCCGGCATGCCGCTCTTGCCGCGATATTCGTCTCGCACGTGCGTGAAGACGTGCATGCGCGTCGTGTTCATCCAGACGAAGAACGGCTTGTCGTCCTTGGCGTGCTGCTTGATATAGTCGACCGCAGCACCCGTCGTCTCATCGTCGATCGTTTCCATACGCTTGGTCGTCAGCGGGCCGGAATCCTCGATCTTGCCATCCGCGGACGACTTGATCACGCCGCGCGGCGAGAAATCCTTCACGAAAGGATCGTTGGGATCTTTTGGCCAATAGGGTCGTTCCGGCTCCTCCTCGGCATTCAAATGATACAGATTGCCAAAAAACTGATCGAAGCCATGTGCCGTCGGCAGATATTCATCGCGGTCGCCAAGATGGTTCTTGCCGAACTGGGCCGTGTTGTAACCAACGCCCTTCAGCGCCTGGGCAATGGTGATGTCACCCGCCTGCAAGCCAACCGTCGCACCGGGAACACCGACCTTCGACAGGCCTGTCCGAAGAGGTGACTGGCCGGTAATAAAGGAGGAGCGCCCTGCGGTGCAGCTGTTCTCGGCATAGTAATCCGTGAACATCATGCCTTCCTTGGCGATCCGGTCGATGTTGGGCGTATGATAGCCCATCAGGCCGCGCGAATAGGCGCTGATATTCGACTGGCCGATATCGTCACCGAAGATCACGAGAATATTCGGCTGCCCGCTCGCCGCCGGGGCGGTTTGCTGGGCAAACACGGTCGTGCCAATCGCCAGGGTACTGGCAGCAGCAAGAGCCATGATTCCCAATCTGGTTTTCATTTGCATTCAAGCCTCCTGTAAAAACGGTACAGCTCCCCGTCGCGCCCCACCCGATCGACGGCCTCTCCGAAGATTTAAAACCCCTGGATGAGGATGCGTTATTAGAGAGAACACATGAGAACAAGTATTTTTCTGCGATTTAGCTCTGATTTAATGTTCTATGTCGACACAAGGGTAATGAAGATGCGCATCGCACAATGATAATTACATTTGATTGAATGTGTCATTGTTTTCTAATAATAAACGAATATCATAAAGCAAGTATTAAATTTGTCAGAATATAAAAACGCCGTTGAACAGGAGAGCATGTCGATGGTGAGGCAAATCACCAAAATGTTTTGCTTTTGTTATCTCAGTATAATTCTTGTTTTAACGGCTTATGCAGGTGTTTTGGCGCAGGAAGACCCGCTCCCCTCGTGGAGCGAAAGCAAATCCAAATCGTCCATCGCTGATTTTGTTGCAAAGGTCACAATCGAAAGCAGCCCCGGCCTCTCGCGATCGATCATCACCGCCATGGTGTGAATGGCGGTGAACAGAAAACGGCGCATGAAAACACCAAACCGCCAATAGACGCCCTGCTCTCTGGGTCAGTTCACTTTGGTGATTATCAATCTGTTGCTCATGCTGGAAGAAAGTGATATCCAGAGCGTCTGGCCGATTGATATACTAATATAAAATTATGCGAGGGAGTATATCCGCCGGCTTTCTTTCTGGGAGGACTATTCATGATTCAATTGACACGACGTCAGGCACTCGGCGGGTTGGCTGGTGGTGCCGCTGGCCTGTTTTTGCCCTATAAAATTGCAAATGCCGCTTCTCTTGCCCTGCCTTCATCTCCGGTTGCATTAAATATCATCGACGTTGCGGGCAATCTGCAACTGACGCAGAAGGCGATTGAAAAATTCGGCCAGGACAATCCAAACCTTATCTCCAAGCTGACCTTTTCCAGAGCGCCTTCGCCGGAATTGCCTGCCAAGCTGAAAGCGCAGCAGACGGCCAATCGCGTCGATATCGATCTTGTTTTGACCGGTCCGGGCGCGATGTCGGACGGTATCGAGCAGGGCCTGTGGATTGATATCTGGACCAAATATCCCGATCTTCTGCCGAATGCCGAAGCGACCTATCATGAGAAGGCGCTCATGATGCAGAAGAATTTCGGCCAGAATGAAGGTGTTGCCGTCGTGTATTCGCCGTCTGGCCCGCTGTTCGAATATGCGCCCGACCGGGTCAAGGACGTTCCGAAAAACGCGGATGAACTGTTGGCCTGGGTCAAGGCAAATCCCGGTCGCTTCTGCTATGCACGCCCGGTCAATTCCGGCCCCGGCTGGACCTTCCTGATGGCGATGCCCTATATTCTGGGCGATAAGGATCCGAGCGATCCGATCAATGGCTGGGAAAAGACCTGGGCTTATCTGAAAGAGCTCGATGAAGGCATCGACTATTATCCGCCCGGCACCACCGCGACCATGAAGGAACTGGCCGAAGGCAGCCGCGACATGATCGTGTCGTCCTTTGGCTGGGATATCAACCCGCGTGTTCTTGGTGTGGTGCCGAAGGAAATGGAAACCTTCGCCCTCGATGGTACGCATTGGGTGCCGGACACGCAATTCATGTGCATTCCACGAGGCGTTGCGGACGACAAGGTCGCGGTTCTTCTCAGGCTGATGTCCTTCATGCTGGAGCCGAGCCAGCAGGCATACACCTATGACCACGGCTATTTTTATCCAGGCCCTGCGGTGAAGAATGTGCCGCTGGATATGGCGCCACAGGAAAGCCGTGACGTTCTCGCCGAGTTTGGCCGTCCGCATTACGAAGAGCTGATTGCCAAATATCCGGTGGAAGCCCCGCTTCAACCGAAGGCACTGGTGGCCGCGTTCGAGAAGTGGGATCGCGAAGTCGGCGCCAACAAGAGCAATAAATAACGAACATAGCCAATGCGTTTTGCTGTTATTGGAATTGACCACCGTCATATCTATCACATGATCGGTGGTCTCATCGAGGCCGGTGCTGAATGCGCCGGCTTCGTGGCGCAAACCAGCGATCCGAATGTTCTGAAAGGCTTGCAAGGGCGGTTTCCGGCGTTGAAACCGGTCGATCATCCGGACGTGTTTTTGAACGATCCGGACATAGACATCATTCTCACCGCGGCTATTCCGTCAGATCGGGCCGCCATTGCCGTGGCCGCCATGCGTGCCGGTAAGGATGTCATGTCGGACAAGCCGGGTATCGTCAGCCAATCCCAGCTCGCGGAGATTGAGAAGACCGTTGCCGAAACCGGGCGGATTTTCTCGATCTGCTTTTCCGAGCGGTTCGTGGTGCCAGCCGTGGGCCTTGCCCAAAAGCTGGTGGCGGACGGCGCCATTGGGCGCGTTATCCAGACTATTGGAATGGGTCCACATCGGCTGAACAGGAAAATCCGGCCAGACTGGTTTTTCGATACGGCTACCTATGGCGGCATTCTCAACGATATTGCATCGCATCAGATCGACCAGTTTCTGGTTTTTACAGGCGCAAACGATGCGGAACTCGTGACGAGTTCGATCGGTCATTTCGCGGATAATGACCTGCCTGAATTTCAGGATTTTGGCGAAATCCTGCTGCGCGGCGATCATGCCAGCGGCTATATTCGCGTGGATTGGTTTACCGCCGACGGTTTGTCGACCTGGGGAGACGGCAGGCTATTCATTCTCGGCACCGAAGGCAGCATCGAACTGCGGAAATATGTCGATATCGCAGGTCGCGCCGGAACCGATCACCTGTTCCTCGTCAATGCAGCCGGTACAAGCCACATGAATGCCAGTGGCGAGCCGCTGGATTATTTCGCGAATTTTCTGAACGATGTTCGCAATCGCACCGAAACCGCGATGCGCCAGAGCCATGTTTTCACCGTCAGCCGCCTTGCGCTTGAAGCCCAGCAAAATGCTGTCTGGGTGAGCAGGAAGGCTGAGGCCTGAATTTTGAAAGGATACCATATGAAGAAGCCGGGACTGGCAATTATCGGGCTTGGCCCGGCCTCGCTTCCCCATGCCCGCAGCCTGATGGATTTGCGCGATCAGGTTGATGTGATCTGGGCGGTCAGCCGCACGTGTGAACGCGCCGATGAGTTCGCCCGATCTTTTCCGTTCCCGGTGACCACAGACATGGGAGCGGCGATCGCCGATCCGGCGGTCGATATTGTTTTGATCCTCACGCCTGCAAGTTCGCATCTTGATATTGCTGCGCGCAGTTTTGCCGCCGGAAAACATGTGCTGGTGGAAAAGCCGCTCGATATTTCGCTGGTGCGTGCGGAAAAGATGGTTGCGCTGGCGCGCCAGTCCGGCCGGACCTTTGGTGTCGTCTTGCAACACCGCTTTCGCCCTTCCAGCAAGCGCATTCGTGAGGTGCTGACCAATGGCGATCTGGGCACGATTGAAGCAGCAGCCCTGCGAGTGCCGTGGTGGCGACCGCAGAGCTATTATGATCTGGATGGTCGCGGCAGCCTGGCGCGCGATGGCGGCGGCGTTCTGCTGTCGCAGGCGATCCATGCCATTGATATGTTCCGCTCGCTGTTGGGCATCGGCAATGTGGCTGCCTCGCAAATCCGCACCACCGCGCTGCATCGCATGGAAACGGAAGATCACGTCACCGCGTTGCTGACATTGGAAAATGGCGCGCCTGCTTCGCTTCTGGCGACGACAGCGGCATTTCCGGGCTATCCTGAAACACTGGAAATCACCGGCTCGCTTGGCTCTGCCCATATGACCGCAGGCGATCTGAAACTGACATGGCTTGATGGGCGTGACGAGTATATTCCGTCGGAAGGCAAATCCGGAAGTGGCGCCAATATCATGGACTTTCCGCATGATGCGCATCGTGCGCTGATTGGTGATTTTCTCGCTGCCGTGCATGAGGGCCGTGATCCGGCCGTCACCGGCGAGGAAGCCTTGGCCACACAAAGACTGATCGCCGATATCATTCGCGCCGATCCAAACTGCCAGCAGCCTGTTTAGCCCTTCTCAATTCCGGAACATGCGATGAATCGCGTCATGAAGGATGGGCGCATTCACAAAACACACTTTGAAAGTGAAAAGGACAGTATCTTGAAACGATATGCTGCCCTTTTTGCCTGATCGTGAGCGGCACCGGGACTGCTTATGGCGATGCTGCAAGGCGGCTATGGCTTGCTGGATATGTCGGATTTTACGCTTGACACGCTTGGCGGCATGCGCTTTTGCCATATCATCGATTGATGTAACGGTAGACGTTTTGGCTGGGTGGATTCTGCAATACAGATGAGAGCACAGAAGCCCGGCAATCATAATCGCATGGAAAGCATGACGACGAGAGGAACACTCATGATAAAGTCAATCGGCGCGTTGTTCATGACCGCCCTGCTTGTACTCTTCACGATCTCTTCGCTACAGGCACAGACTGCTTCGCAGTCTGTGGTGGTCTTTGACAACGTTCGGATCTTCAACGGCACCGCGTTGACGGCCCCCATGAACGTGCTCGTTGAAGGCAATAAGATCGCCAGGATTTCCGCCGAACCCATCATCACAATTGCGACGGCGACGCGTATTGCCGGTAATGGCCGGACGCTGATGCCCGGGCTTATCGACGCGCACTGGCACACTTTCATGGCGCGGCCGTCGATTGCGTTGGCGTCGACTGCGCCGTTTACTCTCATCACCTTGATGGCAGGGGCCGAAGCTGAGGCAACGCTGTTGCGCGGCTTCACCAGCGTTCGTGACCTGGGCGGGCCGGCATTCGGCCTTAAATCGGCGATCGACAGTGGTGTCATCACTGGACCACGCATCTGGCCATCCGGGGCGATGATCTCGCAGACCGGCGGACATGGCGATTTTCGTATGCTGTCCGAGATACCCGCGACGCCCAACACGTTGAGCTATCCAGAGCGCGTTGGCATGTCGGCTATTGTCGATTCGCCAGACGAGGCGCGCAAGCGTACCCGGGAGCAACTGTTGCAGGGCGCAAGCCAGATCAAGCTGACGGTGGGTGGTGGTGTGTCGTCGCCATATGGACCACTCGACACGGTGCAATTGAGCGTTGATGAAATCCGCGCGGCGGTCGAGGCAGCGGCCAATTGGGGTACCTATGTGACGGTGCATGCCTACACGCCTGAAGCTATCCGCAACGCGATTGAGGCTGGCGTAAAGGTCATCGATCATGGTCAGCTCGCCGATGATGCGACCGCGAAGCTGATGGCCGAAACGGGCACATGGTGGAGCCTTCAGCCGTTCCTCGATGACGAAAACACGATAGCGCAGCCAACCGCTGCCGGCCAGGCGAGTTCGGCTGCAGTCCGTGCAGGAACAGACAATGCCTACCGGCTGGCACGCAAACACGGGGTGAAGGTCGCGTTTGGCACCGACGTGCTGTTTGATAGTGCGCTGGCCGCCCGGCAAGGGTCGCAACTTGCGACGATGACACGGTGGTACACGCCAGCGGAGGTGCTCAAAATGGCGACCGCCGACAATGCGGCGCTGTTGGCGCTGTCGGACCGGCGCAACCCCTACCCGGGTAAGCTCGGCGTCGTCGAAGTTGGTGCCTTGGCAGACTTGTTGCTGGTCGACGGCGATCCGATCGCCGACATCGCGCTGCTGTCGGACCCCTCCAACAGCCTCCTGGTGATCATGAAGGACGGACGCATCTTCAAGAACACGCTGGCGGCAAACTAAACCAGGTCGCAGCGCGGCTTGCGTCGGCATCGGGTCTTGCCCGTGTCAAAACGCCTGGGCACCGGGGCGGGCGAGATAAACCGATCGCCCCGGGCGGCTCTTTATGAGCGCATCGCGCTGAAAGTACGATAAGCAACGCTCTCATGAGCGATTGAAGCTCCCCCGTCTGCCCATACGGCAGATTCAACTGGTCGTCGCAAGCCAGTGCCGATGTTCGCCCGATTTATGTCTTGCATATCCATACCTATATGGCTATAGATTAAACATATAGCCATATAGGTATGGATCATGTGATGCTTACAACCCAGGACTTATTGTTTCGAGCGCTTGCAGACCCGACCCGACGCGCGATTTTCGAGCGGCTCTGTCGCGAAGGTGAGAAAACCGTCGGCGTCTTGACCGCGGGCGCCGGTGTTTCGCAACCCGTCGTGTCAAGGCACCTCGCAGCCCTTAAGAAAGCACGCCTGGTCCAGGACCGCCAGCAAGGACGCCAGATCTATTACAGCGCTCAACCTGGTGCTCTTGCTCCGCTCGTTGACTGGACGAGCGAGATGGCCGATTTCTGGAAGAACAGATTTGATGAGCTTGAAGATTTGCTAGGAAGGATGGACTAATGAACGACACATCGACCCAAATGCTTTCCGTCATGGTCGAACGGGAACTGCCTTTTGCACCGGAGAAGATCTGGCGGGCACTGACGCAACCCCATCTGATCGAGGAGTGGCTCATGAAGAATGACTTCAAGCCCGTCATGAACCAGCATTTCAAATTGAGCGCCGATTGGGGTTCCGTTGATTGCACAGTCCTTGAGATCGAGCCGATCAAGTCTCTGTCCTATACCTGGAGCGCCTATGGCCTGGAAAGCGTTGTCACCTGGACGCTAACTCCGACAAACCCTGGCACACACCTGCGGATGGAACAGTCGGGTTTCAGGCCAGACCAGCAACAGGCATACGAAGGCGCCAGGCATGGCTGGCAACATTTCTTCGATAATCTCGAACAGGTGTTGGCGCGCCAGGATTGATTTTCGTCGATACGGCCCACCCAACCTCAAACTTCCCTTAAGGAGACGCTATTTATGAATGCATGGATTCGACAATTCCATCGATGGTTCTCCATCGCGTTCACTATCACCGTGATTGCCAATTTTGCGGTCAGGGCGTTCGGGGAGGCGCCGGACTGGATCACCTATTCCCCGCTGTTGCCACTCTTCCTTCTCTTGTTCAGCGGCCTTTACATGTTTGCGTTGCCTTATGTCACCAAAATCCGCAGTGCGCGGAAAACGGGTGCATAACGGGGCATTTTTTGCTCGGCGATTGGCAATCTTCGCTCGACCATGCAGGCGTGGGAGGCGTGCCGACCGGTTGAAGGGCTGACGTTCGCCTTCGCGCGGCGGAAGGGAATCCGCCGTGCCCTCTCAGTTGTGGGTTAGCACGTTCTCGATGGCGTGAGCAGCTTTTCGCAGACTGTCCTTTGCGCGCGCAATCAGTGCCGCGTCAAAGCGGCTAAGCATCCCGAACGCCGATATGGAAAAGATCATGCGACCGCCGCGATCAAAGACCGGCATCGCGAGCGCGCCGATATCCGGCTCATTCTCGCCGCGGTTGCCTGCAAGGCCGGTCCGGCGGATCTCGACCAATTCATCCTGCAGGTGGGATATGTCATTGGCAGGCGTGAGCAGAGCAAGCTTTTGCGCCACCTCGTCGGGGTTGAGATGCGCCAACCAAAGTTTGCCATGCGCGGTGGTCAGCAGTGGAAGGGTCGTGCCCGCTCTTATATTCACCATGATCGGGCGCGGCGCGACAGCCACTGCGATGCAAACCGGCCCGGTCCGACCCAGCCTGCATACCATGATCGACTCGCTCAGTTGATGTGATGCCTGGTCGATGATCGGGCGCATGAGTTCGGCCAGGCCGTTCATCTGCGAAGCTATAACGCCGAGTTCTTGCACGCGGGGGCTAAGGCAATAGCGGCCGCGCTGATAGCTGACGAGCACGCCAACATGCTCCAGCGTTGTGAGAAAGCGGTGCGCGGTCGCCGTATTGAGGTGCAACTCCTGCACAACGGTTGTCGTCGTGATCGTCGGCCGCTCCTCGGAAAACAGATCAAGAATCGCGAATCCTTTCAGCAGGGAGCCATTCAGTGGTGTGCTCACATCGTTCCTCCGGTGTCACATGGACCAGACGTAATTGGCCATTTTTTGTTTGACAAGAATAACTTATATCTGACATAAAATGAGTTGGCAATCTCAATATATGAGAAAGAAGGAAAGCATGACACTTGGCATGTTGATCGCAAACAACGACGTGGCCACAGCGGACGGACGCATTTTCGAACGCAGGAACCCGGTCAGCGGCGAAGTCGTCACCCGCGCTTATTCGGCCGGTGCGGCCGACGTCGATGCCGCGGTGAGGGCGGCGGCGCAGGCTTTTGAAAGCTGGTCGCAGACCGGTCCCGCGGAGCGCCGGAAGATCCTGAATGCCTGCGCGGACGCGCTAGAGGCGCGCTCGGCCCGGTTCGCCGAACTTGGTGCGCAGGAAACCGGCAGCACGGGCGGCTGGATTGGCTTCAATGTGATGCTCGGGGCGCAGATCCTGCGTGAGGCCGCGTCGATGGTCACCCAGATCAAGGGTGAAATCATTCCCTCGAACAAGCCCGGCACACTGGCGATGGCGGTTCGCCAGCCGGTGGGCGTGATGGTGGGGATGGCGCCCTGGAATGCTCCGGTGATCCTTGCGGTACGCAGCTTCGCAATGCCCATCGCCTGCGGCAATACCATGGTCATGAAGGCGTCGGAAAAGTGCCCCGGCCTGCACAGGATGATCGGAGATTGCATGGTCGAGGGTGGGCTGCCGGCGGGGGTGCTGAACATCGTGCTGCATTCGACCGAAGACGCCCCCGAGGTGGTCAACGCACTGATCGACCATCCCGCTACGCGGCGGATCAACTTTACCGGCTCAACCCGTGTCGGCCGCATTATTGCCGAGCGCGCGGCGAAGCACCTCAAGCCCTGCCTGCTGGAGCTTGGCGGAAAGGCACCGCAGATCGTTCTGGACGATGCCGATATTCCGGCGGCCGTGAATGCTGCCATCTTCGGCGCTTTCATGAATCAGGGGCAGATATGCATGTCCACGGAAAAAGTCGTGGTGCTGGCCGCTGTGGCCGATGAATTTGCCGCCGCCTTCGCCAAACGTGCCGCAGGGCTCGTCGTGGGCGATCCGGGCGAGCAGGTGCAGATCGCCTCGGTCGTGGACATAGACACCATCAACCACATGAAATCGTTGATCGACGATGCCGTGGCCAAGGGCGCGCATGTGATTGCTGGCGGTGCGCCTGAAACCGGCACGATCATGGCGCCAACCATCATAGATCATGTGACGCGCGAAATGCAGATCTATTCCGCCGAAAGCTTTGGCCCGGTCACGGCGATGATCCGGGTTGCGGATGAGGCCGAGGCGATCCGGGTTGCCAATGATACGGAATACGGGCTGACCGCTTCTGTCTTCAGCAGCGACACGCGCCGCGCGATGGCTGTTGCCCGCCAGATTCAGTCCGGCATTTGCCATATCAACGGCCCAACTGTTGGGGATGAGGCACAAATGCCCTTTGGCGGCACCAAAGCCTCGGGCTATGGCCGCTTCGGAGGTGCCGCTGGCATTGCCGAGTTCACCGAACTGCGCTGGATCACTATTGAGGATCCCCAGCAGCACTATCCGATCTGATGCGGCGCGGCGGTTGCCACGGCATCCGCAAGTGGAGAATATCATGCCTGATGAAACCAATCATTCCCAGACCGTGACCGCCGGCGGCGCAGTGTTCGGCAAGCTGAAAGCGCTTGGCGTCGATTATGTTTTTGCCAACTCCGGCACTGACTTTCCGCCCATCATCGAGGGGCTGATCGAAGCTGGCTACAAGAAGATCGAACTGCCCGTGCCGGTTACCTGCCCGCATGAGAACCTGGCAATGGGCATGGCGCATGGCTATTATCAAATCTCGGGCAGGCCGCAGGCCGTGATGCTGCACACCAATGTTGGACTGGCCAATGGCGCCATCGGCGCGATCAATGCCTGGTGCGACCATATCCCAATGATCATGATGTCTGGCCGTACGCCGGTCACGGAAAAGGGGCGTTTCGGTTCGCGCACGGTGCCGATCGGCTGGGGGCAGGAGATGTTCGACCAGACCGCTTTGGTGCGGGAATGCTCGAAATGGGTCTATGAACTGCGCTTTCCCGAGCAGATCTCGGAACTGCTGGACCGGGGGTGGGCGATTGCAAACTCGACGCCGAAAGGACCAGTCTATCTGAGTCTCCCGCGCGAGACCCTGTGCGAGACTATCTCTACTGACAGGCTGGATGCGCCCTCGATCATGGCGCCGGTGGTTGCAGCGCCCGAACCCGAGGCGCTGCGCCGTGCTGCGGAATTGCTGGCCAATGCGGAAAATCCGCTGGTCATCGGTCAGGGCGGCGCCGGATCATTCGAAGCATTCGAGGTCTTTACCCGTCTTGTCGATGATTGGGCGTTGCCGGTGTCGCATTACTGGGCGAACCAGATCTGCATCCCGACGACCCATCCGATGCATGTAGGCGCCAATCCGCACAAGCTGCTGGCCGACGCCGATGTCGTGCTGGTGCTGGACGCAATCGCGCCATGGTGGCCTGAAGGGGTCAGTCTGCGGCCAGACGCTCAGGTCATCCAGCTTGGCCCCGATCCGCTTTTCGCCCGCACGCCGGTCCGCAACTTTCCCGCCCATGTGACGCTGGCCGGTGAAACCTCGGCCACGCTTATGGCGCTGGTTGCAGCCATGCACGCACACCAGCCCGACCCGGCCGCACGGGACGCGCGTTACGCCCGTATCGCCCGTATCGCAGATGACGATCGCAAGGCGAACAAGGCGCTGGCGCATCGGGGCGACGGCGCACCGATGAGCAAGGAATGGGTCGGCCTGTGCCTGGGCAAGGCTCTCGAGGGTCGCAAGGCGACGGTATTTCAGGAACTGGGCCTGCCGCTTTCTTCGATGGAGCTAGACCAGCATCTCAGCTTCATCCAGGCGCCGCATTCCGGTGGGTTGGGCTGGGGGTTCCCGGCGGCGCTTGGCGCACAACTTGCCGATCCCGAGCGGCTGATCGTCGCCTCGATCGGCGATGGCAGCTATATGTTCGCCAGCCCGACCGCCTGCCATCAGCTTGCTGAGGCACTGGAACTGCCCGTGATCGTGCTGGTCATGAACAACGAGGAATGGGGCGCGGTCCGGCATTCGGTCGAAAGCCTCTACGCGGGCGGGAAAGCCTGTCAATCCAATGACGTGCCGCTGACCTCGTTGCGCCCCAGTCCCGACTTTACCCTGACTGCGCAGGCCAGCCGCGCCTATACCGAGACCGTAACTGACGGAGCCGACCTTCCCGGGGCGCTGGAGCGCGCGATCCGTGTTGCGACCGAGGAACGGCGGCAGGTTCTGTTGAACATCGCGATCTCGCGGGCATCACCGAATTGACGATCCGCACAGGATAACACTGGAGGAGACTATGACCATGAAACGCATAATCAAGAATTACACCATCAAGAGCTGCATGACCGCGCTTGCGCTTGGCTGTCTGGCCGGAGCCGTATCGGCCAAAGAGCTGAAAATGTCTCATTTCTCGTCGCCCACCTATCCGCTTTACGTCGAGGTGATGGCGCCGTTGGCTGAGAAAGTGGCCGAGACGACAGGCGGCGATCTGACCATCCGCATCTATCACGGCGGAGAGCTTGGTGCGGATGCGTCCAAACAATACGAGCGCACCTTTGAAGGTGTGGCGGATATTTCGTTGGCGCTGCCAGGCTATACTGCCTCGCAATTCCGCAAATCGTTGATGATCGAGCTGCCGGGCGTGGTGCCGGGGGGCGAGGATGTGACGGAAACGGTCTGGGCCAATGTCGAGCAGCTCGACGACGAATTCCGCCGTACCAAGCTGCTGGGCTTCTGGTCCAATTCTCCAGGTGTGCTGATGACGGCTGACAAGCCCATCCGCACGCTTGACGATATCAAGGGGATGAAGATCCGCGTGCCGTCCAAAAACGTCGGCCGAGTGATAGAGGCATGGGGCGGCACTCCGGTCTCAATGCCTATTACCGAGGTTTACAATTCGCTGTCCACCGGCGTGATCGACGGGATTCTGGTTGATCCATCCCCGCTCGACAACTTCAAATTGAATGAGGTGGTCAACTACGTCACCGTCGGTATGCACTCGACCAACTCGCCGATGATGCTGGTGATGAACCGCGACAGCTATGCCGGGCTAAGCGACGAACATCGTGCGGCGCTGGATGCGCTCACCGGGCTTGGGCTGTCGAAGGCGGGCCGAGACACGCAGGTCAAGGGTGCTGAAGAGGCGCTGAAGAACTTTACCGACATGGGCAAGGAGATCATCACGCTAAGCCCGGAGGAAGCGGCAAGGTTCAACGCCGAAAGTGACGCGTTGGTCGATACGGTCGTCACCGAGTTGAAGAGCAACGGCGTTGATGTAGCGGACTACGTCTCTGCGCTGCGGAATTGAGCGAGCCGGCAATGTCTGAAGCTGACGCGAAAAACGGCGTCCGGGATCTGCCCGGCCGCATCCTGCGCCTGGCAGCGCTGGCAGCCGGTCTGGTCTTGTTCGGGCTGATGGTGCTGGTCAGCGTCGCCGTGTTCTTCCGCTACATGCTGAATCGGCCCCTGATGGGGGCCGATGAGATCATCCAGCTCGGCATGATTTTCGTCGTGATGCTGGCCATGCCTCATACTGCGATGACGGATCAGAATATCCGCGTCGATATTCTGGACTCGTTTCTGGGCCGACGCGGCAGAGCGTTCTGCGATGCCTTCGGTCGCATCCTGGGCATCCTCGTCCTTAGCGTCCTTGTCAGCAAGTCCTGGGACAAGATGCTGGATGCCCGCGAGTATCGCGAGGTCACCAATATGATCGAGCTGCCGTTATGGACAGCCCATGCTGCAATCGGGATCGGCGTTGCGCTGTTCATTCTGGTGATGGCGCTACAGCAATATCAGGCTATGACCGGAGGTCAGGATGAGTGATACCGCAATCGGCATATGGGGTATTGCTGCCCTGTTTCTGTGTCTCGGGCTTCGGGTTCCCGTCGGGCTCTCGCTGCTGGCTGTCGGCTTTGGCGGCATCTGGATCATGGAAGGCTATCGCCCCGCTGCCGCCACCATGTCTTCCGAGGCGTTCTCTACCATTTCATCCTATTCCCTGACAGTGATTCCGCTGTTCATCCTGATGGGCAACATGGCTGGTGCGGCGGGCTATTCGCAGCGTCTGTATCACGCGGCCCATGCCTGGGTCGGGAGGCTTAGGGGCGGGCTGGCATCGGCCACGATTATGGGCTGCGCGGCCTTTGCAGCGGTAAGCGGCTCATCGGTGGCGACGGCTGTGACGATTGGCAAGGTCGCACTGCCCGAGATGAAGCGCTACAAATATCCAGACGGTCTGGCCACAGGCTCGGTCGCCGCTGGCGGAACGCTGGGAATCTTGATACCGCCGTCGACCGGCTTCGTCCTTTATGCGATCCTGACCGAAGAAAGCATCGGCAAGTTGTTCATGGCCGGAATCCTGCCCGGTTTGCTGCTGACGCTTCTGTTCATCGCGGTCATCCTGATCGGCACCACGCTGCGTCCGCTTGAAAGCGAGGCTGGTTCCCCGCACTCGCTGGCCGAAAAATGCCGTGCCTCGATCGCGTCCTTTCCGCTGATCTCGGTGATTCTGGTCTCGATCGGCGGGATCTATCTAGGGGTGTTCACTCCGGTCGAGGCAGCGGGCGTCGGCGCGGCCATGGTTACGGCAATGGCGCTTGTCACTCGCAAGGTCGGTCTGGCACAACTGCCGGATATTCTGCTCGAAACCGTCGCCACTACGGCCATGCTTTATCTGATCATCATCGGCGCGAATGTGTTTGGCCCCTTCCTGGCTTTGACACATATCCCTGAAACTCTGGCCAACGGGCTGGAGGCTCTGAACCTGGGCAAATACGGGACGCTGCTGTTGATCCTCGCCGGTTACATCGTGCTGGGCATGTTCTTCGACGGGCTGGCGATGTTGGTCGTGACCCTTCCGGTCGTCTTTCCGATCATCGTCGGGCTGGGATTCGACCCGATCTGGTTCGGCGTGATTGCCGTCATCGTCGTGGAAATGGGGCTGATCACGCCTCCGGTCGGGATCAACGTCTTCGTCGTCAAGGGCATCGCGGCGGAGGTTCCGATGAGCACCATCTTTCGGGGTGTGTTCCCGTTCTGGTTCGCTATGGCGGTCTGCCTTCTGCTGCTGGTGTTGTTCCCCGAGATCGCACTTTTTCTGCCCAACAGGATGATCTGAGCGTGAAGAAGAACGCGCAGGGCGGTGTTCGCCTGCCCTGCGCAGCGGGATGAAGGGGCAACCGCCGCCCTGCTTCGATCCCGTAAAACCGGACCGTTTTAAATCAGAGTTTTCCGCGCTGTTTTCCTGAGTGGGAGAAGGAGCCGAGGCGATGAAGCCATCGACGTTATCGGACGTGCGGAAAGTGTTCATTCTGAAGCAGGGAGACAACTGCGCGGTTGGTGCGCTGCGAACCTTGATCGAAGTGAACCAACACCCCGTCCTTCAGTCTATTTCCGTTCAGCGATCTGGCCCATCGCATCGCGCTTGAAATCGTCGCTGAAGTTACCAGCCCCCATCATGGCATCCTAGCCTCGATTTCGGAGAAGAAGGCGTTTACAAATCCAGGAGCCATTCAGACGATAAACTTTCCGGGGAGGGGAAATGATGCCTGGAATGATAGCTGCAAGTGAGAGGCGTGCGTTTCTGTTTGCTGTTTTGACCGTGGCTCTCGCCGGCGGATTGCATCTGTTGGGGGCGGGGCCAGTTCCGGTTTTTGTCTTTGCGGCGATTGCACTTGCCGGAATAGCGTATGTGATCGGCGAGGCAACCAATCAGCTGGGCAATCATCTGAGCGCGTCGGCGACCGGGATTATCCAGTCTGCTGTCGGCAATCTGCCCGAACTCTTCGTGTGCATCTTTGCGCTGCGCGCCGGGTCGGTGGCGGTTGTCCAGGCAGCGTTGATCGGATCGATACTGGCCACTGCGGTCCTGATCCTTGGTGTCGCGCTGATGGTGGGGAGCGCCCGCCACGGCACACTCAAATTCGAAAGCCGTACACCACGCATGATCGCGGTTCTGCTCATGCTGGCTGTGTCGGCATTGATATTGCCGACGGTAGCCTATGAGCTGCATTTGCCCGCCGGACAGCACAAGCAGCAACTGGCCGTTGTCTGCGCAGTCGCGCTGTTGCTGGTATTCGCGGTCTCAACGCGTGCTATGCTGCAAAATGGCGAGAGGGAAATACCGGCCGAGGCACGCAAGCGCTCCCACGTCTGGCCGTTGTGGCTGGCGGTCGCGACATTGGGCATTTGCGGCGTTGCCACAGTCCTGGTCGCCGACTGGTTCGTTCAGGCGCTTGACCCGGCCATACTTCGTCTCGGAATTTCCCCGGCCTTCGCAGGCATGGTTGTGGTGGCAATTGCCGGCAATACTGTTGGCGTTGTGGAAATTCGGCTGGCCCTGCAGGGGAAGGTCGACCTCGCCGTCAGTGTGGCTCTCAACGGCGCCCTGCAAGTTGCGCTGGTTTTAATTCCCGTCCTGATCCTGATCAGCTTTTTCTTTATTGGCGGGACACCCTTTACGCTGGCTGTTCCACCCATCATGGCGATTGCACTGGCGCTGTCGGTTCTCGTGGTTACACTGGTCTGCGTAGACGGCAGGGCCGATATTGTTGACGGGGCAGCACTTGTTGGCCTCTATGTTCTTATTGCCTCGATCTTCTGGTGGGGCTGAAAGCGCGACTGCAGGGCGGGAGATAAGTCACGGCCCTGGGTATCAGCGGAATGAAATCTACGGCGTAGACTCATAAACTGATACACCAGATGCGGACTGCGATCAGTTTGATTGCCGCGAGGAAATTGGCAGGGTTCTTGTCGTAACGCGTGGCGATACCACGATAGTGTTTGATGCGGTT
>JBOHIW010000003.1:0-250179 GCA_050726055.1 Phyllobacterium sp. | reverse complement strand
CGGTAGCTCGTCAGGCTCATAACCTGAAGGTCACAGGTTCAAATCCTGTCCCCGCAACCAGAATTAACCCGCTGAAGCACCCGTCAGGCGGGTTTTTTGTTGTCTCGGCAGCCGACCCAAACCCCCGCCGCCAAAGCCGGAAACAGCACAACGCGCCGCGCCTTGCAACCCGGACAGCCGCAACAAACCGCGCAGAACCAGCTTGCACCGTGTCACCCATCCCCCGCACAAACCTCGCCCGCCTGTACCCCGCCCAGGCGCACCAAACCCACCGTGTCCTCGCCGCGATGCAACGCAACCGACAGCCGGAAACTATGCGCGATCCGACGCGCCAGGCCGTAGAACACAGCACCAGCCTCCCGCGAACACACCTCCGAAACCGTCGCATGAAACAGTGAGAGCCAACGCTCAAAATGCGCATCACCAAGCCCACTCAACCCAAGATGCGGACGTAAAGGATGGCCACGGTAACGAGGGGAACATGGCATTTCAACCTGGGATCGGATAATGCCGGAACGTCCTAGTCAACAGATCAGGCTGTTCGGCTGTAGCGAATATTTCGGAAACAATTCGTGTTTACAATACAGCGGCCGCGTCAATGCAATGACTTGGTGTTGTCGCAGTGATCGCCTAAGCTTGTCGGTGTTTCGAGTTGTTCGACAAAATCGCGAACGGTTGCGAAATACATAAAACTACATGAGCGGTTTGTTTTCCTTCAGAGAAACCGAAGATACATAGCCAGTTTCATACTTGAGGCGCTCGGAGGTGACATTGAAATCCGAAACTGTTGTCGCAGTTGTTATTCCCTTCTATCAACGCGAGCAGGGTATATTGCCGCGCGCGCTCAAGTCTGTGCTCAGCCAGACTGTCGGTGAGAATATCCGCTTTCGCATCGTGATCGTTGACGACGAATCCCCGGTGCCTCCCGATACGGAAACTATCGAGCAGAAGTTGCCGGGCAGGCACAATGTGGAAATCGTCAAGCAGAAGAATGGAGGTCCGGGCGCGGCGCGCAACCGGGCTCTTGATATGCTTGACCCTGACGAGGTCGATTTCGTCGCGTTTCTTGATTCGGACGACGAATGGCAGCCGAATCACATTCGCGATGCGATTGATGCACTTTCCGCCTCGCCAGAGCATGGATTTTATTTTTGCGACCATACCCGGTTCAATACGACCAGAAGCTGGTTTGAAGAGAGCGAGTTGTTTCAGAAGTGGAAGTCGGGCGAGCGAGAGCCCGCGCCATTGGCGGTGGCCGGACTGGAACAAGTCTTCGTCCTGCCATCGGATGACGCATTCAGCGCATTTCTTGAGGAATATCTGAGCCAGACTTCCACCGTCGTTTATCGATTTCCGCCGAATGCGCAGGCACGCTTCGATACCGAGTTGCGCAGCGCGGGCGAAGATCACATGCTTTGGATCACCATTGCGCGGGACACGAATGTCGTCTTTTCTGCGAAGAGAAATGTGGCCTGCGGGCAGGGTGTTAATGTCTATTTCTCGGCTTTCGACTGGGACCTTCCCCAGACCGCCGAGCGCTACGGCTATCTCGTTCTTTTCCTCACGAAAGTTGCGCGAAATTTTCAGCTCACTGGCGAGGATGCGCAGGTGATCGACGATCGTTTGACGAAGTTCAGCAAGGTGTATGCCTATCTTCTGGGGCGCAACCTGCTCAAGGGTCGCAAACCCAATAGCACGATTCTCGGAAAGATTTCGCGGCTTGATCCGAAACGAGTCCTGAGCCTTCCCGCACTCTTCGTCATCATGTTGAAGGAACGGCGAAGCGGCAACTGGGATTGGTGATGGCCTTGCGGATCAGGTGCCTTGCGGAGCCATCCCGGCCTGACCCGTCGAGACACTCGTGATTTTCCGCTCGCCCTGGGGAATGGCGATCAGGCCAGCGGAATAGTAGAGCAGGAATGAGCCGATCGTATAGGGCTGCATGAAATCGATCTCGAAGAATGAGCGGATAAGCAGCATGAGCGCCACGCCGAACATCAGGTGGGCCTGAGGGTCATCCGCGTGATGCAGCAACCGCTGCAAATTGCCGAAAACGACACGGAAAATGAGCAGGACAACCAGGGCAAGGCCGACATAACCGAGTTCCGCAAACACCTCGATATAGGTGTTATGGAAATGAAAGCCATTTCGCGACCCGATGTAGAATTCGTCCCAAAGGCGCTCGGCTTCCGAAAACCCCTGCACCCAATAGGCTTGATATCCCATGCCGGCGATCGGAAACTCCTTGCCGGCGCGAATCCCCTCTTCCCAAAGATAGGTACGTCCTGTGAGGGTCGAGTCTTTGCCAAAAGCGCCGAGAACAAGATCGATGGCCCCGGCGTTGAGTGCGGTAAAGCCGAGTACCCCGGCGACAATCAGGCCAGTCCAGAAGAATGTGCGACGGTGCCCGGGCGAGAATTTCAGGATAAGGCTGATCCCGATGACGCCACAGAGGGTCGCCGCGGTCGCGATGACTGATGTGGCCGAACTCGACGCGATCAGGGAATAGGCGGAAAGCATCGCGATAGCGGCCGCTACGGCGCGCCAGAGAAACCCTGTTTGCAGTATGAAGAAGCTTGCGAACGTGAAATAGAGCCCGAGAGAGGCATAGAAGCCCAGCTGATTCTTGGAGGAAAACGCTCCGACAAAGCTGTAGGAGCCATCAATCGGATCGTAGAAAAAGGATCCGAACGCCAGAGAATAAAGCAGGACGATGGCCGTGCCGATGCAGGATCCGATGACAAGCGTGCGGGAATCGATGACGCGGGACGCGATCAGCGCGCAAATGATGGTTGTTGCGTATTGAATGCCGCCGCGAAGCGAAACACCCGGCGCCGCCGACCAGAAGAAGGACAGGCAGGCGAAAAGCGCGAAGCAGAGTATCCACCAGAACCGCGCATAGTTTCCAATCACATGGCGATAGTCGATGAGGATCAGCGGGAACCACAGTGCATAGAACAGAAGAACGGTGACAGCACCCAGACGCGTGGAATAGGCGAAAACAAATACCGACACAGCCACGGCAAAAATGCCGTATGCGGTGTTTTGGCCGGGTGTTACAAAGGCTGAACGCGGAATTCTCATCGCATTTCTGCCTGTTTCAATGTCCTGTTCAATTGACCGTCGATCTTTCCGGAATCAGGACCGTACGGCGACGACGGAGACCTTGACCAGGTCGCCCGGAAGCACGGGGGTGCTTTCATTCGCAGGAATCTCCGACGTCTTGCCGTTTTCGGTCCGTACGATGCTGTATTGCATGGATGGCGTATCGCTTCCATCAGCCCCGATGAGGGCTGCGTCCGGTGCATTTGTCAGTGCCTCGGTCATCAGATCGCGATACATGGCCATTTTCAGCGCCACGCTTTCGAGGTCGGACGCGACCGCCTGTCCCTCGGTTGCAAGACGGGCATCGCGATCGTTCTGGAGGTCGATCGAATCGCGTGCAGCTTTGCTTATTTCCTGCTTGGCACGCAGCGATGCCGTGTCGAGGTCGAGAAGCTTGCCCTCCATATCCGCCACGGAATTTTCAAGGGCAAGAACGCGCGAGTTCACGACAAGTCCCCTGTCGGCGAGATTTCCGATGCTGTTCAGCTCCTTGCGGGCGAGTTCCATCTGCCGGTTCTGCACGGCTGACTTCTTTTCAAGCGACGAAATTTCATTCTCAAAAAGCGTCTTCAACTCGTCGAGCGCATTCAGCTGGAGCCGTATCAGCTTGTCGCGCGACTGCATGATGGCGGCTTCTTCGCCGATGAGTTTTTTGGCGTCCTTGTTTTCCGAAAGCTCGTCTGGAATTTTGATGGTCTCGGATTTGTCCAGCTCTGCCTGGAGCCGGGCGCGTTTGGCGATCAGCCGGCTCTGCTGTGAAATCAGAACGTCGTAGTTGCCTCGGGCATTCAGGAAGTCCCGTGCATAGCGTTGCCCACCCTCGGTGGAGCGGTGCATTCCGCCAGCCAGGCTGACAGCCTTCAATACAGTCATCTCGGGATCAAACGGATACTTCCCCGGCGTCTGGACATCGCCAGAGACGAAGATGGGGCGAAATTCGGTAATCTGAACCGAGGCCTCGGGCAAATTCACCAGACCGAACTTCTGCTGGATGTTGGTCGCGATTTCGGAGGCAATTTCCGAAGTGGTTCGCCCGGTCGCCTTTATTTCGCCGGCAAAGGGGAGGGACAGCAAACCGGCAGGCCCGATGGTGTAATCGCCGGTTATCGTCGGCCACTCGCGAAAGGTGCCTTCGGCCGTTTGCCATTCAACGACGCGTATCGTCAGCTTGTCCATCGGGCCGAGCTTGTAGGGTTCGGCACCCGCTGGAGCCGCCTTGAACAGAAGGGCGAGGAAGACGAGCGCAAGCGCAAGACGCGCAGCAAACGCATTGGTGGGGAAGCTGAGTGCGCGAGCCTGCGCAAGGGGAGCTCTTTTCAACGTGTATTCCTTCGTTACGCCGATACAGGCTCCAAAACGATTCTGGAAACCCGTTCGGATCAGTCGCCCCGCCAGACTGTTGCGTCATTCATGCGGCTCTGCCCCCATGCCGCACATTTTCAAGAATCTCGATTGGGACGGCGTTTGCATCACCGTAAGCAAGCTATGTCAGTAGGAGCCTCGCGACATGCAAACCGCCGGAACGGTTTTGACAATGATCAGCAGATCCCGCCGAAAGGACCAGTTCTCGACATAATGACGATCGAAAGCGATGCGCGTGTCATAGGAAACATCGTTCCGGCCGCTGATCTGCCAAAGGCCCGTCAGGCCGGGGCGCGAACGGAAATAATAGACGGCGGAAGGGCCGTACATCTCGATCTCGTCCTTGACCACCGGGCGAGGGCCGACGATGCTCATTTCTCCCCGCAGAATATTGATGATCTGCGGCAATTCATCGAGGCTCAGCTTTCTCAGAACCGCACCGACCGTTGTGACACGGGGGTCGTTCTTGAGTTTTCGCGTTGCGTTCCATTCTTCCCGGGCGGCCGGGTTGTCTGCAAAGTGCTTCGCCAAGGCTTCGTCACCCTTGGGAACCATCGTCCGGAACTTGAGGCAGAAAAACGGATTTCCGTCGCGGCCGATCCGGCGGTGCCCGTAAAAGACAGAGCCGCCATCGGACAACTTCACCATGAGGGCGATCATCAGGAAGATGGGGCTCAGCAGAATGAGCCCAATTGCCGATCCAACGATGTCAAAGGCTCGCTTTATCATGCCGCCGATTGGGGATTTCTCCGCGTCGATGGGGCGCTGGGAAAAAGGAAAGTTCGCCAATTTCTCCGCAGGTTTCATGTCAAAGCTCCAGATCGGATAGGAATGGGTAAGCAACGATATCATGATTTTTGTGCGTTGCAATAAACATGTTGCCGAGCGCAACGGGCGGCATTATTCCCTATTGTTGGAGTTTTTTGATAATGAAAATTGAATAAAATATGAAACATAAGTTGAAATAACCTATGGTTGTAATCGATATAAAGTTTTGAATCTGAAATATATGAATTTTTTGTGAAAATTATATGATGAATAAATGAAACAAATATATATACCTATGATATAAAGTTGGATTCTTTAAAAAGTTACCATTTATGCTTTTAATATTACTTTAGAATGAAGTTAGGAATTACGGCGAAAATGGGCCGTTCTCACTGAGTTATTGCGGTGCGATATAGGTACAACGTTTCCCACCCTGGGCAAGGATACCGCTTGGGAGAAACTGGATATTTTTTATCCGGCGCTCACCTTTTGTTTTAAAAGCGAAAAATCCGGACCTGTAGACCGCGATTGGCCGCGTTGATGAAGATGCGAGCGATAGGGCGAGGCTACCCGCTCGTGTGTTCGGAATAAGGCAATAGAAAAGACTGTTGGCCTCTTCGTCGCCTTTTGTTGCGTACGAGCCGTTGCTCCAATATAATTGGGCTGCTTGGCATGACGCTTGGGTGCACAAGCCAATGATGAGGAAATGTTTGGCGTGCAAAAGTCGCGCCGTGGAGATTCGGCATGCAGTTCACCGACAGGGTTCTGCTCCGGGCTGATTGGGGCAGATGAGATGACTTTTCCAAAATTCCTTGCGGGATTTATTGGTGTTTTGGTTGCATTCGCGATTACGACCTACGCCATGACGCAGTCGCTCTGGACCACGCTCGTCCAGACCCTTATCTGCGCGGTCATCATCCAGGTAGGCTATTTCTCCGCGGTTCTTTTCCTCGTCATGCGGGAAAAGGCGCAGCGGGCCGATACGGAGAAAGATACTGGTCTCGGTGTCGATGGTGCCGCCCCCAAACCGCCACAACCTCTCAAGACTTCTGTCACAAAATCCAGATAGACTGAATATTGATCTCAGCTTCGAGCCTGTCGCCTTACGTCAAGGTGATCTGATTTGACGTTGTTTTACTTCGAAGGTGGCCGCAGGTGTTGCTTGCTGTGCTGTAGTGTATAGCAAGTAAAACGGTCTTTTAACGTCCATCACAACCTTTGGGGACTTGGCGAATCGATTTTGAATGCTATGTTCCTCCAAATCTCATGGGAGGAGATGTTGGTTGGCGGTGCATATTGTTGCTCCGTGAAGCGGCATGATCGAAAAAATCAGATCGGCTGCAAGTCGGTGACCTGAAATTCAGTGTAGATTCGCAATAGTGCGAACTGAACGGAGTCCACAATGACCCTGACCGCGCAGTTCGAGACACATCATGCTGCAAATCCTTCCAGTGGCGATATCGACGATACCGTATGTGTCATCATAGCGGCGAGGAATGCCGCGGATACGATTCGGCTGGCGATTGCTTCTGCATTGCGCGAGCGGCTTGTTTCAGAAGTTATCGTGGTCGACGATGCGTCGACCGACACAACCTCAGCGGCCACGATGGCGGCTGACGATGAAACCGGCAGGCTGAAGCTTATCAGCCTGAAACAGAATGTCGGCCCGGCCAGGGCGCGCAACCTCGCGCTCGACCAGTCATCGGCATCCCTTATCGCTATTCTGGATGCGGATGATTTCTTTATCCCGGATCGTTTCGCCAGCCTTCTTGCGGCGAAAGACTGGGATTTCGTTGCCGACAACATCGTGTTCATCGACCAGCAGCGGCGGGTCGATCCTGACTCGCTTACCGTTCCACGGTTTTCTCCGGAGCCACGTTTTCTCAGTCTGGCGGCCTTTGTGGACCGCAACATCTCTCGGCGCGGGAAACCGCGCGGCGAGCTTGGCTTCCTGAAACCAGTCATGCGGCGCGGTTTTCTCGAAAAACATGGCCTGAAATACAACGAGAAACTGCGGCTCGGAGAGGATTATGACCTCTACACGCGTGCACTCGCGCTTGGCGCGCGCTTCAAGGTCGTCAACACATGCGGATATGGAGCTATCGTCCGGGCGAACTCCCTGAGCGGCCGGCATGGTGCCAATGATTTGAAGCAGCTTGCCGACGCCGATCTGGAGCTTCTGAAATTCCATGATTTGCCCGACGGTGCGCGCCGCTCGGTCGAGGTGCATGAAAAACATATCCGTGGGAAATATCAGCACCGGCATTTCCTCGACATCAAGGCGCAAGGCGGGATTGGTGCAGCGATATCCTATGTTGCGAGCAACCCTTTTGCGTTGCCGGCTATTGCCAAGGGCATCTTGACAGACAAGACGGATCTTTTCGTCTCAAAAAGAACGAAGCCCGCGCCGACGGCATCGAGGCCGACGGCGCGTTTTCTCTTTCCCGGACGCGTCGAAATTCAGAAATAGCTCCGGCGAACGTCCGCGATCGCTTCGATGAACTGTTCCTTGCGTGCTTCGACCGCACCGTCGGGGCTGAGTTGCGGTTCAGCCTTGCTTGCTTGCCACAGCGCCAGCACTGACGGGGTGGCCAGAACGCGTTTTGCCAGATGCTTGAGCGAAAATCCCGCAAGTTTATCACGATCATGCGTCAGTTCTGGCGCCTGAACGGACCCGCTGCCTGTGTTGTATCCGGTGTTGTGGGGCGGGTGTCCCGGCGCGGCTTTGTTGTTCTCAAAGCTGACACCCCAGAACTTGCCGCCCTTGGCAACGGCTTCCGCCCGAGTGGAAACGGGGACGTGGCGCGGCCTGTACTCGACGCCGACCGTCTTTCCCCAGTCCTGCCATTTGAAATTGTTGATGTTGTTGGAGGTGCTGACCGATATCCACGGAACGCGGAATGCATCCGCAAAAATTGCCGCATGCATTGATTCGGCAACCACCAGTTCAGACTGCGCAATGGCGCGGATGACGGATTTCGCTTCCCCGCACGGGTCGATATAGGTCAATCCGACCGTATCGCATACGGCATTCCAGATGCCGCCGATGGCCGATTCCCAATGGGGAATGAAGATTGCCTTGTGCTTCTTCGGCAGGTTCCTGAATTCCGGCATTTCCGTCACCATGACGGCGGGATCGACAATGCCCAACCTCTTGTCGAGGCCGAGTTTTTCCGCCGTCAGCGGGCCGCGCACGCAGCGGATATCCCATTCATTTCTATTGGAAACATCCGGCACGACGCCGTAGCCCACACCGCTGCCGATGACGAGCTTTTTTGTTTCCCTGGGCAACAATTCCGAATTCAGAACCGTCCCCACGCCGACGAGCAGTACATCCTCGTGCACGTCTCTCATTCCGGGAAGCAGAAAATCCCAGAGCCAGAGATTCAGATCGTCACCGAAATTGCCGTGATCGGACTCCCAGTGGTATGGGTGCATGAAAACCTCTCTGCATGATGGTCGGGTTCAAGGCGAAGTCCAAGCGCTCCTGAAAGCGCGCTTCGACATAAGCTTGCAGGACATCTCCACAGTGGTCCAGAGAAAAATGGGATCTTTTATGACCCATTTGAAAAATACCGGAAGAATCCTGAAACGGCCGCGAATGATTCCGCTCAAGGCGTTGCGGACGGCATGCTCGCGCGTTTCCTGCTGCCAGGCGTCGATTTTTTTATAGTCGTCGCCGGAATAATTTCCCTGCTTGCGTAACCGTTGTGTTGCAAGAATTGAATAGTAGAGTTGGCGAAACGCCTTTACGCTGCCAAACTTGGTGCCATGATAGAGGTTGTCGCCGCGTCCGCGATTGGCGCCGACCTCTTCGCAGACCACCACTTTTCGAGCCGTCTGGGCGCAGGAAAAGAAAAACAGGAGATCTTCGCAAGCTATCCTGAAATCCTCGTCAAAGCGCGCTGTTTCAAAGATCGGGCGTGCTGCGGCGAAAGACGACATGTGGAAGAAGTGCCACCAGTTCACGAGTAGCGCTCGCTGCATGTCGGTAATCTGAAAAAAGTCGTCCTGGGAGGGAATCCGAGCAAGCAGGCCTTGATTCTCAATCTGTTGGAATTTCATGTACGGATCAAAACCAGTATCGGCGCTTATCGTATCCCAGAAGCATTCCGCACCGAACTCGACGATAGCGCGGCGCGCGTTCGCGAGATGGTTCGGCATCCAGATATCGTCCGAATCCAGAAATGCGATGAAAGCGCAATCCGCGCCGACATTGTCCATGCCGGTGTTCCGCGCGCCGCCGGGGCCGCCATTGGGTTGCTTCAGAACCCGGACGCGCGCCCGCTCCTGCGGCGTCAGCAGTTCCAGCTCCTGTTCGACGGGAAGTGGAGACTGGTCGTCTACGATCAGGATCTCGAAATCGTTGAATGTCTGCGCAAGAACCGATTTTAGCGCTCGATTCAGAATCCCAAGCTCAGTCTGATAATAGGGAATGATGACTGTACATGCCGACATATGCACCCCGTCGCCAAAGAAAAACGCCCAAACTGACGTCCATCACCTCGTCCGCATTCGAGCGGCGAGCGTTAGCCCCACCCGCACGTTCGCATAAAAACCGGTGCAGGAAAACAGAATTTTAAACGAGTATTAACCATGGCGCCGAGCATCAACGTAAAGTCCGTGACCAATAATGTGGGGTGGAGCGTACTGTCCAAAATCAGCACATTCGGGCTGAAATTTGTCACAGTACCCATTTTGGCCCGCATCCTGACGCCGGAAGAGTTTGGCGTTGTCGCCGTAGCACTCACGGTGGTTCAGTTTCTTTCGATGATTTCGAGTGCCGGGCTCGCCGCAGCTCTCGTGGTGCAGCCGGACGAGGACGCCGAAACGCATCACTCGGTTTTCTGGGCCAATCTCGGCATTTCCATCAGCATGGCGGCCATCCTCTATGTATGGTCGGGTTTCTTCGCGACGCTGCTCGGAAGTCCTGAGGCTGCCTATCTGCTCGAAGTCATGGCGCTGCTGATTCCGATCCAGCTTGCGGGTGACGTGTCCTATGCCCTTCTCTCCCGCCGCATGGCCTTTCAAAAGGACGCATTCTGGAGTGTCCTGTCGGAATCGCTCGGCGCTCTTGTCGCGGTCGGCCTCGCCCTGATGGGATGGGGCATCTGGGCGCTGGTCATCCAGCAATTCGTGACCGCCATCGTTCGGCTGATCGGTGCTTCCTGGTCGGTTCGCTATTGGCCGCGCCTTGCGTTCAACCTGCGCAAACTCGGCCATCTGGCGAAGTTCAGCGTCGGCGTCATGGGTTCGGAACTGGCAAATTTCGTCACGTTCCAGTCGCCGCTCGTCATCATCTCGCGCAACCTCGGGCTTGCCGATGCGGGCGCTTATTCCGCTGCCAATCGCTTTTCCAGCATCCCGAACCAGGTCATACTGTCTGCCCTGATGGGCGTTCTCTTTCCCGTCTTCAGCCATATGACGGAAGACAGGGAGCGCCGCGCGAACGCGCTTGCGCTGAGCACGCAGGTGACGACCGTCGTCATCGCGCCGATGATGTTCGGGCTGTGGGCGATCGCCGAACCCGCCATGCGCGTGATCTTCGGTGCGAACTGGGCCTATGCCTGGCCGATCCTTGGCCTTCTCGCGCTGTCAAAGGGCATTATGACGCCGTGCAGCACCTTCATCCCCTATCTCAAGGGACTGGGGCAGGCCCGCGTCTTGTGGTGGACAGCTTTCCTGCGGGCGATACTGGTCTATGGTTGCGTCTGGTACGGCGCGGCGACCGGCAATCTTTACAGCGCTATGGTCTGGCTCTGCATCGCCAATGCCATCACGCTTGTCGGCTATACGTGGATTGTTTTCCGCGTGAATGGCACGCCATTCCTGAAAGGCTTTTACGGCGTATCGAGGCCGATGATCATGGCCGCCCTGATGGCGTGGCTTGTCCGCCTTCTGGTGGAGCGGCTGGCGGCTGGTGGCTACAATGCCATATGGCAAATTATCATCGGTGGCGCTGCCGGTGCCGTTTTCTATGGCTTGATAATCGTCTTGACAGAGCGACCGCTGGTCAGGAAGTTGGTGCAACTCGTCCGCGAGCGAAAATCCGCTGCCTTGCCTGCGTAAACCGTGGTCGCTGATCATCAGGGGACGGGCTCGAATTTGAAACCCGGCCCGCCCGTTCGACACAGAGGAGTTTTCCAGCCATGGCATTGTTTCGGTTCCGAACGCGAAGCCCGGACAGGGACCGGCAGTCCGATCTTGCGCGGATGAATCGCATCAGGAGCGTGCTGGACGAAGTGCGCAACGAGATAGAGCGCGAGAAGACGGGCTTCAGCCGACGCTACGATGCCACCGCAGCCGACGCAGCTTTCCAGCTCGAATCGATGGAGAATGAAGGCATTCCGAGTGAAGAAGCAGCCGATATCGATGAAAAAACGGAAACTTTGAAGAATTATATGGCCAGAATGGCATTTCTTGAAAAACAGATATCGATGATCCATTCTACTGAAGAAGTTATTGAGCGGTTTTTCGCGGAGAACGGGTTGGGAATTTCTCAACAGGAAGATCAGTAATACTCATTTTATCTGGCGATATACTGCAAATAATGGTTGAATTTCGGATTCGTCATTGTTTGACCCCAATTCTTTATCCATCCGGCAGGCTTGCGCCTTGTCCTTGATTTTAAAAGAAAACTTTGTGGCCGTTTTCTATGCCGGCTGACGATCCGGCTCCCGCTATGCGCGTATTCACTGCCTCACGCGCTTTCGGCGGCAAAATTTTTGTTTCGGTCGGTCACGAATCTTGGCTGGTTGACCGTTTCGCATCCGCGTTATGAACTGCGTGTAACGTCGATCCTTGGGAGGATGTCGGCTCGCATTCGTCAGACGAGCTGTTTGGGGAGGAACAGCTAAATCAGGGGTGTATTCGCCATGACGATCGATTCCAATATCTCCTCCCGGATCAACCTGCTCCGGATCATGCTGATATTTGGAATCGTGCTCGTCCATATGCCCTACGGGCCGCAGACGGCTCCGTTCAATGGCGACAATGGCGCAATCGACTGGTTGCGTGTCTTTCTTGCGGAAAGTGTTTTTCGGGTAGGGGTGCCGTGTCTGAGCGCCATCTCCGGATATCTCCTGTTTCGCAAGGGTGTTGAAAGGTTCGATTATCCCAAGGTGGTAAACCGCAAGATACAAAGCGTGCTTCTGCCGTTCCTGATCTGGAATCTCGGCTTCTTCGCATTCGTCTACATGGTCCAGAAGCTGGGCATCGGGCAGGGCTATCTGCCTGACGTGACGAATGCCGACCTGCCGCAGCTTCTCGATCTTATGTTTGCGTTGAATCGCGAGCCGATCAACCTGCCGCTCTATTTCCTGCGCGACCTGTTCGTGTGCATCTTGTTTGCGCCGGTCCTGGTCTTTTTCGTCAAGCGCTATCCGGTTCCGACGCTGTTGTTGCTGCTGGCGCTGACCCTTGTGCCGTTTCCGGTCTACATCGTTCTGCGGAAGTCGATCCTGTTCAGCTTTGCCGTGGGAATGGCGATGGCCATTCACAAGGTCGATCTGAAGACGCTTGATCCCTATGCGGGGCCGGTCGCTGCGCTGTTTGCGCTCGCCAGTGTGGCTCTTGCCGCAGCGCTCTACAATTTCGGCCCCGATTATCCATATTGGCTGACCAGCATTCGCAACATGTTCATTCTTGTCGGCATACCCGGCTTCTGGGCCCTGTCGGCCTTGCTTATCCAGTCCAGTTTCGGGCAGCGTCTTGCACGCACGCAAGGGCTGAGCTTCTGGGTTTTCTGCGCCCACTACCCGCTCCTGCTGCTGATGTGGATGGTGTGGAACCGGATCAACGTCAGCGAGTATCTGGTTTTCTATGGTGCAGCTCTGGTTGCGAGTTGCGGGCTGCTGCTTCTCTCAAATGAGATTGCTCGCCGCACATTTCCCAACACCTATGCCGTACTCGTCGGCAGCCGGGGCTGACGCTCCGCTGAAGCTCCCATTTTAAGCCATTGCCTCCCGAACGCGAAAGGATTGATCGATGAAAGATTTCAGACATATTGGAGCGATTGCAGCAGGTCTGGCATTGGCCGCTGGCAGTTTTGCGTCGGTTTCCGTTGCCGTAGCGCAAAGCGCTGGCAAGTCGTTCGTTGAAAACTTCGAAAGCCTCGACAAGAAGCGCTGGTATGTCTCCGATGGCTGGTCGAACGGCGACCATCAGAATTGCACCTGGTCCGCTGGTCAGGTCAAGGTGGCGGACGGAACGCTGACGCTCGGCTTCGAACCGAAGCAGACCAAGGATCGCAAATATGCCTGCGCTGAAATCCAGACAAACCAGCGATTCGGCCACGGCACCTATGAGGTGCGGATGAAGGCCGTGGCGGGGTCAGGCTTCAATTCAAGTTTCTTCAGCTATATTGGCCCGGTCCACAAGCAGCCCTGGGATGAGATCGATTTCGAGATTCTGGGCAAGGATCCATCGCGGGTGCAGCTCAACAGCTATGTCAATGGCAAGGGCGGCAACGAGAAATTGGTAGGCGTGTCGGGCGGCGCGGACGCTGGCTACAATGACTATGCCTTTGTCTGGGAGAAGGACAAGCTGCGCTTCTACATCAACGGCCAGCTGGTTCACACTGTCACGGACCCCGCCCAACTTCCCAGCCACGACCAGAAAATCTATCTGAGCCTGTGGGCCAGCGATACGCTGAAATCATGGCTCGGAACCTTCGTTGCTCCGCAGCAGCCTGTCGCGGCATCCTATGAGCGGGTGGCGTTCACGGCGTTCGGCGAGCCCTGCCAGTTTCCCGAATCTGTCGCATGTTCATTGAATTGACGTCTTTGCAGTGCACAATGGATCAGGTGTGATGTCGAAAACCTTGAGAGGAGAAGACCGAATTTTCGGCAATTATTGCGCGTGCACAATAATGTTGCAGTGCGAAATAACCTGTATTAACCTCCGGCCAGAAACAATTACGGGATAATTGAATGCTGCATATCCTGTATCTCGTTCACGATCTTTCCGACCCGGCGGTTCGCCGTCGGGTGATGATGCTGCAAGCGGGCGGCGCGCGCGTGACGCTGGCTGGTTTCCGGCGCGCGGACCAGCCGGTTTCGCTCGTTGAAACGCTGGTGCCTATCGATCTTGGCAAAACCGGCGACGGCAAGTTTGCGCAACGGCTTGCGGCCATCGGGCGTACGGCGCTCACCCTCGGTGCGAGGCTGAAGCGGATCGACAAGCCCGATGTGATCATCGGGCGAAATCTGGAAATGTTGGCCTTGGCACAACGGGCGAAGGCGGTTCTGTCTGCCGATATTCCGGTTGTTTATGAATGTCTGGATATTCATCGCCTGCTTTTGCGCAAGGACTTCGCCGGCAAAGCAATTCGTGCGGCCGAACGGGCGCTGGGGCGAAACAGCCAGCTTCTCATCACGTCCTCCCCTGCCTTTGTCCGGAATTATTTCGAGCCGTTCGGGCAAATCGACATGCCGGTAGAGCTTCTTGAAAACAAGGTTCTGGAGATTGGTGGCGCGACCGATGGATTGCCTGCCGTGCGGGCGTTGGTAAGCGGCGAGCCGTGGGTGATCGGCTGGTTCGGCGCGTTGCGCTGCCGCCGCTCGCTGGAGCTTCTGGCGGCGTTCACGCGGAAAATGGAGGGTAGGGCTCGCGTGGTCCTGCGCGGTCGCCCTGCCTATGGCGAATTTTTAGGTCTGGATGGCGGTTTCGACGGTTTCGTCGCAAGGGAGCCTTACCTCGACTTTCTCGGGCCATACCGCAATCCCGAAGATCTGCCGCGGATCTACGGCGAGGTGCATTTTTCCTGGGCTATCGATTTTTTCGAAGAGGGAATGAACTCAGACTGGCTGCTGCCCAACCGGCTCTACGAAGGCTGCCGCTATGGCGTCGTTCCAATTGCGATGGAGCAAACGGAAACAGGCCGGTTGCTCGGAAGCCTGGGCATTGGACATCTGCTTGGCCGTGCCTCGGTAGACGAGATGATGGCGCTGTTCGATGATCTTGATGCCGATCGCTACGAGCATGCCCTTACCGCTGTCGCATCGCTCGATCGCGGCTTGTGGGTTTGTGATGCGCGCGATTGCCGCGCGTTGGTGGACCGCTTGCGAAACCTTTCATTTGGGGCGCCTGACGCCGCCTTGACGAAATTTGCTGCCTGACAGGGGACTGATGACGTTGACGACTGGAGACGAAACCAACATGTCGAATACTGAAGGGTCGAACTTTGCCGGACGTTGCCTTGTTGTCGTTCCGTGCCTGAACGAGGCCGAACATATCGAGGGGCTGCTCCATAAGCTTTCCCTTGAGGCTGGTCGTCTGGACATGACGATCGTGGTTGCCGATGGCGGAAGCACCGACGGAACGCAAGGTCTGGTCGATTGCATTGTGCAGCAGAACCCGCGCGTGATGCTCCTGCACAATGAAAAGCGAATCCAGAGCGCGGCCATCAATCTCGCCGTTAAAGAACTTGGCGATGACTTCGACTGGTTCATCCGCATCGACGCGCATGGCCAATATCCCGATGATTACTGTGCGCGTCTTCTTGATGAGGCCCGCGCAACGGGCGCTGATTCGGTTGTGGTCGCCATGGCAACTGAGGGTTTCGGCATCTTCCAGAAAGCGACCGCCACGGCGCAGAATTCGAAGCTCGGCAATGGCGGGGCGAAGCATCGCGACGGCGCGAAAGGACACTGGACGGATCATGGCCATCACGCGCTGATGCGCGTTTCTGCCTTCCGCCATGTCGGCGGCTATGATGAAAGTTTCACGCATAATGAGGATGCGGAGCTGGATTACCGGCTGCGCATGGCGGGCTTCCGCATATGGCTGACCGACAAGACAGTCATGACCTATTATCCGCGCGCCTCGGCATCGTCTCTTTTCCGGCAATATCTCGGTTATGGCCGGGGCCGGGCGAAAAACCTGCTCAAGCATCGGCTGGTGCCGAAAGTCAGGCAGGCGCTTCCCTTGATGGTGTTGCCCGTTGTCGCGGGGACATCGCTGGCGTTGCTTAACTGGTGGGCGGTTGTGCCCGCCGCGCTGTGGGTCGTGCTTTGCCTCGGCTACGGGGTGTGGATGGCGGTCGGCCAGCGCAACCCCTATGGCCCCCTGGCTGCCGTATCGGCCATGATCATGCATTTCGCATGGTCCACCGGCTTCTGGCTTCAGCTTCTCGACTTTCGCAAACGGGCGGGCCGGCGGTCATGACGAGCAGCATTGAAACCGGCCGCAGCATCAACATATGCGTCTGCACCTACCGCCGTCAGGCGATAGCAGACACGCTGCATTCGCTCGGCAAGCTGAACCTGCCCGAAGGATACGCGGTCAGCATCATCGTGACCGACAATGACGCGGAGCCAAGCGCGAAGGATCGTGTGCTGCACGCGGCGGCAACATTGCCGTTTCCGGTTCGTTATGTGCATGCGCCGAAGTCCAATATAAGCATTGCCCGCAATGCCTGCCTCGAGGCGAGCGATGGCGATTTCGTTGCCTTCATCGACGATGACGAGACGGTTTCCCCCGACTGGCTGGTGCGGCTGGTCGAAGTCGCCGATGCCACGGGCGCCGATGCCGTGCTTGGTCCGGCCATGGCCTCCTATGGGCCGGAGGCTCCCGAATGGATGATGCGGGGCGATTTTCATTCGACATTTCCCGTTTGGGTGCACGGCGAAATCCGCTCCGGCTACACTTGCAATGTGCTGCTGCGCCGCATGTCGCCGCATATAGAGGGAAGGCGGTTCGACCTTCAGCTCGGCCGGACGGGCGGCGAGGATACGCAATACTTCACGGAAGTTTACCGGTCTGGGGGCAAGATTGAATTTGCGCCTGAAGCCTGGGTCCATGATCCCGTGCCTGCGGGCCGCGCACGGCTTTCCTGGCTGGCAAAACGCCGGTTCCGCATGGGGCAGACTCATGGGCGGCTTTTGGCAACACAGGCGCAGGGCCTTAATCTCGCCAAGCAAATAGGGCTGGCTGCGATGAAAGCCGGTTATTGCCATGCCGCAGCGCTGGCCATGGTTTTTTCGGCGACACGCCGTAACCGCTATGCCCTGCGCGGTATCATGCATGGCGGCGTTATCAGCGGATTGATCGGCGTTCGCGAGATCCAGCTTTATGGCGAGGAGTCTGCGCTTGATATTCGAGGAGGCAAGTCCGGTGCAACCTGACGTCAGTTTCATTATCGCGGCCTATAACGCCGAAGGCACGATCGGTCGCGCCATCGAGAGCGCGCTGGCGCAGCGCGACGTGAGCGTTGAAGTCATCGTCGCCGACGACAGGTCGGGCGATGCAACCATCACCGTCGCGCAGTCCTTCGACGGGCGCGTTTGCGTTGTTCCGCTTCAAGTCAATCGCGGGCCTGGCGGCGCACGAAATGCGGCGTTGCGGGTGGCGCGGGGCCGCTGGATCGCAGTTCTCGATTCCGATGACGTGGTGTTGCCCGATCGCATGGCGAAAATGATCGCCCGTGCTGAAAAAGCCGGTGTTTCCATCGCGGTCGACAATATCGAGGTGGTGAAGGAGCATGAGGCGCAGGGTGACGTGATGTTTCCGCCTGCCTATCTCGAGTCTGTTCGTGAAATCTCGCTGGCGGATTTCATCGCGTCGAATATCCTGTTCAAGTCGACCTTCAATTTCGGTTACATGAAGCCGATTTTCGAACGCCGCCTGATCGAGACGCACAAACTGCGCTACGACGAGACGTTGCGGATCGGCGAGGACTATATCTTTCTGGCGTCGGCGCTGGCGAAAGGCGGTTCCTGCGTCGTCGAACCCGATGTCGGCTATGTCTACCACATCCGTTCGGGTTCGATCTCCCGTGTGCTGGAGTTGCATCATGTCATATCGATGCTCAAGGCGGACGAGACGTTCCTGAAAACGGTCGAACTGGATAATCGGGAAAGCGCAGCACAGCGGCGGCGCACGCGCAGCCTGCATGAAGCGCGGTCATTCCTCTCCCTTGTCGGCCATATCAAGCAGCGGTCGGTCGGTCAGGTTCTCAAGGTGGCAATGCAGGATCCGGCGGCGCTTCGGCATCTCGGCATGCCGATTGCCGCGAGGCTGCGCCGCCTGACTGCCTCGTCCCGTTCACTCAATCCGGCCAAGCAAAGCTGAAGCCGGTTTTCAATCCCCCTGTGTTGTTGCCTTTGAAAAGCCAAAACGGACTCTTCAAGTCTCAAACGAAAAGGATGTTTCGATGAAAGACGTCAAGAAAGCTATTATTCCGGTTGCCGGGCTCGGAACGCGTTTCCTGCCCGCAACCAAGTCCATGCCCAAAGAGATGCTGACGATCGTGGATCGTCCCGTCGTGCAATATGCTGTCGATGAGGCGCTGGAAGCCGGTATCGAGCACATCGTCTTCGTGACCGGACGGAACAAGGCTGCCATTGAGGACTATTTCGATATCCAGCCGGAACTGGTGCAGACCCTGTCCCAATCCGGCAAGGTTGAACAGCTCGACTCGCTTCAGCGTCTCCTCCCGACGGCCGGAAGCATGAGCTTCACGCGGCAGCAGTCCCCGCTTGGCCTTGGCCATGCGGTCTGGTGCGCTCGTGATATCATCGGTGATGAACCCTTCGCCCTGCTTCTGCCGGACATGGTGACTTTCGGCAGTAGTTGCATGGCGGGCATGGTCGATCTCTACCGGCAGACCGGCGGCAACCTGATTGCCGTGGAGCAGTGCGACCCGACCGAAACGAACAAATATGGCATCGTCGCCAAGGGTGGGAACGTGGGACGCGGTTTCGAAATCACCGGCATGGTGGAGAAGCCGCATCCCTCCGTTGCGCCATCGAACCACTATATCAACGGCCGTTACATCCTTCAGCCGGAGATCTTTGACCTTCTTGCAACGCAGGAGCGCGGCGCTGGCGATGAAATCCAGCTCACTGATGCGATGTTGCGGTTGTCGGGAGAGCAGGGCTTCTTTGCCTATCCATTTGAGGGACGCACCTTCGACTGCGGTTCCAAGGAAGGCTTCATCGAGGCCAATGTCGCCTTCGCGCTGGCGCGCGCGGATATCCGCAACACTGTTCTGGAGCCCCTGCGCGAGCTGATCCTTTCGCAGGAACGGCAGAACGAAGCGGCGTGAAACGAGGAACCGCTGGCCCGTCAGGATGCCGGGCCAGCGGTTCCAATCCTATCTGAATCATAAATTCGAGCATTGGCGGTAACATGCATCAGGGCAATCTCCCGTTGAACGGCAGGCTTGCGATAAGCACCAAGGAACAGCCGGATTCCGATCATTTCATCGATCTGGAGCGCTTGCTGGCCATGGCTCGCCGCCAGGCGAAAACCGTTGCGATCGGCGCTGCCGCCGGTCTGCTTCTGGGTATTGTCTATCTGCTTTTCGCAACGTCGATCTACACGGCGTCCACCAGCATCCTGCTTGACGACAATCTCGGAAAACTCGCCGATGATGTCAGCCCCGCACCGGCGGCCATGCAGGGCGACACGATGATCCTGAGCCAGATCGCTATCCTGAAGTCGACCCGGCTTGCGCGGACTGTCGTCGACAAGGAAAAGCTCGTTGACGACGAGGTGTTCATGAACCCGCCGCAGTCTCTGGCGTCGCGGATCAAGGGCATGGTGCGCTCGGTGACCGGAATTTTCCGTTCGGCATCGTCAGCCGGTAGCGGGCGTTCCGCGGAGGATGCGAAACGGGACTATGCCGCCGCATTGCTGCAAAGGAATTTGAGCGTGGAGCGGCAGGGCCGCAGCTTCGTGATGGACCTTTCCTACAAGTCCAACAATGCAGCACTTGCCGGACGGATCGCCAGAGCCTATGCGGACGCCTATCTCTCCGACCAGCTCGACGCCAATTTCGATGCAACGCAGCGCGCAACGGTCTGGCTTCAGGGCCGATTGACGGAGCTGAAAGAAAGTTCCAAGGCAGCAGCGCTGGAGGTTGAGGCTTTCCGCGCGGCAAACGGGCTGACCTCGGCGAATGGCGCCCTCATTTCCGAGCAGCAGCTTTCGGATCTCAACAGCCAGCTTATTCTCGCGCAGGCCGACACGGCGAAGGCGACGGCTCTCTATGACCAGTATCAGTCCATCGTTGACAGCGGCCCGGAAAATGCCGTCAGGAACGCCTCCGTTACCTCCGGCCAGGCGGGCGATACGGTCATCGGCACCCTGCGCACCCGCTATCTTGCGATTGCGAAACGCGAGAACGAAATCTCCAGCCGATTCGGTGAGGATCACCCGCAAGCGGTCAGCCTGCGGGCGGAGGAGCAGGACGTTACGCGGCAGATCTTCAACGAACTGAAGCAGATGACCTCGAATTACCGCAACCAGGTTGAGGTGGCGAAATCGCGCGAAACCTCATTGCGCGAGAATTTGGCGAAGCTCGTCGGCGACAACTCCGACGCAAACCAGTCGCTCGTCAAGCTTCGGGAACTGGAGCAGAATGCGGCGGCGCTGAGCAATCTCTATCAGACCTATCTGACCCGCTATCAGGAGGCGACGCAGCAGCGTTCATTCCCGATCGCCAAGGCGCGCGTCATTTCGGAAGCGGGCCTTCCGACGGCGCCGTCCAGCCCGAAGCGCTCCATGGCGCTGGCTTTCGCTTTCGTTCTGGGAATCATGGGCGGTGCCGGTATTGGCGCGTTGCGTGAATTTCAGGAACGGTTCTTCCGCATCGGCGATGAAGTCAAATCCCTGCTCGGCGTCCGGTTCCTTGGCTATCTTCCGCTTATCGATGGCAAAGGCGGCGCCGGTGACGGCAAGAAGTCGCGCGGCTCCGTGCCTGCCCAGTCGGTTGGTGGCACTGCGAACATGACGCGGCTTGCGGTGGACTATCCCGCATCGTCCTTCGCCGAGACCCTGCGTAACGCAAAGATCGCCGTGGACGTGGTCCTGCAAGGAAAGCAGGGCAAGGTCGTTGGCATCATCTCGGCGCTACCGCACGAGGGCAAGTCGACGGTCGCCGCCAATTTCGCCGCGATGCTGGCGGCAAACGGCTCGCGAACCTTGCTGATCGACGCCGATCTCAAGAATCCGGGATTGACCCGATCCCTGTCGCTTTCGCCGCAGAAGGGCCTGGTCGAGGCGATCGTCGGCGACGAAACCTGGCAGAGCCTTGTCAAGGTGGACAGCAAGACGCGCCTTGCCGTCATCCCGGCTATCGTCCAGCGCCATTTTTCGCACACCAGCGAACTGCTTTCCTGCCCCGCGATGAAGGCGCTGCTTGAGGAGGCGCGCCGGAGCTTCGACTACATCATTGTCGATCTGCCGCCTCTTGCTCCGGTGGTCGATGCAAAGGCGTTCGCGCCGCTTGCGGATGGCTTCGTGATGGTGGCGGAGTGGGGCGCGACGCCGCGTGCGCTGGTGCGTTCGATCCTGCAATCGGAAACGCAGATTTCCTCCAAGATGCTGGGTGTCATTCTCAACAAGGCGGACATGAAGATGCTGGGCAAATACAGTGCCTATGGCAGCGCCGAACAGTTCCTCGACCGCTATTCGAGCTACTATATCGATGAAGCGGGTCTTGGGCAGAAGAAGCCGAAACCGGCCTGATCGTCCGGTTTCAGGTGGCCGGTCAGGTTGACAGCACGCGCCCCTTGTTCTTCCAGAGGCGCAGGGCGGTCAGCCTTCCGGTATAGAAGGCGCCGGTATCGATATTGATGCGCCTGCCTTCGGGCTGCGGTTTGTCGATGGGCGTATGCCCGTGAACGACCCATCGTTCGAGTAGATGTGTGGCGTTGTAAAAGTCGCCACGGATGAAAACCAGATCGTCGTCGGTTTGCTGGTCGAGGGGGGTGCCGGGCCTGATGCCCGCATGGACGAACAGGAAGCGCCCGGCATCGACAAGGATGGGCAAAGACCGCAGGAAATCCACGTGCCGGTCCGGAATGACGGACAGGATGACTTCGTCAAGCTGTTCGGTCGAGCGATAGCCGGACAGATGTTCGAGATCGACGCCATAGGACAGAAGCGTGGCGTTCGCGCCCATGGGCAGCCAGGCAGCCAGAGAGATCCGCCCGTCGAGATAATCCAGCATGGCGATCTCGTGATTACCTGTCAGGCAGGTTCGCTCGAACCCCTCGGGTGGCGGGGATGCCAGATGGTCGATAACCTGCGCCGACTGCGGCCCCCTGTCCACATAGTCGCCAAGCATGACGATCTGTTTCCTGCCTGAAAAATTTGCCGCGTCCCGAACGATCTTGCCCTCCAGATCGATCAGTTGATCATGGCAGCCATGCACATCCCCGATGAGGTAGACGAGGCTTTGCGTGATGTCGGCCGTCAGGCGCATTCTCGCGGCCCGTGGTTCGGGCCTGCGGGCCTTCAGAAAGTGGAGAGGGTTCTTCAATGAAGGCATTCCAGTTGATTCATGACGTTGCGGCGAATTTAGGCGTACCGGCGTGGAAGGTCAAAGCGTGACCGTCATCCGGCCCTTATGCTCCGACAAGTTGCAATTTTTTCTCACGAAGATTTGAGGCTGGTTTAACGGAAGAGTTAGTTATTGCTGGGTTAATGGCTTGATTGAAATTTGATTCTTTTTACCGATGATCTATCCGGGCTGGGGTGTTTCGGACTGTAGATGTTGGATGACGGGGTTTTGGACATGGTGACACGACGGGGCCTGATGATTGCGTTGGGGCTTGGAATGGCTGGCATGGCGGTTGCGCCGCAACTTGCTTTCGCGCAGGCAAAGCCAGCAACAAAGAAGCCTGCGAAAAAGAAGCCGTTCAAGCTGGACCAGCAATATATGCCGCAATCGGTCCCTTATCCCTCGAGCTATCCGCCCGGTACAGTCGTCGTGGACCCGCGCAACAGGTTTCTCTATCTGATAGAGAGCGATCTGAGCGCCCGCCGCTATGGGGTCGGTGTTGGCAAGGCGGGACTCGCATGGTCGGGCAAGGCGAAAGTCGGGCGCAAGGCCGAATGGCCGCGCTGGACGCCGACGCCGAACATGATCAAGCGTGAACCGCATAAATATGCGAAATATGCGGATGGTGTTCGTGGCGGGCCGGGAAACCCGCTTGGCGCGCGCGCCCTCTATCTCTACCGCAATGGCCGGGACACGCTGTATCGCATTCACGGCACGACCGAGCCCTGGACGATCGGCAAGGCAATTTCAAACGGCTGCATTCGTCTGGTCAACGAACACGTGGCCGATCTTTACGAGCGCGTGCCCGTGGGGGCGCAGGTCGTGGTCCTGTAAGTTTTGTTCAGTTGAAGCCGGATCGTGAATACCTGATGTCAGGCGGCTTCGCGCTCATTTTTGCCGGTTCCGGGTGCAAGGGTGACTTCAAGACCGTTCAACGCTTCCGTCATGATGAGCTGGCAGGAAAGCCTTGAGCTATCCTCGACATGGAATGTTATGTCGAGCTGATCCTGTTCCTCATCCAGCGGTTCATAGAGTTTTGGAGCCCACGCATCGTCCACATAGATGTGGCAGGTGCCGCAGGCGCAGGCCCCGCCGCATTCCGCCTTGATGTCGAGGCCCCAGTCGCGAATGATCTCCATGACGCGGAATCCCTCAAGGGCTTCCAGCGTATGACGTTCGCCGTTCTGGTCGGTTACATGGATGAGAAGCGCGTCGGGACTCACTAGGCTGCCTTCAGTTTCTTCTGCAAACTCGTTGATGATGTCGTGTACTGGAAGATGATTCTTTCCCCCGGTGCAATGATGCGTTTTGCCGCTTGTGCCATCAACGCCGCTTCATGGAAGCCGGACAGGATGAGCTTCAGCTTGCCCGGATAGGTGTTGATGTCGCCAATGGCAAAAATGCCGGACTGCGTTGTTTCGAATTTCTCCGTATCCACTGCAACGAGATTTTCGTCAAGATTAAGACCCCAGTCGGCGATGGGACCAAGCTTCATGGTCAGGCCGAAGAAGGGAAGCAGCCGGTCGGCGGCAAGATGGTGGTCCCCTTCTGTGCCCTTGAGGATGACCTTCGACAGATTGCCGCTGTCCCCTTCGAGGCTTCCCAGTTGCCCGACGCGAAACCGCACGCGGCCATCCTTCTCCAGCGCCCACATTTTGTTGACGCTGTCGGGTGCCGCGCGAAACTCGGGCCGGCGATGCACCAGCGTCACCGATTTGGCCACGGGTTCGAGGTTCAGTGTCCAGTCGAGCGCCGAGTCGCCGCCGCCGACGATGACGACATCGCGATCACGGAAAGCCTCGATCTTGCGTACGGCGTAGAAAACGCTCTTGCCCTCATATTGCTCGATGTCGGCGACTGGCGGGCGCTTTGGCTGGAATGAGCCGCCGCCAGCGGCGATCACCACCACCTTGGCGATAAACGTGTTTTCCTGTGCATCGGTTTCGATGCGGAACCGGCCATCCTCAAGGCGTTCGAGCGACGTCACCATTTGCGAAAAATGAAACTGCGGTGCGAATGGTGCGATCTGCTTGAGCAAGTTATCCGTCAGTTGCTGGCCGGTCACTTCCGGAAGACCCGGAATGTCGTAGATCGGCTTTTCCGGATAAAGCTCCGCGCATTGCCCGCCGGGCCGGTCCAGAATGTCGATGACGTGGGCGCGCAGGTCGAGAAGCCCGAGTTCGAACACGGCAAACAGCCCGACCGGGCCAGCGCCAATGATAACGACATCTGTTTCAATCAATTCGGACATGCCAGTTTCCCTGTCGGTTTGTCTTCAAAAATCGGCTTCAGTTGGCGGGAATCCGCCGCCAGGCGAACGTGCCGGATTGCTGTTTCGACCCGCGCCCGGGCTGATAATAATACGGGGTGTCATACAGCGTCTTTGATCCAAGTCTATCAAGCGTCACGCCATGCACCACCTCCAGCGTATCGAAGCCGGTCCGCAGCATGAAAGCGACCTGATCGATCAGCACGTCGCCAAAGGCGCGCAACTCGCCACCGAAGCCGTGCCGGTTTCTCAGCAGTTCGGCCTTGGAGTAGGACCGGCCATCATTGAAAGCCGGAAAATGCAGGGCTATCAGCGGGATGTTGCCGAGATGCGCGAGCAAGGGCTCGATGCTTTCACCGGTAGTAACGGCAACGCCGATCCGGCGGTTGGTCTGCCAGCAGGTCTTTTCATCCAGCGCCAGCCACGCCGCGAGCGGTATGATGACGGCGGCGGCATCCCCCGCTTCTTCCAGCGTGTCCGCATGAAGATAAGGATCATCCTGAAAGCCTTCACTGCTCCAGAGGCGTGATACGATCTCGGTCATAGGTTTGAATCCGTCAGCGAAAGGTTTGAAAGTGTGTCGGTCAGGCCGGCAAGGTGAATGCCGCACTCGGTTTTTGCGGTGCCGCTCCAGCGCCCGGACCGGTCATCTTCCCCATCCTTGACAGGCTGGGTGCAGGGCATGCAGCCGATGGAGCGATAGCCGCTGGCGATGAGCGGATGAACCGGAAGATCATGCGCCGCGACATAGGCTTTCAGATCGGCGGCACGCCACCGCGCCAGAGGGTTGATGCGAATGCGCGGACCAACGGATTCGAAAGTGGGCAGGCCGTCGCGAGTCGCCGCCTGAAATTGCTTGCGTCCGGTCATCCATGCGCTGAAAGGTGCTACGGCGCGAGCCATCGGCTCCACCTTGCGGATATGGCAGCACTTGTCCTTGTCGTGCATCGACAACGCGCCCCAGGGATCGTGCGCCTTGAGCGATGGCTGCAATGGCTCGATGTTGTGTACATCCGTCAGTCCCAGTTCATCGACAAGCCGGTCGCGATGCTGGATCGTCGCGGTGAAGTGCTTGCCCGTGTCGAGGAACAGCACAGGCGTCGATCGGTCGATCTGCGAGATCATGTGCAGGAGAACGGCCGATTCTGCGCCAAAGGACGAAACCACCGCGATATCCTCGTTGAAGAGGTGATCGACGGCGAGTTCGATGATGAGCTGAGGCTCAAGCTTGCCGTAGCGAGCCTGAAGCGCGCGGGCTTCGTCCGCAATCGCGGTCTCGTCGGGGTCAAGCAGCATTGGCCGTCTCGCTGTAAAGGGCGGTTTTGAACGGTTGGGCGCCGACGCGGCGGTAGGTCGCCAGAAATTTCTCGTCCTTGCCGTTGCGAATCTGGAGATAGGTGTCGACTACGGTTTCGATGGCGTCGACGATATCCTCCGCTGAAAAGCCGCGGCCCGTAATGTCGCCGATGGTGGTGATCTCATCCGCCGATCCGCCAAGCGTGATCTGGTAAAGCTCTTCGCCTTTCTTTTCGACGCCGAGAATGCCGATATGGCCGACATGGTGATGCCCGCAGGCGTTGATGCAGCCGGAAATCTTGATCTTGAGTTCACCGATATCGGCCTGACGCTCCGCCGCGCCAAAACGTTCGGAAATGCGCTGCGCGACGGGGATGGAGCGGGCGTTGGCCAGTGCGCAATAGTCAAGGCCGGGGCAGGCGATGATATCGGTGATCAGCCCGGCATTCGCGGTGGCGAGGCCATCCGTCAGGAGCAGGTCATAGACCGCGCGCAGATCGGCGAGCGCGACATGCGGCAAAACCAGATTCTGCTCGTGGCTGACGCGGATTTCATCCTGCGAGAACTGTTCGGCGATGTCCGCGACCAGTTCCATCTGCTCGGCGCTGATGTCTCCGGGGATGCCGCCAATCGGCTTGAGCGAAATGGTGACGACGCCATAGTCCGGGTTCTTGTGCGGCGTGACATTCTGGTGGATCCATGCGGCAAAGGAGGGATCGGACTTTTTCGCCGCCGCCAGTTGCGCCCATCCTTCCGCACGCTGCGGCAGTCGCGGTGGCGCGAAATAGGCGTTGACCGCATCGATATCGGCTTGCGGCAGGCGAAGGTCGGTGTTCCTCAGATCCTGCCATTCGGCTTCGATCTGGCGGGTCAGTTCCTCAACGCCGGTTTCATGAACGAGGATCTTGATACGGGCTTTGAATTTGTTGTCGCGACGGCCATTCAGATTGTAAACGCGAACGATGGCGGTGGTGTATGTCAGCAAATCCTCGATGGGCAGGAAGCTTCGGATTTTCTTGGCAACCAATGGCGTGCGGCCTTGCCCTCCGCCGACATAAACGGCAAATCCAAGTTCGCCCTGCTCATTCCTTTTGAGTTGCAGACCGATGTCATTCACCTGGATGGCGGCGCGATCATGCTCCGCTCCGGTCACCGCGATCTTGAATTTGCGCGGCAGGTAGGAGAATTCCGGATGCAGCGACGACCATTGCCGAAGGATTTCCGCATAAGGGCGCGGATCGGCCACTTCATCCGATGCTGCGCCGGCAAAATGATCGGCGGTGACATTGCGAATGCAATTGCCCGATGTTTGCAGCGCATGCATTTCGACCGATGCGAGTTCATCGAGAATAGCCGGCACGTCCGCGAGGGCTGGCCAGTTGTACTGGATGTTCTGCCGCGTGGTGAAATGGCCATAGCCGCGATCATAGACGCGCGCGATGTGTCCGAGCTTGCGCAATTGCCTGCTGGAAAGTGTGCCATAGGGGACGGCAACGCGCAGCATATAGGCATGAAGCTGCAAATAGACACCGTTCATCAGTCGCAAGGGGCGGAACTGTTCTTCGCTCAGTTCAGCCTTGAGGCGGCGCTCGACCTGATCCTTGAACTGCTTTACGCGGGCTGCAACAAACGCGTGATCGAACTCATCGTAACGGTACATGGTGGCTACTTTTCTTAAATTATGCTGCCTGTCCGGCCTGTTTGCCGAGATCAAGGCGAACGGTCGGGCCGGTGAGGCGAATGCGCTCACGCAGGCGAAGCGGGTGAAGATGCGTGCCGCGCTCCTCCACATCGATGACATTCACGTCGACGACGAGGTTGGATTTGATCGCGATCTTGCCCGCATTTTCGAGGGCGGCCACCGCCTCGACATGACGGGCGACAAGCGCGCCGTCGATGCCTTCGCGCCATTCGCCGTCCGCTGCGAGCCACACGGCCTCGCCATCGGTGAGCCTGTTGGCGGTAAGAACTTTCATGGTCATCGTCCTGCTCCTTTGCTCAATCTGGTTGAAGTCGCTGATTATGCGGCGACGGGCTGGCGCTTGCGGCTGGCAAGCGGTTCCGCTTTGTGAATGGCGCCTCCGGCGACGACGTCGCCGATCACGACCATGACCGGGCCTGAGAGATCGTCGCGATCCTCAAGCACTGGCAGGTCTTTCAGAAGTCCGTGGAAAAGGCGCTTGCCGGGGCGGCTGGCGTTCTCGACGACCGCGACTGCCGTGTCCTCATGTAATCCGGCGCCCATCAGCCGTTCGGCGACGGATGCGGCGACCGACCGGCCCATATAGACAGCGATGGTCGCGCCCGATACGGCAAGACGCGCCCAGTCGGGCAGGATTTCGCCTTCCATGTCGTGCCCGGTGGTGAAAACCAGCGACGAGGCAACCCCGCGCAACGTCAATGGCAACTCCATATCGGCAGCCGCCGCAAAGGCCGAGGTGATGCCCGGCACGATTTCGAAGGTGATATTCGCATCGCGCAGCGCAGCCATTTCCTCGCCCGCGCGGCCATAGATCAGCGGATCGCCGGATTTCAGCCGCACGACGCGCTTGCCCTTGCTGGCGAGCGCCACCAGCAATTCGTTGATCTCGCGCTGGCTCTTGGAGTGGCAGCCTTTGCGTTTCCCGACGGGAAGGCGCTCGGCGTCACGGCGGCCCATATCGACAATCGCTTCCGGCACCAGCGCGTCATAGACGATGGCGTCAGCCTGCATCAGCACGCGCTGGGCGCGCAGTGTCAGCAGGTCTTCGACACCGGGACCGGCGCCAACCAGCCAGACAAAGCCGCTCGATGCGACCGGAGCTGTCAGGAGATCACTTATGGCGTCATGGGCATTTTCGATCTCGTCGCGTTCGACATGGGAAGCGACCGGCCCGCCGAAAAAGGAGCGCCAGAAATGGCGGCGCGCATGACCTTTCGGCAGCAGGCGCTCGACGGCCGGACGGTAGCTATTCGCGAGCTTCGCCAAATCGCCAAGCCGCGGCGAAAGCGCAGCGTCGATCCGGGCGCGGATCATCTGGGTCAGGACAGGCCCTGTTCCTTCCGATCCGATTGCAATCGCGATTGGCGCGCGATTGACGATCGCGGGGGTCAGGAAATCGCAAAGTTCGGGGCGGTCCACGACATTGACCGGAATGCCAAGCGTCCGCACCTCGGTCGAGATGGCGGCATCGGCATCCACATCGCCCGTCGCCACGAAAACGAGACGGGCACCCTTGGCGTGCTCGATGTGAAACGTGTCCCGGACATGTTCCAGTGCTTTTGCATGAATGAAATTTTGAAGAGTCCAGTGAGGATCGTCCGCGACGATGCGGATATGGGCGCTTGTCTGTTGAACGAGGCGGGCCTTGTTCAGCGCTTCCTCGCCATTGCCGACAATGACGATCCGTTCCCCCGCCACGCGGAAGAACGCCGGAAATACTGATAATGCACTGTCCTGATGGGTCACGGATTTCAGCCTTTTTGGATTGGCTGAAGTATCCGTCAGTTTTCAAGGGGTTATAAGAAACGCACTTGCGCGCGTTTGCGCCAAACGCAAAGGTTTTTCCTGAATCCGCTCGGCGAATAGGAATTACGTTCGCAATTTCGCAGCGCATCCCTGCATGCAAATTTGACCGAACAGCATGTGCTCAAGCATTCTTGCTGTGCGAACAGGCTCTTTTATACACGACTAAATCTATCGTGTTTCAGGTCGAACGCAATACGGAAACGGAAAATAATTTTCCAATCAACAGGCGCTTTGATACGCGGCCTTGATGTGAACGGGCCAGCGTCGCGGCAGGATGGCGATCAGGTCAAAGCGAAGCGACAGGCGGACATAGTCGGGCTGCCGTGCCAGCCAGATGTCTGCCGCAGCCTCGATCCTGCGCTGTGCCTGGGCGGTCACGGCTTCCATAGCGCTTTCGATCGTGGCGCGCGCCTTGACCTCCACGATCAGCACCAGCCTTCCGCGCCTTGCGATGATGTCGATTTCCCCGAGCCGTGTGCGATAGCGCCGCGCAACGATGCGATAGCCTTTCAGCATAAGGACGAGACAGGCGAATGCTTCGGCGCGATGCCCCTTGAAGAAAGCCTTTTGCCTGGCCTTTCGCTGCACCGTCATGCCTTGCCCTGTGTGTCCTTGAGCTGGACAAGGCGCTGGAAGAGCGTCGATTTCGGCTGGCCCGTCATCCGCGCGGCTTCAGCCGCGGCCTTGGACGCGGGCATCTCGGCGGCGAGAGCCAGCAGCAGCCCGTCTATATCCTCGATGTGCGGCGCCGCGGCAGATTTGTCCGGTGGCCCGACGACGAGCACGACCTCGCCGCGAATGCGGTCCTCGCCATCGAATTGCTCCGCGAGTTGCGAAAGCGTGGCGGGTACGACCGTTTCATAGGCCTTTGTGAGTTCGCGGCAGAGCGCGGCCTGTCTCGATGACCCAAGCACCTCGGCCATGTCCGCCAATGTCGCGGCGGCGCGATTGGGCGACTCGAAAAAAACCAGCGTGGCGTCGAGGCTGGCGAGCGCCTCAAGGCGGGCGCGGCGTTGCCCCTTTCTGGAGGGCAGGAAACCGTCGAACAGAAAACTGTCCGTTGGCAGGCCCGATGCGGCAAGCGCGGCCAGCACTGCCGATGCGCCGGGAACAGGCACGACGCGAACGCCAAGTGCCTGCGCCTCGCTTACCAGGCGGAAGCCGGGATCGGAAACCAGCGGCGTTCCGGCGTCCGATACCAGCGCTACGCTTTTTCCCTCCTGAACGGCGACCAGAAGTTTCGGCCCCGCTTCTGCGGCATTATGTTCATGATAGGCAACCGAACGCCGTTTGATGCCAAAACGGTCCAGCAGAACGCGGGTGGTCCGGGTATCCTCACACGCCAGAATGTCGGCAGCGGCCAGCGTTTCAAGCGCACGAATGGTGATGTCGCCAAGATTGCCGATTGGTGTCGCGACGATATAGAGCGCGGCTTCCAATGGACGCGCGCGATACTCATGCGTTCCGATCAGATAGCTTCTTGTCGTCTCGCCGGCGCTTTCAGACACTCGATTCCCTTTCCATATGCGTATGGCCGTTCATGGCACGCTGAAGCCAGGAAAGCAAAGCGCAGAAAATCAGGCGGCGAGATCGGCGATGACGGAGTTGAGCAGGATTGCGCCTTCGGAAGTGGCGCGAACGCGGCTATTGCCGATGAACTCGATCAACCCCTGTTCGGCAAGAGAAGCAAGCCGCCGCTCCTTGACTCCATGGCCGGTGATCTGCTCGTAGCGGCCAAGGTCGATTCCCTCGTGCAATCGCAGTCCCATCAGAAGGAATTCGTCGCCCTGCTGCTCGGCGGTGAGATATTCTTCCTCGACAATGCCATGGCCATTCGTCTCGACCTTCTCGACCCATGTTTCGGGATGACGTTCGGTGATCGTGACGGTGCGCGTGCCGTTTTCGATGAAGCGACCATGGGCGCCGGGACCGATCCCGACATATTCGCCATAGCGCCAGTAAACGAGATTGTGCCGCGATTCCGCGCCCGGTTGGGCATGATTGGAAATCTCGTAGGCAGGAAGCCCATAGCGCGCGGTAACCGCCTGCGTTTCCGCATAGAGCGCGGCTGCATGATCGCCGTCAGGCGTCACAAGCTTTCCTGCTTTCCAGAGATTGTAGAAGGGCGTGCCTTCCTCGATCGTGAGCTGATAGAGCGACAGATGATCCGCCGCATAGCCGATGGCCCGCGTCAGCTCGTCCTGCCATTCCGAAATGGACTGGTCTGGTCGCGCATAGATGAGGTCGAAGGAAAGGCGGGGGAAAATTTCGCGGGCAAGGCGGATGGCGACCAGTGCTTCCTCAACATTATGCAGCCGCCCCAGCCGCCTCAAGTCGCGGTCATTCAACGCCTGAACGCCAAGCGATACGCGGTTGACGCCCGCTGCCTGATAGCCGCGGAAGCGCTCCGCCTCGACGCTGGAAGGATTGGCCTCAAGGGTGATTTCGATCCCGTCCGGCACATGCCATTGGCCGGAAATCGTATCCAGAAGATGGCCGACGGTTTCCGGCTTCATCAGCGATGGCGTGCCGCCGCCGATGAAGATGCTGGTTACGGTGCGGTTGCCCGTACGCTGCCGAAGCGTTTCCATTTCACGCGCGAAGGCCGCCGCAAAGCGCGGCTGATCGACGGGCTGATGGCGGACATGGGAATTGAAGTCGCAATACGGGCATTTGGCGGCACAAAACGGCCAATGGACGTAAACCCCGAAGCCGGGACTTCTGTCATCCCCGAGGATCATCAAGCCTCCAGGCACTCGCGTGCAAAAAGCTGGAATGCGCGGGCGCGATGCGACAGTGCTTCGTCCTGGCCCGGCTTCCAGCCGTGTTTTTCTTCGGCGGTCATTTCGCCGAATGTCTTGTCATAGCCTTCCGGCAGAAACACCGGGTCGTAGCCGAAGCCAAGCTGCCCGCGCGCGGGCCAGACCAGAGTGCCTTCCACTTCGCCCCGGAAATATTTCGCGTGACCGTCGGGCCATGCGAGGCAGATCACGGCGACGAAGCGCCCCTTGCGCTGGTCGGGGTCGGTCGCGCCCTTTTCCCGAAGCAAGTCTTCGACCTTCGTCATTGCGAGCCCGAAATCCCGCGTGCCGTCAGGCTTCTCGGCCCAGTTCGCCGTGTAAACACCCGGATCGCCATCGAGAGCATCGACGCACATGCCGGAATCGTCGGAAAGCGCTGGCAGGCCGGTGGCCGATGCCGCCGCGAAAGCCTTGATATAGGCATTCTGCTCAAAGGTCGTACCGGTTTCATCCGGTTCCGGCAGGCCATAGTCTTTCGCCGACCTGGCTTCAAAACCGAATGGCGCGATCAGATCGGCGATCTCGCGCAGTTTGCCTGCATTATGGCTGGCGACCACGATTTTACGATTATCAAGATTGTGCATCAAAAACCCCATATGCGCGATTCGGTGAACTCAAGCGAGTTGCCCGCCGGATCGCGGAAATAGATGGAACGTCCGCCATTTGGCCATTCAAAATCGGCATCGATGGCTATCCCGTGTGATTGAAGATGGGCTTTCCAGCGCGTGATTTCATCAGCGCTTGCCGAAAAAGCCACATGTCCGTCGCCCGTTGCGCCATGCGGCGGAACAGGAAGTTTCGCACCTTGTGGCGGTGGATCGATGGTCCGTTCCGGATTGAAAATCAACAGAACGCCGGTGCCGCAACGGAAGAACACATGCCGCCCCTCGACCTTCGCGATCCGTTCGAGACCCAGCACTTCGCCGTAAAAGCTTTCGGCCTTGTTGAGGTCGTCGGCGTAAAGCGCTGTTTCAAGAATGGCTGAGGGGCGCATCGTGTTTCTCGCGTTCAGCTCCGGCTCAGGCGACCGCCATCTTCTGCAATGACACGAGACGGTTTATGCCGCCGCGCGCCAGGTTCATCAGGGCGGTGAACTCCTCTTCGGAAAACGGGGCGCCTTCCGCCGTACCCTGAATCTCGACAATCCCGCCCTTGCCGGTCATGACAAAATTTGCATCAGTCTGCGCGGTGGAGTCCTCGGCATAGTCGAGGTCGATCACCGGCGTTCCCTCGTAGATGCCGCACGAGATCGCCGCGACATGGTCCTTCAGAACCTTCTCGACCTTCACCATCTGGCGCGCTTCCATCCAGCGCAGGCATTCGTAAAGCGCGACCCATCCGCCGGTGATCGCCGCCGTGCGCGTGCCGCCATCCGCCTGAATGACGTCGCAGTCGACCGTGATCTGGATTTCGCCGAGGGCTTGCATGTCGACGACGGCGCGCAGGGAGCGACCGATCAGCCGCTGGATTTCGAGTGTGCGACCGCCCTGCTTGCCGGCGGAGGCTTCGCGACGCATGCGATCGCCGGTGGAGCGCGGCAGCATCCCGTATTCCGCCGTCACCCAGCCCTTGCCGGTGTTGCGCATCCAGCCCGGAACCTTTTCCTCAAGGCTAGCGGTGCAGAGGACATGCGTGTCGCCAAACTTGACGAGGCAGGAGCCTTCGGCATGTTTGGAGACGCCTCGTTCAAACGAAACGGCGCGCATTTCGTCAGCAACTCTCTTGGATGGACGCATTCTTCAACCTCGATTTGGATCTGCCTGTCGGCGGCTTGTAACCTTACGCGTGGCCTGAAGCAAAGACTTTGATGAATATGGCGATACACCCTATATTAGGTGCATCGAAACATCGGGTACATCAACAATATCTGACGCCGCCATGAACAAGACAGTCCCGCCAGAACCTTTTCAATCCCTCGACCAGCGGTCCCGCGAGATTTTTCGGCGCATCGTTGAAAACTATCTGGGCGACGGCGAGCCGGTCGGATCGCGCAACCTTGCGCGTGTTTTGCCGGTCTCACTGTCTCCCGCAACCATCCGCAATGTCATGAGCGACCTGGAGCACATGGGGCTGATCTATGCGCCGCATGTCTCGGCGGGCCGTTTGCCGACCCATCTGGGGCTTCGCTTCTTCGTGGATGCTTTCATGGAGGTCGGCGATCTGCCGGCAGGCGAACGCCAGACCATCGAAAGCCAGGTTCGCGCGGCGGAGGCCGGACATTCGGTGGAAGCCGTCTTGACGGAGGCAAGCCAGATCCTGTCAGGGCTTTCGCGTGGCGCAGGTCTCGTCGTGACCGGCAAGGCCGAAGGCGCGCTGAAGCATATCGAATTCATCCGGCTGGAACCGGCGCGCGCGCTTGCCGTGCTCGTGTCGCAAAGCGGCGACGTGGAAAACCGGATCATCGATCTCCCGGCGGGAGTGACTCATTCACAGCTTACCGAGGCGTCAAACTATCTGAACGCCCATATTATCGGCCGGACGCTGACCGAGGCGCGGGCAGAAGTCGAGCGGCTCAAGGATGAAACGAAACAGGCTCTCGACAGCCTGTCGCAACATCTGGTCGAGCAGGGGCTTGCGGTCTGGGCGGGTGCTGCTGGCGATCAGACATCAAGGCTCATCGTTCGTGGACGCTCCAATCTTCTGGAATCGGTGACGGCCGAGGCGGATCTGGACCGCTTGCGCCATCTTTTCGACGATCTCGAAACCAAGGAAGACATGATCCAGCTTCTGGATCTGGCAGAGGCCGGTTCCGGCGTGCGTATCTTCATCGGTTCGGAAAACAAGCTGTTCTCGCTGTCCGGCTCGTCGCTTGTTGTCGCGCCCTATCGTGATTCGGAGCAGCGGGTCATCGGGGCGCTCGGTGTCATCGGGCCTACGCGGCTGAACTATGCCCGTATCGTCCCGATGGTCGACTACACGGCGCAACTTGTTTCCCGCTTGTTGCGGTAAGGCTGTGCGAAACGCCACATCGGTCGATCTGCCCTTGATTTTCTATGCCTAAAGCTCGATATGCGGCTCAACTGTTCAACTTGACGAAAATGAGCCATGACCGAGAACAAGAACAACCGTGACACCTCCGATTTCGACAAGCGCGATCTGAACAATCCGCGTGATCGCGATGCGTTGAAGCGCGCGGCTGACGAATTCCTGAAGTCGCGCAAGTCCGAGGAGATCGAAATCGCGGACGACGATGCCGCTGAAAACGAAGGCCCGGATCTGCTGGCGCCGCTGATGGCGGAAAACAGCGAACTCAAGGACCAGCTTCTGCGCCTCGCCGCCGAAATGGAAAACCTTCGCAAGCGCACCGCCCGCGACGTTCACGATGCGCGTACCTATGCGGTTACGAATTTCGCACGCGAAATGCTCTCCGTCTCCGACAATCTGCGCCGTGCGCTGGATGCTATCCCGGCTGAATCGCTGGCGACCGATGCGGGCGTCAAGTCCCTCGCCGAAGGCGTGGAGATGACCGAGCGCGCGCTGCTCAATGGTCTGGAGCGCCACGGCGTCAAGAAGATCGACCCGGTGGGCGAGAAATTTGATCCGAACTTCCATCAGGCCATGTTCGAAGTGCCCAACCCGGATACCCCGAACAACACGGTCGTTCAGGTTGTCCAGTCAGGCTTTGTGATCGGCGATCGAGTGCTGCGTCCCGCGATGGTGGGCGTGTCCAAGGGCGGGCCGAAGGCTGCCATTGTGGAAGAAGCCCCGACGGAGCCTGGCCCGATCAATGCGCAGGCTGAAAAAGACGCCTGATCAGCCGTTACATTGTCAATCCCGCGACCCCCGATGGCAAAGCGCTCTCGGGGGTCGATTTGCATCCGGACGGTCCATTCATGGTTTCCCCGACATCGTGAAATGATCTAACGTCGGGCTGAGGGGGGAAGCGATGATCCAGTTTTTTGATTACGCGGGTGTTTTCGTTTTTGCGGCAACCGGCGCGCTTGCCGCGTCCCGCCGTCAGCTCGATATCATCGGCTTCCTGTTTCTCGCGAGCCTGGCCGGCATAGGCGGCGGCACGCTGCGCGATCTCGTGCTCGGCGATGCGCCGGTCTTCTGGGTGCGCGATCCGATTTATATTCTTGTCTGCGCCGTCGTCGCTGTCCTGATTTATTTTTCGGCCTATCTGCTCGAATCCCGCTACCGGATGATTCTCTGGCTCGATTCGATCGGCCTGTCGGCCTATTGCGTCATGGGGGCCGCAAAGGGGCTGGCGCTGGGGTTCGGCCCTTATATCGCGGTCGTGACCGGAATCCTCACCGCCACATGCGGCGGCATCCTGCGCGATATCGTGTCCGGCGACCAGTCGGTCCTGATGCGCCGCGAAATCTACGTCACGGCGGCGCTGGCTGGCGCCGTGAGTTTCACCATCCTCGCGAGCTGGGGTGTCGATCCACGGCTTGCCGCTCTGATTGGCGCGTCCGTCGCCTTTGTGGTGCGTGGCGGTGCGCTGATATTCGGCTGGACGCTTCCGAGTTACCGCTCGCGCCCGGGCCGTTCCGAGGAACAGCTCAAGCGCGACGGAATCCTGCCTTCAGATTAGGCCGGCCTGCTGGGCTGCAGCCTTCAGGTTCAGTTGCGGACGCGGTCCAATCTGCTGAATGACGAGGCCAGCGGTCAGCGAGCCGAGACGTCCGCAATCCTGCAATGAGAGTTCGTTCGTATAGCCGTAGAGGAAGCCCGCCGCGTAGAGATCTCCAGCGCCGGTCGTGTCGACCAGTTCGTCGATCCTGATCGCAGGAACGGAAACCGTTTCATCGCGCGTCACGATCACGGACCCGTGCTCGGACCGCGTTACCGCCGCCAGCGCGCAATCATTGCGGATGGCGTTTATGCCTTCCTCGAACGAGGACGTCTGGTAGAGCGATTTCAGCTCCACTTCGTTGGCGAAGACGATATCCACCGTGCCGGAGCGCATCAGGTCGAGGAATTCATCGCGATAGCGATCGACACAGAACGGATCGGAAAGCGTCATGGAAACCTGACGGCCATGCTCATGCGCGATTTTCGCGGCGAGACGAATGGCTTCCTTGGCGCGGGGAGGGTCCCACAGATAGCCTTCGAAATAGGTGACCTTGGCTTCCGAAACCTTGGAGCTTTCGACATCTTCCGGCCCAAGCTCGATGCATGCGCCCAGATAGGTATTCATCGACCGCTCGCCATCCGGCGTCACGAAGATCATGGACCGCGCCGTCGGCGGGTGGCCGTTCAGCGTGCGCGTGTCGAAGGCAACGCCCTGCGCGCGGATGTCATGGGTGTAGATGCGCCCAAGGTGATCGTCGGAAACCTTGCCGAAATAGGCCGAACGCCCGCCGAGGCTCGCGACACCCGCCGCCGTGTTGCCCGCGCTGCCGCCGGAGGTTTCGATCGCGGGGCCCATGCTCTCGTACAGGAACTCGGCGCGTTCCGCATCGATCAGGTTCATGGCCCCCTTGATGATGTCGTTCTTGACCAGAAAATCGTCGTCCGTACGGGCAATGATGTCGACAATCGCATTGCCAATGCACAACACATCGTAGTTTGACATGAACACTCCGGAAATATCTGCGCCCCAAATGATACAGGCTTTATTGTGCAAACTCCTAGCCGTTGAGCGCTGCTTTGGCTAGCCCTTATGGTCGTCGGCGGCGCTTGCAGGCCCTGCCTTCTCTCCCTATGTCCAGTGATACAGGAAAGGAAGGCCCATGATTCTTGATGCTGCGGGCGCTGCGCTGCGCCGTCTTTTTTCTCCGGAGTTCCGTTCAGTGCTGTGGAAATCGATCGGGCTGACGATTCTCGTGCTGATCGGGCTTTGGTTCGGCCTTCAGGAAATTTTCAACCTGTTTGCGATGCCATGGCTGGAGCAATGGATGCCCGGCCTTCCCAACTGGGCCGCATGGCTCGGCACCGCGACCGCTATTGCCGCCGGATTGGGGCTCGCCGTTGGTCTCGCGCTGCTGATAGGGCCGGTCACGGCGCTTATCGCCGGTCTTTTCCTTGATGACGTGGCGGAAATCATTGAGCGAAAGGACTATCCGGGCGACAGGTCCGGAAAAGCCCTGCCGCTCATGCGCTCGCTGGTTCTTTCGGCCAAGTTTCTTGGCGTGGTTATCCTTGGCAATATCTTTGCGCTGCTCCTTCTGCTCATACCGGGCGTGAACCTGGTCGCGTTCTTTGCCGTCAACGGCTATCTGCTGGGTCGCGAATATTTCGAGTTTGCGGCCATGCGTTTCAGGCCGGAGGCGGAGGCTAGGGAATTGCGTTCCAGAAATGCCGGGACGGTCTTTCTGGCGGGCATGCTGATCGCCGCTTTTCTGGCGGTGCCGATCCTCAACCTGCTGACGCCGCTTTTTGCTGCCGCCATGATGGTGCATCTGCACAAGGCAATCGCGCGCTCGGAAGCCGTCGCTATGGCGCGGCAAACCCGTTAAGCAGGCCCGTTAGACAGGCACCTGGGCATTTACGCGTCAATCGGAACGAGCGGTGCGGGAATGCTGGTGGTTTTTTCGTCCGCCTTGCATATATCCGCAATCACGCATTTCTCGCATTCGGGCTTGCGGGCCTTGCAGACATAACGGCCATGCAGGATGAGCCAGTGATGGGCGTGGTAGAGATATTCCGGCGGAATGGTCTTCGTCAACCGCGCCTCGATCTGGTCCGGCGTCTTGCCGGGGGCCAGTTTCAGGCGATTGCCGATGCGGAAAATATGCGTATCAACCGCCATGGCCGTGTGGCCGAAAGCCATGTTGAGAACCACGTTTGCCGTCTTGCGCCCAACGCCCGGCAGCTTCACCAGTTCGTCGCGATCCGCTGGTACTTGCCCGCCATGGTCGCGGATGAGTGCAGCGGATAATGCGATGACATTTTTCGCCTTGTTGCGCCAAAGGCCGATTGTCTTGATATGATCACCAAGCCGCTCTTCACCCAGTTCGAGCATTTTTTCAGGCGTATCGGCAATCTTGAACAATGGCCGCGTGGCGCGATTGACGCCGATATCGGTCGCTTGCGCCGAAAGGGCGACCGCGACCAGAAGCGTATACGGGTTTACATATTCCAGCTCGCCTTTCGGCTCGGGTCGCTGAACCGAGAAGCGGCGGAAAATTTCGTGAATCTCATCCTTGGTGTAGGGTATTCTCGGCGTTCTCGCGGCCTTCTTCGTAATTTTGGGCAGGCTCACGCCGATTTTCTCCTTGGGCTTTTCGATAAGCTCTCTCTATACTCAGACCGAAGCGTGGAAACAATCGACATGGCGCACTATTCGCAGGTGGACGCAATAGCCAATGACGAGCCGATTTTTCGTGCCCGTCTTGCTCCTTATCGCTCGCTCGGATACCGCGGTTTCACCATACTCATGGTGGTTCTCGTGACGGTCTGGCTGGGGGTGGGCGCGTTTTTCCTCTCTATTGGCGCGTGGCCGATCTTTGGTTTCTTCGGGCTGGACGTGCTGCTCATCTATCTGGCTTTTCGCGCCAATTATCTGGCGGCGAGGATGCGCGAGGAAGTCGTCGTCTCCCGCACCGCGCTGGATATCAGGAAGGTGGCTGCGACAGGCCGCACGGTGGAACATCGCCTCAATCCATTCTGGGCGCGCTTCCGCGTGTTCCGCCACAGCGAGATCGGCATTACCGCCATGAAGGTGGAAGGTGAGGGCAAATCGATAGCGCTTGGCAGCTTTCTGCCGCCCGACGATCGCGAGCAGTTCGCGCGCGCATTTACGCGGGCGCTGGCGACCGCAAAGGGCCGTTGACCCGTCAACTGGCCTGTTCACAGCAGGGCAGGAAAATGTATACCCGGTGCAGCGTAACAGAAGCTGCAAGGGATAGGCATGATTACGGTTATCGGTTCCATCAATCTCGATCTGATCGCGACCACGGCGGCGTTGCCCAAACCGGGCGAAACCGTGTCCGGCACGCATTTCCAGTCCGCACCCGGCGGCAAGGGGGCCAATCAGGCCCTTGCTGCGGCGCGATCCGGCGCGTCCGTCAGAATGGTTGGAGCTGTCGGCGAAGACAGTTTCGCTGGTGAAGCGGTGACGTTACTGAAAGATGGCGGCGTCGATCTTTCGGCGGTAAAGACGGCGGGAAGCACGACCGGCATCGCTCTGATCACGGTCGAGGCTTCAGGCGAGAATGTGATCGTGGTCGTGCCCGGCGCGAATGGCGAGGTGGCGGAGCAGGACGTGGCCAAGGCAGGAATTGCAGGAGGTCATCTGCTGTTGCAACACGAAATACCGCTGGTAACGGTGAAAGCGGCGCTGATGGCCGCCCGCAAGGCCGGAACCACCTCTATTCTCAATATCGCGCCGTGGAATGAAAATGCCGCCGAACTGCTGCCGCTTGCCGATATCGTGATCGCCAATGAGACGGAGTTCGACCTGGCTGCCGACAAGCTTTCTCTTGCTGGCGACAGCCGCGAGCAGCGCATGAAATCGTTTGCGGAAACGACGGGCCGCATCGTGGTCGTGACGCTGGGGGCGGACGGCATTCTTGTGGCGACACCGGAAAGGCAGTTTTCGGTCCCGGCCTATCCGATCAGGCCGCTGGATACGGTCGGCGCTGGCGATACTTTCTGCGGCTATCTGGCCGCCGGGCTTGATTCCGGCCTTAATCTTGAACACGCCTGCCGTCGCGCGGCGGTCGCCGCCTCGCTGGCCTGTCTCAAGCCCGGTGCGCAGCCCGCCATTCCGCTGGCGGCGGATGTGGAAAAGGCACTGGCGGAATAATACCGCCTAAAATAAAACGGCCCCCACGAAGCCGGAGGCCGTTCATTCTGGAATTTTCATCGCTGCTTAAAACGTTGCAAGTCGTTCGGTCAGAAGCTCAAAGAAGGCGTTGTCGTCCACGTCGCGAACGACAAGGGCATTCTTCGGACGATCGGTCACGCCCCACCAGTCGATCACGGTCATTCCGAGGGTCAGGTCTGACTTCGTTTCGATTTCCACATTGCAATGCCTGCCGGAATAGATTTCCGGCCGCAGCAGGTAGGCGATGACGTTGGGATCGTGCAGCGGGCCGCCGTCGGTGCCGTATTTTTCCTCGTCAAAGCGCTCGTAGAATTCCAGCAGTTCTGCCGTTACGGCGCCAACGCGCGTGTCCATGTCACGGAAGGCCTTGATTCGGTTGGCCGTAGTCAGAACCTTGTGCGTGCCGTCGAGCGGATGCACAATGATGGGAATGCCGGATTCAAAGACAATTTTTGCCGCTTCCGGATCGACATAGATGTTGAATTCGGCGGCGGGCGTGACGTTGCCACCCTCGAAGAAGCCACCACCCATCAGCACGATTTCGCGGATTTTCGGCGCGATATCGGGCGCGCGGTTGAGTGCAAGCGCGATATTGGTCAGCGGGCCGAGCGGGCAGAGCGTTACGCTGCCTGTTTCTTCCCGGCGAAGCGTCTCAACGATAAAATCGACCGCGTGCTGTTCCTGAAGCGGCATCGCCGGTTCCGGCAGGTCCGGGCCGTCAAGGCCGGTCTTTCCATGCACATGCTCTGCCGTTACCAGAGGGCGCATCAGCGGGCGGATGGCGCCTGCGTAAACCTTGATGTCCGTGCGTTTGGCCAGTTCGCATATCTTGCGCGCATTGAGATGGGTCAGGTGCAGCGGCACGTTTCCGGCGACAGCTGTGATGCCGAGGATTTCCAGTTCCGGGCTTGCGAGCGCAAGCAGGATGGCGATCGCATCGTCCTGCCCCGGATCGGTGTCAATGATAATCTTGCGCGTCATCTATGTGAAATCTCCCTTGAACTCGCGAAATTGATCAACCATATCAAATACGACGAGAGAAATGCCAATTGGGTTCTCTCATTTCGGTCGCTTTTGATGAGGACTGCACAGATGACACGCATGACGCCGTTTTCAAGCCCGCTTTTGCTAGGGTTTGACAGCATGGAAAAGACGCTTGAACGCATCGCCAAGTCTGGCGATGGCTATCCACCCTACAATATCGAGCGTCTCAAATGCGAAAACGGGCCTGAGAAGCTGCGAATCACTTTGGCTGTCGCCGGCTTTTCGGATGATGATCTCGAAGTGACTGTTGAGGACAATCAACTCGTTATTCGCGGTCGCCAGACGGAAGACGCAAGCCGGCAGTTTCTCCATCGCGGCATCGCCGCGCGGCAGTTCCAGCGTGTCTTCGTGTTGGCTGACGGAATGCGGGTGACGGGTTGCCAGTTGAAAAACGGCCTGCTGTCGATCGATCTCGATCGGCCCGAGCCGGATCGACTGGTGAAGCGCATCAACATCGCCGTGACGGACTGACGCTTATCATGAACGGCTCATTCCGGGCGAGGCTGAATACGGATCGCCCGAACAAGGAGGCTAAAATGGCACAGAGCACACAGAAGAATGTCTTTACGGACATCGAATTCGCCCATCTTGGCGCGGGCCAGATTGGCTATATCCGCAAGATGAATACAGACGACCTGTCGAAGAATTTTCCTGCCTTGCCGCCGATGGCCCCCGGTTTCGACCTTTGGGTTCTGTTTGCGGCCAATGGCGAACCTATCCTGTTGTCGGACGAGCAGGATAAGGTGTCGGATAGCGCAAGCGAGCACGACCTGAAGACGGTCGCGCTGCAATAGGTTCAGTGGCCGCGCCGGTCAGTAGTTGACCACCTGCTCGGCGCGGTCCTCATTGCCGAAGATGCGCAGATAGCGCTGGATTTCTTCGGGTTCTCCCGTTGCCTTTCTCGGATTGTCGGACAGCTTGACCGCCGGGCGGTCGTTTGCGCTCGTTACCTTGCAGACCAGCGAGATCGCCGAAAGCTGCCGATTGTAGAGAGGCGCGCAATCCTTGAAATCATTGGTGAGATTGGTTCCCCAACCAAAGCTCATGCGTACTTTTCCATCGAAATGACGATAGGTCGCCTCGATGGTCTCCACATCGAGGGCATCGGAAAAGAGCAGCAGTTTTTGCCGGGGATCTTTCCCTTTGGACTGCCACCATTCCATGATTCTCTCACCCGCCTCGATGGGAGGCGCGCTGTCGGGGCGGAAACCGGTCCAGTCGGCCACCCAGTCGGGCGCGTCGCGCAGGAAGGCGGTCGTGCCGAAGGCGTCGGGCAGGACGATCAGCAGGTTGCCGCCATAATAACGGTTCCAGTCCTGCAGCACGCGATAGGGTGCCTGACGCAGTTCCTCTTCTGTCCCGGCAAGCGCTGCGAGCACCATTGGCAATTCGTGCGCATTGGTGCCGAGAGCCTCCAGATCATTGTCCATTGCCAGCAGCACGTTGCTGCTGCCGGTAAAATTGTCGCCGATCCCTTCCTTGAGGGCCTCGACGCACCAGCGCTGCCACAGAAACGAATGGCGGCGGCGCGTGCCGAAATCGGAAATCTTGAGATCGGGAAGAAGCCGCAGCCGCTCGACCTTCGCCCAGAGCTTCGCCTTTGCGCGCGCATAGAGCACGTCGAGGGCGAAAGGGCCGAGCGACTTCATTGCGGCGCGCGAGCGCAGCTCGTTGATGATCGCAAGGGCGGGAATTTCCCACATGGTCGTGTACATCCACGGTCCATGGAAATTCAGTTCATATTGCCCGTCTTTCTTCGTCAGCTCGTATTCCGGCAGTTTGAAGTTTTCCAGCCACGCCAGAAATTCCGGCCCGAAGATCTGCTTGCGGCCATAGAAGGTGTTGCCAGCCAGCCAGATCATTTCCTTCTTGGTGAAGCCGAGCGTCCGCACATGATCGAGCTGGGCGCGGAGTTCACCCTCGTCGATCTCCTCCGCCAGCCGAAACGACGTGGAGCGGTTGATCAGGCTGAACGTGGCGTTGACCCGAGGGTAGACGCCCCAGATCATCTGGAGCATCAGAAGCTTGTAAAAATCGGTGTCGAGAAGGCTGCGAACGATCGGATCCAGCTTCCAGGTATGATTATAGACCCGCCGCGCAATATCCGTTCTCGCCATGAATTTCCCCCTTCGCGAATTCGCCGACCGTCTTTGTGTGTTCTTCGGTTCAAAAACCAGAGTGAAGCGATTGCCGGAGCAAAACAATTCATTGTGCAGCAATGTCATATTCACAACACCGTTATTTCGCGAAAAATGCTGCATTACAACTTGGTAATGTGAATCTTTAGCACTTATCGGTTAGTGCAATTGTCCGTATTCTTGCGAAAGCGCAAATTTGTCGGCAGCCGGGTGCTCCGGGTTGAAAAAGGGTGCTTCGCGTACGAGATAGCGATGACAAACGATATTCGGGGTGTGGAATGAAAATCTGGAAGCAAGTCGTCGGCGCAGCCGTGATTCTTGCAGGGGCAACGACGGCATGGGCATTCTTTCACCCCTCTGCACCCGGCATTTTGCAGAAAGTGGGTATCGACTGGGCTCCCGTGGCGACAGCCAATGTGGCCGTTAATGCCGCGACCCCGCGTGCACGGAACGCTTCCGGTCCGCTGGTCATTGTGCGGCCTGTTACCTCCGCGACGATCAATGACCGGCTTTCCGCCATCGGCACGGGCCGGGCGAAGAGCACGGTCGCGGTGACGACCTTTGCCGCAGGCCGCATGGATGAGCTGCTGGTGGAATCGGGCGGCCTGGTCAAGGCAGGAGACATCATCGCAAGACTTGATTCGGATACGGAAATCATCGCCGCGGACCGGGCACGTCTCAATCTCAAGGATGCGGAAGCGCGCCTGCAGCGGGCGCGAAACCTGAGGACATCGAACACCGTTTCCGCCGTGCAGGTGACGGATGCCGAGCTTGCCGTGGAGACGGCGCGTCTGGCGCTTCGCGACGCGGAGCTGGCGTTGAGCCGCCGCTCCATTCATGCGCCGATCGGCGGCATTGTCGGCATTCTGCCCGTTTCCGCCGGGAACTACGTCACCACCCAGACGGAAATCGCGACAATCGACGACCGATCGGAATTGCTGGTCGATTTCTGGGTGCCGGAGCGTTTCGCTCCCGCCATGAAGATCGAAACGCCGGTCACGGCGACATCGATCGCGCGCCCCGGAGAAGTTTTTCACGGGGTGGTGAGTGCCGTGGACAATCGTGTGGATTCGGCCAGCCGCACGCTTCAGGTGCAGGCGCGGATCATCAATCCCAATGATACGCTGCGCGCCGGCATGGCGTTCCAGATCACCGCTCATTTCAGCGGGGAAACCTATCCTGCCGTCGATCCATTGGCCATCCAGTGGGGGACGGACGGAGCCTTTGTCTGGCGGATCGCCGATGGTGTCGCCGAGCGTGTTCCCGTGCGGATCGTTCAGAGAAATTCCGAAATCGTGCTGGTCGATGCTTCTCTGGCGCAGGGCGATCAGGTCGTCGCCGAAGGAATACAGAGCGTTCGCGCCGGCTCTCAGGTCCAGATCAAGAATGAGGGTGGTCCGGCGGCTCCAAAGCCGGATGGCTCCGCCCCCACCGCATCGATCAAGAATTCCTCCGGAGGCTGAGGCACATGAGTGATTCCTCACCTCTGAAGTCCGATCATGGCCTGACGGCGATCTTCGTCCGCAGGCCGGTTCTCGCCTTTGTTCTGAACGTCCTCATCATCGTCGCTGGTCTGGCCGCGTTTCGCGGCGTTGAGGTTCGCGAGCTTCCGGACGTTGATCGGCCGGTCATCACCGTGACAACCACGTTTACCGGCGCATCAGCCGAAACGATCGATCGGGAAATCACGGAATCCATTGAGGGCGCGGTGGCGCGCGTTTCGGGCGTGAAATCCATTTCGTCCAGTTCGTCGTTCGGCAGAAGTCGCGTGACCATTGAATTTGGCGACGATGTGGATTTGAATGTCGCCGCCTCGGATATGCGTGACGCCATTTCGCGCATCACCAACGATCTGCCGGACGATGCCGACGCGCCACGCATTGTCAAGGCCGACGCCAATGCGGATTCGGTCATACGGCTGGCGGTGACGTCGGATGTCATGTCGATCGAGGATATAACGGTACTCGTTGACAACGAGATTTCCGATACGCTGGCTGCCGTCCCCGGCGTCGCCGATGTGCAGGTCAATGGTGACCGCGACAAGATTTTCCGCATCGACATCGATCAGGCGAAGCTGGCGAGCCTCGGCATCACGGTGGGCGATATTCGCACCGCTCTCTCGTCCATGGCATTCGATACGCCTGCGGGCTCGCTGACGAGCAACAACCAGAATCTGATCGTGCGTGCGACGGCGGATATCACGACGCCGGAACAGTTCGAGAATATCTTCCTCACTGACCGAACCAGATTGAGCGATGTGGCGACCGTGACTCTCGGCCCTGATATCGCGAGTTCCGTGCTTCGGGCCAATGGCAAGACGGGCCTCGGCCTTGGCATCGTCCGTCAGGCCCAGTCCAACACGCTTGAAATTTCCGAAGGCATCAAGGCGGCGGTGGAACAGATAAGGGAGTCTCTGCCAGACGGCGTGGAGATCGCGATCACCAGCGACGATGCCAACTTCATCAATGGCGCGATTCATGAGGTGGAAATTGCGCTCGGCATTTCGGTGCTTATGGTCGTTCTGATCATCTATCTGTTCCTGCGCGATCTGCGGGCCACGCTGATTCCGACTCTGGCCATTCCCGTGGCGCTGATCGGCACGGTCGCGGCGATCTACCTGACGGGCTTTTCGATCAACATTCTGACCCTGCTGGCGCTGGTGCTCGCGACCGGCCTTGTGGTCGATGATGCGATTGTGGTGCTTGAAAATATCGTTCGGCGGCGAAACGAGGGCATGGGGCCGCGCGCCGCCGCCGTGCTCGGAACGCAGGAAGTTTTCTTTGCCGTTGTCGCCACGACCGCGACGCTGATTGCCGTTTTCGTGCCGCTGTCGTTTCTTCCGGGGCAGGCCGGTGGTCTGTTCCGTGAGTTCGGCTTCGTGCTGGCGATCTCGGTCTTCCTGTCTTCCATTGTCGCCCTGTCGCTCTGCCCGATGCTGGCTTCGCGCCTGCTGACCTCGGCGCATGCTTCCGCCCATGGCGCGGACGGGGAATCGCACGGAATTATAGGGCGTATCGGAAGCGGGCTGGCCAGTTTCTACCGGCGTTCCCTTCATGCCTGTCTTGATGCCCCAATGCTGGTGGTCCTTGCGTCGGTGCTGTTCGCGGCTGCTGCCGCCGGCGCCTATGGAACCATCCGACAGGAGTTGACGCCGCCGGAGGATCGTTCGTCCGTCTTTCTGCGCATCAGCGCGCCGGAGGGCGTCAGTCTCGATTTCATGACGAGTCAGTTGCGGCAGATCGAAGCCCTGATCCAGCCGCTGCGGGATTCAGGAGAAATTCAGAATGCGTTCGCGATTGCCGGCAGCGGTGGTGCCAAGAACAGTGGGTTCATGGTGATTTCCCTGGCTCCCTGGGACCAGCGCGAGCGCACGCAGCAACAGATCACGGCCGATATCGAAAGACTGGCGAAGACCGTCCCCGGTGTTCGCACCTTTACCGGCCAGCCGAACAGTCTCGGCATTCGCGGCGCTGGCAATGGTCTGCAATTCGCCATCGTGGGCAGCAACTACACCGATCTTAACGCGGCGGCGGCGAAGATCGTGCAGGCGCTGGAGGATGACGATCGCTTCCAGCAGACCCGTTTGTCGAGCGAGGCGACACAGCCGCAATTGGCCATCACCATCGACCGCGAAAGGGCGTCTGATCTCGGCATCAATATCGCGGGGCTCGGCGAGGCCACGCAAGCAATGCTCGACGGCCGTGAAATCGGCTCGGTCTACATCAACAACCGCAGCGTCGACGTGAAGCTCGTTTCCACCACCAATCCGGTGAACGATCCGACCGATCTGGAAAACATCTTCCTGAAAACGGGCGATGGCCGCTTCGTACCCGTCTCGACCATTGCGACGCTCGCGGAAAAGGCGGTTCCGCCATCACTGGCCAGAGAGGAGCAATTGCCATCCGTTGCCATCACCACCGGCCTGAGCGGCGATACGGCCCTGGGTGACGCCTATGCGGCGGTGTTGCAGATCGCCGATCCACTGCTGCCACCGGGGGCACGCGTGGTTCCGCTTGCGGAAGCCGCGACGCTCGACGAAACGTCGAGCAGCATGATGACGACCTTCGGCTTTGCGATTGTCATCATTCTTCTGGTGCTGGCTGCCCAGTTCGAAAGCTTCGTCAGCGCCGTCATCGTCATGGCGACGGTCCCGCTTGGTCTCGCCTGTGCGGTGTTCGCGCTCCTGCTCACCGGCACCAGTCTCAATGTCTATAGCCAGATCGGGCTTGTGCTGCTTGTCGGCATCATGGCCAAGAACGGTATTCTCATCGTCGAATTCGCCAACCAGTTGCGGGATCGCGGCTATGATGTCCGCAGGGCGATCGAGGAGGCATCCAACATCCGCCTGCGTCCGGTGATGATGACGATGATCTGTACCGTTCTGGGTGCCGTTCCGCTGGTGATCGCAAGTGGAGCAGGCGCGGAGGCGCGCATCGCGCTTGGCTGGGTCATCGTCGGCGGCCTTGGCCTTGCGACGGCATCCACCCTGTTCCTCACGCCTGTCGCTTACCTGCTTCTTGGCCGTTTCGTCACTCCGAACGTGCATGAGGAAGAACGGCTTGAGCGCGAACTTGCCGAGGCGGCAGCGCATCCCGCACCCGGTGAATAAAGAACAAAAAGGGGAGGCATGCCCCCCTTTCTTTTCATGATCGCCGAACCTACTTGATCATATCGGTGATCTTGGTTGTCCAGGCTCCCTCGGGTTTTTTGGTAATCACGGGATCGGAACCGCCGCCCAGCAGCGTTTCGACCGTCCGGTCTGCGGCGGCAGTGTCCAGAACGCCTGTTGACCCATCAACCAGCTTGGCGATTTCACCCACCATGCGCTTTTGATGTTTTTCGGTCTGCGCGCCGCTGGCATCGTTCTCAAGAACGATTTCCGCTGCCTCATCCGGATGGGCAACCGTATATTCCCAGCCCTTCATGGAGGCCTTCACGAAACGCGCCAGCTTGTCGACCATGGCCGGGTCTTCAAGACTTTTTTCAAGCACATAAAGGCCGTCTTCGAGTGTCGCGACCCCTTCATCCTCATATTTGAAGGTGACGAGCTGGTCTTCGGGAATGCCCGCATCGATGACCTGCCAATATTCGTTGTAGGTCATGGTCGAGATGCAGTCCGCCTGCTTCTGGATCAATGGATCGACATTGAAGCCCTGTTTCAGGACAGTAACGCCGTCCGGCCCGCCTTCCGTCGGAAACTTGAGGTGGTTCATCCATGAAAGGAACGGATATTCATTGCCGCCGAACCACACGCCGAGGGTCTTGCCCTTGAAGTCTTCGGGCTTGGTGATGCCGGTTTCCTTGCGGCAGGTCAGCATCATGCCGGATTTCTTGAAGGGCTGGGCAATATTGACGAGCGGCAGGCCCTTTTCGCGCGTGGCGAGCGCCGAAGGCATCCAGTCGACAACCACATCGGCACCGCCGCCAGCGATCACCTGCGGGGGAGCAACGTCCGGGCCGCCCGGCTTGATTTCGACATCAAGACCGGCCTCTTCATAAAATCCCTTGTCTTTCGCCACATAGTAGCCTGCGAACTGCCCTTGCGTCACCCATTTGAGCTGGAGGGTCAGCTTGTCGGCTGCATGCGCTGTTCCGGCCATGAAGGTCATGGCAAGACCTGCTGACAGAGAAAGCATCAATGTCTTCTTCATTCCCGTTCTCCTCTGGTTAGGGCTCCGCGTTTTTATAAGGTGCGGATGCCGGTTCATGCGTCTGGCATCATGTCCGGTAGGACGGATGCCAGAAAGTAACAGCGCGCTCGACGAGGGTGATCAGCCCGTAGGAAAGCGATCCGGCGAGCGCTGCAACAAAAATTTCCGCCCAGACCATATCGACGTTCATGCGACCGACTTCGGCCGAGATGCGGAATCCCATGCCAACAATAGGCGAACCGAAAAATTCGGCAACAATCGCGCCGATGAGCGCCAGCGTCGAATTGATCTTGAGCGCATTGAAGATGAAGGGCATGGCTGCCGGAAGCCGCAGCTTGAACAGCGTTTGCCAGTAGTTCGACCCATAGGTGCGCATCAGGTCGCGTTCCATGGAGCCGGAACTGGCCAGTCCCGCGACGGTGTTCACCAGCATGGGGAAGAAGGTCATGATGACCACGACCGCGGCTTTCGATTGCCAGTAGGAGCCGAACCACATCACCATGATGGGTGCGATGCCGACCACGGGAAGCGCCGCAACCAGATTGCCGACGGGAAGCAGTCCCTTGCGCAGGAAGGGAATACGGTCGACGATGATGGCGGCGATCAACCCCGTGCCGCAGCCGATGACATAGCCCGCAACGACGGCCTTCAGGAAGGTCTGCTGGAAGTCCGCCCAGAGAATCGAACCGGAACTGGCGATCCGCGCGCCAATCATGGAGGGCGGTGGCAACAGGATGGTCGGAATGCCGAAGCCGCGAACAACGATTTCCCACAGCAATAAAAGCCAGAGCCCGAACAGGAGCGGGATGGAGAGATTGATAATGCGTCGCGCGGCGCGGGAATCGGTTTTCAGCATGGAAAGCCGTTGCACCGCGCACCACGCCAGCAGCCATGCCGCGACCACCATGCACCAGAACCCTGCTCCGGCGCTGGTCGGAGCATTGACCTGCGGCAGCATGAGAATGAGGCCAAGAGCGGCGATGTGGACGAGAACAAGCAGGGCAATCAGTGACGCAACGGATTTCCCACCCTTGAGCGCCACGGTCGCGCCCGTCAGCAGGGCGACAGGCACTGGCCAGAAGCTGATGTCATGAAAGATGACAGTGCCGAAAAATACCAGCGAAGCCAGCGTCAGAAACAGGGCGATGACGGCGAGGGGAGAATGGCTGCTTCTCATGGCCGCGCTCCCATGCGCCGGTTGACCATATTGCCGATCACGTCGATGACAGCCACGAGCACCGCAGCCATCAGCGCGGCGGCAATGAGCGCCGACCATATCTGCACTGTCTGCCCGTAATAGGAACCCGCCAGCAGGCGTGCGCCGAGCCCGGCGACTGCCCCTGTCGGCAATTCGCCGACAATGGCGCCGACAAGGCTGATCGCCACCGCAACTTTCATGGAGGTGAAGAGAAACGGCACAGAGGCGGGCCAGCGCAGTTTCCAGAAGACCTCGGATGGCGAGGCATTATAGGTCCGCATCAGGTCGAGATGCATGACTTCCGGCGACCGAAGGCCCTTCACCATGCCGACCGTGACTGGAAAGAAGGAAAGATAGGTCGAGATCGCCGCCTTGGGCAAAAGCCCGGAAATCCCGACCGCGTTGAGCACCACGATGATCATCGGCGCGATGGCGAGGATGGGGATCGTTTGCGACGTGATGATCCACGGCATCAGGCTCTTGTCGAGCGTGCGGGAATGCACGATGGCGACGGCAAGGGCGATGCCGAGCAGCGTGCCGAGCGCGAAGCCGAGAAGCGTCGAGGAAAGCGTGACCCAGCCATGATAGACGAGGCTGCGCTTCGATGTCGGCTTCATCCCGAAGACGGTTTTGTCGATTTCCTCAGCCACCTGATGCGGGGCGGGAAGCACCGGACGTTCCTGGCTCATCGTGTTGGCGATGAGCTGGGAGGTCGAGATCGTGGTTCCGGCGCGCATCGCCTGATCACGCTCGAACGGCGCGTTCAGAACAATTGTAAAGGCGTACCAGAGCGCGATGATGGCGAGAAGAACGGTCGTGACCGGGATGAAGCGGTCGTGAAGGAAACCGGAAAATACGCTGCGCTCGTTCTTCATATCCGCTCTTCGTCGTAGGAATGCCCATGTCTCAGGCCCTCGCGGACCTGTTGCGCGATTTTCAGGAATTGCGGTGTTTCGCGAATGTGAAGCGGCCGGTCGTCGCCGAGATCGCAGTCGATGATCTCGTAAATTCGTCCGGGTCTGGGGCTCATCACGACGATCTTTGTCGAAAGGAATACGGCCTCGGGAATCGAGTGGGTTACGAAGATCACGGTCTTTTGCGTCTTGGCCCAGAGCTTCAGCAATTGCTCGTTCAGATGATCGCGCACGATTTCGTCCAGCGCGCCGAACGGTTCGTCCATCAAAAGCATTTCGGGATCGAAGGAGAGGGCGCGGGCGATGGAAGCGCGCTGCTGCATGCCGCCGGAAAGCTGCCACGGAAATTTCTTCTCGAAGCCGGACAGGTTCACCAGTTCGAGATTTTTCGCGATGCGTTTTTCCCGCTCGACCCTGGAAAAGCCCATGACTTCCAGCGGCAGCGAGATATTGCCGCCGATGGTGCGCCACGGGTAAAGCGCCGCCGCCTGAAACACATAGCCATAGGCGCGGTTCTCGCGCGCTTCTTCCGGCGTCATCCCGTTGACGGATATGCTGCCGGATGTCGGCTGTTCGAGATCGGCGATGACGCGCATCAAGGTGGTCTTGCCGCAACCCGACGGCCCGATGAACGAGACGAACTCGCCGCGATTGACCGTCAGGTCGATGTTTGACAAGGCATGGACCGGCCCGTCATTGGTCTGGAAAGTCAGCGACAGGTCGCGTACGTCAATGACAGTCGAGGGTGCCGGAGATGGCGTCGATTGCAGCATGCCTGGCGCCTTCAGATCGGAAGCAATGACATTCATCATACCCCCAACGGCATGTTTTCGGGCTTGCGCTCGACCTTGCGCGGAGCTGTGAGTTCCTTCCATGTCGAGAGCGCCTTGTTGACCGGCGCATGCGGCTCGCGCTCGATGAAGCGGCCATCGCCGGTCTGCGCCAGAACCTCGCCGTCCCTGAACGCGATGCGGCCGCGAGAAAGCGTCATGCGCGGCAGGCCCGTCACCTCGATGCCTTCGAAGACATTGTAGTCGATGGCCGATTTCTGCGTTTTCGCGGAGATCGTCTTTTTCGCTTCCGGATCCCAGATAATGATATCGGCATCGGAACCGGGCAGGATCGCTCCCTTCTTCGGATATATGTTGAGAATGCGCGCGATATTGGTCGAGGTCACGGCTACGAACTCGTTCATGGTGATCCGGCCCGTGCGCACGCCCCGCGTCCATAGCACGGGCAGCCGGTCTTCGAGGCCGCCCGTCCCGTTCGGGATCTTGGTGAAATCGCCGATGCCGAAGCGCTTCTGCTCGGTCGTGAAAGCGCAATGATCCGTGGCGACGGTTTGCAGGCTACCGGCGGCAAGGCCAGCCCACAATCCATCCTGATTGAGCTTGTCGCGGAAGGGGGGCGACATGACCCGCCGCGCCGCATAGTCCCAATCCGGGTTCTGGTATTCGCTTTCATCGAGCACCAGATGCTGGATCAGCGGTTCGCCGAAGACGCGCATGCCCTTCTGCCGGGCGCGGCGGATCGCTTCATGGCTTTGCTCGCAGGAGACATGCACGACATAAAGCGGAACGCCCGCCTGATCGGCGATCATGATGGCGCGGTTGGTGGCCTCGCCTTCCACTTCCGGCGGGCGGGAATAGCCATGGGCCTCCGGCCCGTTATTGCCTTCGGCGAGAAGCTTCTGCTGGAGATGCGCGACGATATCGCCATTTTCGGCGTGAACCAGCGGCATGGCGCCGATTTCGGCGCAGCGCAGAAACGACGCGAACATCTCGTCGTCATTGACCATCAGCGCGCCCTTGTAGGCCATGAAATGCTTGAAGGTGTTGATGCCCTGTTCGACCACTTTCGGCATCTCGTCGAAAATCTTCTTGTTCCAGCCGGTGATCGCCATGTGGAACGAATAGTCGGTGCGCGCCTTGCCCGCCTTCTGGAACCATTCCTGAAGCGCGTCGAGCAGGCTGCCGTCAGGGGCGGGCAGGACGAAATCCACCACCATCGTCGTGCCGCCTGCCAGCGCTGCCGCCGTGCCGGTGTCAAAGTCGTCCGACGAATAGGTGCCCATGAATGGCATTTGCAGATGGGTGTGGGGATCGATGCCGCCCGGCATCAGATAGCACCCCGTCGCATCGATAGTCTCGTCGCCGGACAGGTTTTCGCCAATGGCGGCGACCGTCTCGCCATCGATCAGCACATCGGCCTTGTAGGTCCGATCGGCTGCGATGATGGTTCCGCCCTTGATTACTTTCGTTGCCATTTGTCCGTTCCCCTTTTTGGTATTTGTCGAACACGTCGCAAAGTGGTTTGTGCCTATGCGCTGTTCATGTGACGATCTCCGCGGTTTCCACCGCCGCGTGAAGCAGCACGTCCGCGCCAGCGGCGGCCCATTCCCTGGAGATATCCTCATCCTCATTATGACTCAGGCCGTCGACGCACGGACACATGACCATCGACGTCGGCGCAACCCGATTGATCCAGCAGGCGTCGTGACCGGCACCTGAAACGATATTGCGATGGCTGTAGCCAAGCCGTTCGGCGGCGTTGCGCACGGCCTCCACGCAGCCCTTGTCGAACGTCACGGGGTCGAAATGGCCCGCTTCCTCGATGGTGATGCCGAGGTCGAGTTCCTCCGCGATTTTTGGCGCTTCCGCCTCGAACCGCGCCTTCATGCCGTCAAGCACGTCGCGGTTGGGCGAGCGGAAATCGACGGTGAAGACGATCTTGCCCGGCAGCACGTTGCGCGAGTTTGGCGATACGTCGATATGGCCGACGCCGCCAACGGCATCCGGCTGGTGCGCCATGGCGATATCGTTGACCAGTTCAAGCAGGCGGCCGAGGCCAAGGCTTGAATTCTTGCGCATTTTCATCGGGGTGGAGCCCGTATGCGCTTCCTTGCCCGTCAGCGTCACCTGTAGCCACCACAGGCCCTGTCCATGCGTGACGACACCGATATCCTTGCCTTCCGCTTCGAGGATCGGCCCCTGTTCGATGTGCAGTTCGAACAGCGCATGAATCTTCCGCGTGCCGACCGGTTCATCACCCTTCCAGCCGATACGTTCCAGTTCGTCACCGAATTTTTTGCCCTTCGCATCCTCGCGGCCATAGGCCCAGTCCCGGTCCAGAACGCCAGCGAAAACACCGGATGCGAGCATGGCGGGCGCGAAACGCGTGCCTTCCTCGTTGGTCCAGTTGACGACGACGATCGGATGTTTCGTCTTGATATTAAGGTCGTTCAGGGTCCGCACGACTTCCAGCCCGCCGAGAACGCCCAGAACGCCATCATATTTGCCGCCGGTCGGCTGCGTGTCGAGGTGGCTGCCGATATAGACCGGCAGGGCGTCCGGATCGGTGCCTTCGCGGGTGAAGAACATGTTGCCCATGGTATCGACGCCCATGGCCAGACCCGCCGTCTCGCACCATTTCTGGAAAAGACGGCGTCCTTCGCCGTCCTCGTCCGTTAGCGTCTGCCGATTGTTGCCGCCGCGCACGCCGGGTCCGATTTTCGCCATCTCCATGAGGCTGTCCCAGAGGCGGTCACCGTTGATCCTGAGATTGCTGTTGAGCACCATATGGATATGCCTTTCTGTGCTGGATCAGTCGAGGCTCTTCAGAACATCGGCGAGTGTGCCGAACAATTGGTCGATATGGCTTTTCTCGATGATGAGCGGCGGTGACAACGCGATGATATCGCCCGTCGTGCGGATCATGAGTCCCTTCTCATAGGCCTTGAGGAAGGCCGAGAAGGCCCGCTTTGTCGGCGCGCCTTCGATCGGTTGCAGTTCGATGGCTCCGATCAGACCGAGATTGCGCAGGTCGATGACATTCGGCAGGCCCTTGAGGCTGTGCAACGCATCTTCCCAGTATTTGCCGATTTCCGACGCGCGGGTCAGCAGGCCTTCTTCCTCATAGGTATCGAGGGTGGCGAGAGCCGCCGCGCAGGCGATCGGATGGGCCGAATAGGTATAGCCGTGGAACAGCTCGATCATGTTTTCCGGGCCGGACATGAAGGCGTCGTAGATCTGTTTGGCGACGAAGACCGCACCCATCGGAATCGTGCCGTTGGAAATGCCCTTGGCGATCGTGATCATGTCCGGGACAACGCCGAAATAGTCGGTCGCAAAAGGAGTGCCCAGCCGCCCGAAGCCGGTGATGACTTCATCGAAAATCAGCAGGATATCGTGTTTGTCACAGATTTCGCGCAGGCGCTTCAGATAGCCTTTCGGGGGAATGAGAACGCCGGTTGAACCGGCCACCGGCTCGACGATCACCGCCGCGATGGTCGAGGCGTCATGCAGGGCAACGATGCGCTCAAGTTCGTCGGCAAATTCCGCGCCATGTTCCGGCTCGCCGCGCGTGAAGGCGTTGCGGGCGAGATCATGCGTGTGGCGGATGTGGTCGACGCCGCCGAGCATCTGGCCGAAGGTCTTGCGGTTGCCGGAAATGCCGCCGACGGAAATGCCGCCAAAGCCGACGCCATGATAGCCGCGCTCGCGCCCGATCAGCCGGGTCTTTGCGGCATTGCCCTTGGCGCGGTGATAGGCGATGGCGATTTTCAGCGCTGTATCGACCGATTCCGACCCCGAATTGGTGAAGAACACATGGTCGAGCGGCGAGGGCAGCATGGCCGCCAGCCGTGCCGCGAGTTCGAAGGCTTTTGGGTGTCCCATCTGGAAGGCTGGCGCGTAGTCCAGCTCCGCCACCTGCTTCTGGACGGCTTCGACGATCCGTGGCCGCGAATGACCCGCGTTGACGCACCACAGCCCTGCCGTGCCGTCAAGAATGTCTCTCCCGTCGGCGGATTTGTAGTGCATGTCCTTTGCGCCGACGAGCAGGCGCGGGTTCTGCTTGAACTGCCGGTTCGCCGTGAACGGCATCCAGAATGCTTCAAGGTTATTCGTACCCATTGCCGCGGTCGACATGTGCCTGATACCTCCAGCTTGCAGCGCTTTGGCTGCTGAATTTTTTGTTCCCCTGATCGATCCGCCGCTTGGGGCTGCTCAATCAAAAACTTGACTACTTGGTCAAAATGCAGGCTAGAAGAGGTCTAGAAATCGGTCAAGGGGGTAGAGGGCCATAACGTGCGATTTGGGATATTGATGGTCCGCAGCACGAAGGCCTGTTACAGAGTTTTCGACCGGGGCATGAGGGATGGCGACAGTGGCAAAGGGCAAGAAGAGCGAAAATTCCGAAAAGCCGACGCGGATACAGGGCATCAATCGCCGTATCATTCTGGACGCGGCGCTGGAGGTCTTTTCCACCTATGGCTTTCGGGGCTCGACGATAGACCAGATCGCCGAAAAGGCGGGCATGTCGAAGCCGAACCTGCTCTACTATTTTCCGCGCAAGCAAAACATCTATGTGACGTTGCTTGAAGATACGCTGGAAGAGTGGCTTGCCCCTCTCGCGCAAATGGACCCGGATGGCGATCCCGTTGAAGAGCTTCGCAAATACATCACGGCGAAACTTCTTCTGTCGGAAAGCAATCCGTCCGCATCCCGCCTGTTCGCCAATGAAATCCTGCACGGCGCTCCGGCGATCACCGATTTCCTTCAGACGCATCTGAAGTCGCTCGTCGATGAAAAGGCGGCCGTTATCCGGCGCTGGGTGGGGGAGGGCAAACTTGCACCGGTCGATCCCTATCACCTCATTTTCACGATCTGGGCCTCCACGCAGCATTATGCGGATTTCGACGTTCAGGTTCGCGCCATTCTCGGTAATCAGGTCAGTCGCCCCGGCTTTCACGAACAGACCGCCCAGGCGGTCCTTTCGATCATTCTCAACGGAATAAAGCCGCGCCCGTGAAAACGATCCGCATAGCCGCCGCAGTCATCCGCGATGATGCCGGGCGATTTCTTCTCGTGCGCAAGCGCGGCACCACCGCCTTCATGCAGCCCGGCGGAAAAATCGACGGCAGCGAAGGTCCGGCTGAATGCCTCGTCCGTGAGCTGGGGGAAGAGCTGGGGCTTGATATTGCGCCGGATGAAATATGTTTCGCGGCCCGCATGTCCGCGCCTGCCGCGCATGAAGAGGGAGCGATTGTGGAGGCGGCGCTTTTCCATGTTTCGCTGGGGGAGACGCAGCAACCTTGTCCGGCCAACGAGATCGAGGAAATCGTCTGGCACGATGCGGACGACCGGCAACGGCCGCTCGCCCTTTTGACGCGTGATATCGTCATGCGTTTCGGCCCTGCTGCCGGCTGATGTGAAAACCGGCCCCGCAGGGCCAGTCGATATTCATTCGGCGGCGAGTTTTGCCATCGGGTTGTTTGGGTGTGTCGTCCAGTTGGCATATTCGGGATGGATCGGCGTCTTGGTGCGAGGATCGATACCGTCGGTCATCGCCACCATGCTGATGCAATTATCGACCGGGCAGACATTGACGCAAAGATTGCAGCCGACGCATTCCTCGTCGATCACCTCGAAATGCCGGACACCATCGACCATGCTTGTGATCGCCTGATGCGATGTGTCTTCGCAGGCGATGTGGCAACGGCCGCATTTGATGCACATATCCTGATCGATATGCGCCTTGGTGACGTAGTTGAGGTTGAGATATTGCCAGTCCGTCACGTTTGGCACGGCCAGGCCGCGGAAATCCTCGATGGAGGAATAGCCCTTCTCATCCATATAGTTGGACAGGCCGTCGATCATTTCCTGAACGATCTTGAAGCCATAGGTCATGGCAGCGGTGCAAACCTGCACCGTGCCGCAACCAAGGGCGATGAATTCCGCCGCGTCCCGCCATGTCGTGATGCCGCCAATGCCGGAAATGGGAAGTCCGCGTGTTTCCGGGTCGCGGGCGATTTCCGAAACCATGCTGAGCGCGATGGGTTTCACGGCGGGGCCGCAATAGCCGCCATGACTGCCATGGCCATCGATGGTCGGCTCGGGCGCAAAGGTGTCGAGATTGACCCGCGTGATCGAGTTGATGGTGTTGATCAGCGATACCGCATCGGCGCCACCCTGCCTGGCCGCCCGTGCCGGTTTGCGGACATCGGTGATGTTGGGGGTAAGCTTCACGATAACCGGCAGGCGCGTGTACATCTTGCACCAGCGCGCCACCATCTCGATATATTCCGGCACCTGGCCGACGGCGGACCCCATGCCGCGCTCGCTCATACCATGCGGGCAGCCGAAATTTAACTCAACGCCATCGACGCCGGTTTCCTCGACCAGCGGCAGGATCGCCTTCCATGAAGCCTCGTCGCAGGGCACCATGATCGATGCGACAATGGCGCGGTCCGGCCACTTCTTCTTCATCTCGGCCATTTCGCGAAGGTTCACCTCCAGCGGTCGGTCGGTAATAAGCTCGATGTTGTTGAGGCCAAGCAAACGCCGGTCCGGTCCGTGGATCGCGCCATAGCGCGGGCCGTTGACATTGACGACAGGCGGCCCCTGTTCGCCGAGCGTCTTCCAGACGACGCCGCCCCACCCGGCCTGAAAGGCACGGTCGACATTATAGGCCTTGTCCGTCGGGGGGGCCGAAGCCAACCAGAAGGGATTGGGAGATTTGATGCCGAGGAAATTGGTCGAAAGATCAGCCATTGTACTGTTCCTGCCTCGTGCTTATCGAACGGTTGGACCGGGTTGGATCTGGTAATCCGGTGACGGCGAGAGCGGCTCCTGCATTGCCCCGGAAAGAATGGCTTCGGCAAAGCCGTTCATCTTTCCCGGCTGCCGGATCAAGGCATTATGCATCGAATCCGCTGCCAGCTTGCCATCCTGAACGGAAGCCACCGTCAGATCCTCGCCACCAGCCACGCAATCGCCGCCAGCCCAGATGCCATCCACCGATGTGCGCCGCTGGTCATCGACCTTGATGCGTCCCTTTTCCAGCGCGATGTTCGTTCCGGCCAGAAGCCCCGTGTCGGGAGCCTGGCCGATGGCCTTGAATAGCTGGTCGGCGGGGAGCGTGACGTTCTCGCCGGTTCCGACGAGCCTGCCGTCTTCCAGTTTCGTATATTCAAGTTCGATGCCGGAGATTTCTCCGGAAACATTGCGCAGCAGCGCCTTGGGTTGAAGCCAATGACGGATGGCAACGCCCTTGGTCTGCGCCAATTCCTGTTCGTAAGGGCTGGCGTTCATCTGTTCCTGGCCGCGCCGATAGGCGATGGTCACATTCTCCGCGCCAAGCAATTTCGTCTGGATCGCGATATCGATGGCCGTCATGCCGCCGCCGATGACCACCACGTCGCGCCCGACCGGGAGCGTCGAAAGATCGTCGCTCTGGCGAAGCTTCGCGATGTAGTCCACCGCGTCGATGCAACCTTCGGCGTCCTCGCCGTCAAGGCCGAGGCCGTTGACCTTGGGAAGACCGATACCGAGGAATACAGCGTCGAATCCGGCTTTCAGCGCATCGAGGCTGATGTCCCTGCCCAACGCCTTGCCATATTCGACGGTGATGCCGCCGATCTGGAGAAGAAATGCCAGTTCCTTCTGGGCGAAGCCGTCGACGCTTTTATAGGCTGCAATGCCGTATTCGTTGAGCCCGCCGCCCTTTGGCCGCGCCTCGAAGATCGTCACGTCATGACCGTGCATCGCCAGCCGGTGCGCCGCTGCAAGACCAGCAGGCCCCGCGCCCACCACGGCGACATGCTTGCCGGTAGGGGCGGCCCGCGTGAAAGGATGTTTGCCGGTGGCCAGGAGGTGGTCGGTCGAGTAACGCTGCAACAGGCCGATCTTGACCGGCTTTCCTTCGGCGGCCTCGCGCACGCAGGCTTGCTCGCAAAGCGTTTCCGTCGGGCAGACGCGGGCGCACATGCCGCCGAGAATGTTCTCCGAAAGGATTGTTCTGGCCGAACCGTTCGGGTTATCGCCCGCGATCTGCCGGATGAACATCGGAATATCGATGCCCGTCGGGCAGGCGTTCATGCACGGCGCGTCATAGCAGAAATAGCAGCGGTCCGCTTCGACAAGCGCCTCATGTCGCGTCAGCGGCGGGTGCAGGTCCGAAAACACGCCCCCATAGGCGTCCGCATCCAGACGGGCCGGCTTGATGTCACGGATTCCAGAATCGATCGATCCCATGCAATCGCATCTCCTCTTGAGGGGCAGGCGCTGTTCCTTGTTGTACGCTCTGCCCGTTTTTTTGCGGTGCCAGTATTGGTCCGGCTTGGTTCCACGAAGAGAAGAATGCCATCTTTTCTCAAAAGGTCAAATTTTTTATCAAAAGGTCAAGAATGATGCGCGCCGGAACCTCGTCCCGCGCCATTGGCGCAGGCATGCCGAAGGATTCTGCCGCTCTGGTTCAGCCGCTGACGGCCTTGTTCAGATTCTCGAAAAACTGCGTCGCCAGTTTCTTGGATGTGGAATTGATGAGGCGGCTGCCGAGTTGCGCCAGCTTGCCGCCGACATCGGCCTTCACGACATAGGAGAGCACCGTGTCGGCTCCATCTTCGGTCAGCGTGACATCCGCTCCGCCCTTGGCGAAACCGGCGATGCCGCCCTTGCCTTCTCCCGAAATCGTATAAGAGTGGGGCGGTTTCAGGTTGCTGAGTTCAACAGCGCCATTAAACTTAGCCTTGACCGGCCCGATCTTGATCTGAACCGTCGCCTGAAGCTCCTTGTCGGAAATTCGCTCAAGGCTTTCGCATCCCGGAATGCAGGCTTTCAGCGTTTCAGGGTCGTTCAACGCTCTCCACACGGCGTCACGCGAGGCGGCGATTCTTTCCTCTCCATTCATGTCCATGCTGGTTTCCTCCCCAATCAATTTCATGCAGGCTAGCGTAGCGCAATTTTACTGTCCATGCCGTTAAATCGCCTTATCGAACGCCTAGCCGCAGCTACAATGTTACTTGTTGCAAACTCCTGTTGCCGGTTGTCGTGCCGTATCTTATCCATAACGCCCGGAACAGGAATTTGCGTCGCGCAGGACGTGAAAGAAAACCAAACGCGAGAGGGTCATTCCATGGCAGCGGTCAATCGAAACGATGTAAAGGCGGCGGTTAAAACCTTGAAGGCGCATTGGAACAAGGATGCGCCGAAAGACATGCGCAATGCCTTCTCATCGTCGAAAAAGCGCTTTGCCGACTTTTCGCTCCAGCTTGACGATTTGCTGCTGGACTGGTCGAAATGCCTTGTGAACAAGGAGACCATGAGTCTTCTGGTCAAGCTTGCCAAGGCCGCGCGGCTCGATGAGCGCAAGGCGGCGATGTTTGCCGGCGAACCGATCAACAATACCGAAGGCCGCGCCGTGCTGCACACGGCCCTGCGCAACCGTTCAGACAAGCCGATGCGGGTCGATGGCGTCAATGTGATGCCGGAGGTCAACGAAGTTCTCGGGCGCATGGCGGAGTTTTCCAACGACATTCGAAACGGCTCGATCAAGGGCGCCAAGGGCAAGCCGATCACCGATGTGGTCAATATCGGCATCGGGGGGTCCGATCTCGGCCCGGTCATGGCGACGCTGGCGCTCTCGCCCTATCATGACGGCCCGCGCTGTCATTTCGTGTCCAACATCGACGGCGCGCATATTGCAGACACGCTCAGGGGCCTCGATCCGGCGACGACCCTCATCATCATCGCGTCGAAGACATTCACGACCATTGAAACGATGACCAATGCGCAGACCGCGCGCAAATGGATTGCCGATGCGCTGGGCGAGAAGGCCGTTGGCGCGCATTTCGCCGCCGTTTCCACTGCGCTGGACAAGGTGGATGCCTTTGGCATTCCGTCCGATCGCATTTTCGGCTTCTGGGACTGGGTCGGCGGCCGTTATTCCGTGTGGTCGGCGATTGGCCTTCCGGTCATGATCGCGATCGGGCCGGAGGATTTCGGGCGTTTTCTCGATGGAGCACACGCCATGGACAATCACTTTCGCGATACGGCGCTGGCCAAAAACCTGCCCGTCATCCTCGGCCTCGTCGGCTATTGGCATAGGGCGATCAGCGGCTATACCAGCCGCGCCGTCATTCCCTACGACCAGCGCCTGGCGCGCGTTCCGGCCTATCTGCAACAGCTCGATATGGAATCGAACGGCAAGCGCGTAACCATCGATGGCAAGGATGTGTCCGGCCCGACCGGACCTGTGGTCTGGGGCGAGCCCGGCACCAATGGGCAGCATGCATTCTTCCAGCTCCTGCATCAGGGAACGGATGTCATTCCTGTCGAATTCATCGTCGCTGCGAAGGGCCACGAACCGCATCTCGATCACCAGCATGAAATGCTGATGGCCAACTGTCTCGCGCAGTCGGAAGCCTTGATGAAGGGCCGCACGCTGGACGAGGCGAGCGCGCAGCTTGCTTCGCGCGGACTATCGAAAGCCGAGGTCAAGCGCCTTGCGCCGCATCGCGTTTTTCCGGGCAATCGTCCGAGTATCACCATCATTCACGATAAACTCGATCCCTATGCGCTGGGCCGCCTGATCGCGCTCTACGAGCATCGCGTTTTCGTGGAAGCCCAACTTTTCGGCATCAACGCATTTGATCAATGGGGCGTTGAACTGGGCAAGGAACTGGCGACCGGGCTTCTGCCCGTCGTTTCAGGCGCAAGCCCGGCGGAAGGCCGGGACGCATCCACACAAGGTCTTGTCGCACATCTTTTGCAGCGCCGGTCCATGAAAGGCTGATGGCATAGCATGAAAATCGAAACTGTTGCATTCGCAGGCGATGTGCCCGGCGTCACCTATGAGCTTCGCGTGCTGCGCTTCAGCGGCACAGATCCACAGGCTCCCAAAGCCTATCTCCAGTCGGCGTTGCATGGCTCGGAGCTGCCGGGGCAGGCGGCTATTCACTATCTCGTTCCCATGCTCGAAAGGGCGGAAATCGAGGGTCGCCTCGCGGGGGATGTCACCGTCGTTCCGCAGGCCAATCCTATCGGCTCGTCGCAATGGCTGGCGCGTCAACATCTTGGCCGCTTCGAGATGTTCTCGTCGACCAACTTCAACCGCTCATTTCCGCTTCTGGACAATTTCGACACAAGCGATCTGGCCGAACCCGATGCGCCGCTGCCCGTCGCGGAACGCCTGAAGGTGCAGCTGCTGCGACTCGCCCTGCCGCATGAAATCATCCTCGATCTCCATTGTGACGATGAAAGCGATAGCTATATCTATGTTCACAAGGCTTTCTGGCCGGAAATGAGCGATCTCGCGGTGGCGTTGGGCTCCACGAGCGCGCTGCTGTGGGACGACACGGCGAGCGCGGCATTCGAGGAGGCTTGCGCCAATCCCGTCTTGGCGATGGCGGATGACGAGCGCGATTTATCGCGTCGCGCCGTGACGACCATCGAATTTCGCGGGCTGAACGATGTCGATATCGCAACCGGCCAATCGGATGCGCAGGGCCTCTATCGCTTCCTTGTCGGGCGCGGCGTCGTTACCGATGAAAGCGAGCGTGCGGCCACGGCGTTTTCCGGCAATGCGACGCCGCTTGAGCAGGTGGAAATGATTCGCGCGCCGGAAGGCGGGATGATCCTGTTCCATGTCTCGATTGGCGATACGGTGCAGGAAGGCGATCCTCTCGTGACGATCGTGACCAGGCCGGGTGACAGAACGGCGGACATCGTTCTCAAGGCGCCGCAGGCGGGTTATATCCTGACCCGCCGCAGCCACCGCTATAGCCGTCGCGGTGATGACCTGCTGAAGCTGCTCGGCAGCCACAGGTCCGAAACCGCGAAGCCCGGCACGCTGGAGGCCTGACGATGCCAACCCCTCGCTCCGAGATCAAGGCCATCCTTTTTGACAAGGATGGCACGCTGATTGATTTCGACCGGACATGGTTCGGCATATGTTCGGAACTGGCAACCCGATCGGCGGAAGGTGACCCGAAGCTTGGCCGCGATCTGCTGGAGGCGGGCGGTTATGATTGGCGGGCCGGGCGTTTTCGCTCCGGCTCGATTATCGCTTCGGGCACGATCACGGATATCGTTGCGCTCTGGCATCCCAATGCCAGTCCGCAGGAAAAAGAGGCGTTGATCCGCTCCTATGACGACTACACCGTAAGGGAGGCGCCGCGCCGATCGGTCGGGCTCGCCGGGCTCAACGCCACGCTCGAATATTTGCAGGCGAATGGCTACATCCTTGGCGTCGCCACCAATGATTCGGAGGCGGGCGCGCGCGCCACGATGGATGCTTTGGAACTGTCCCATTATTTTCGCACCATTCTCGGCTTTGATTCCGTGCCCCGTGCCAAGCCCTATCCGGATATGCTGCTTCGCTTTGCCGAAGAGGCGAATGTCGCGCCGTCACAGGTCGCGATGGTGGGTGACAACACCCATGATCTGGAACTGGCGCGCGCTGGCGGAGCCGGACTGGCGATTGGTGTGCTGAGCGGCAACAGCGACGAGGAGCATCTCGCTGCGCTGGCGGATGTCATCCTGCCGTCGATGGCTGACTTGCCTGCCCTTTTTGCGAAGAAATAAAAAAGCCCGCTCGGCGGCGGGCTTTCTCTTTTCCTGTTGAGACGGTTCAAGTCGTCTCGTCGCGCAGCTTCCGGCGCAGGATCTTGCCGACATTCGTCTTCGGCAGTTCGTCGCGGAACTCGATATGGCGCGGGCGCTTGTAGTTGGTCAGCCGTTCGGCGCAGAAGGCTTTCAGGGTCTCTTCGGTGAGTGTCATGTCCTTGCGGACGACAAACAGTTTCACGACCTCGCCCGAATGTTCATTGGCGACGCCGATGGCAGCAGCCTCCAGAACGCCCGGATGCTCAGCCGCGACTTCCTCGATCTCATTGGGATAAACATTGAAACCCGAAACGAGGATCATGTCCTTCTTGCGATCGACGATCTTCGTGTATCCGGCCTCATTCATGAAACCCATGTCGCCGGATCGGAAGAAGCCGTCCGCCGTCAACACATTGGCGGTTTCGTCGGCACGGTTCCAGTAGCCGGCCATGACCTGCGGTCCGCGAATGCAGATTTCGCCGACTTCCCCCAAGGCAAGATCCTTGCCCTCCTCGTCGCGGATGGCGATGCCGGTCGAGGGAAGCGGAAGGCCGATGGTTCCGGTGAAATCGGTTGCGTCGAGCCGGTTGGCGGTCGCGACGGGCGATGTTTCCGAAAGCCCGTAGCCTTCCGTAATCACGCATCCCGTCACATCGCGCCAGCGGTCGGCGACCGGCTTCTGCACGGCCATGCCGCCGCCCAGCGTAAGGATGAGCGGCGAGAAATCCAGCTTGCGGAAATCCTCATTGTTGAGGAGCCCGTTGAACAGCGTGTTGAGGCCCGGGAATATATGGATCCTGTATTTCTGCAGTTCCTTGACGAAGCCGGGCATGTCGCGCGGGTTCGGGATGAGGATGTTGTGGCCACCTTGCTCGATGCCGATCATCGCGTTCACGGTGAGCGCGAAGATATGATAGAGCGGCAGGGGGCAGATGAAGTTGAGGTCCGCCGGCTTGCCCTTTTTCGCGTAAGCAACCTCCAGCCACTCCTGCATCTGGGCAACATTGGCCAGGATGTTGCTGTGGAGCAGCGTCGCGCCCTTGGAAACCCCGGTCGTTCCGCCCGTATATTGCAGGAATGCCACGTCTTGAGCGGTAACCTCGACGGGCTTGAAGCGTGCGGCTGCGCCCTTGGCCAAGGCCGTCTTGAACTGTACATGCCCCGGCAGTGACCAGGCCGGAACCATCTTCTTGACGCGCCGCACCACCAGATTGACGATATGGCCCTTGAGGCCAAGCATGTCGCCCATGGTTGCGACGAGAACGTGTTTCACGGACGTTCGCGCGACAACCTTGTCCAGCGTCGAGGCGAAATTCTCCAGAATGACGATGGCTTTCGCGCCACTGTCGGTCAACTGGTGCTCAAGCTCGCGCGGCGTGTAGAGCGGATTGACGTTGACGACGATAAGACCGGCGCGAAGAATGGCCGCAATCGTGATGGGATATTGCAGGACATTCGGCATCATCACTGCCACGCGGTCGCCCTTGACGAGCCCGCGTGACTGGAGCCATGCGGCCAGCGCCTCGGAGTGACGGTCGAGATCGCGATAGATGAGAGCCTTGCCCATGCAACTGAAGGCCGGGCGTTCACCGAACTTGCGGCAGGACGAGGTAATGAGGTCGCCGATAGACGTATATCGTAGTTCACCGATCTCCGGATGAACCGATGACGGGTAGGATTTCAGCCATGGACGCCCGCTTGTTTCCGGCGCTGCAATCGGTGCATTTGCCGTGACTGCCGCTGCCTGCGTTGGCGTGCCTTTCGGCTTTTGTGACTTTTTTACTGCTTGCTTTGCCTTGGCCGTATCCGCCTTGACGGTGTCCTTCGATACCGTTTTCGGCTTTGCTGTTGTTTTCGAGGCCGCACCCTTGGCCTTGATCGATGTGGCGGCTTTCGCCGTTGTCGTTGATTTTGCCACTGTTTCCTCCGCCAAATTTCTGCTTTTCACCCCCTGCTTCCCCGACAGGTGGTCCAAAGTCAGAGAGGATCGCCTCCGCTACCCCCAGCGTGAGCCTCTCCGCCGGTAATCTATGGCGAGTTTATGCCTTCAAGCAAGTATTACATTGACGTAAGCGTAAAAATTTATCTGCGCATTGACCTTGGTCCTCATCCCAAACTTTAATCCTTCCCCACAATTATGTCGCGTTCCCTCAACAGGGTGACGCGCACGGAATCAAAAACGAATGGGCTGAACGTGGAAACGATAGCAATCGCACTCCTTTTGTTGCTGGCTGTCGTGATCAGCGGATCGTTGGTGAGAATGTTGCCGGTGCCGCTGCCCTTGCCGCTTGTGCAGGTCGGCCTCGGCGCGCTGATTGCATCGGCCGCCGATTTTCACGTCGTCCTCAATCCGGAAATCTTCTTCCTGCTGTTTTTGCCACCGCTCCTGTTTCTTGATGGATGGCGCATCCCGAAAGAAGATGCTTTCCGCGACCGCGGCATCATTCTCGAACTGGCGCTGGGTCTGGTCATTTTCACGGTCCTTGGCGTTGGGCTGTTCATTCACTGGATGATTCCGGCCATGCCGCTGGCGGTCGCTTTTGCTCTCGCCGCGATTATTTCGCCGACCGATCCGGTCGCCGTCTCGTCGCTGGCCTCCAGCACCCCGATACCGACCCGCCTCATGCATATTCTCGAGGGCGAATCGCTGCTGAACGATGCGTCGGGCCTCGTCTGCATGCAGTTCGCTGTCGCGGCGATGCTGACTGGCGTATTCGCCATTCATACCGCGTTCTCGACCTTTCTCTGGCTCGCGCTTGGCGGTGTTGCGGTCGGAATTGGCGTGACATGGAGCGTGACACGCATGAAGAACTGGGTTGGCAGGCACTATGGCGAGGAAGCCGGTTCACAGGTTCTTATCAGCCTGCTTATCCCGTTTGGAGCCTACATCCTTGCCGAAAAGCTGCATTGTTCGGGCATTCTGGCCGCCGTCGCTGCCGGTATAACCATGAGTTATGCCGAAATTTCCGGTCAGGCGCTGGCGATCACGCGCGTTCGGCGCACCGCCGTATGGGACACGATTCAGTTTGCGCTGAACGGCGTCATCTTCGTTCTGTTGGGTGAGCAATTGCCGGGCATTTTTTCCAGCGCGGTGAATACGGTGGGCGAAAGTGGCCATAACGACCCATGGTGGCTGGCGATCTATGTCATAGCCATCAATCTTGCTCTCGCGGCCTTGCGCTTCGCCTGGGTCTGGATGTCGCTGCGTTTCACCTTGCTCAAATTCGCGCGGCGCGGAACCCGGCTGCAGATGCCGAGCTGGCGGCTGGTTGCCGCGACCTCCGTGGCTGGCGTGCGCGGCGCGATCACGCTTGCGGGCGTGCTGACCCTGCCGCTATTGATGAACGATGGAACGCCTTTTCCTGCTCGTGATCTTGCGATCTTTCTGGCGGCGGGCGTCATTCTTGTTTCGTTGATCGTTGCGACAATCACGCTTCCGCGCCTGCTTGAGGGGCTGGAACTGCCGCCCGAACCCTCGTATCGGGAAAGGGAAGACGCAGCGCGCATTGCCGCGGCGGAGGCCGCCATCAAGGCGGTCGAACGCGAACAGCACAATCTGTCGAAGGGGCGTCTGGACGCGGATCTTTATGCGAGCACGGCAGCGAAGATCATGGATTCCTATCGGCAGCGCATTGACGGGCGCAGCGCCACGCCGGAGGCAGGCGAAACCTATCGCCAGATGGAAAACATAGAGCGCGAATTGCGGCTTGCGGCGCTCAAGGCCGAACGGAACGAGGTTTTCCGCATTGCCCGCGCCCGCAAGCTGGAGGACGAGACAGCGCGCAGGCTGGTTCGCGAGATCGACCTCATCGAGGCGCGTTATAATTGAAAACGGCGGGTTCGTTGCCGAACCCGCCGCATGTCCCCAAACCGGATGGTGATCAGTCGAAATCGGGAACCTGACGGACGGCGCCCTTGGCGGCGCTGGTCGCCATGGCGGCGTAAGCCTTGAGCGCGGTGGTAACCTTGCGCTTGCGCTTCTCCGCGGGCTTCCAGGCATCCTTGCCCCTGGCGTCCATGGCCGTGCGGCGGCGCTCCAGTTCGGCATCGTCCACCGCGAGATGGATCTTCCGGTTGGGAATGTCGATATCGATGATATCGCCATCCTCGACCAGGCCGATCAGCCCGCCCTCCGCCGCTTCCGGCGAAACGTGGCCGATCGAAAGACCGGAGGAACCGCCCGAGAAACGGCCATCGGTAATCAGCGCGCAGGCCTTGCCGAGGCCTTTCGATTTCAGATAGCTGGTCGGGTAGAGCATTTCCTGCATGCCGGGGCCGCCACGCGGGCCTTCATAGCGGATCAGCACGATATCGCCCGGCTTGATCTTGCCGTTCAGAATGGCGAGAACAGACGAATCCTGACTTTCGAAAATGCGCGCAGGACCGGAGAATTTCAGAATCGAATCGTCGACGCCGGCCGTTTTGACAATGCAGCCGTCAAGCGCCAGATTGCCGTAAAGGACGGCAAGCCCGCCATCCTTGGAATAGGCATGCTCGGCACTGCGGATGACGCCCTTTTCGCGGTCGGTATCGACATCGGCGAAGCGGCGATCCTGGCTGAAGGCGACCTGTGTTGGAACCCCGCCCGGCGCTGCCTTGAAAAAATCATGGACCGACGGGTTCTGCGTGCGCTTGACGTCCCAACGGTTGAGCGCTGCCTCGAGATTTTCCGCATGGACAGAGCCGACCGATGTGTCCAGCAAGCCGGCGCGATCCAGTTCGCCGAGAATACCCATGATGCCGCCCGCATGATGCACGTCCTCCATATGCACATTGGCGACGGCTGGCGCCACCTTGCACAGCACCGGAACGCGGCGCGACAGGCGGTCGATGTCGTTCATGGTGAAGTCGAGTTCGGCCTCATGGGCCGCAGCAAGCAGATGCAGCACCGTATTGGTGGAGCCGCCCATGGCGATATCCAGCGTCATGGCGTTCTCGAAGGCGGCGAAGCTGGCGACTGCGCGCGGCAGGACGCTTGCATCGTCCTGTTCGTAATAGCGGCGGGCCAGATCGACGATCAGGTGACCGGCCTCGACGAAGAGGCGCTTGCGGTCGGCATGGGTCGCCAGCGTCGAGCCGTTGCCGGGCAGCGAAAGGCCCAGCGCTTCGGTCAGGCAGTTCATGGAGTTGGCGGTGAACATGCCCGAGCACGAGCCGCAGGTTGGACAGGCGGAGCGTTCAATCGTCGCCACCTGCTCGTCCGTGTATTGATCGTCGGCAGCCGCGACCATGGCGTCGACCAGATCGAGCTTCTTTTCCGTATTGTCATCCCAGATGACCTTGCCTGCTTCCATCGGGCCGCCGGAAACGAAGACGACCGGGATATTGAGGCGCAGTGCTGCCATCAGCATGCCGGGCGTGATCTTGTCGCAGTTGGAGATGCAGACCATGGCGTCGGCGCAATGCGCGTTGACCATATACTCCACCGAATCGGCGATGATCTCGCGCGATGGCAGCGAATAGAGCATGCCGTCATGGCCCATGGCGATGCCGTCATCAACCGCGATCGTGTTGAACTCCTTGGCGACGCCGCCCGCGCTTTCAATCTCGCGCGCGACGAGCTGGCCGAGATCCTTCAGGTGAACGTGGCCCGGCACGAACTGGGTGAAGGAATTCACCACCGCAATAATCGGCTTTCCGAAGTCGCTGTCTTTCATGCCTGTCGCGCGCCAGAGGCCGCGCGCACCAGCCATGTTTCGGCCGTGGGTGGTAGTGCGTGAACGATAGGGAGGCATTTCGAAAACCTTGCAGTTCTATAATGAAGCGAAATTGCAGATGAAGGAGGGCGGGCATTCCGGAACGCTTCCCAAGCCTTCAAAGATGGAATTCTTCTAAATTGTTCCGGCGGCAAAAGAAACAGAATTATATTACAAATGGCTCTGTCAAATTGTCATATCCGGAAAATCTGATCAGAAGGCCGTGAAGGTGAGCGTGGTCAGCGAACGCACGATGCCGGGAATATCCAGAATGTTGTCATTGATGAATTTCCCGATGTCCTGATCTTCCGCGACATAGATTTTTGTCAGCAGGTCGAATTCCCCGCTTGTCGAATAGAGTTCGGACACGATCTCGCGTTCGTAAAGCACATTGGCGACGTCGTAGGTTTTGCCCGGAGCGCATTGCAATTGCAGAAAGACCGGCTTCATTCATTTTTCTCCTTATGGCGCAGCGCTCGCGCCGCTGGGATATTCATACATTCAACATAGACCGCCGGGTGGCGCTGCGCCAGTCGCCCCGTGGCTCATATTGCCGCCCGTGCGGCTCAGGCTTGCGGTTTCACCCAGGCTCCGTTTTTAGCCGAGGATTTGACGCAAGCCTCGATGAAGGCCACGCCTGCGACGCCATCATGAATCGTCGGGAAGACCACATCCTTCGGTATCCTGCCGCTCTTTTTCGCTACGGCGCGAATGGCGCGTGCGGCTTCGCCATAAATATTCGCAAAGCCTTCCAGATAGCCTTCAGGATGTCCGGCAGGCACACGAATGAGGCGGGTCGACACTTCGCCGGAGCCTGCGCCGCCGCGCGTGATCAGCCGCTTCGGCTCACCGAAGGGCGTGAACCACAGGTAATTGGGATCGGCTTGCACCCATTCGAGCCCGCCCTTGGTGCCATAGACACGGATCTTCAGCCCGTTCTCATGCCCCGGCGCGACCTGGCTGGCCCAGAGCATGCCCTTGGCCCCGCCCTTGAAACGCATCATGACATGCACATTGTCGTCGAGCACGCGGCCTTCCACAAAGCTCGTCAGGTCCGCCGACAGGCTGTCGAGTTCAAGTCCGCTGACAAAGCATGCGAGATTATAGGCATGGGTGCCGATGTCGCCGACGGCGCCGCCCGCGCCCGCGCGCTTCGGGTCTGTCCGCCACTCTGCCTGTTTCGAGCCGGAGGCTTCTGCCTTCTCCGTCAGCCAGTCTTGCGGATATTCCGCCTGCACGACGCGGATCTGGCCAAGCAAGCCCCTGGCCACCATGTCGCGTGCCTGCCGCACCATCGGGTAGCCCGTGTAATTATGGGTGAGGACAAAAAGCCTGCCGGTCTTTTCGACGATGGCCGCGAGCTTTTTCGCTTCCGCAAGATTGGCCGTCACCGGCTTGTCGCAGATCACATGGATGCCAGCTTCCAGAAAAGCCTTTGCCGGGGCGAAATGCATGTGGTTGGGGGTGACGATCGCCACCGCCTCGACGCCATCCGCGCGCTTTGCTTCCGCCCTGGCCATCTCCGCATAGGTTCCATAGGAACGCTCGGGATCGAGCCCCAATTCGGCGGCGGATGCCCGCGCCCGCTCCGGATCGGACGAGAGCGCGCCGGCGACAAGCTGGAACTCGCCATCCATGCGGGCCGCGATGCGGTGAACCGCGCCGATGAACGCACCTTGTCCGCCGCCCACCATGCCGAGCCTAATGGGCCGGTTGAATGCGTGAGTCTTCGTGCCGCTGACCATGTGTTCCCCTCCGGTGATGCTTGAAATTATCGATCGATGCGTGTCGACAGGATAATCGATGACATGGTTCGCTCAACCCCCTGCAACGCGCCGATCTGGTCGATCAGCGTGTCGAGATCGCCGATGGAATGTGCCTCGACGATGACGATCATGTCGAAAGTGCCGCTGACGGAGTGGAGCGTCCGAACCGCCGGGATTTCGCGCAGGCTGGCCTCGACCTTCTGCGCCAGCTTGGGCAGCGCGGTTACGAGAATATGCGCGCGGACCAGATTCGCTTCGTAATCTGCCGCAAGCCTGACGCTGTAACCGGCGATGATGCCGCGCTTTTCCAGCCTTTCGATGCGGCTCTGCACGGTCGTGCGCGAAACGCCGAGGCGGCGCGCCAGTTCCGCCGTCGAGGCGCGGGCGTTCTCACGCAGCAATCCTATAAGCGCCATATCGGCGTCTGTCGTCATAGTGTCAGTTATCCTCGTCATTTTGACTTAATTTACGGCGTCATATCGTCAGTTTGCAAGCTTCTTTTCGACGAGTAATTCAAACATGATTCATATAGGAATTTCATATATAAAAGGGTTCATTTCATGAAAGAAATCGTCGTTGTTGGTGCGGGCAAGATCGGAGCGACCATCGCAGACATGCTGTCGATGACAGGTGACTATCAGGTCACGGTGATTGATCGCTCGGCGGAACAGCTGGCAGCGCTCGATGTGTCGAATGGCGTTGCCACCAGGCAGATCAACATCGAGGATTCGAACGCTCTTGAGGGCGTTCTGGCTGGCAAGTTCGCGGTCATGAGCGCGGCTCCTTTCCATCTGACGACGCGTATCGCGGAAGCCGCCGCAAAGGCCGGCGTTCATTATCTCGATCTCACCGAGGATGTTGCAAGCACCCGCCGCGTGAGGGAACTGGCCGCGACGGCAAACACCGCCTTCATTCCGCAGTGCGGCTTGGCTCCGGGCTTCATTTCCATCGTTGCCAACGACCTGACCAGGCATTTCGACAAGCTCGACAGCGTGCGCATGCGCGTTGGCGCGCTGCCGCAATATCCGTCCAATGCGCTCAACTACAATCTGACGTGGAGCACCGATGGTGTTATCAATGAATATTGCGAGCCTTGCGAAGCCATCGTCGAAGGCGAACTGGTCGAGGTTCCGCCTCTTGAGGAACGTGAGGAATTTTCTCTCGATGGCGTGACCTATGAGGCATTCAACACCTCTGGCGGCCTCGGAACGCTTTGCGAGACATTTGAGGGCAAGGTTCGCACGCTGAACTACCGCACGATCCGCTATCCGGGCCACGCGGCAATCATGAAGGCGCTTCTGAACGATCTTGGCCTGCGTCATCGCCGCGACGTGCTCAAGGATATCCTTGAGAATTCATTGCCGATGACCTTGCAGGACGTTGTGGTGGTTTTCGTGACCGTCAGCGGCTACCAGAATGGTCGCCTCTTGCAGGAAACCTATGCGAACAAGGTTTACAGCCGTCGCGTGGGGTCGAAGGTTCGCAGCGCCATCCAGGTGACGACTGCTTCCGGCATCTGCACAGTGCTCGACATGCTGGCCAATGGCCAGTTGCCGCAGAAGGGCTTCATCAGGCAGGAAGACATCGCGCTGGACGATTTCTTGGCCAATCGGTTTGGACGTGCTTATGCGCAGGCCGAGGCGTTGAATCACGCGGCCTGAAATCAAGGCGGACCGGCGCGGATAGGGGCTTATCCGCGTCGAGGGGTGCGGCGGGTGAAGGGGTGGCAGGTCCACCCCTTCACGCTGCGCCCGGCCCCGGATCGTCGTCCGGGTCTGTGAATGCCATGCCGGATGTCTGGTTTGCCGCCTTCCGTCGCAGATCAAAGCTCAGGACCTGTCCTCGCTCCTCTTCCGGTTCAGTCTTGAAAAAGCCGGTGCTGGACTGTCTGCGTTGGGCCGCTTCCGGCTGAAACAGCACTGCGTCGAGATGCGTCGTTTCCATGGCGCCGTCCTGCAACTCGTAACTGACCGACTGGCCCTGCATCAGGCCGAGCAGGGCAAGGCCGCGCAGGGTGGTGATCGGCATGGTCATGCCGACAAGACTGTTGTTGAGTTCGTTCTGCACGACAATGCGGGTTTCCTTCGGTCCGTCATCGATGCGGAACTTGACCCGGCTGTTGAGCGTGACCACTTGCGGCGGAATATCGTCGCGAAAGACGATGCTTGCTTCGCGCAGCTTCTGTTGCAGCATGTGCTGCAAGGGGTTGCGGGCGTTCATGCTGCGCTCCAGCATGACCTCCAGCACGTTGAAATCCTTCGTGGTCAGAAGGCACGGTGTTTTCCTGAACATGACACATCTCCCGCCGGCCGGGCTCGCGCCACTTCCGACTCGAAAATCAATCCTGAAGGTGGAAGGATCCGGGGTCTAAGGCCCAGGATCTAAGGATTGTCCCCTGGTTCCGTCAGGCTTGGCGCCTTGGACCCAGGGGAAATGTGCATGCGATCAGACTGCCGGCATGATGGAGAAGGCGGTGGCGCCAGCAAAACAACGGAACGTTGGATCGTGTCCAGAAATCGCTTCGTTTGTTCATTTCGCTCGCCCTTCCGCCGCGCCGTTTTCGTCAGGCGGCTTCTTGGGACGGCTGATGAACGGCAAGAACCACCAGATCATGCTTCTTTCCGTCGCGGCCGGCCCAGATGAAAGACTGGCCTTCGCCAAGACCGATGAGAGCGGTTCCGAAAGGCGTGAGAACCGAGATTTTTCCTTCGGCGATATCGGCAAGATCCGGGAATACCAGTGTTACCCGGCGCGGTTCCGCATCGCCGATCTTGATGTCCGCGGTGGAGCCCATGCGAATGATGGAAGCCGGAACGGCGCTCTGCTTGACCACTTTCGCGCGGTCAAGCTCCGAAAGCAGTTGGTCCGCGATTTCGGGAATTCGATCAAGTGCGCCTTCGGCCAGGCCTGTCAACCGTGCATGGTCAACGTCGCCGACGATGATTTTAGGCTTCTTTTGCGATGGTGCCTTTGTCATGGGATAGTTCCAGTTTGCAATGCCACAGCCGCAGCGCAAGCATGCTTGGCGACTGTCTGTTTCTGATTGTTGATTTTATTCTGAAAACCGCTTGCCTGGACGAAATTCGATCTACAGCTGCGGAATTTCTGTGAATGCCTCCCCCTGGGCTCGGGGGACGTAAGACGACCGAGCTGGGGGCTAGTGGCCCGCGATGGGGCATACCCGGAAATACATGGATCGGCAGTTGACGGTCGCGTTCATCATGTTTCTACCCTTGCCAATTTGGATCTGGAAGTCAAGCCACTCGCATTTTCCCGTCGCTCAAACACTTTTGCGCGGCGAATCGCACCTTTGTTCCCGGCGGCAGATAATTTCTGAAATGCACCGGGGCCTGCATCAATCTTTCAAAATTTCCGCGCGTCCGATGATGAAAGTTACCATGATTGACAGCGCCTGAGAAAAATGACCAGCTTTGTAATTGCGAAGGGGAAAGGCGAAAAACAGCCTGACGCGCCAGGAAGAAAAAGAAACGGAAAACGGCGTCCGGCGATTGTTTCCCATACCCCAGCGCGTGCTGAGTTCGCATGGAGGAGTATGCGTATGAGCGAGTATGGGCCGCTTCATTTTCATGTGCCGGAGCCGGAAGTCCGGCCGGGCGGAAGGCCGGATTTTTCGAACGTCCCCATACCCAGAGCCGGTTCCGTGCCACGGCCGGAGATCGATGTCGATCCGCGCGAAATCCGCGACTATGCCTATTCGATCATCCGCGTGCTGAACCGCAACGGCGAGGCGGTCGGTCCGTGGGCGGGAACGCTCAGTGACGACGAGCTGATCGAGGGGCTGCGCCATATGATGACGCTGCGCACCTTCGATGCCCGCATGCTGATGGCCCAGCGCCAGGGCAAGACATCATTCTACATGCAGCACATGGGGGAGGAGGCGATCAGTTGCGCCTTCCGCAAGGCGCTCGAACCGGGCGACATGAATTTCCCGACCTACCGGCAGGCTGGGCTGCTCATCGCGGGCGGCTATCCGATGGTCGACATGATGAACCAGATCTATTCCAACGAGAACGATCCGCTGCGCGGGCGGCAGCTGCCGGTCATGTACGCCTCGAAGGAACACGGGTTCTTCTCGATTTCCGGCAATCTCGGCACGCAGTATATTCAGGCCGTCGGCTGGGCGATGGCGTCGGCGATCAAGGGCGATACGCGCATTGCCGCCGGATGGATCGGCGATGGCTCGACGGCGGAATCGGATTTTCATGCAGCACTGGTGTTCGCCTCGACATACAGGGCGCCCGTTGTGCTGAATATCGTCAACAATCAATGGGCCATTTCCACCTTTCAGGGCATCGCCCGCGGCGGTTCCGGTACCTTTGCGGCCCGCGGCCTCGGCTTCGGCATTCCGGCGCTGCGGGTTGATGGCAATGACTATCTGGCGGTGCATGCCGTGGCCAGATGGGCCACTGAGCGCGCGCGGCGCAATTTCGGGCCGACGCTGGTTGAATATGTCACCTATCGCGTTGGCGCGCATTCCACCTCTGACGACCCGTCGGCCTATCGCCCGAAGGAGGAGTCCGAGGCCTGGCCGCTGGGCGATCCCGTCATCCGGTTGAAAAACCACCTGATCGTCAGGGGCGTCTGGTCGGACGAGCGCCACAAGCAGACGGAGGCCGAAATCCTCGACACTGTCATCACCGCGCAGAAAGAGGCGGAAAAGCACGGCACGCTCCATGCGGGCGGCAAGCCGTCCACGCGTGACATGTTCGAGGGCGTCTACGCCGAAATGCCGCCGCATCTGCGCCGCCAGCGCCAGCAGGCAGGAGTCTGATCCATGTCGCGCAAAACAATGATCGAAGCCATTCGCGACGCCATGGATGTGATGATGGGCCGCGACGAAGATGTCGTCGTCTTCGGCGAGGATGTCGGCTATTTCGGCGGCGTTTTCCGCTGCACGCAGGGCCTTCAGCAGAAATATGGAAAGAACCGCTGTTTCGACGCGCCGATCAGCGAGTTGGGTATCGTGGGAACAGCCATCGGCATGGCGACCTACGGGCTGAAGCCATGCATCGAGATCCAGTTCGCTGACTATGTTTATCCGGGCTACGATCAGATCGTATCGGAAGCCGCGCGCATACGCTATCGCTCAAACAACCAGTTTACCTGCCCGCTCGTCATTCGCATGCCGGCCGGTGGCGGCATCTTCGGCGGGCAGACCCACAGCCAGAGCCCGGAAGCGCTCTTTACCCATGTTGCGGGTCTCAAGACGCTTGTGCCGTCCAATCCCTACGACGCCAAGGGGCTTCTGATTGCGGCCATCGAAGACCCCGACCCGGTGATCGTCCTTGAACCGAAGCGGCTCTATAACGGGCCTTTCGACGGCCACTACGACCGGCCTGTCACGGCATGGTCGAAACATCCGCTCGGCGAGGTGCCGGACGGCCACTATACCGTGCCGCTGGGGCAGGCGGTGGTGCGGCGGCCGGGTTCCGCCGTGACCGTGCTGGCCTATGGTACGATGGTCCATGTCGCGGAAGCCGCCGCTCTCGATACCGGCATCGACGCGGAAGTGATCGACCTGCGCACGCTCGTTCCCCTCGATCTCGAAACCATTGTCGCATCGGTCAAGAAAACAGGGCGGTGCGTGGTGGTTCATGAAGCGACCATGACATCGGGTTTCGGGGCCGAACTGGCGACGCTGGTGCAGGAAAACTGCTTCTATCATCTCGAGGCGCCAATCGCGCGGGTCACGGGTTGGGATACGCCTTATCCGCATGCGCAGGAATGGGATTATTTCCCCGGTCCGGCGCGGATCGGCCGCGCGCTGATCGAAACAGTCCAGGCATAGGAGGGAGGCTCCAGATGGCCGAACATGTCATCAAACTGCCGGATGTCGGCGAAGGCATTGCGGAAGCCGAACTCGTGGAATGGAGCGTCAAGGTTGGCGATCTGGTGCGCGAGGACATGGTGCTCGCTGCTGTCATGACCGACAAGGCGACAGTCGAGATTCCGTCGCCGGTGGAAGGCGAAGTGTTGTGGCTCGGCGCCAGTGTCGGCGATGTGGTGGCCGTGGGGTCGCCGATCGTCCGGCTCAAGGTGGAAGGGGCCGAAGGCGACGCACATCCGGAAGCCGTGACGGCGGAACCGGTCGCGGCGGAAGAAGCGCCGATGGCAAAACAGGCTGCCGGTCCGTTACGCGAAAAACCCGAAAAGCCGGCCATCATACCGGAACCGAATCAGGTTAACGCCGTGCCGCCGATATTCACAGGCACGATGCGTGATGAGGGCGAAAAGCCCGTTGCGTCACCTGCGGTGCGGCTTCGGGCCAAGGAAGCGGGCATCGATCTGCGTCAGGTCGCTGGTTCGGGTTCTGCAGGCCGCATCACCCATGAAGACATCGAAGCCTTTCTCGCCCATGGGCCGCAGTTTGCGCGCGGCGGCGGGCTGGCTCAGAACAAATCCGTTACGGAGGTCAAGGTCGTCGGGCTACGGCGCAAGATTGCCGAGCGGATGGCGTTGGCCAATTCCCACATCCCCCACATCACCTATGTCGAGGAAGTGGACGTGACGGCGCTGGAGGAATTGCGCACCACGCTCAATCGGCAGAAGCGCGCCGATCAACCCAAGCTCACCTTGCTGCCATTTCTGATGCGCGCAATGGTGAAAGCCATTGCCGAGCAACCCGCGCTCAACGCCCATTACGACGATGATGCCGGTGTGATCCATCAATATGGCGGCGTCCATATCGGCATCGCGGCGCAGACGCCCAATGGCCTCATGGTGCCGGTGGTGAAGCACGCCGAGGCTCGCAGTCTCTGGGATTGCGGAACGGAGGTGAACCGGTTGGCGGAAGCGGCCAAGGCGGGCAGCGCCACGCGGGACGAACTGTCGGGCTCCACCATCACGATCACGTCGCTTGGCGCGATGGGCGGCGTGGTGACGACGCCGATCATCAACCGGCCGGAGGTTGCCATCGTCGGCGTCAACAAGATCATGGTGCGCCCGATGTGGGACGGCACGGGCTTCGTGCCGCGCAAGATGATGAACCTCTCATCCAGCTTCGATCATCGGGTGGTCGACGGCTGGGATGCTGCCGTGTTTGTCCAGCGCATCAAGACCTTGCTCGAAACGCCAGCCATGATCTTTGTGGGAGATTGAGCGCATGAAGGATATTTCCTGCAAACTTCTCATCATCGGGGCCGGTCCCGGCGGGTATGTCTGCGCCATCCGCGCCGGCCAACTGGGCATCGACACGGTGATCGTTGAGGCCGCGCTTGCCGGCGGCACCTGCCTGACGGTCGGCTGCATTCCCTCCAAGGCGCTGATCCATGCGGCGGAAGAGTTCGAGCGCATCGCGCATATCGCCTCCGGGGCTTCGCCATTGGGCATTTCCGCAGCGAAGCCGGAGATTGATCTGGCGAAGACGGTTCTGTGGAAGGATGGCATTGTTGGCCGCCTCAACAGCGGCGTGTCCGGCCTGATGAAAAAACAGCGCGTCAAGATCGTCAAGGGCTGGGCGCGGTTCCGCGACGGCAAGACGGTCGAGGTGGAGACGGAAACTGGAATCCAGATCATCCGCGCCGAAAACGTGGTGATCGCGACCGGCTCGGCCCCTGTGGAACTTCCCAATCTCCCTTTTGGTGGCCCGGTGATTTCCTCTACGGAAGCGCTTTCGCTGACGAAGCTGCCGAAAAAGCTGACCGTCGTTGGCGGCGGCTATATCGGCCTCGAACTGGGCACGGCCTATGCGAAGATGGGATCGAAGGTAACAGTGGTGGAAGCCCTGACGCGCATCCTGCCGCAATATGACGCCGCGGTGACCCGCCCGGTCGAGAAGCGCCTTTCGGAGCTTGGAATCGAAATCCTGACCGGTGCGAAGGCCAAGGGCCTTTCCGGCAAGGGCGATGCGCTGATCATCGAGAAGGCTTCCGGCGAGGACGCGAGAATTGAAGCGGACGCCATACTGGTGGCCGTGGGGCGCAAGCCTGTCACCGAGGGCTGGGGCATCGAGGAACTGGTTCTCGACCGGGATGGCCGTTTCATCCGGATCGACGAGCAATGCCGCACCTCCATGCGAGCGGTCTACGCCATTGGTGACGTCACCGGCGAACCGATGCTCGCGCACCGTGCCATGGCACAGGGCGAAATGGTGGCGGAAATCGTCGCCGGGCACAAACGCAGTTGGGACAAGCGTTGCATTCCGGCCATCTGCTTCACCGATCCGGAGATCGTCACGGCGGGCCTGTCACCCGATGACGCCAAGGCGGTGGGCATCGACGTCGAGATCGGTCAGTTCCCGTTCTCCGCCAATGGCCGCGCCATGACGAAACTCGGCGAGGAGGGGTTCGTGCGCGTCGTGGCGCAAGCGAGCAACCACCTCGTGCTGGGCATTCAGGCCGTCGGGCAGGGCGTTTCGGAGCTTTCCGCAGCCTTCGGCCTCGCAATTGAAATGGGGGCGCGGCTTGAGGACATCGCAGGCACGATCCATGCGCATCCAACGCAGGGCGAGGGCTTCCAGGAGGCGGCGCTGAAGGCGCTCGGCCATGCTTTGCACATGTGAGTCCAAAGCGCTTGCGCCGTCGCTTGTCGCGTGCATAGATTAAATTAATCACACAAAAAGGGGAGATTGGTAAAAATGCTCAAAACTTTGTTCAACGCCACCGCACTGGCCACGATACTCACGGTATCGGGCGGCGCTTTCATTGCGCCTGCTGTTGCGGAGGTGGTTTATAATCGCGGCAACGACACCGATCCGACGACGCTCGACCATCACAAGACCTCAACCATCGCCGAAGCCAACATCTTCCGCGATCTCTATGAAAGCCTCGTGACACAGGATGCGAAGGGCAAGGTTGTGCCGGGCGTCGCGGAAAGCTGGGAGATTTCCGATGACGGCCTGAAATATACGTTCAAGCTGCGCGAAAATGCGAAATGGTCGAATGGCGATCCGGTGGCGGCTGACGATTTCGTGTTCGCCTATCGGCGAGTCCAGGACGCGTCGCTTGCCGCGCCTTACGCCAATATGCTGTTTCCGATCGCAAATGCGGAAGCGATCAACAAGGGTGAGAAGAAGCCGGAAGAACTGGGCGTGAAGGCGATCGACGCCAGGACGCTTGAAATCACGCTCAACGCGCCAACCCCCTATTTCCTTGAACTGCTAACCAATCAGGTCGCCTATCCGCTGCACAAGGCCAGCGTCGAGAAGTTTGGCGTGGATTTTACCAAGCCGGGCAACATGGTGACGAACGGCGCGTTCATGCTGGAAAACTTCACGCCGAACGACAAGATCGTGATGAAGAAGAATCCGAACTTCCACGATGCGGCCAATGTGAAGATCGACGTTGTCAATTTCATTCCATTTGAAGACCGCTCGGCCTGCCTGCGCCGCTTCGAGGCCAATGAAGTGCAATCCTGCTCGGACATTCCGAGCGAGCAGATGGACTACATGACGGAGAAGCTTGGCGATCAGGTTCACATCGCGCCCTATCTCGGCACCTACTATCTGCCGGTAAAGGGCAAGGGTGACACCAAGCTCAAGGATCCGAAGGTTCGTCACGCCATTTCCATGATCATCGACCGTGATTTTCTTGCCAAGGAAATCTGGCGCGACTCGATGATGCCGGGTTATTCGATGGTACCTCCGGGCATCAGCAATTATGACAATCCCGTCTATCTGGACTACAAGGACAAGGACATTCTCGACCGCGAGGATGAAGCAAAGAAGCTGCTGGAAGAGGCTGGCGTGAAGCCGGGCGAATTGTCTGTCGAGCTTCGCTACAACACGGGCGAAAACCACAAGAACACCATGACCGCAATCGCCGACATGCTGAAAGGTGTCGGCATCAATGCCACGCTTTTCGAAATGGAAGGCACCGGCTATTTCGATTACATGAAGCAGGATGGCCCGTTCGATATGACACGCGCCGGATGGATCGGCGATTATAGCGATCCGCAGAACTTCCTGTTCCTGTTTGAAAGCGACAATACGGGTTTCAACTATCCGCGCTGGAAGAATGCGGACTATGACGCGTTGATGCAGAAGGCCGGAAACACGGCCGACCTGAAGGACCGCGGTGAACTCCTGCGTCAGGCGGAAGAAATCTTCCTCACGGAAATTCCGGCGATTCCGATTCTTTACTACTCTTCCCGCGCTCTTGTTTCCAATAAGCTCAAGGGCTGGGAAGACAATATCATGGACGTCCACGGGACGCGCTATCTCTCGATCGAGAACTAGGCAGGTCAGGAAGGGCAGGCGGGCCGAAACCGGCTCGCGCTGTCGTTCCATCCTTTCCGGTCGCCGGTTTTGAGCGGCGGTCGGCTTTCGGATCGGAGATTTTGAAATGTTCAATTATGTGCTGCGGCGATTGGCCAGCGCCATACCGACGATGTTCGTCATCGTTACCTTTGCCTTCTTCATGATCCGGCTGGCGCCCGGCGGTCCTTTCGACCTTGAGCGCCCCCTCGACCCGCTGATCATGGAAAACCTCAACAAGGCCTATCATTTCGACAAGCCGCTCTGGCAGCAATATCTGCTCTACATGGGCAATCTCCTGCAAGGCGATCTGGGGCCAAGCTTCACCAAACGCGATTTTTCCGTCGTCGACCTGTTCCGGACCGGTCTTCCCGTTTCCATTCAGCTCGGCAGCATGGCGCTGTTGTTGGCTTTGGTGATTGGTGCCGCTTTGGGCACTGTCGCCGCGCTGCGGCAGAATTCATGGGTCGATTATCTTGTGGTAGGCACGGCCACGATCGGCATCACCGTTCCGACCTTTGTCATCGCGCCCGTACTGAGCCTTGTTTTCGGCGTTATGCTGGGCTGGCTGCCCGCCGGTGGTTGGGATGGCGGGTCGTTGAGGAACATGATCCTGCCGGTAGCTTCGCTGGCCCTGCTTCAGGTGGCTATTATCGCGCGCATGATGCGCGGTGCGACCATTGAGGCGCTGCGTTCCAATCACGTCAGAACAGCGCGTGCCTATGGCTTACCATCCCGTGTCGTGGTGGTGGTTCACGCCCTGCGCGCGGCGGTCCTTCCGGTGATTTCCTATCTCGGACCGGCTGCCGCCTCGTTGCTGACAGGCTCTGTGGTGGTCGAAACCATTTTCGGCATTCCCGGCATAGGCCGCTATTTCGTGCAGGGCGCTCTGGGCCGCGATTATACGCTGGTCATGGGCACTGTGATTGTCATCGCCGTCTTCGTCATCGTCTTCAACCTGATCGTGGACGTCCTTTATGCGTGGCTCGATCCCCGTGTCCGGTATGATTGAGGAACGAGAGATGATCGCAACAGACAATCTGACTTCGAGCCCTGCCGGTTCCGAGCCGTTGCACATGCCGGTGCAAAGCCGTTCGCTCTGGCAGGACGCATGGATACGCCTTCGCCGGAACAGGGCCGCGGTGGCGAGCATGATCGTTCTGGGCTTGCTGGCGCTTGCCGGTATTTTCGGCCCCGTGTTCTCGCCGCATCCATATGACCGGATCTATCCGCAATTTGTGCGCACACCCGCCAGCTTCGAGCATTACCCGAAGGAAGAGGCGATCGTTCCGGCATTTGAACGTGCCTTGAGCCGCGCCCGCGTCCAGATCGGCGAGATTGCCCTGGACAGTTCGAGCGTGCGCGCGCCGATATCCGACGATGAACCCCTCGATCCGCGCATCGTGCGCTATCTCGAGCGGTCGGACCTGTTTCAGGATGCCCGTATCGAAGATCTGAGCACTGACGGCAGGAGCGGTGTCATGGTTGCGGACGTGAACCGCCTCCAGTTCATATTCGGCACCGACGGCAACGGGCGCGACCTGCTTTCGCGCATCCTGATCGGCCTGCGGATTTCCATCGCCATCGGTGTTCTGGCGTCGTTCATGGCGCTGGTGCTCGGCGTGGTGTACGGGGCCGTCGCTGGCTATCTCGGCGGGCGGATCGACAATATCATGATGCGCGTTGTCGATGTCCTCTACTCGCTCCCCTTCATTTTCTTCGTCATTCTGCTCGTGGTATTTTTCGGGCGAAGTTTCATCCTGATTTTTATCGCCATTGGCGCGACGGAATGGCTGGACATGGCGCGCATCGTGCGCGGACAGACGCTGACGCTGAAACAGCAGGAATTCGTGCAGGCGGCGGAGGCGCTGGGCGTCGATAGTGTCGGCATTCTCAAACGCCACATCATTCCCAATACGCTCGGGCCCGTGGTGGTGTTCGCGACGCTGGTGATCCCGAAGGCGATCCTGCTGGAAAGCCTTCTGTCGTTTCTCGGCCTCGGCGTTCAGGAACCGATGACGAGCCTTGGCGTGCTGATTTCGGAAGGTGCCGCCAATATGCGCGGCGGAACCTGGTTGCTTATCTTCCCTGCGGTGACGCTCACCATCCTGCTTTTCGCCCTGAATTTCCTGGGCGACGGCCTGCGCGATGCGCTCGACCCGAAGGATCGCTGACATGATGGAAATGAAGGACTCAATCCTTAGCGTTCGCGGCCTCAAGGTCGATTTCCGGACCAATGACGGCGAAGTGAATGCCGTCAGGGGCATCGACCTCGACGTGAAGGCGGGCGAAACCATCGCCATCGTGGGCGAATCCGGTTCGGGCAAGAGCCAGACGATGATGGCGATGATGGGCCTTCTGGCCTCCAATGGCAGGGCGTCCGGCTCGGCGAAATACCGCGACAAGGAACTGATCGGCCTGCCGGACCGCAAGCTGAACACGGTGCGCGGCAAGAAGATCACCATGATCTTTCAGGAGCCGATGACCTCGCTCGATCCTCTCTATCGGATCGGGCGGCAGCTTTCCGAACCGCTGATCTATCACGGTGGCTACACGCGACGCACCGCACGCCCGCGGATCATCGAGTTGCTGAATCTCGTCGGCATTCCCGACCCGGAACGTCGCATTGACGCCTATCCGCATGAACTGTCGGGCGGTCAGCGGCAGCGTGTGATGATTGCGATGGCGCTCGCCAACGATCCCGATATCCTGATCGCAGACGAGCCGACGACGGCGCTCGATGTGACGATCCAGGCGCAGATCCTGACACTCCTTGCCGATCTTCAGAGTAAAATCGGCATGGCGATTGTCTTCATCACCCATGATTTGGGGATCGTGAGGCGCTTCGCCGACCGGGTCTATGTCATGAAGTCGGGACAGGTGGTCGAGCACGAAACCACGGAAAAGCTCTTCATCGATCCGCGGCATCCCTATACGAAAATGCTGCTCGCCGCCGAACCGACGGGCCGCAAGTCGCCGCCGCCATCCAGTGCGCCCATTCTTCTGGAAGGACGCGATGTCGAGGTGGCGTTCCATATCGCTCCAAACCTCGTCCTGCGTGCTGTCGATCATATATCGGTGGCGCTCCGGCAGGGGCAGACCATCGGCATCGTTGGCGAATCGGGTTCCGGCAAGTCGACGCTCGGCCGCGCGCTTCTGCGGCTTCTGCCGAGCGAAGGCATTATCCGCTTCGACGGACGGGATATCGCGCATCTCGACAAGAGCGCGTTGCGGCCTTTGCGCCGCGAGTTGCAACTGGTGTTCCAGGATCCGTTCGGCTCGCTGTCGCCGCGCATGACCGTGGGGCAGATCATCACCGAGGGACTTCTGGTCCACGAGCCGGGCCTGAATGCCCGGCAGCGCGACAAGCGGGCCATCGAAGCCTTGCAGGACGTTGGCCTCGATCCAGTGATGCGCAACCGCTATCCGCACGAATTCTCGGGTGGTCAGCGCCAGCGTATCGCCATCGCACGCGCCATGGTCCTCAAGCCCAAGGTCGTCATTCTCGACGAGCCGACGTCGGCGCTCGATCGCTCTGTGCAAAAGCAGATCGTCGATCTCCTGCGCAACCTCCAGAGGGACAATGACCTCTCCTATGTCTTCATCAGTCACGATCTGACGGTCGTTCGCGCCATGGCGGACTACATCATCGTGATGCAGAAGGGAAAGATCGTGGAGGAAGGGCTGACGGAGGACATTTTCGACCAGCCCCGGCAGGACTATACGAAAACCCTGATGGCGGCGGCGGTCAATCAGGAGCGTTTCCGTCAAAACGCGTAATCATTGGCGCCGTTTCACACGGAAAAACGGGGCATATATGCAACATGATAACATTCGTGATCGTTCCAGGCCCTTGAAAGCTACCCAAAGTTAACCAAGCCGGGACGCCTCCGATTGATTCAATTGTCGGCAATCTGTTAGTGCATGGTATACGTTTCTGCCGTTTCGGCGGGAGGGAGTAAGTGTGCAGGAGAATTCACTGGTGTGATGGACCGTAAACGCCCAAATACCAGTCGTATCTGTACGGTTCTGGTGGCTTCTTTGATGTTTTCGACGCCGGCCAGCGCCTTCTCGCTGTTCGGCATCAAGCTTTGGGGGGGCGACAAGGCCGAGGAAACCGATTCTTTCATCGACGATCCGCGAAAATTCGATGTCGAGATCTCGACTGTGGGCGGCGGAGAGGATGCGGAGGAAGCCATCCAGAACGCCTCCGGCCTCTGGTCGGATCGGGAGAAGCCCGCGTCGGGATCTGCCGGGCTTTTGGCGAAGGCCCGCGGCGACTATCGCCGTATTCTCGCCTCGCTTTATACGGAAGGCCGCTATGGCGGTGTCATCAGCATCAAGGTGAATGGCCGGGAAGCAGCCGACCTGCCGCCTGATGCCACGCTGACCGATCCGATCAACGTGAAGATTTCCGTCGAGCCGGGCTCGCAGTTCCTTTTCTCGTCGGCAAGCGTGCGCAACGCGGCGCCCCCGCCCGTCGATCCGAAGGACAAGGTTGCTCTGCCCGCGGATGAAGGATTTGCGGTCAGCGGCATCGCGCGTTCGGGCACAATCCTGCGTGCGGAGAGGCTTTCGATTGAGGCCTGGCGGCAGCAGGGCCACGCGAAGGCCAGTGCGAGCCGTGAGGTTGTGGCGGACCATGCCACGAGCACCATTGACGCCACGATCGATGTCGATCCCGGCCGGATGGCTTATTTCGCGCCCGTCGAGGTCAGCGGAGCGGAGCGGATGGACCCGGAGTTCATCGCCTATATGACCGGGCTGAAGCCGGGTCAGGAATATGACCCGGATGATATCGACCGCGCCAAGAGACGTCTTGCGCGACTGGAAGTATTCCGTGCCGCGCAGATCGTTGAGGGCGACAAGATCGGCGAGAACGGGTTGCTGCCGATGAGCGTTGTTGTGCAGGAGCGCAAGCCTCGCCGGTTCGGCGTTGGCGCAAATTATTCCACGCTCGATGGCGCCGGCTTTGAAGCGTTCTGGATGCACCGGAACCTGTTCGGCAAGGCGGAGCGGCTGCGTTTCGATGCGCGTATCGGCGGCATTGGCGGGCAATCCTTCGACCCGCAGGACTATAACTATCTGCTCGGCGTGACGTTCACCAAGCCCGGTGTTTTTACGCCGGATACGGATTTTGTGTCCTCGCTGGTGGGTGAGCGCAAGGTGCTCGATAACTACACGCAGACCTCGGTGACCGGCGAAGCGGGCTTCGATCACATTTTCTCGGACGAACTGACGGGCCGAATCCGGGCTCGGGTGAGCCGCTCCCAGTTCGATGACGACGTTTTCGGAGAGCGTGACTTTCTGACCGTTGGCGCGCTGGGCGGCCTGACCTTCGACAACCGCGACAGCAAGGTCGATCCGACCAGCGGCTTCTATCTCGAAGGGCTGCTCAATCCGTTCTATGAAATTGAATATGGCAATTTCGCCACGAAAATGACCGCTGAGGGCCGCGCCTATTATGGCTTCGGCGCGAAGGATCGCGTCGTTCTGGCGGGCCGGTTGAAGCTTGGCTCGATTGTCGGCGCGGAAATTTCAGAACTTCCGCCGGATCAGCTGTTCTTCGCCGGTGGTGGCGGTTCGGTGCGCGGCTATGCCTATCGCAATATCGGTGTCGTGACCTCAACTGGCGAAGTCATTGGCGGGCGCTCGCTGATCGAAGGGTCCGCCGAAGTTCGGACAAAGGTGACGGATACGATTGGTATTGTGGGCTTCGTCGATGCCGGCTACGTCGGCGAGGAATCCTATCCGTCCTTTTCGCAGGATTTACGGGTGGGTGTCGGTGCCGGTGTGCGCTACCAGACGGGTCTGGGGCCAATCCGGCTTGATGCCGCTTTTCCGCTGGATCGCCGTGACGGCGATCCCGATTTTGGGCTCTATGTCGGCATAGGACAGGCGTTTTGATCCGGTTTCTCGTTGCCATGGCTTTTCTGGTTTTCACTGTTCCGGCCTTCGCGCAGGATCAGGCGGAGGAGGAAAAGTCGTATTTCCTGAGCTTCGTGGAAAGTCAGCTTTCCGCGCCCAACCGGCAGATCCGCATTTCCGATATCCAGGGCGTCCTGTCGTCCGAAGCGGCGATCGGAAGCATCACGGTCGCGGATAACGAGGGCATATGGCTTCGGATCACCAACGCCCGGATCGTGTGGAGCCGCCTGGCGCTGCTTCGGGGCAATCTCAGCATCAATACGCTCGCAGCAGAACGGATCGATGTCATCCGCAAACCGCTGCCGGATGAGAGTCTGCCATCGCCGGAATCGAGCGGCTTCCGCCTGCCGGAACTGCCGCTTTCCATCATTCTCGATGAGTTGCGTGTGGCGCGCGTCGCCTTCGGCGAGGGCATCTTCGGCCTGCAATCGGAAATTTCCGTCAACGGCAATCTGCGGCTCGAGGGCGGCTCGCTGCAAACCGCGCTTCAGATCACGCGGCTGGACGGGCCGGGCGGACGGCTCAATCTGACTGCGGGCTATGCCAACGCGACGCAGCAGCTTGATCTCGACCTCTCCCTGAACGAACCGGCCAACGGCATTCTGGCCAATCTGATGAACATCGAAGGCCACCCGCCGGTCACGCTTTCCCTCACCGGTTCCGGGCCGCTCAGCGATCTTGATCTCCGCTTGCAGATGGATGCGGACAACGAGCGGGTGCTGACGGGCCAGATGCGCTTCGACCGCGCTACAGACGGCCTTGCCTTCGACAGCAATCTCGATGGCCGCATCGCGGTTCTGGTTCCGCCCATGTTCCGTGATTTCTTTGGCGACCAGACGACGCTGGCCGCCAATGGTATTTTCAGGGATTCCGGTGGCTTCACGCTGGAATCCATTGCGCTGGACGGCGCGGCGATTGCGGTGAAAGGGTCCGCCGATACGGCGGATGACGGCTTCCTGCGCCAGCTCGTTGTGAATGCGACCATCGCCGATCCATCCGGCAACAAGGTAATCCTGCCCGTCAAGGGCGGAGAAACGACGGTGGATCGCGCAAGCCTCGACATATCGTTTGGCACCGGCGGCACGCCGGACTGGAACGGTAGGCTCGATATCAGCAACCTCGCCATGGCCAGCATTGCCGCGAAGGATTTTTCCATCCTGATGAAAGGGCTGGCGGAAAACCTGAACAACCCCGCCGAACGCAGCATTACCTTTGATGTCAGCGGCGGGATGCAGGGCGTCACCGCCAGGCGCGCCGATATTGCCAAAGCGCTGGGCGACAGGGTCGATCTGGCAGCCAATGGCTCATGGCGTGCCAACCAGCCGGTGAAACTTGACCGTGCATCGCTCGCGGCAAACGGAATGAGCGCAGCACTTTCCGGCGAAATCGCCGAGTTTGCCTTCAATGGCGATATCGATCTCAGCGCTGAAAGTATCGCTGTGTTTTCCGCGCTTGCGGGCCGCGATCTCGCTGGCGCGCTGGCACTCAAGGCCAAAGGCCGTGTGGAGCCCGTAAGCGGTGCGTTCGATTTGATGCTGGATGGCAACGCCAGCGGCATGAAACTGGGCATCGACGCGGCTGATCGGGTGCTGGCTGGTGAAACGAGGATCACAGGCGGTCTGTCGCGTGGCGAACAGGGTTTCCGTGCCAACAATTTCAAGGTCGAAAATCCGCAGACCGTGCTCAACGCCAACGGCGTTTTCGCGACGGGCACAGCCGATTTCGATTTCGACCTGATGCTTTCGGATCTGGCGCTGCTGACCGAAAAGGCGAGCGGCAAGCTGTTGGTCAAGGGCGGCGCGAAAGGCGCTGACGGAACCATCGCGCTTGCGGTCAAGGCGGATGCGCCAAGCGCCACACTCGCAGGCCGCAAACTCACCGATGGCACGCTTTCCTTCAACGGCAATCTGATCAAGGATCTGCTGGCCGGAAAGATTTCCGGGCTTGCCTTTGTCGATGGCGCGCGGGCGGAACTCGCTTCCGACATCACTGCCGTTGGTGGCGAGCGCCGGTTGAACAATCTCGAATTCACAGCGGGCGGCACGAAGCTGACCGGCAATCTCACGCAGACGCCGAAGGGGTTGTTCGAGGGCAATCTCGATCTTGCTTCGACCGATGTTTCGACTGCGGCAGCACTTCTGCTGGTCGAGGCGACGGGCAGGGCCGACGCGGCCATCTCCCTGCGCAACGACGGAACGCGGCAGGACGCGACGATCAAGGCCGACATTCGCAATCTGCGTGCCAACAATGTCGCAATCGGCGAGGCGACTATCGAAGCGGCGTTTCAGGATATTCTGAACGTACCGGCGGGGGACGGTTCCATCCGCGCGTCCAATGTCTCGACCTCGGGCGTCACCATTTCGAGCCTGAACGCCAATGCGACGCAGGAACGGACGCGCACCGGCTTTACCGCCGATGCGCGTCTGGCCAATGGGACAACCACGGATGTCAGGGGTGCATTGGAACCTTCAGGAGCGGGCTTTCTACTCTCACTCGACCAACTGAACCTCGCACAGGGGCAGCTCGCCGCCCGTCTGGCGCAACCGGCCCAGATCACCGTCGAGGGCAGCAGTGTTTCCTTCGGCGATGTGATCGTCAATATCGGGCAGGGACGCGTCACGCTGCGCGGCAGCGTCACCGACAATATCAATGTATCCTACGCGATCGAGAGCCTGCCGCTTTCCATTGCCAATACGGTGAAGCCCGATCTCGGACTTGGCGGCACGATTTCCGGCAATGGCCGGATCGCTGGCCCGCGCGGCAATCCTGCCGGTGAGTTCAACCTCAATGGCGCCGATCTGACGGCACGAGCCTTGCAGGAAGCGGGCCTGTCGCCGCTTACGCTGCGGGCGAACGGGCGTTTCGCCAATCAGGCGCTGGCATTGTCGTCCGTCAATGTCGATGGGCCGCAAGGCTTTACGGTTGCGGCCAGCGGCAATGTTCCGCTGTCTGGCAACGGGCTGGACGTGAACCTGAATGGCAGCGTGCCTCTCGCGCTCGCCAATCGCTTCCTTGCTGATCGCGGCGCGCGGGCAAGTGGGGAACTGACGCTTTCCGGCACGGTCACCGGCAGTTTGGCCAATCCGTCGGTGCGGGGCATGTTCTCCTCGCAAGGCGCGGAATTCGTCGATCCCGAAACCAATGTTCGCGTCCAGCGCATTGCGTTGATGGGCACGATGGACGGCAATGTCGTGACCATCCGCTCGCTCACCGCCGGCCTTGGTCAGGGTGGAACGGTCAGCGCGACAGGCACGATCTCCACGGATGCTGCCGCCAATTTTCCGGCGAATATCGACATCAAGCTGGATCGCGCCCGCTATGCCGACGGCAATATGGTGGTGGCGACGGTCAGCGGTGGAATTTCCGTGACCGGCCCGCTGACGCGCGATCCGCTTATCGCGGGCCAGATCAACGTCGATCGTGCGGAAATCAGCATTCCGGAGAGTTTCGGCGGTTCCTCCGCCCTTATCGACGTGGAACACGTCAATACGCCCCCAGCGGTCGCTCAGACACTCAAGCGTGCCAAGGTGGATCAGCGTCGGGTTCCGACCCCGACCGCCCGGCCAAGCATTGTCCGTCTGGACGTCAATATCACCGCGCCAAACCAGATTTTCGTTCGTGGGAGGGGGATAGATGCGGAACTGGGCGGTTCGGTCCGCCTGACCGGCCCGGTGGCCAATATCCAGCCTGTCGGCGGGTTTGATCTCATTCGCGGCCGGATCGGCATTCTTGGCCAGCGCATCACCTTCGATGAAGGGCAGGTCACGCTTGTCGGCGATCTCGACCCCATGGTGCATTTCGTGGCCCGTTCGGAAGGCAGCGACATCACAGCCTTCGTGACTGTCGATGGCCGGGTGTCGGACTTGAGGATCACGTTCTCGTCGTCGCCCGAACTGCCGCAAGACGAGGTTCTGGCACGGCTGATCTTCAATCGTTCCGTTGGCGAATTGTCACCGTTGCAGATCGCCCAGCTTGCGGCAGCAGCAGCGGAGCTTGCCGGCGGTGGCGCCAACAACTCGCTGCTCGGCAGTCTCCGGCAGGGCGTCGGCCTTGATGATCTCGATATCGTCACCGATAGCGAGGGAAATGCCGGGGTTCGCGCAGGCCGCTACATTCGCGACAATATCTATCTGGGCGTTGAGGCAGGCGCCGGTGGAAAGACCAGAGGTACGGTCAATCTCGATATTACCGAAAATCTGAAGGCGCAGGGTTCGGTAGGATCGGATGGCGATTCCGGCCTCGGTATCTTCTACGAGCGCGATTACTGATATATTTCACCGGGAAGCCGGGCTGAATGAAAGAAGGCGATCAAGAGGATCGCCTTCCTGTTTTCTTGCCTTACAGGCCGAACGTCACGTGGCCATTTTCATCGATCTTCCAGGCGGGGTTCCACGCGATCTCCCAGGCATGATCGTCGGGATCGGCGATATAGCCACGAAAACCGCCATGCGTGGGGGTATCAGCCTCTCGAACAATTTGGCCGCCATATTCGACGAGGCGTTTCATGACCGACGTTACGTCGCTTTGCTCGGCTACATTGTGCGCCAGCGCGAACGCGCCGGGAACCGCCAGCCCTGTCCGGTTCATATCGGCTTCCAGGGACGATTTGAGAAAGGTTCCGAGGACGAAGCCGTTCATCTGGTAGAAAATAATTTCTTCGTTCTCGAAGACAGGCTCCCAGCCGAAGCCCTCCGCATAGAAGCGGCGAGACGCGTGGAGATCGCGAATGCCCAGCGTGATGACAGAAATCTGCTTTTTCATAACCCAAATCCCTATTTTCGCTAACACACGATTGCGCCAGCGTTGAAGGCCTTGGGACTCGACGCCGGAGCGAAGGTCAGGACCCGCTCCTGCGGGGATCGGGCTAACCGCACCGACCTCTCCTTTTTCGACAGGAGATTTCTAGCAAACCCTGGAGCGCGCCGCAACATCCGCGCGGTGGCGGAGGCGTTGCAAGGACGAAGCCAGAGCAGTCTTTCGCTCTGGCTTTCAGTCGGCGATCAGGCGTCGGCGGCTTCGAGCGCGATGGCGACGGACTGGATGATCGATGCGAAGCGAACCGCGGTCTGGATCGTTTCCGAAGTGACGCCAGCCTTCTGCAAGACGTCCTCATGGGCGTCGATGCACATGCCGCAACCGTTGATGGCTGAAACTGCCAGTGACCACAGTTCGAAGACGACCTTGTCCACACCCGGATTGGCGATGACATTCATGCGCAGCTTGGCGGGGAGGGTCTTGTAGTCCTTGTTGGAGGCAAGATGGACAAAGCGGTAATAGATGTTGTTCATGCCCATGATCGACGCGGCGGCCTTGGCGGCGTTGAGCGTTGCCGCATCGATATGCGCGGCGGCTTCTGCTTCCAGCGCCTTGCGCACGTCGGCATTGCGCGAGGCGATACCGCAAGCGACGAACAGGCCGTACTTCTGGGCCGGGGTCAGCGTCTCGTCGCCCGCCATGGTGGACAGGTTCAGGCGAACATCTTTTGCGAAATCGGGAATTCTTGACTTGAGCGTATCAATCGACATGGAAAAGCCTCTGGCTTGAATGGTCATAAGAAAGGCGGGCTTTAAGGGCCCGCCTCGATTTGTTTGCCGTCAAGGCGGAAGGATCAGGCGGCCTTCAGCGTGTCGCCGCCGACTTCGCGGTTGCATGGGCAGAGTTCATCGGTCTGCAATGCATCGAGAACGCGCAGTGTGTCCTTCGGAGCGCGGCCAACATTGAGGTTGGTTGCGTAGACGTGCTGGATGACATTGTCCGGATCGACAACGAATGTGTAGCGATAGGCCACGCCGTCCGGCGAACGAACGCCGAGGCCATCGACGAGCGAGCCGTTGGTGTCTGCGAAAGACCAGATCGGCAGCTTGTCCAGATCCTTGTGGTCGCGGCGCCATGCCAGTTTCACGAATTCATTGTCGGTCGAGCCGCCCATGACGACCGCATCGCGATCTTCGAAATCGGATGCAAGGCGTGCGAATTCAGCGATTTCGGTCGGGCAGACGAAGGTGAAGTCCTTCGGGTAGAAGAAAATGACCTTCCACTTGCCTTCAAAGCTTGTTTCGGTGATGGGCTCGAAAGCCGAAACGCCGTTTTCCTCATGATGATTGAAGCCGGGCTTCACACCGGTAACCTGAAACGCGGGCAATGTATCGCCGATACCGAGCATCGTATTCTCCTGAAATTTGAACGGAACCTATGTGCAGAACAGCGTGCTTGGGAGGGAACGCTTGATTCTGGGCGCAAACTATTGTTTTTGCTGACATAGGTCAAAGCGATTATATGACTTTGTGCTATCGTTTTTATCGATAGAAGTTTCGTAAGATCAAGGAGACGATCAGCCTTGCTGAATATCACTGTCCGGCATCTGCACTATCTGGTTGCGCTTGCCGAAACCGGTTCCTTTTCGCGTGCGGCCAATCGTGTTGGCGTTACGCAATCGACGCTGAGCGCCGCGATCCAGAGCCTTGAACTGGAACTCGGCGCGCCGCTGGTAGACCGGTCGGGCCGCAAGATCCAGATGCTGCCGTCGGGCGATGCCGTGGTGCGTCAGGCGCGCGATATCATCGTCAGGATACAGGAATTGCCGGAACATGCGGCGGAAGCGGCGCGGCCGCTGACGACGCGGCTTCGCCTTGGCGTCATCCCTTCGGTCGCCCCCTTCATCCTGCCGAAAATCCTGCCCAGCCTGACGGAAGCCTATCCGGAACTCAATCTTTCGATGCGCGAGGGCCTGACACGCGATCTGCTGGACGAGCTGCGCTCTGGCCGCCTCGATGCGGCGATCATCGCCCGGCCTTACCAGATCGATGGTTTTGACTGTGCGGAAATCGGGGTCGATCCCTTCTTTCTCGCGATCAGGAACGACCACCCGCTCGCCAAGCGCGACAAGGTCGACATGGATGATGTGGAGGGAGAGCGGTTCCTGCTGCTCGAAACCGGGCATTGCCTGCGCGAACACGTCATTGCCGCGGTCGGCGAGGCCAATGCGCGCGGCGAGGATGACGTGCGGGCGTCAAGCATCATGACGCTGGTGCAAATGATGGAATTCGGCCTTGGCGTGACGCTGTTGCCCCGGATCGCCATTGAAGCGGGGGCTACGCGCGGCACCAACCTCTCCGTCGTGCCCTATGTCGGCGAGCACAACGCCCGCTCGCTCGTCCTGATCTGGCGATCCGGCGCGGTCCGCCGTCATGATTATCATCTGCTGGCGGAGCATCTGCGGCATCACTGCATGCCCGCTGCATAATGCTGGTGGCCGCCGATTGGCAAGGGTGCCGATCAGTCGAGGCCGATGATTGAATGGTCAGGCATGGATTCCCGGGTCAAGCCCGGGAATGACGATGGTATGTCGATTCCGGCGAGTTGTTCCCTGCACCGGCATCAAAACATGCTCAATACCATTTCGGCTTCGTCATTCCCGGGCTTGACCCGGGAATCCATGCCTGAACGCCAATCAAGCCGCGGCGCGTGTGTCTTACGCCAACTCGCCCTTGCGCATGACAGGAATGCGTGAGCCGTCCTTGGCAATGCCATCAATGTCGATCGCGTCGGAGCCGATCATCCAGTCGATATGGATCAGGCTCTTGTTGCCGCCGCGCGCCGCGATCTCCTCCGGCGACAGTGAAGCGCCGTTGATGAAGCATTTCGAATAGCACTGGCCAAGCGCGATGTGGCAGGCAGCGTTCTCATCGAAGAGTGTATTGTAGAAAAGCAGGCCCGAAGCCGAGATCGGGGAGGAATGCGGCACCAGCGCCACCTCGCCGAGGCGGCGCGCACCCTCGTCGGTGTCGAGCACCTTGTTGAGGACTTCCTCGCCGCGCGAAGCCTTGGCTTCCACGATCTTCCCGCCCTCGAAACGGACAGAAATATTGTCGATCAGGGTTCCCTGATGCGATAGCGGCTTCGTGCTGGATACATGGCCATCGACACGCAGGGCGTGCGGCGTGGTGAACACCTCTTCGGTCGGAATGTTCGGATTGCAGGTGATGCCGTTTTTGGCGACGGAGGCGCCGCCATGCCATTCGTGCTCGTCCGCGAGGCCGACAGTGAGGTCCGTGCCCGGTCCCTTGAAGTGCAGGGCGCTGAAAGCCTTGCCGTTCAGCCATTCCGTACGCTTGCGCAACGCGGCATTGTGATCGCGCCACGCGGCGACCGGATCGTCCACGTCGACACGGGAGGCGGCGAAGATTGCGTCGGCAAGCCTGGCGACGGCAACGTCGGGCTCGTCATTGGGGAAGACCTGTTTTGCCCAGGATGGGTTCGGATAGGAGACGATGTTCCAGTTGATGTCGAAACCGGCGATCTTTTCCAGCGCGGGCTGATAGGCCATCGAGCGCGCGCGATTGGCGCGGGCAACCTTGTCCGGGTCTTCAGCAGCAAGCAGCATGGGGTTGTCGCCCGCGATGGCAAGGCGCGCGGTGTTTTCGCTGAATGCCTTCGCCATGCCTTCATAGAGCCATCCGGCGGCGCGGTCGAAGCTCGCATCGGGAGCATGGCGATACCGCATCAGCGTTGCTTCCTCATCGCCATAGAAGGGCATCACAACGCCCGCACCCGCCTTGTAGGCATGTTCCGTGATACGGCGAACCAGCGGCAGGGCGGCAATGGGTGCGGTGATCAGCAGATCCTGTCCCGGTTGAAGCTGGAGGCCGACCTTGATCGCCACTTCGGCCAGCCGGTCCAGTTTCACGGGATCGATGGCGGGAAAGTCGTGCGAAGCTGAAGTCATGGTGATTCCGGTCCTTGATAGGAAATTGGGAAGCCGGACCATAGACCCAGATCGCGCCCTTGGCCAGTTTTCGGTCGCGGCCAATCGCAGTTTTGTGAACGTGTCGATCTTGTATATCGTGTTTTTACGATATATGTATCAGCTTATCGCGATATTCAGGTAAAGATACACGGCATGACCAAGGACGAAATCTTCAAGGCTCTGGCCCATCCGGTTCGGGTGCAGATCCTGAACTGGCTCAAGGAGCCTGAAAAGCACTTTCAGGCGCATTATCATTCACCGGAGCATGGTGTGTGTGCTGGCCAGTTCGAGCGTTGCGGCCTTTCCCAGTCGGCGGTGTCGGCGCATCTGGCTGCGTTGCAGCGGGCGGGCCTCGTGAAGACACAACGGGTCGGCCAGTGGGTGCTTTACCAACGTGACGAGGAAGCTATCGCGGCATTCCTGGAGAAGCTCAACAAGGAACTTTAGTAACTGCGTACCAGACCAGAAACCGTTCTTGCGCTCCTCACGCAAGTTCCGTGCAACCCTTCTTTGAATATGAAAGACTTCTCATGTCCACTCTCTACGATCCAATCAAAATCGGCGATATCGAGCTGGCCAATCGCATCGTCATGGCCCCGTTGACCCGCAACCGCTCGCCAAAGGCCGTTCCCAATGATCTGACTGTTACCTATTACGAGCAGCGCGCCAGCGCCGGGCTTATCATCACCGAAGCGACAGCCATTTCCCATCAGGGGCAGGGCTATGCGGATGTGCCGGGCCTTTATTCGGCTGAACAGCTTGCAGGCTGGGCGAATGTAACCGACGCCGTGCACAAGGCGGACGGAAAGATCGTCGTGCAGATGTGGCATGTGGGCCGCATTTCGCACAACACACTCCAGCCGAACGGGGCGGCGCCCGTTGCTCCGTCTGCCATCACCGCAAAATCCAAGACCTACCTCGTTAGCGCGGATGGAACGGGCAGCTTTGCCGAGACCTCACAACCCCGTGCGCTCGACATCAACGAACTGCCGGGCATCGTCGAGGATTATCGCCGTGCGGCGCGCAGCGCGATCGATGCGGGTTTCGATGCGGTTGAGGTTCATGCGGCGAATGGCTATCTGATCGACCAGTTCCTGCGCTCCGGCAGCAATCGCCGCACGGACGCCTATGGCGGGTCAATCGAAAATCGCGCCCGCTTCCTGTTCGAGGTTCTTGATGCGGTGACGGAGGAAGTCGGTTCCGGCCGTGTCGGCATCCGCATCTCGCCGGTGACCCCGGCCAACGACGCATCGGACACCGATCCGCAGCCGCTCTTCACCTATGTTGCCGAAAATCTCGCCCGCTACGATCTCGCCTATGTGCATGTCATCGAGGGCGCGACGGGCGGTCCCCGCGATTACCAGCAGGGCGACCAGCCCTTCGACTATGTGGCGCTACGGGCCGCCTACAGAAATGCTGGCGGCAATGCGGCTTGGATGGTCAACAACGCCTATACCCGCGATATGGCGGAGACGGTCGTTGAAGATGGAAGGGCGGATCTTGTGGCGTTCGGCAAGCTCTTCATCGCCAATCCCGATCTGGTTCGCCGCCTGCGCGAAAACGCCAATCTGAATGAGCCGGACAACGCGACATTCTATGGCGGCGGCGCGAAGGGCTACACGGATTACCCGATGCTCGCCTGATTGCCTGAGTGCAATACCGAAAACAGTAACCCCGGAAGCGAGAAATCGCTTCCGGGGTTACTGTTTCAGGCCGGTGCGATCAGCAGGCTCGTATCGGATCGCTCGATCCCGTCGATCAGCCGGATCGCGTTCAGCACACGATCGAAATCGAGCAGCGTTGGCACCTCGATTTCGGCCACCAGGTCCCACGCACCATTGGTGGTGTGAAGAGCCAGAATTTCCGGAATCTTGCGCAGATTCTGGATAACCTGCCGCGTGTTTCTGCCGATCACCTCGATCATCATGATTGCCCTGATCCGGCCGCTCCCGGCATTGTCTTTCACGCGCACCGTAAAACCGACAATCACTCCGCTGGCCACCAGCCGGTCGAGCCGGTTCTGCACTGTTCCGCGCGAAACCTTCAGAATGGCGGCAAGCTTCGAGAGCGGTGCCCGGCCATCGATTCTCAGTTCCGCAAGCAGGCGCATGTCGAGGTCGTCCATCGAGGAATGTCCCATTCTGTCAATTCGTCCAAAATGATTGTCTATTTTATCAAAAATATTGCCAAACATGCAAATGTTTGACGTATATTTTAACCTGAAGCACCGGTACCCTTTTGAAAATAAACAAAAAATCGTCAAATGGGGTTGGAACGGAATGGTGCAGTTTGTCGGAACGCAAAATATTATCGACCTGATTGCCGAAATCGGTCTGGACACGCTCTATCCGAGATTGGTGGACTATATCGAGCAGGATTTCATTCGCTGGAATGAATTCGACAAGTGCCCGCGCGTGGCATCGCACTCCAGGAATGGCGTCATCGAGTTGATGCCCGCGAGCGACCATGATCTCTACGGCTTCAAGTTCGTGAACGGCCATCCGCAGAATCCCGCGCATGGCCTGCAAACGGTGACTGCCTTCGGCGTTCTCGCGAATATGCAAACGGGTTATCCTGAGTTCTTGTCGGAAATGACCATTTCCACGGCGCTGCGCACGGCCGCCACCTCCGTGATGGCGGCGAAATATCTGGCGCGAAAGGATGCGCGCACCATGGCGCTTGTCGGCCTTGGCGCACAATCCGAATTTCAGGCGCTTGCTTTCAGGACGGTGCTCGGCATCGACAGATTGCAAGTTTTCGATATCGATCCGGCGACCTGCGACAAGTTCACCGGCAATATGTCGCAAGCGGGTATACAGATCACCCGCTGCAACAGCGCGGAAGAGGCCGTTCTCGGAGCGGATATCATCACTACCGTCACCGCCGACAAGAAGTTTGCGACGATCCTTTCCGACAATATGGTTGGCGCTGGCGTTCATCTGAACGCGGTCGGGGGTGATTGCCCCGGCAAGACGGAGTTGCACCGTGATATCCTGCTGCGCTCCGATATTTTCGTCGAATTTCCGCCGCAGACGCGGATCGAAGGCGAGATCCAGCAACTCGAACCCGACCACGAAGTCACGGAATTGTGGGAAGTGATCGCTGGAAAAAAGCCGGGCCGCGCGTCGGACAAGCAGATCACGCTGTTCGATTCGGTTGGTTTCGCGATCGAGGATTTCTCGACGCTTCGCCTGATCCGCGATCTGGTCCAGAACACGCAGTTCTTTTCCGACATCGACCTGATTGCCGATCCGCCCGATCCGCGCGATCTTTTCGGGCTTCTCAAGCGCGACAGGCATTCGGCTGCCGCCTGAGCGCAGAGTGCCGGGCGCAATAATTTTTTGATTTTCATACCGGAGGCAGCATCAAGGCGTCCTCCGGCCGACAAACATGGCGGACCTTTCAGCATGGCATACCAGATCAAAACCCGCGACATCGCTCTTATCGGCGCCCCGGTCGAGGAGGGGGCGGGCAAGCTCGGCTGCGCCATGGGGCCTTCGGCGCTACGGCTCGCCGGTCTCGGCCCCGCATTGGAAGCGCTCGGACATGCGGTTGAGGATCATGGGAATCTCACACCGGAAAACATGGCGGGTTTTCAGCTTGCCGGTCTGGCAAAGAATGCGGATACGGTCGGCGGCTGGACGAGAGCGCTGGAGCGCGCCGCCTACGAAACACTGAAAAGCGGCAGGACACCGATTTTTCTTGGCGGCGATCATAGCCTTTCGATGGGAGCGGTTGCCGGTGCGGTCCGCCATGCGCATGAGCAGCACAGGAAGCTCTTCGTGCTCTGGATGGATGCCCATTCGGATTTCAACACGCCTTTGACCTCTCCCTCCGGCAACATGCATGGCATGTCGGTCGCCTTCTTTTGCGGGTTCGACGGGTTCGACGGTATCCTGTCCGCCGACCGTCCGGTGGTGCAGCCGGATCATGTGTTCATGTGCGGCATTCGCTCCGTCGACCGGGATGAGCACACGGAATTGATGCGCGCGGGCGTCAATGTATTCGACATGCGCTCCGTCGATGAGATCGGCATGGCAGCCGTCATGAAGCGCGTCATCGAAACCGTCAAGCGTGCAGGCGGGATGCTGCATCTGAGCTTCGATACCGATTTTCTCGATCCAGATCTGGCGCCCGGCACCGGAACCACCGTGCGCGGCGGTGCGACCTATCGCGAGGCGCATGTCGCCATGGAAATGCTTCATGACAGCGGGCTGGTGACATCTCTCGATCTGGTCGAGCTTAATCCGTTCCTCGATGATCGCGGCAAAAGCGCGTATTTGCTCGTTGAACTGGTGGGCAGCCTTTTCGGCCAACGCATTTTCTGAATAGAGGGCAGGCGTTTGCCGTGATTACTGGACCAGATGGCATCTCCAGCAGGCATGCGCTTGCCCTATATCAAGAGAGCAATCAGGCCATACGAAGGGGCGTTCCAATTCCTGCGGCCATATTGTAAGCCTGTCCAGCCGGGGGACGATCCCCGGCGTTTGGCAGAACCAAATGGGCCATGAAGGTCTCATTTTTCGAAGTTTCAGGAGAGCTGCCTTTTCGGGAAAGCCGGTCGGGCAGCGCAGTGTGATATGTCATGCATGAACCGGTTGTTGGTCGATCCGAGGCAAATCGCTGGCTGACGGAAATCGGCGCGTCGCTCAAGCTCGGCTGGCCGCTGATCTTCACCAATCTTTCGCAGGCTGCACTGACCGCCACCGATGTTATCCTGATCGGGCGCCTGGGGCCGGACATACTTGCCTCCGCGGTGCTGTCCACGAGTTTCTACCACTCCTCGATGATCTTCTGCATGGGGCTGGTTTCCGCTGTCATGCCGATGATCGCGATGACGCTGGGGCGGCACCGCCATTCTGTCCGCGATGTCCGCCGAACGGTCAGGCAGGGTTTGTGGACCGCGATCATGATCTGCGTTCCCGTCTGGTTCATGCTTTGGCATGCGGAGTCGATCTTTCTGTTCATGGGGCAGGAGCCGCATATCGCCGCGCGATCCGCCGAGTTCATGCATTTCCTGCAATGGGCCCTGCTTCCCTATCTGGGCTATATCGTGCTGCGCTCGTTTCTCGCGGCAATGGAAAAACCCCTGTGGACGCTGCTGATCGCGGCCTTCGCCATCCTCTTCAACGCATTTGCGGCCTGGAGCCTGATTTTCGGTCATTTCGGCCTGCCGGCGCTCGGCCTTAAAGGCGCGGGAATCGCGACAACCTTGTCCAGTACCATGATGTTTCTCGGTCTGGCGCTGGTGATCGTCACGCACAAAAAATTCCGGCGCTACCACCTGTTCGGGCGCTTCTGGCGCTCCGACTGGCCAAGGCTTCTCGACCTGTGGCGGCTGGGCCTGCCGATGGCTTTGACCTTCACGTTTGAAACGACCATCTTCTACGCCGCCGTGCTGATGATGGGCATCATCGGTCCGACCGCGCTCGCGGCTCATGCCATCGCGATGCAGATCGCTTCGCTCAGCTTCATGGTGCCGCTCGGCTTCGGACAGGTGGCGACCGTTCGCGTCGGCCGGGCCTATGGAGCGGGTAATCGTGAGGCGGTTGCCTATGCGGGATGGAGCGCCTATGCGCTGGGCGTGGGGTTCATGGCTGTCATGGGCGCGCTGATGATCCTGATCCCCAAAGTCTTCATCGGCGCCTTCATCGATATCAGCCTGCCGGAAAATGCCGCCGTGGTCGAGATGTGCGTCTCGTTCCTGATCTTTGCCGCCCTGTTCCAGACGGTGGACGGCGCGCAGGCGGTCGGAGCGGGCATGCTGCGCGGCCTTCGCGACACGCGGATACCGATGTTCCTGGCGCTGCTCGGCTATTGGGGCGTGGGGCTGCCGCTTGGCGCGCTGCTCGCCTTCAAGTTCCAAATGGACGGCATAGGGGTCTGGATCGGGCTGGCAGCGGGGCTTGCCATTGTTGCAGTATTGATGACCCATCGCTGGTGGCGGCGCGACAGGCTCCGCGGCATTTTTCCTCACATGCCTCATCCGTGAGACGCCAACTTTCTTGTCCTGGCAGAGATGTGTTCCGGCAGCGCAGCTTCTCGTTCTGACGAGGTAGAAATAATTTTCCCGCGCCCTATCGGAAGGTGTGCGGAAGGGATAGAACATCCGCGCTTCGATCCGAGAAGATCGGGTCAATTTTGATTCCAATAATTTCCCAGATGCACAAATGACTGACGTCACACCTTCCGCCATTGTCGGAAAATCGCAAAAATGGGCTTTGATCGCCCTGTTTGTCGGCGCGATTTCCATTGGTTCATCGCCGATTTTCGTCCGCCTGTCGGAAGTAGGGCCAATGGCGACGGCTTTCTGGCGCGTCGGTCTGGCCCTTATTCCTTTCGTCATATGGTTTGGCGGGTCCGGTGCGTCGAGCGCGGGAGGTCGGCCGCGACAGTTGAAGGACCACCTTCTGCTTGCCTCTCCCGGCGTCTTTCTGGCGATCGACCTGATCTTCTGGCATCTCGCCCTGCATCACACCTCCGTCGCGAATGCAACGCTTCTCTCCAACATGGCGCCGATCTTCGTGACGCTCGGAAGCTGGCTCCTGTTCCGCTCGCGCATCACACCGACATTCTTGACGGGCCTTGCCCTCGCAATAGCGGGCGTGATCATCCTGAAGGGCGGGCCGCTGGCTTTGGGGGATGGCGATCTTTTCGGCGATTCACTCGCCCTGACTGCCGCCGTGTTCTACGCCGGATACATCATGATGGTGGGTCGGCTGCGCAGCCGTTTTTCAACCGTGGTCATCATGCTCTGGAGCACGGCCGCAGCCGCCGTCACCACATTGCCCGCAGCGCTCATCATGGAGCCAGTGCTCTTTCCGTGGACGCTGTTCGGCTGGCTCGTCGTCATCGGGCTTGCGTGGCTCACCCATGCCGCAGGACAGGGCATGATCGCTTTTGCGCTTGCATGGCTCCCGCCTGCCTTCTCGTCGCTGACCTTGCTGGTCCAGCCCGTCGTTGCGTCGTTGCTCGCATGGGTCATCCTGAGCGAGCCGCTGGGCATGACGCAGGCTATTGGCGGCGCCATCGTGCTTTTCGGCATTCTCGTCGCACGGCGCGGCTGATTGCCCGCGCTCTTGACGGGTGAGCGAGCGCGCCCCACAACGCGTAACGAAATCGACCATTATCGCAAAGGAATTGCAGGGTGATCCGTCATATCGTTTTCTTTAGCGCCAAACGTCACGAGGATGTAGACGCTATTGCAGAGGGCCTGCGGATGTTGGGCCAGATACCGCATTCGAGCGTGTTTGAAGTGATGAAGAACACCAAGACGGATGTTCTTTCGGACGAGGTGGATGTCGTCGTCTATGCCGAGTTCGAGAATGAGGTGGCGCTGGCCGCCTACAAGGCCGACCCGATCTATGTCGAATGCATCCGGCGTGTCCGCCCGCTGCGCGAGATGCGCTATTCGGCGGACGTGTTGTCAACCCTGACGCAATGATCTTTCCGCGTCAGTTTCCGGAAGCCTGGTTGATATAGCGCTCGATGAGTTGAGTGACCTGCGCGTCCCGCGCCTTGGCCGTGTCCCCGCCCATGACCACAGCGATGAGCCGGCGGTTTGGCGTATTGACCGAGGTCGCGATATTGAAGCCCGAAGCCCGGGTGTAACCGGTCTTGATGCCGTCCGCCCCCTCGACGCGATCCAGAACCCTGTTATGGCCCTTGATGTTCTTTCCGGCGAAGGAAAAGCTCTTCGTCGAGAAGTAGTGGTAGTGGTGCGGGAAGTGCTTGCGCAGGGCAAGGCCCAGCCGCGCCATATCCCGCGCGGTGGTCTGCTGCGCGGGGTCCGGCAAGCCGGATGCGTTGCGGAAGGTGGTGCGGCTCATGCCGAGCTGGCGCGCCCTGCTGGTCATGACCTGCGCGAAAGCTTCCTCGGAGCCCGCGAAATATTCGGCAACGGCCGATGCGACGTCATTCGCCGATTTTGTGACCAAGGCCTGAATGGCGCTGTCCACATCGATGGCCTGGCCCGGCTTGAAGCCGATCTTGGAAGGAGGGCGTGAAGCAGCATAGGAAGAAACGGGGATCATCGTCGATTTCGTGATCTTCCCCGCGTCCAGCGCCTCGAACATGATATAGAGCGTCATCATCTTCGTCAGCGAAGCCGGATAGCGGAGAGCCTCCGAACTCTGCTCGAACAGCACCTCGCCGCTATAGGCGTTGATGACGATCGCCGCGTGCTTTTCCGGTTTCGTGACATGCAAGGCGATGTCGGGCGTCGAGGTGGTCGAGCAGCCCGCGAGGATGGCAAGCATGGAGATGGCGAACGCGAATGGGCGGAAGGCGCGTGAAGCGGCAGAAGCTAACATTTGCAAGATGGTCTCGATCTCTTGTTCTTCAGCGTCGGATTACAGCGGCGTTACTGTGAATACCAGAAGAAAATGAACGAGAAATTGCCGTCGTTTTGCGGGCCGGTTGTTGCGACCGGCTCAAGCGACCAAATTATTTTCAAAAAATTTGGCCGCGTGGTGCTCCTGACGCACGCGCAGCGGATATTTCAGCTTTTGCGCACGCGAACGATCCTTTCGCCGGGACGTCGTGGATTGAAAGGATTTTGCGTGAAACCGCCGGAAATTAAGGTGTTTGGCAATTGTGCGGCGGGTACCTGAATGAAGGCATAACACTGTGTCGGGATTGTGTAATTGTGAGTGATCGGTCGCATGGCAGCTATGCAATTTTGGCTCTCCAATTCCGCGAGCAGTTGGCCTATCTGCAGCTCAACAGACAACGACAAGAAATTAGCTAGGTGAGAGAAATGAACCTGATCCGCACATACAACAACTGGCGCCGCTATCGTGAAACCCTCAACGAGCTGAGCCGCCTTTCCAGCCACGAGCTGAAAGATTTGGGCATCGCCCACGAAGACATCCGGTTTGTAGCCCGTCGCGCAGTCGCACGCTAAAAACCGCAAGGAATATCGTCAGCGCCACTCCTCCTCCCAGGTGCTGACGATCGAAGGCCGGCACTCCTCCTCCCAGTCGGCCTTTACCAAAGGACACCCACCGCACCTCCTCCCGCGGTGGGTGTTGCTTTTTGGAGGCCATCTTCCTGACCTTGCTGCTTTCGACCGGTTGCGGACAAGAATGGACCTTTCCTGATCAAGGCGGAAACCCATCCTCATTCCCCGGCCCGAATGATTCTGAGCTGAAAGCAGTTGTTTGTCGCCCGGCGCACATCAACAAAACCTCCTCGTCCGCATGTCATGGCGGGTAATTGACTTGCGCGTCCGTCTGTCCCATAACCGCTCCATTCCGAGGGGGGCACCGAACGGTGCTGAGATGGCGATGAGCCGGACCCTTGAACCTGATCCGGGTTATGCCGGCGTAGGAACGGGAACGAGGGCGCCAAACCCCACAGCCTTGACTTCGCACAATCCGGATCTCGATGTTTGTTGTCGGGAGACCGTTCGATGGTTACGCTTTTCTTTTGCTCGTCAGCAGGTGGCTGATGCCGCTCCTTCGCTCCATTCTTGGTGGCATGGTGACGGTTCTTGCCGTCTGGCAGCTTGCGATCTGGGCGGTCACGCCGCCGCGTTTCATGCTGCCCGCGCCGCTGGATGTGTTGAAGACGCTTTTCATCCGTCATGAATTCCTGTTCGGGCAGGCATGGATCACGCTGGTCGAGATTGTGCTCGGCCTGTTGTTTGGCAGCCTCGCCGGCATTGCTGTTGCGCTGCTCGTTACGGCATTTCCGCGTTTCGGCAATATGGCCTGGCCGTCCGTGCTGGTGCTTCAGGCCCTGCCGGTTTTCGCCATCGCGCCGTTGCTGGTGCTCTGGTTCGGTTTCGGCTTGGCATCGAAGGTGGTCATGGCGAGCCTCATCATCTTCTTTCCTATCGCCTCCGCCTTTGCCGACGGCATCCGCCGCACCCACCGCGACCTGCTCGATGCGGCGGCGCTGACACAGGCGACATCCCTCGACATTCTCTGGCTGGTGCGCGTGCCGTCTGCCCTGCCGTCTCTGGTTTCCGGCTTCAAGATGGCTGCGGTTTTCGCGCCTATCGGTGCAGTCATCGGCGAATGGGTCGGCTCATCCGCCGGGCTTGGCTTTGTCATGCTTCAGGCCAATGCGCGGATGCAGGCCGACGTGCTTTTCGCAGCCCTCGCGATCCTCGCCGCGATGACGCTGATCCTGCGTTTCACCGTCGATGAACTCACCGCACGCATTGCGCCCTGGGCGCGCCATGCGCCCCACCATTATTAAACTTCAAACTCGGAGGACTTCACTTGAGATATTTCCCGTCCCTCGCTCTCGCCGCCGGTCTCGCCTTGTCGGCGTTGGCGCCCGCTTCGGCGTCTGCTGCCGAAAAGCTGACCGTCCTGCTGGAGTGGTTCGTCAATCCAGACCATGCCCCGCTGGTCGTGGCACAGAAGCTTGGTCTGTTCGAAAAGCAGGGGCTTGACGTTGAACTGGTGCCGCCCGCCGATCCTTCCGCCCCGCCGCGCCTGATTGCCGCCAAACAGGCCGATCTTGCCGTGCACTACCAGCCGAATCTTTATCTCGATATCGATCAGGGCCTGCCGCTCGCCCGTATCGGAACGCTGGTCGAAACGCCGCTGAACACGATCACCGTTCTGGCAGACGGGCCGATCAGGTCGCTGGCCGATCTCAAGGGCAAGAAGGTCGGTTTTTCGGTTTCGGGGTTCGAGGAGGCGATGCTCGGCAAGATGCTGGCCTCAGAAGGGTTGAAGTCTGACGATATCGAGTTGATCAACGTCAATTTCGCCCTGTCGTCGTCGCTCATCGCAAAGCAGGTCGATGCGACCGTCGGCGGCTTCCGCAATTTCGAGCTGACCCAGATGCGTCTGGAAGGTCACGAGGGCAAGGCCTTCTTTCCGGAAGAACACGGTGTTCCGGCCTATGAAGAACTCATCTTCATCACCAACAAGGACAATGTTGCCGATCCGCGCTTTCCCCGTTTTCTCGCAGCGGTGGAGCAGGCGACAATCTACCTGACCAATCATCCGGAAGCGTCCTGGAAGCTTTTCACCGAGGCATATCCAGACCTGAATGACGAGCTGAACAAGAGCGCTTGGTTCGATACGCTGCCGCGCTTTGCCAAGCGTCCCGCGGTGCTGGACAAGGGCCGCTATGAGCGTTTCGGCGCATTCATGAAAGAGCAGGGCCTGATCAAGGCGCAACCGGCCATCGGCGACTATGCCATGGAGATCTATTGATGCTCGATCCGCAAACATTGCCGCAATGCGCGGCGGACGCCCTTGCCCGCTTGAGGGAGCGCAGGCCGCGCATTCACTGCCTGATGAATACCGTGGTGCAGAAGCTCGTGGCCGATGGCGTCACGGCGCTGGGTACTATTCCATCAATGACGTCGAGTGTCGAGGAAATCGGTGAATTCGCGCAGCGCGCCGAAGCTCTGCTCGTCAATCTGGGCACGCTGGATGCGGATCGGCGCGCAGCGAACCTGATCGCGGTGGAGACAATGAAAGCGCGGGGCAAGCCGTGGGTTCTTGATCCGGTGAAGTGCGATTTCTCTGCCGTTCGCATGGATTTTGCCCGCACGATGGCGGTGCAGAAGCCGACCGTCATTCGCGGCAATCACGGCGAGATCCAGGCGCTGGGCGATGTGGGGCATTCGCTCGTCGTGGAAACCGGCAAGGCGGATCGTATTCATGGTAACGGGCGGAACATGATGATCGCCAACGGGCATCCGTGGATGGCGCTGGCGACGGGAACGGGCTGCATGTCGGGTGGTGCAATCGCCGCCTTCCTGACGGTGGAAGCCGATCCGGCGGTCGCTGCGGCCAGCGCCATGCTGGTGGTCGGCGTGGCGGCGGAGATCGCTGCGGCGGAAAGCCGGGGGCCGGGAACATTCGAGCCTGCGCTGCTTGATGCGCTGGCGAACATGGATGAAGCAGACATCGTTTCGAGAGCAAGGATTGGTTATGCCGAAGATTGATTTCCGGCTGAATGCACTGGTCGATATGGACAATCTGGGTGCGGACAAGCTTGTTGATTATGCTGCGATTGCTGCTCGGAGTGGCGCGACGCTGATCCAGTACAGGGACAAGAATTCGCCAACGCGGCTGATGGTGGAGCGCGCGCGCGCCATTCATGCGGCGCTTGCGGGGACCGGCGTGCCGCTGCTCGTCAACGACCGCGTGGACGTCGCGCTGGCAGCAGGTGTCGAGGGCGTGCATATCGGGCGTGACGACATGCTGCCAGCGGATGCGCGGCGCCTGCTCGGGCCGGATCGCATTATCGGCGTGACGGTCAAGAACGAAGCGGACGCCGCAGCCGCAATGAACGCGGATGTCGATTACGCCTGTATCGGCGGCGTGTTTGCGACACTCTCGAAGAACAATCCCGATGCGCCTGTCGGGATCGACGGATTCCGGCATCTGGCGAGCCTGATCCGCACTGCCAAGCCTGGTCTTCCCATCGGAGCAATCGCGGGGATCGATCTTGAAACCACCCCGCAGGTCATGCAAGCCGGAGCTGATGGTGTGGCGGTCATTTCCGCCATCTTCCGTGCCGACGATCCGGCGGAAGCCACGCGCCTGCTCCGCAAGGCGGTGGACAAGGCATTGAAGGAAAGGCAATCATGACGGCCATAGCTCTGACCATTGCAGGGTCCGACAGCAGTGGCGGTGCTGGCATTCAGGCGGACCTGAAGGCTTTTTCGGCACTGGGCGTCTATGGTGCGAGCGTGTTGACGGCCATCACCGCGCAGAACACCGGGGGCGTCACCGCCATAGAGACACTTTCGCCGAAGATCGTCTCCGCGCAGATCGACGCCGTCCTTTCCGACATCGATGTCGATGCGATCAAGATCGGCATGGTTTCGCAGGCCGGTATCGCCGAAGCCATTGCGGAAGGCTTGCGGAAATTCGGTCGAAAAGCCGTGCTCGATCCGGTGATGGTGGCGACGTCCGGCGACAGGCTGCTCCAGATGGACGCCATTGAAACGCTGAAGCGCGAACTGCTGCCGCTTGCCCTGATTGTCACGCCGAACTTGCCTGAAGCCGCTTTGCTGGCCAATGACAGCATAGCCGAAAACGAGGCGCAGATGACGCGTCAGGCGGAACGTATCCTTGCGGATGGTGCTTCCGCCGTTCTGATCAAGGGCGGCCACGGCAGCACGGCTGAAAGCACGGACCTTCTGTTCGATGGCAACAGCGTCCATCGCTTTTCCGCGCCGCGTCTGGTGACGACGCATGATCACGGAACGGGCTGCACGCTCTCTGCCGCCATTGCTGCGCAACTGGCGAAGGGCGATGATCTGGTTTTGGCTGTTGGCGCTGCCAAGACCTATCTGCATGAAGCCCTAGCCGCCGCCGACAACCTTGCGATTGGCAAAGGGCGTGGGCCGGTGCACCATTTTTACCGGTGGTGGAAAGCCTGACGGGCGAAAAGGCTCAGCCTGTTTGTCGCTTCCGGCGTTCCGGAATGGATGGCCGGGTCAAGCCCGGCCATGACTAATCTGAGGGGTTTTCCTACTCCGTCCAACCCTTGTCATTCCGGGTTTGACCCGGGAATCCATGCCTGATCACCGGACCTGCTCAGTCGCTCTTCCCGAGGATCATGAATACGTCATAGCGTGTGTTCTTGCCGAGGATCTGGTGGGAGGGCTTGCGAATGCCCGCCATCGGATCGGCGCGCAGTGGCCATTTCAGCACAACGCGCTTTGTGGCGGAAGCCAGTGCCACGCGCATCAATTCTTCAGCGTCCGGGTCGGTGCCGACGATCTCGCGGATCAACCGCATTTCCTTTTTGACGAGCGCAGAATTGTGGCGTGGTGGATGCATCGGGTCGACGAGAACCACTTCGGGCTCGAGGTCAGGCAACAGTTCTTTCGAGTCCCCCAGCAGCAGGGTCATGCGGTTGACGGTTTCCGCATAGCGCCCGCCTTCGACCAGTGCCCGCGCCATGCCCTCCCGCAAGCGCGCGTGCATGTCCGGCGAACGCTCAATCAGGGTGACTTCGGCACCAAGCGAAGCGAGCAGAAAGGCGTCGCGCCCAAGCCCCGCCGTCGCATCGACGATCTTCGGCGTTTGACCGCGCCCAAGACCGACAGCCTTCGGCAATGCCTGCCCGCGCCCCTCGCCGGAGCGGAAACGATGACCAACCGCGCCGCCGACAAAATCGACGATCAGTTCATCCTGTTCCTTTGCCTCGCCTTCATGGCCGCGTTTCATGGTGCGGCCTTAGAACGGGCAGGGAATGGTGAAGGTGACATCCCGTCCGTCAGGATGGCGAAAGCTCAGCTTTTCCGCGTGAAGCAGCAGCCGGTCGGCGGCGGTCAGCGCCTCGCCCTCCGCATAAAATTCATCACCGAGAATGGGGTGGCCGATGGCCTTCATGTGCACCCGCAATTGATGCGTGCGGCCGGTGAGAGGATGCAAGCGAAGGCGTGTTGCATTGGCGGTCCGGTCCATCACGCTCCACCCGGTTTGCGCCGGTTTTCCGTTTTCATGATCGACGCGATGGCGCGGCTTGTTGTGCGGGTCGATGGCCAGCGGCAGGTCGATATGCCCGCTCTCGCTGTCCACCCGGCCCCAAACGACAGCCACATAGGATTTCTCCGTGGTTCGCTGCTCGAACTGCGAGGCAATGATTGCATGAGCTTTCTTGTTGAGCGACATCAGCACAATGCCGGACGTGTCCTTGTCGAGCCGGTTGATCATGAACGCCCTGGGAAATTGCTCCTGCACCCGCGTCGCCAGACTGTCTGCAAGCGCCGGATCGCGCCCCGGCACCGACAGAAGCCCGCTCGGCTTGTCCAGAACCAGAATATCCCCATCCCGATGAATGACGGAGATATAGGGCTCGCGCGGCGGGTTATAGATCGGGCTTACGGATGATGAGTTCAGCATAGGCCGTCTCTATCAGGTCTGGTGAGCCGATTCCACGGTGTTGAAACGATCCGTTCACTCTGTCCCGGAACTGTCGTCATGCTTTTTAGGCATCAGCAGAAAGGCCGCAGCGGCTATTGGAACAGCCAGCATCATCAGCGAGCGCGAGGACAACACGCCGGGCGCCGCCGCGATGGCCGCAACCTTCAGCAGGGTATTGCTGTCGATTGTCGGGCCCTGTTGCTGTCGTTTGCGCTTGGCTGATTCGGTAATTTTCATCGTGATGAAGACGGCGAGCGCCAGAACGAAGCTCGCTGCGGCGATGATGCCTGCCGCCATGAGATTTCCGTAAAGCCCGGAGAGCCAGATATAAAGCGCAAGCAGCGCAAAGCCACCTCCGATCAGCGCGAACAGTGTGATGAAAAGGATAAACCCGACACTGCGTTTCGCCTTGCCAACAGCGTTGGTGATCTCGCCCGTTGCGGCGGCGGACAGGAGTGGGGCAAGCAGCCGCAGCATCTAGCGACGCGCCAGCAAAGCAAGCAGGTAGCCAACCCCGGCAGCGACCGCGAGACTGGTCAGCGGCCTTTCACGCACGGCAGCACTCAACTGATCCTCAATATCGTGAATCTGTCGGCGCACGTCGTCAACGGCAGCTTCACCACGGCGCACCACGTCGTCATAGGCCCCGCTCGCGCTTTGCGTGGCGCCCTCGACCTTCTCGGTGCCGATATCTTTCAAGGTTGAGGCGATTGCAGCAATCTCTTCCTTGAGGCGCGCGATCTGAAGCTGAAGCTCTTCATTCTTGTCAGCAGGAGCCTCGGTTCCCTTGGTGGTCTTTGCTGCCGTCGCCATTGAAAAACTCCCTGAAAATGAAACCTGTAGCTGAAAACGCCCGGAGCATAGTTTAGTTCCGGTCAGAAATTTTCAAGGCAATTCTTCGGTTGTGGTGAACGCCGGCGCGCAATGAACGGATGCCAGTGCGGTTCCGCGCTCCGGAATGGATGCCCGGATGCTAAGAGACTGCGAACGGTTCGCCATCTGACGGATGGATCGCAAAGAAAAACGCCGCGCGGATGATGCCAGCGCGGCGTTCGAATTCCAGTGACGTCTGGTCAGACGTCGAGATTTGCGACGCTCAGGGCATTGTCCTGAATGAACTCGCGGCGCGGCTCGACTTCGTCGCCCATGAGGCGGCTGAACAGCGAATCCGCATCGGTCGCGTCCGTTACCTTCACCTGAAGCAATGAACGCGCATTCGGATCAAGCGTCGTTTCCCAGAGCTGCTCGGCGTTCATTTCGCCAAGACCCTTGTAACGCTGCATCGTCAACCCCTTCTTGCCCGTGGCGAAGACCGCATCGAGCAGGGATAGCGGACCTGTTATGGCGTCGGTTTTTTCGCGGCGCTTCAGAACGGGCAGCGTTTCGTAGACATCCTGAAGGCGGGGCGCATATTTGTCGAGTTGGCGTGCGTCGGCGGAGCCGACCAGCGCGGCATCGATAATTGCTGCATCCTTTACACCGCGCAACATGCGCTCGAAGACATAGCCGCCGGTGCCGTCGTTGGACGGGTTCACGCGACCGGACCAACCCTGTTCCATGTCCTCGGCAATGAGATCAAGGCGCTTTGCGACCTTGGTGGCCATCGTCTGCGCTCGTGCCGTATCCTCAAGGATCTGCGGATTGAGCGCGCCGGCAATGGCCATTTGTTCGATGATTGCACGATTGTAACGGGTATGCAGCCCGGAAAGCAGGTGACGTATGGCAAGCGCATCATCGACCGCTGCGCGAAGATCGGCACCGGCCCGCACCTCGCCGGAGCCAAGCGTCAGGGATGCTTCATCGAGGCCTGTCTCGATCAGATATTGTTCGAAAGCGGCTTCGTTCTTGACATATTGCGAGGATTTTCCGCGCGTGACCTTATAGAGCGGTGGCTGGGCGATATAGATGTGGCCACGCTCGATCAGTTCAGGCATCTGGCGGAAAAAGAACGTCAGCAGGAGCGTGCGAATATGCGCGCCGTCAACGTCTGCGTCGGTCATGATGATGATCTTGTGATAGCGCAGCTTGTCGGGATTGAACTCGTCCTTGCCGATGGATGTGCCAAGCGCGGTGATCAGCGTGCCGACCTGATCGGATGCCAGCATGCGATCGAAGCGCGCGCGCTCCACGTTGAGGATCTTGCCGCGCAGCGGAAGGATCGCCTGATTCTGGCGCGAACGTCCGCCCTTGGCGGAACCGCCTGCGGAATCACCCTCGACGATGAAGATTTCAGATTTGGCCGGATCGCGCTCCTGGCAGTCAGCGAGCTTGCCGGGCAGCGACGTGATGTCCAGCGCGCCCTTGCGCCGGGTGAGTTCGCGTGCCTTCCTTGCTGCTTCACGAGCGGCTGCGGCTTCGACAACCTTGCCGATGAGGGTTTTCGCATCGGAAGGATGTTCTTCAAGCCACGACGACAGCGCCTCGTTGACGAGACTTTCGACAACGGCGCGAACCTCCGAGGAAACCAGCTTGTCCTTGGTCTGCGACGAAAACTTCGGATCGGGCACTTTCACCGAAAGAACAGCGGTCAGGCCTTCGCGGCAATCGTCGCCGGTCAGCGACACTTTTTCCCGCTTGGTGAGGCCGGAACTGTCGGCATAGCCCGTGACCTGACGTGTCAGCGCGCCGCGAAAACCGGCCAGATGGGTGCCGCCATCGCGCTGCGGAATGTTGTTGGTAAAGCACAGTACGTTTTCATGGTAGGTTTCGTTCCACCACATGGCCACTTCGACCGTCGTTCCGTCCTTTTCGCCATTGATGTAGATCGGCGTGTCGATCAGCGGCTTCTTGGCGCGGTCGAGATACCTCACGAAAGCTTCAAGCCCGCCATCATAGTGCAGGATCTGCTCCTTGACGTCCGCATGTCGCCTGTCTGTCAGCAGGATTTTGACGCCTGAGTTGAGGAAGGCCAGCTCGCGTAGGCGATGTTCCAGCGTGGCATAGTCGAAATCGACCATGGTGAAGGTGTCGGTTGAAGGCAGGAAGCTGACCTCCGTTCCCGTCTGGTCGCCTGCATCGCCTACCACGGCGAGAGGCGCATCGGCGACGCCGTGCGTGAAGCTCATCTCATGAAGCTTGCCCTTGCGGCGGATGCGCAGCTTGAGCCAGACCGAAAGCGCATTGACCACAGAAACGCCAACGCCGTGCAGGCCGCCGGAAACCTTGTAGGAGTTCTGGTCGAACTTGCCGCCGGCGTGAAGCTGGGTCATGATGACTTCGGCCGCCGAAATGCCTTCGCCGGTATGGATATCGGTCGGAATGCCGCGCCCGTTGTCGGTCACAGTGCAGGAGCCATCGGCGTTCAGCGTGACGGTTACGAGCGTTGCGTGTCCAGCCAGCGCTTCGTCAATGGCGTTGTCCACGACTTCGTAAACCATATGGTGCAGGCCGGAACCGTCATCGGTGTCGCCGATATACATGCCAGGGCGCTTGCGCACCGCGTCCAACCCCTTGAGAACCTTGATGGAATCCGCGCCATATTCAGTTCCCGCGACGGGCTCGTTCTCGGTCATATCGCTCATGAATTGCTTTCACTGTTGTTTATTGAAAACGCATCGTGGAATGGATCACGAATCACGCTGATTTTATCTCTCCAGATATAGGCGTTAATGCGCCATTTTCCAAATTTTACGGGCATTTTTACGCATGTTTTCACTTGCTTCCGGCCCTTTTCCGGCAAAGCCGGGAACCGGGGTTAGAAATCGTGGCGGTTTTCCCCCATATTGGCTTGAAGGAGGTTGAATATGGACGTCAAACCCGCACCCTTCGTGCCGCCGGCGCCCGCCCCGCGCACCTCGCCGCCATCGACGCTGGAGATGATGCGTATTGTCTATCGCAATCCTCTCGAACTATGGGGCGAGCCGTCCTTCAACGAGCCATGGATTTCCGTCAACGGCATAGGTGGACCGCTCATCATTGCCAATGATCCGGGCCTTATCCGCTATGTGCTGGTGGATAACGCGAAGAACTACAAGATGGCGACCGTGCGCCAGAAAGTGCTGCGCCCGATCCTGCGCGATGGCTTGCTGACGGCCGAAGGCGAGGTGTGGAGACGTTCGCGCAAGGCGATGGCTCCGGTCTTCACGCCGCGTCACATCTTTGGCTTCGCCGACGCCATGCTGGCCTGCGCCAACACATTTGCCGAGCAGTATGAAGCCGTTGACGCGCCAGTCGATGTCGCCCGCGACATGACCAACCTGACCTACCAGATTCTTGAGGAAACGCTCTTCTCAGGCGAAATCGCTGGGGAGGAGGGCGACTTTTCCCATCAGATCGACCGACTGTTCGAGACGATGGGGCGGGTCGATCCGCTTGACCTGCTGAAAGCGCCCGACTGGCTGCCGCGCGTCACGCGGTTTCGTGGACGCAAGACCATGGCCTATTTCCGCAAGATCGTCAGCGACACCGTCGATATGCGTCTGGAGCGAATGAAGCGCGAGCCGGATCTGGCGCCTGAGGATTTTCTGACGTTGCTTCTGCGCGCAGAGGGGCCGGACGGGCTGACCCGCGCCGAAATCGAGGACAACATCATCACCTTCATTGGTGCCGGCCATGAGACGACGGCGCGGGCACTTGGCTGGTCCATCTACCTGCTGGCCGAAGCGCCATGGGAGCGCGACAAGGTGGAAACGGAGATCGCGAGGGTTTTGCGCGACGAGCCGGACCCGTCGAAATGGCTGGCGGCCATGCCGCTGACACGCGCTGTGCTGGAAGAAGCCATGCGGCTTTATCCGCCCGCCCCGTCGATCAATCGGGAACCTGTCGAGGAGGACCGCTATCTCGATCTGAAAATTCCTCTCGGGGCGCAGGTGCTGGTCATGCCGTGGACGGTGCATCGGCACCGCAGGCTTTGGGACAAACCGGATGCCTTCATGCCGGAGCGGTTCCACCCGGAAAATCGCGACCGGATCGACCGGTTCCAGTATTTGCCTTTCGGCGTCGGTCCGCGCGTCTGTATCGGGTCCAGTTTCGCGCTCCAGGAGGCGGTGATCGCGCTCGGCGTGCTGCTCAACCGGTTCCGGTTCGATGTGACGGAGGCGACAAAGCCGTGGCCTGTGCAGAAACTGACAACGCAGCCCGATGGCGGCTTGCCGATGATGGTGACGAAAAGGCCCTAAGGGCGCCCTAAGGGCTGTTGTGGGCGTTGTGGTATCGTTCCGGAATGGATGGCCGGGTCAAGCCCGGCCATGACGAGGATTAAACGTAGAGGGTCGAATCTTCCGCTTCGTCATTCCCGGCCTTGGGCCGGGAATCCATGCCTGAGCGCCGGTGGCTTGTTTGCGATGAAAATAACCCTTCTTGATTTCTTGTGAAATTAATAATACATTATATTTCAAAAGAAAGGATATGGGTGATATGTCAACTGCTCACAGACCAACATCGGAACAACCGTCGACGCTGGCTGTCGTCAGCAAGGCGCTGATGCGTTCGGCCGAACTGCTCGGCCTGACGGCCAAAGAGCTGGCACCGGTTGTTGGCCTGTCCGAAGCAAGCCTGTCGCGCCTGAAGCGCAATGCCGACGCGTCGCCACTGACGGGGAAGCCTTATGAACTGGCGCTGTTGTTCATCCGCCTCTACCGTTCGCTCGATGCGATTGTCGGCGGCGATGAAAACGCCGCGCGCCGCTGGATGCGGGCTGAAAATGCCGCGCTCGGCGGCCAACCCATAAGCCGCATCAAGACCATCGACGGCTTGGCCCATGTCATTGCCTATCTGGACGCCCGGCGCGCTCCGGTCTGAGGCGCGACCCCGCGAGGGATCGTGCTGGCGGCTGGTCGAGGCGCAGCATCGCGTCTCGACGATGAAGCTTGTCGATACGCTGGATGAGCAGGCGTTGCTGGAAGAGGAACTGGAGAAAACCAAACCGCCGCTGCCGGTTGAATGCCGCCATCTCGACTATTTGCTGGCGACGCCTTTCCGTTATGGCCGCTATCCGGGGAACTCCCGGTTCCGCCGCGAGGGCTATTCGCCCGGCGTATTTTACGGCGCGGAGCTGGTGGAGACGGCAGTGGCCGAAACCGCCTTTTACCGGTTGCTGTTTTTTGCCGAAAGCCCCGATACGCCATGGCCGAAAAATGCTCTCGAATTCACGGCGTTCGCGGCGGCTTTCCGCACGGAAAGGGCCATCGATCTCATGGTTGCGCCGTTTAATGCGCAGCGAAGCGACTGGACACGGCTCGACGATTATTCAGCCTGCCTCGCGCTTGCCGATGCGGCCAATGCCGCTGAAATCGAGCTTGTCCGCTATGAGTCGGTGCGCGACCCGAAGCACGGCGCCAATATCGCGCTCCTGACCTGCAACGCTTTCCCGAAGACGAAGCCGCTGCGCTTCGCCACATGGCGGCTGTTTCTGTCGGATTACGGGGCGAGCGCACTCTGCGATATGCCGGATGCAAGGCTCTCCTTCCCGCTGGCTGTTTTCGCCGATGATCCGCGCATGATGGCTCTGGTCGGGCTCAAGGCCGGGAATGACGAGGTTTAACCGTAAGGCAAAACATATCCATTCGTCATGGCCGGGCCTGACCCGGCCATCCATTCCGGAACATCCGCCAGGAACGTCTGCAATGTTACGCCTTCAGCCGCTTCGCATGCCATTCAATGTGCCCGGCCATAAAGGTCGAGATGAAAAAATAGGAATGGTCGTAGCCCTCGCGCATGTTCAGCGTCAGGGGAATTCCAGCTTGTCGGCAGGCTTCTTCCAATAGCCATGGGCGCAGGCCGTCATTGAGGAAGCCATCCGCCGTTCCCTGATCGACGAGCAATTCGTCCAGCCGGTAGCCATCCTCGATCAGAAGCGTGGAATCATAGGCGCGCCATGTGCCTTCATCGGTGCCCAGATATTTCTCGAAGGCAGGGCGCGACCAGCCTGCTGTTGATGGCTGGGCGATAGGCGCGAAGGCTGAAACCGAGCGGAACTTGCCCGGATTTTTAAGCGCCAGCGTGATTGCTCCATGCCCGCCCATGGAATGCCCGAAAATACCCTGGCGGGTCATGTCGAGAGGGAACGCGCGGGCGACCAGCGCGGGTAATTCCTCCAAGATGTAACGCTGCATATTGTAGTTCCTGGCGAAAGGCGCCTGTGTCGCATCGAGATAGAATCCGGCTCCCTTGCCGAATTGCCAGTTGTCTGGCTCATCCAGAACATCCTCGCCGCGCGGGCTTGTGTCGGGGCAGATGATGGCGACGCCAAGTTCGGCGGCGGCGCGGCGATATTCGCCCTTGTCCATGACGTTCTGGTGCGTGCAGGTCAGGCCCGAGAGATACCAAAGGACGGGAACCGGGCCTTCCGCCGCCGGTGGGGGCAGGAACACGGCGAAAGTCATATCACATTGATTGACTTCGCTTTTATGCCGGTAAACGCCCTGCGCCCCGCCAAAACTTTTTGATGTCGAAACGGTTTCCATATGCAAATCCATCTGTGTCTATTGTCCGAGGGTAACGGCGACGTTTACCGCCGCTGCCACCAGAACGGTGTTGAAGAAAAACGATACGATTGAGTGGATCAGCGTAATGCTGCGCATGGCCGCGTTTGTGACGTTGACGTCCGAAGTCTGCGCCGTCATGCCGATGACATAGGAGAAGTAGACGAACTCGATTGCCGAGGGCTGCGGCGTGCCCGGAAAATCGAAGCCGCCGCGCGGCCCGCCGGGCACCGCCTGCCTGCTGCCCGCAGCCACATTCGGTTGCCAGTAGGCATGGGCGTAGTGGATGGCCGTCATCATGTGGATGGTCAGCCAGCCGAGCGGTACCGCCGTCAGCGTCACCGCGAAATTGAGCGGCCCGGGATTTTGTGCGCTGTTGACGAGGATGAAGAGCGACACAACCGCGACGATAATTGTTCCGATCGTGACCAGAAAGATGATCCAGACAGGCTCATCCGCGCTGGCGGCGTGCTTCTTCAGATAGGCCGCGGTCAGTCGCGGAAGGGCGATCAGGGTCAGCAGCAGGTAGAGCGTAAAAAAGACATTGGCCCCGATCACCGGCGCAAGCGGCGTTCCGATCCGGTACGAGGCCAGAAAGGCCGTCGCGCCGCCAAATGCCGCTATGTAGAACGGAATATGGCGACGCAGCAGAAGTGTCATTTTTTGGTTCCTGGATCGGGCGTCATGCGCATGTCCACATGCGGAATGCCGTCTTCCAGATATTCGTCGGATATGGCGACAAAGCCGAAAGACGCGTAGAACTTCTGCAAATGGCTCTGTCCGCCAAGCTCGATCGGGCGCGCCGGAAAACGGTCCTGCACGAATTCGAGCGCCTCTTTCATCAGGCGCTCGCCAAGTCTCAATCCCCGGTAGGCGGGAGCCACGACCACCCGCCCTATTTTCACCGTCGCACCCTCATTGGGCGGCAATACACGAAGCAAGGCCGCCAGCTTCTCGCCATCCATCAGGCGAAGATGAAGCGCGTCGAGATCTTTACCGTCGATCTCCGGATAGGGACATTTCTGCTCGACGACGAAGACATCCACCCGCAACTTCAGCATTGCGTAAAGTTCGCGCGGAGCGAGATCGTCGATCCCGCTCCAGATGGATATCAACGCGCCGCCGCTCATCAGTAGACCACGACCGAGCGGATCGACTTGCCCTCATGCATCAGGTCGAATGCGGTGTTGATCTCCTCCAGAGGCATCTTGTGGGTAATCAGGTCATCGATGTTGATCTTGCCTTCCATGTACCAGTCGACGATTTTCGGAACGTCCGTGCGACCGCGCGCGCCGCCAAAGGCAGTGCCTTTCCAGACCCGCCCGGTAACGAGTTGGAACGGGCGGGTGGAGATTTCCTTGCCCGCTTCCGCGACGCCGATGATGATCGACTCGCCCCAGCCGCGATGGCAGCATTCAAGCGCCTGACGCATGACATCGGTATTACCGGTCGCGTCGAAGGAGAAATCCGCGCCGCCATCTGTCAGATCCTGAATGGCCTGAACCACCTTGTCATTGCCGACTTCGAGCGGGTTGATGAAATGGGTCATGCCGAATTTCTTCGCCATCTCGACCTTGCCCGGATTGAGATCGACACCGATGATCTTGTCGGCGCCAACCATGCGCGCGCCCTGAATGACATTCAGCCCGATGCCGCCAAGGCCGAAGACGACGACATTGGCGCCCGGCCAGACCTTCGCCGTATAGATCACGGCGCCGATGCCCGTCGTCACACCGCAGCCGATATAGCAGATCTTGTCGAAAGGCGCGTCTTCACGAACCTTGGCGAGCGCGATTTCCGGCAGGACGGTAAAGTTCGAGAAGGTCGAGCAACCCATATAGTGGAAAATCTCGCCGCTATCGCAGGAGAAGCGCGTGGTTTTGTCCGGCATCAGGCCCTGACCCTGCGTGCCACGGATCGAGGTGCAGAGATTTGAGCGCTGCGACAGGCAGGTTTTGCACTGGCGGCATTCCGGCGTGTAGAGCGGGATCACGTGATCTCCGACTTTAAGCGTGGTGACGCCCGCGCCGACCTCACGCACGATGCCCGCGCCTTCATGGCCCAGAATTGCCGGAAACTTGCCTTCGGAATCGAGTCCCGACAGCGTATAGGCATCCGTGTGGCAAACACCCGTCGCCATGATCTCGACCAGAACCTCGCCAGCCTTCGGGCCGCCGATCTCGATGGTTTCGATGGTCAGAGGCTTGTTTGCTTCCCAAGCGACCGCAGCGCGTGTCTTCATCGTCTGTACTCCAGTAGTGTGATTTGGGCCCTGCCTCCCTTATCGCGGCCATGCGCGGCAAGGTCAATCCGCATCGGTGTGGGGTGGCTTGACTCTGGATGCGGGTGTCGTAAGGCGGTTCTGCCAATCTCATAGGATGGAACTGGTTTTGCCAACGCTGCCGATACTCCCTGTTACCGAAGCCCTGCCAGCGCTGGAGCAAGCGCTGGAGAGCAGGAGTTCCGCTGTTCTGGTCGCGCCGCCCGGTGCTGGCAAGACAACGATTGTGCCCATTCATCTGTTGGGGGCGGTGTGGCGCGGCGACGGCGTGATCGTGGTGCTGGAGCCGCGCCGTCTCGCCGCCCGCTCCGCCGCCCGCCGCATGGCGAGCCTGCTCGGCGAGGAAGTGGGCGGCACTGTCGGCTACCGGATGCGGCTGGAAACAAGGGTTTCATCGAAGACGCGCATTCTGGTCGTCACCGAAGGCGTGTTTGCTCGCATGATCCTCGACAATCCGGGATTTGACGGCATCGCCGCAGTTTTGTTCGACGAGTTCCATGAGCGCAGCCTCGATGCGGATTTTGGCCTCGCGCTGGCGCTTGATGTGCAGGCGGCGCTGCGGCCCGATCTGCGGCTGCTGGTCATGTCGGCGACACTTGACGGTGCGCGTGTCGCGAAGCTTCTGGACGGCGCGCCGGTGGTGGAGAGCGAGGGGCGTTCCTATCCCGTCGACATGCGTTATCGCGAGCGCAAACCGGACGAGAAGATCGAGGATGCGATGGCCAAAGCTATCCGCGACATGCTGGCCGATGAAAGCGGCAGCATTCTCGCGTTTCTGCCCGGCCAGCGCGAAATCGAGCGTACGGCCTTGCAACTCCGGGATCGAATCGGACCCGATACGATCCTCGCCCCGCTCTATGGAGCGATGGAAAGCGGCGATCAGGATGCCGCTATCAAGCCCGCGCCGCAGGGCAGGCGTAAGGTGGTTCTTGCGACCTCCATCGCCGAGACCTCGATCACCATCGATGGCGTGCGCGTCGTTATCGATTCCGGTCTGGCGCGTGTCCCGAAATACGAGCCGTCCACGGGCCTGACGCGGCTTGAAACCATCCGCGCGGCGCGCTCCTCCGTCAATCAGCGCGCGGGTCGCGCCGGGCGAACGGAACCGGGCATTGCGCTGCGTTTGTGGCGAGCGGAACAGACGGCGGCCTTGCCTGCTTTCGCGACACCGGAAATTCTGGAAGCCGATCTGTCCGGCCTTGTGCTCGATTGCGCGGCATGGGGCGTTTCCGATCCGGCAAGCCTCGCCTTTCTCGACAAACCTCCGGCACCGGCGCTTTCCGAGGCGAAACAAATGCTGCTGCGTCTCGGCGCAATTGATGCGGACGGGCGTTTGACGGCGGATGGTGAGGCCATGCGCTCGCTCGCGCTGCCGGCGCGGCTGGCGCATATGGTGGTGGCCGCCGCGCGTCGCGGCGAAGGGCAGCGGGCGGCGGAACTGGCCGTCCTGCTCACCGAGCGCGGCCTTGGCGGCAGCGACACTGATCTCGACACGCGATTGAATCGGTTCCGGAATGATCGCGGCGACCGGGCCATGCGGGCACGCGGACTGGCGAAAAGGATCGCATCTTCCGTTCTTCAGGAAAAAGGCGATGCGCAAAGTTCGGCTGGGCGGATGCTTATCGACGCCTATCCGGATCGCATTGCGAAGGCGCGTGGCGCGGCAGGGCAATATGTGCTGGCCAACGGGCGCGGCGGCGAACTCGACCCCGCGATTTCGCTGTCGCGAGCACCCTGGCTTGTCGTGGCCGACCTGACCGGAAGCGCCGGGCGCGCCCGAATTCTTTCGGCAGTGGAAGTGACGGAAGCGGAGATACGCGAGGCGTTGGGCGAGCGGATCGAGAGCGGCAGGCAGGTGGTTTACGACCGGGAAAAAAATGCGCTGCTGGCCCGCGAAGCGACCCGCATTGGCGCGATCACCTTGTCGGAAAAACAACTGCCTGCTCCAACGGGCGCGGATGCCGACGCCGCCGTGATCGAAGCGGTGCGTGAACACGGCCTCGGTATTCTGCCGTGGTCGAAGGAAGCGGAAACGCTGCGCCGCCGGCTGGAATGGCTGCATCGGGGGTTGGGCGATCCGTGGCCCTCCATGGAAGATCGGGCGTTGATCGAGCGGCTTGAAGACTGGCTGATGCCTTTCCTGAAAGGCCATGCGCGGCTTGACCAGATCAGTGGGCATGCGCTGGCGGAAGGGTTGCGTTCGCTCGTGCCCTATGAGCTGCAACGCAAGATCGAAACGCTCGCGCCCACTCATTTCGAGGTGCCAACCGGCTCGCACATCCAGATCCGCTATGAGGGCGAGGAGCCTGTCATTGCCGTGCGTGTGCAGGAGTTGTTCGGCCTCGGGCAGCACCCCTCTATTGCCGATGGCAAGGTGCCGCTGCTGCTTGAACTGCTGTCGCCCGCCCACCGCCCGATCCAGATTACGCGTGATCTTCCGGGCTTCTGGAAAGGGTCTTGGCGGGATGTCCGCGCCGACATGCGTGGGCGCTATCCGAAACACGTCTGGCCGGAAGACCCGGCCAGTGCGGACCCGACGCGCCGTGCCAAGCCGCGCGGGACGTGAAGACCAGAGTGTTGGCCATTGCGCGACGTCACGGTTCAGGCATGGATTCCCGGGTCAAGCCCGGGAATGACGAAATTGAAATATTATCAAGCGTGTTTTGATGTCGGCATGATGGAGACGCTTCGCTTGAACCTACATGCCATCGTCATTCCCGGGCTTGACCCGGGAATCCATTCCAGAACGCCTCGCTCGATCGTGCAAATATCCGGGGGCCCATATTCCTTCTCAAGGCTTGGCTTGAGATCGCTTTGCGCATAAAGGACACCAAAAAGGTGAGACAATGACGCAGGAAACCGCAACGCGAGCATCCTATCTTTCCCGGCGGCTGAGGCTGACCACGCTCACGCGCCTGCGCTGGCTGGCGGTGGCGGGACAAAGCGCGGCGGTGCTGTTCGTCTCGCTCTATCTGAAGTTCAGTTTTCCGGTCAGCATCTGTTTTGCGCTGATCGCCTGCTCGGCCTGGCTCAACCTGTTTCTGGCATTCCGCTATCCTGTCAACCACCGTCTGGAGACCAACGCCGCAGTTGCCGTCCTCGCCTTCGACGCTCTGCAGCTGGCGGGCCTTCTGTTCCTGACCGGCGGACTGGAAAATCCTTTCTCTGTCCTGATGATCGTTCCGGTCATCATTTCCGCGACATCGCTTCCGGCGAGCGCGACGATCGGTCTGGGCGCGCTTGTGGTCGCGGCGACTTCAATTCTGGCCTTCTTTCACCTGCCTCTGCCGTGGTATCCCGATATCCAGATGGCGTTTCCGCTGATCTTCATCGCGGGCGTCTGGTTCGCCATCGTTTCGGCTCTGGCCTTCACCGGCATCTACGCCTATCGGGTGGCTGAAGAAGCGCGGCTGCTCGCAGACGCGCTGACGGCGACGGAACTCATCCTTCAGCGCGAGCAGCATTTGTCGGCTCTCGACGGACTGGCCGCCGCCGCCGCCCACGAGCTGGGAACGCCGCTTGCCACCATCGCGCTGGTCGTCAAGGAAATGCAGCGGGGCCTCTCCAGCGAGGACCGGCTTGCGGAGGACGTAGACCTGTTGCGCTCGCAGACAGATCGGTGCCGTGAGATCCTGAAGCGCCTCACCAGCCTTTCCTCGGAAAGCGAGGAGCATATGTCGCGCCTGCCGCTTTCGTCGCTGATCGAGGAAGTGATTGCGCCGCACCGCAATTTCGGTGTCGACATCGAGGTTCTGAAACTGGAAAGCACGGGAACCGAGCCGATTGCACGCCGCAATCCGGGCGTCCTCTACGGGCTCGGCAATCTGGTCGAGAACGCGGTTGATTTCGCGCGCGGAACCGCAAGGGTGACATGGGGCTGGACCGACGACAATGTCAGCATCATCATCCAGGATGACGGCAAGGGCTTTGCGCCCGCCATTCTGGACCGCATTGGCGAACCCTATACGACGGGAAGGGATCGGGAAGCGGGAAACAGCGGGGGCGGCCTGGGGCTTGGCCTGTTTATCGCCAAGACGCTGCTGGAGCGATCCGGCGCGACGATCGAGTTCCGCAATCGCAGCGATCCGGGGCAAGGCGCGGAAATCAGCGTGACATGGCCGCGCGCGGCAATTGAGGACAGGTTTCGCTGAAAAGACGGCAAAACTTTTGACTTTTGTCTCCGTTGCACCAATAACGGCAGAATAGTGTCAAGTGTGACACAATGAATGGGCAAGGAAAGCTTATGGAATCGGCAGATCATAGCGATGTTGAAGCGATCGGACCCGACCGGACTTTGCTTCTGGTCGATGATGACAAACCATTTCTTCAACGGCTTGGGCGCGCCATGGAAGCGCGAGGGTTCATGGTGACGATGGCGGAATCTGTCGAGGCTGGCCTTGCCAGCGTCAGGCAGCACGCCCCGGCCTATGCCGTCGTAGACATGCGCCTTGGCGATGGAAACGGCCTCGACATCATTGAAGCGATCCGCGCGCGTCGCGAAGACACGAAGGCCATCGTTCTCACCGGCTACGGCAATATCGCCACTGCCGTGAATGCGGTGAAGCTGGGCGCGATCGACTATCTGTCCAAACCTGCCGATGCCGACGAGGTTTTTGCCGCGCTTACCCGTCGCATGGATGAAAAAGTTGCGCCGCCGGAAAACCCGATGTCGGCGGACCGCGTGCGCTGGGAGCATATCCAGCGCGTCTATGAAATGTGCGACCGCAATGTTTCCGAGACAGCCCGCCGCCTCAACATGCACCGCCGCACGCTTCAGCGCATTCTTGCCAAGCGCGCGCCGCGCTAGGACTGTTCAACCAGTAAGGCTGCGAGCGGCAGTTTTGCCGTTCAGGCATGGATGGCCGGGTCAGGCCCGGCCATGACGATGGAATTGGCGGCAAAAGTACGGGCCCTGCTTTCTGATATTCCCGGTATCAGACACGGCATTGGTGATCGTGCAGTTCTTCACTATCGTTATTCCCGGACTTGACCCGGGAATCCATTCCTGAACGAGAGCAGTTCATCGCTCCGGAAAGTCTGATGCCCGTCAATTCCTTATCATTCCGCGATGTCAGCGTCGGGAACGGAAATTCCGGCGAGTTCGGCGAGTGTCAGCCGGACGGCGCAACTGCGGGCGAAGCGCAGCGTCATGGCCTTGCGTGTCGCGCCCGCCAGCCTGTGTTCCGGCGCATCCCGCAGGATTTCCGCGCCATAACCGTCTGAAAGAATGAAGCCGCATTCCTCGGGAAAAATCTCCCGCGGCACATCGGGATGGGTGGCAAAAAACAGCCGGTCGCAATGCTGGCGATAATCGGGCCATTTGCGATCCACCCGGAAATCCTCGATTGACGACTTGATTTCAACGATCCAGATCTCGCCCTTGCGGGTCAGCGCGACGAGATCGGCCCGCCGCCCGGAAGCCAGTGACAGTTCGGGCGCGACGGCATGGCCAAGCTCCAGAAGAAGCCGCTGCACGCCACGGCGCACCAGCATTGCGTTTTCGGACTGCCTGCCGTCCAGAAGTGGGTTGATCAAATGGGGGTTTATGATGGGCATGGGACCATTGTGCGTGAAATTGCCGCTTTCATCAAATCATGAAAAGCACACCTGCGTTAAAACCAGAAATAGAAAAATCTTGGCATCATGGTTAATTCAAAGTTAAGAGTATTGTCATTATCGAGGTGGGGACGGCGAAACGCTGATTCTTGATTTCTTTTCTGAGGGCGGGATACGAATGAATTTCAAGACATACATCATTGGTCTGGTGGCGCTCGCCGCCATGGCTCTTTCAGGCTGCTCGATTACCGGCGGCAGCTATTCCACGGCATCCTATAACGCTGTCACTGACGCGGGATACACGATACCGACCATTCCGAAGCATAAGATACCCGAGCAATATCGCCGTCAGGTTGTCAAATTCTCCGGCAGCGAAGCGCCCGGCACGATCATTGTCGATACGCAGGCCAAGTTTCTCTATTACGTCATGGCCGATGGCAAGGCCATGCGCTACGGCATCGGCGTGGGTCGTGACGGCTTCGAATGGAATGGTAACGCGCGCATCGCCATGAAACGCGAATGGCCGACGTGGACGCCGCCATCGGAGATGATCAAGCGCCAGCCTGAACTCGCCAAATATCGCGGCGGCATGGACCCTGGCCTCAACAATCCGCTGGGCGCGCGTGCGCTCTATCTCTTCAACAAGGGCGGCGACACGGGTTATCGCCTGCATGGAACGCCGGAATGGTGGTCCATCGGAAAAGCGATGTCTTCGGGCTGCATCCGCCTGATGAACCAGGACATTATGGATCTTTACGATCGCGTCGAGGTCGGGGCCAAGGTTATCGTGCGCTGATCGGCGGATTCATGAAATAGGGAAAGAGGCCTCGTATGATCGGGGCCTTTTTTGTTTTAAGGCAGCGACGGGGTGAGCCGGAGCCGTGACAAGGGAAGGATGAGGATGCGGGAATTGCGTTTCAGGCGCGCGGCTGCCGACGATCTGGGGGGCATCGTCGCCCTGCTTGCCGATGACGATCTCGGTAAAGGCCGGGAAGATGCGTCACTGCCGCTGAATGTCCGCTACAGCGCCGCCTTTGCCGCTATCGACGCGGACCCAAACCAACTGCTCGTCTGCGTGGAGGAAGGTGATCGCCTTGTCGGTTGCCTCCAGCTCAGTTTCATCCCCGGCTTGTCGCGTCTCGGGCTCTGGCGCGGGCAGATCGAGAGTGTCCGCATCGCGTCGGATTGTCGTGGCGGCGGTCTCGGGCAAGCGGTGTTTGCGTGGGCTATTGACGAATGCCGCCGGCGCGGTTGCGGCCTCGTGCAACTGACCACCGACAAGGCGCGTCCGGATGCGCTTCGTTTCTATGAGAGCCTTGGGTTCGTCGCCAGCCATCGGGGATTGAAGCTGAGCCTGTGAAGATGTTCACGGGCTGGTGGCGGCAGGTGCACCAGTCATGGCGTGCTCAAGCTGCCGCTCGTGCTCGATCAGCCAGCGCTTGCGCCACAGGCCGCCGCCATAGCCGGTCAGTGCGCCGTCGGAGCCGATCACGCGATGACAGGGGATGACGATGGCGATCTGGTTGGCGCCATTGGCCCGGGCCACCGCCCGAATGGCGGAAGGCTTGTCGATCGCTTTCGCAATGTCGGCGTAGCTGCGGGTTTGGCCGATGGGAATGGCGCGCAACGCATCCCAGACATGTCGCGTGAACGGCGTGCCGTTTGCGGCCAGCGGGGTTTTGAAATCGAGCGATTGTCCTGAAAAATAGGCGGAAAGCTCTCCTTCGATCTGATCGATGGGCGGCATTCTGCCGATGCCAATGCTCGATCGCGTTATTTGTTGGAGGTTCTTCAACTCGGTCGGCAGGGCCTTTCGATCGAAGAATTCAAGCAGATGCAGCGCATGCTGATCGGCGATGGCGAGCATGACGCCGATGGGCGTCTCGATCCAGTCCGCCTTGATGATTTCGCGCCCGCGCGCCTGTGCCGGCGCATGTCCGAGAAGCCGTGTGAAAGCCGCGCGGTAGCCACTGCCGGAATCGAACTGCGCGTCGATCTGGGCATCGATCACCGGTGCGCCGGATGAAAGCTGGTCGGCGCTGCGGCCGATGCGCCGCAAGCGGGCCATGTCCAGAAACGTCATGCCGAAATGGCGCTTGAAGGCGCGCCGCACGGTGGACGGATCAAAGCCCATTTCCACCAGGTCGTCTTCGGACCAGCGCCTGTCGGGATGTTGATCGAGCCGGTTGACGAGTTCGCAGACAATCGGATCTTTCGCACCGGTTGGATCGATAGGGCGGCATCGCATGCAGGGGCGGAAACCCGCGCTCATGCATTCTGCAACCGTATTGAAGAAAACCGTGTTCTCCCGCTTCGGCTTGCGTGCCGGGCAGGTCAGGCGGCAAAAAATGCCGGTGCTCGTCACGCCCACGAAAGCAAGGCCGTCAAAGGCTGGATCGCGTGCGATCAGAGCCTGGTAAAGTGTGTCGTCGTTGAGATGATCGAAAAGCATATCCTTATGTAGCGCTTTTCGAAGGGGTTTGCCGCCGCAAATCGGGCATGGATTTTTATCGGGCAGCGGAGCCGGATAGAAACGGCTCCGCCGCGTTTGTCATAGGGCTGTTTACTCGAACACGATCGCGGGCGCTGTCCGGCCCGTGCCCGTGCGCTCCTCCTGCAATCGCCTCCATACCTTGGAAGCGATGTCGCGGTAGATATTGGCATGGATGCCGTTGGGATCGCTGACGACGACCGGCGTTCCCGCATCGGACATTTCGCGGATTTCCATGTGCAGCGGCACTTCGCCGAGGAATGGCACGCCGAGACGTTCCGCTTCCCTGCGCGCGCCGCCATGACCGAAAATATCGTAGCGCTTGCCGGTGTCGGGAGCCACGAAATAGCTCATGTTCTCGATGATGCCCAGCAGCGGCACATCGACCTTGCGGAACATGTTGAGGCCCTTGCGCGCGTCGATCAGCGCCAGATCCTGCGGCGTTGAAACGATGACCGCGCCTGCCAGCGGCACCTGCTGGGCCATGGTCAGTTGCGCGTCGCCCGTTCCCGGCGGCATGTCCACGACGAGAACATCCAGTTCGCCCCATTCCACCTCGCGCAGCATCTGCGTCAGTGCGGACATGACCATCGGGCCACGCCAGATCATCGGGGTTTCCTCGTCGACGAGGAAACCCATGGACATGACTTTCAGCCCATAGCCTTCCATGGGCTTGAGAACCCGCCCCGAGACCGTTTCGGGCCGACCGGAAATATGCATCAGGCGCGGCATGGACGGGCCGTAAATATCGGCATCGAGAATGCCGACGCGAAGGCCAAGCGTTTGCAGGCCAAGCGCCACATTGACGGCAGTGGTGGATTTTCCCACGCCGCCCTTGCCCGATGCGACGGCTATGATGGCGCCGACGCCGGGCACCCCTGCCTTGGCGGGTGCGCCGGAATGGCCATGCGCGTGCGGCGCGGGCTGGGCTGGGCGCTGCGGCGCTGCGGCAGGACGAGGGGCCGGTTGTGGTTTTGCGGGGGCGTCGTCGCTGGTGCGCCCGCCTTTGCGTTCTGCGGTCAGCGCGACCATCGCCCCCTGAACGCCCTCAATGCCGCGCACGGCGCGTTCCGCCGCGACGCGCAAGGGCTCGAGTTCCTTTGCGCGATTGGCCGGAACGGTGATGGAAAAGAAAACCTTGTTGTCGGCGATGAAGATATCGGAGACGAGGCCGAGACTGACGATATCGGCCTCGAAGTCTGGCCCTTTGATCGTCTTCAGATGGTCTAGAACCTGTTGCGTGGTTACAGTCTGCATGACGGACTTTCTGTTATTCGATTTCAGATGAGATAATGCAGTTGAAGGCAAAGGCCAATGCCTTGCATGTTATTGTGACTGGTTATCGCTTTAAAGATGAGCGGAATGTGCAGCTTTGACGCATGTTGCGGTCCGGCAAGTTGCGCTATGAATGTGTGCAAGGCACCAAGGTGGTGTTGAGGGGCATATTATGCTGGCTGGACGGCTGAATTGGCGAGGGGCGGTACGCGTGATCAGCACGCTGGCGCTGATTCTTCTCGCCTTTGCTCATAAGCCGGTCGTTATTCCCGCCTATTCCGCGGCGGAACTGGCGGCGTTCGCCTTGCCCGATGGTTCCCTGCCGGACCTGTGCCTGCCAAGCGGCGCGTCGCAGGATGACGGCAAATATGTCCACGACAGGCCGTGCGAGGCTTGTCGCATTTCCGCCGCCGGTCTGCTGCCCGCGCCGCCGCGCTGTTTCGGGCCGAGGCTCCTGATCGCCCATATCGTTACCCGTGCGATGGATGCGCCGCTGTTGTGGCGCGATCGGTATCCGCCCGCCGCGCCGCCTCACGCGCCACCTGTCGTCTAAATTTTGTCGCTGTTCCGGCTGCCGCGCTGCAATTGCGTCCAGCTTCCTGAAATACAGATCAAGAGACGATGTCATGAACAAGACAATTCTCCCAGCCGCGGGCCTTGCCCTGCTTGCTGTTTTCGCCAACGCCGCTGCCGCGCAGGCTCACGCCTCGCTGGAAAAAGCGGAAGCGAAAAACGATACGACCTACAAGGCTGTCCTTCGCGTTCCACATGGCTGCGAGGGCAAGGCCACCAACGAGGTGCGCATCAAGCTGCCGGAAGGGTTCATCTCCGCCCAGCCCATGCCCAAATCCGGCTGGGACGTTGAAATCATCAAGGGAGACTACGCAAAGACCTACAAGAGCCACGGCGAGGATGTGAAATCCGGTGCTGTCGAGATCCGCTGGAAGGGCGGCGATCTCCCGGATGAATTCTATGATGAGTTCATCGTGCGCGGAACGCTGACCGGTTTTGAGAAGGATACGGCGATCTACTTCCCGGCCACCCAGCTTTGTGGCGATACTTCGGTGAAGTGGGAGGACATTCCTGTCGAGGGGCAGAATCCGCATTCGCTCAAGAATCCCGCCCCTCAACTGAAGGTGCTGGCGGCGTCTTCGGTTGATCACGCCGCGCATGGTTCGAGCCATGCCGGACAACCGGTGAAGGTTGGCGATCTGGAACTCAAGGGCTTTTACACCAGGGCGATGCTTCCCGGCGCGAAGGTCGCCGGTGGCTATGTTTCGATCACCAATGCGGGCAAGGCCGATGATCGCCTGCTCGGTGGAACGACTCCGGCGGCGGGTCGCCTCGAGGTGCATGAAATGACGATGCAAGGCGACGTCATGAATATGCGCAAGCTGGCAGACGGCATCGCCATTCCTGCCGGTGAAACCGTGGAACTGAAGCCCGGCGGCCTGCATATGATGTTCTTCGAAATTCCCGAGCCGTTCAAGGAAGGCGCTACAGTGCCGGTTGCGCTCGAATTCGAGAAAGCCGGAAAGATCGATCTGGTTCTGCCGGTGACGTCGGCAAAGGGCAAGGCAGGCGGGGAGCACCAGCATTGATGAGCTTGAAAGCGATACGTTACGGACTTTGGGCAGCGATTGCTGCCCTTAGCCTCCTGCTGGCCGTTCTGTACTTTCTCCCCCGCGACAACGGTCTGGGCGAGGTTGTCAAACTTGGCGCGCCGTTTTCATTGATCGATCAGGATGGCAATCCGATCACCGAGAAGGCGTTCGAAGGTCACCCGACGGTGCTTTTCTTCGGTTTTACCCATTGTCCCGAAGTCTGCCCGACATCGCTTTATGAGTTGAGCGGCATGATCGACAAACTGGGCGAGGAGGGCAAGGATCTGCGCGCCTTCTTCATCACGGTCGATCCCGAGCGCGATACGCCCGAAATCATGAAGGGCTACACGACCGCCTTCACGGATCGCATCACCGGGATCACGGGCGATCCGGCGGAAGTCGAAAAACTGGTTGCTGGCTGGCGTGTCTACGCCAAGAAGGTTCCGCTCGAGGGCGACGACTATACGATGGACCACACGGCATCCATCTTCCTCGTTGACCGCGAGGGGCGCTTCAAGGGAACGATCGATTATGAGGAGAACCCGGATACCGGTTTCGCCAAGCTCAAACGGCTCATCGCCGGTTGAAGGTGGTCCAGTGTTTGGATGGTGTAAAATATGACAAAATTAGAATAATTCTAACATATTGTTTTTTATGCCATTTTGCAGATGGGGATTGACTTTGACCGGTCCGGTCGCCTTTATGCCAGCAAGCGTGAAGATTGCTTTAACCTTTGATGTCTGGGCCTTGAACCCTTTCGATTGGAGGACCTATGATGGGTCGAATCATGCCGAAAATGGACGCGACTGGCAGATGTTGCCGATCGATTGGGCGTTTTCCGGTTGTTTTTCTTGGCTTTTTCCCAGGTGCGTGCCGGACGGCCGTGGCCGCATACCTGCTTGCGGGTCGAAACTCTGGCGGAGCAAGCGATGTTTCCGCATAATGATCCGGATAGCAATTATTTCGACCGGGCACCCGAAAAGCTCGTTCTCGAAGGCTATCGGCGATGGACGGCCGGATTTGATTCAGGCTCGGTTATTCCGTGGGAAATGGCGTGGACGCTCTATGCCGAGTTGCTGGGCGAGGTTGAAGCGCGGCGCGCGCTCTCCGAGCTTGGCTTTTTCATCCGCACGCTAAGGCATTGCGCGGCCTGTCCGCTTCGGGCCTTCCCCTTCGGCTCGCATCATGTGTGCCGTGAGGAATGCCTTACGCTCGGATTGATCGCGGGCTTGCAGAATGATGACGGGAAGACCGTTGCCGCCTGTCTTGAGGCCGTATCCTGTCCCGTCCGCTGCGACGAGATCGAGCGGGCGGCACGGGCGTTCGCCGATGCCCTTACAGAATACCGGCAGGTACTCCTGCCCATACCGCATAATGCAATCAACGACATATTGGCGCGCCCCTCGCGTGCCAGGTACCACTGAGGAGATGGGACATGCATTCTAGCACTGAACGGCGTCTGGCAATCGCGGCAACAGCCATCCTGACGGCTGCGATTTTCGTGGCCCCGGCAAAAGCCAAGGCTGACACCGATGCAAAAGCGGTACTCAAAACCTATTCCGATATCGCCGAAGCCACATATACGGACTCCCTGACCACCGCAAAGGCGCTGGATGAGGCGATCAAGGCGCTGATCGCAAAGCCTTCGGAAGAAACGCTGATTGCCGCTCGCACGGCATGGAAGGCAGCTCGCGTTCCATATCAGCAGAGCGAAGCGTTCCGGTTCGGCAATCCGATTGTCGATGACTGGGAAGGCCGTGTGAATGCCTGGCCGCTGGATGAAGGCCTGATCGATTATGTCGATCAGGGCTATGGAACGGAGTCGGAAGAAAATTCGCTCTACACGGCCAATGTCATCGCCAACAAGAAGATCACGATCAATGGCGAAGAGGTTGACGCCTCGGCAATCACGCCGGAACTGATCGCCGGTAAACTTCAGGAAGCGGGCGACATCGAGGCCAATGTTGCTTCCGGCTATCACGCCATCGAGTTTCTGCTTTGGGGGCAGGATCTGAACGGAACGAAGGCGGGCGCGGGCGTCCGGCCCTACACGGATTTCGATACGGCGAACTGCACCGGAGGCAATTGCGACCGCCGCGGCGAATATCTCACGTCTGCGTCGCAACTGCTCATGACCGATCTTCAGGAAATGGTCGGTAACTGGGCTGCGGACGGTGCCGCGCGCAAGAACCTGCTGGACGGCGAGCCGAATGCGGGGATTTCCGCCATCCTGACCGGCATGGGTTCGCTTTCCTATGGCGAACTGGCTGGCGAGCGCATGAAGCTTGGCCTGTTGCTGCACGATCCGGAAGAAGAGCATGACTGCTTCTCCGACAACACGCATTTCTCGCACTATTACGATGCGGTTGGTATCCGCAATGTCTACACCGGCAAATATACCCGTGTTGACGGTTCTGTCGTCGAGGGCGCTTCGGTTTCCGATCTGGTCAAGACTGTCGATCCGGCTGTCGATGAAGAGCTGAAGGCAAAGTTGAACGTCTCGGTTGAAAAGCTCGATGCGGTCGTCAAGCGTGCGGAGGGCGGCGAAGCTTACGACCAGCAGATCGGTGAAGGTAACGCAGAGGGCAACGCTACCGTTCAGGCAGCCATCGACGCGCTGGTCGACCAGACCAAGTCCATCGAGCGTGCCGTTGTCTCCCTCAAGCTCGACAGCATCGATTTTGAGGGTTCGGACAGTCTCGATTCACCGGACGCCGTGTTCCAGTAAGATCTGGGTGCAAACGGGCCGCGTCGCGATTTCGCGGCGCGGTTTTTGCCTTACGGAATTGCGTAAGATCAAAGATTTATAGCGGATCCTGACCCCATTTGATTGAAGGGCTGCTATAAGGTGTGACGTTGATGAAAACCGCGTTCAAAATTGCTTCTCTGGCCGGCATACTTGCGTGCGCCGTTGCGCTTTCTCCTGTTTTGGCGGTCGGCGGCGACAATCCTTCTCCCGCCATACACCGCGAGGATCTGACATCGAAAGATCGCGCGCGCGTTTCGGCGATTACGAAACCGGCAAGTGATTTCAGCAAGCCTGAACGGTTCGAGTTGATGCAGGGTGGGGCCTCGACCACCCGAAAACTCATCAATCAGGATATTTTTTCCCAGTTTTCCACCAATCTGAAATTCGAGCAGGAAGAAACCTTCAAGCTGGGCAACGCCCTGTTTCGCAAGGTCTGGGTTTCGTCGCCATCGTCAACGCTGGCGTCTGACGGGCTGGGACCGTTGTTCAATGCGCGTGCCTGCCAAAGTTGCCATTTGAAGGATGGTCGCGGCCATCCGCCGGAGGGCGCGGAAGACGCGACGTCGATGTTCCTGCGCCTTGCCCGCGACGCGGAAACCGATGCGGAACGACAGGCGCTTGCCGACCGCAAGGTGCTGAATTTCCCCGATCCCGTCTATGGTGGGCAGTTCCAGGATCTTGCCGTGCAGGGATTGGCGACGGAAGGCAGGATGGCGATTTCCTATGAGGAAATACCGGTGACACTCGACGATGGAACGACGCTGTCGCTGCGCAAGCCGAGCTATTCGGTGGAAAATCTCGGCTATGGCCCGATGCATCCGGGCATCACGCTTTCGCCGCGCGTCACGCCGCAGATGATCGGCCTCGGCCTTCTCGAAAAGATCCATCCTGACGATGTGCTCGCCAATGCCGATGTGGAAGACAAGAACGGCGATGGCATTTCCGGCAAGCCTTCCTGGGTGCGCGATCTGAAGACTGGCGAACCGGTGCTTGGCCGTTTCGGCTGGAAAGCATCGACGCCGACGATACGCCAGCAATCGGCGGAAGCCTTCGCGGGGGATATCGGCATCTCGTCGCCCGATGTACCCAATCATTGGGGCGACTGCACCGCAGCGCAAACCGCGTGCCGCGACCTGCCGACCGGCGTGCAGGAGCATCTGGGTGATACGGAAGCGCCCGATCCGATCCTCGATCTCGTTACCTTTTACGCGCAGAACCTGGCAGTCCCTGCGCGTCGTGATGTCGACAATCCTCAGGTTCTTGCCGGAAAGAAGCAGTTTTACGCGTTGGGCTGCATTTCCTGCCACAGGCCGAAATATGTGACGCGGCGCGACACGCCCGACAAGGTTCACGCCTTTCAGTTGATCTGGCCCTATACGGATATGCTGTTGCACGACATGGGTGAGGGGCTGGCCGATCATCAGCAGGTGGGCGATGCGGACGGTTACGAATGGCGCACGCCGCCGCTTTGGGGTATCGGTCTCACGCAAACCGTTAACGGCCATACGTTTTTCCTGCATGACGGCCGCGCGCGCAATCTGACCGAAGCCATTCTATGGCATGGCGGTGAGGCGCAAGCAGCGCGCGATGGTTTCGCCGCCTTGGCAAAATCCGACCGGGATGCTTTGATATTTTTTCTGGAATCTCTTTGAGGCCTGTTCTGATGTTTAAACGCCTGTTCCTCGCCGGTTGTCTTGTTCTTCCTCTCGCCTCTGCGGCGAAGGCCGATACAATCGACACAAGGGCGGTGGTGCAGGGCGCCATCGAGCATTTTGTCCGTCCCGGTTACCAGCGGTTTCATCAGGCGGCTGGCGGGCTGAACGAGGCGACTGAAAGCCTTTGCAAGACGCCCTCTGCGGAGCATCTGGCGTCGGCGCGCCAGGCGTTTTCCGAAACGGTGGATGCGTGGTCGCGCGTCGAGATTTTGCGTCTTGGCCCCGTTATGGACGACCATCGTCTGGAACGCATCCTGTTCTGGCCGGATCGCAAAAGCATCGGATTGCGGCAGGTTCAGGCCGTTCTTGCTGAAAAGGATGAAAGCGCCTCGACCGTCGAGCGGATCGCCGAAAAGAGCGTGGCTGCGCAAGGGCTGGGCGCCTTGGAATTTGTCCTGTTCGGAACGGGGGCTGAAACGCTCGAAGGCACCGCTGAGCCGTTCCGCTGCACCTATGGCCTGGCGATTACCGGCAATCTGAATGCCATGGCCGGGGAATTGCAGGCGGCATGGGACGATCCGCAAGGTTTCGCAGCGATCTGGGCCAATCCGGGACCGGACAATCGCCTCTACCGCAATGACAAGGAGGCGCTCGGCGAACTGGTCGATGTGATGGTGCAGGGGCTGGAATTCGTCCGCGACGTGCGGCTGAAAGCGTTTTTGCGCGACACGGCGGAACAGGACAAGCCGCGGCTCGCGGCGTTCCGGCGCTCGGAAAAGACGCTCGACAGCCTGCGCGAAAACATGGATGCCATGCGTTCTCTGTTCGAGGAGTCCGGCTTTGCAGCCGCGTTACCCGCCGAAGGCCGCGAAACAGCAAAATCGATCCTGTTCGAGTTCAGCAATGCGGCGCGGGCGCTCGATTTGCCCAAGCAACCGCTTGAAGAACTGTTGAAGGACAGGGCCGCACGCGACAAGCTTACCTATTTCCGCATTGTCACCAGCAGTTTGACGAAATTAATAGGCACGGATCTTTCGGGCGCGCTCGGCTTGTCTGCCGGCTTCTCATCGCTGGATGGTGACTGATGCGCACCCCCTATATCGACCGCCGGCATTTCATGAAGGGCGTTGGCGCCGCGTTTCTCGCGACGCTGGCGCCGGAACGGCTTTATGCGGCGGAAACAGCCGATGCGGTCTACGCCACCGCCTATCAGAAGCGCAACGGCGAATTCGGCGTTGCGGTCCTTACCGATAGCGGCAAGATCATCCATACCGTCGAAACGCCGGATCGCGGCCATGACGTGACCTTCGATCCGGTGACACGGCGTTCCGTTGTGTTCGCGCGGCGGCCCGGAACATTCGCCACGATTTTCGATCACAGGGGCCGGGAAGCGCCCAGAACCATAGCCAGCGTCGAGGGGCGGCATTTTTTCGGGCACGGCGTTTTTTCGCAGGACGGCAAGCTGCTCTATGCGACCGAGAACGATTTCGACAACGCGGCTGGGATGATCGGCATTTATGATGCGCGCGCCGGTTTCCGTCGTATCGGTGAATTCCCGACCTACGGCATGGACCCGCACGAACTTTTGCTGATGCCGGATGGCTTCACGCTTGCGATTGCCAATGGCGGCATTGAAACCCATCCGGATTATGGCCGCGCAAAGCTCAATCTTTCCACGATGAAGCCTTCGCTGGTCTTTGTGGACGCCAGAAACGGCGATCTGGTCGAGGAGCATGTGCTGCCTTCTGACCTGCATCAACTTTCGATCCGCCATATGGCGCAGGATGACGGCGGGCAAATCTGGTTCGGCTGCCAGTTCGAAGGCTCGCAGAACGACCTGCCGCTGCTGGTCGGTTCGGCGGAAAGGGGCAGCGAATTGAAATTGCTGGATATGCCGGAGGATATTCTGGCGAATTTCCGCAATTATATCGGCTCGGTCGCGGCCAACACCAAGGCGGGGACCGTCGCCGTTTCCTCGCCCGTCGGCAATGTCATGGCCGTGATCCATGTCGGGACCGGGAAAGTTACGCAAACCGGCCTGACGGAAGTGTGCGGACTGGCTCCTGACGGGGCGGATTATCTGGCGACGACCGGCACCGGAATTGTGAATGCGCCGGATGCGCATCAACTTGTTATTCCCGATTACGCGTGGGATAATCATCTACTGCGTATCGGATAGGGCCGCATTCGGAAAATGACGGCGAGATTGATCTGCGCATGTGAGGCAGAAATTTCTAATTTCTCTGCAAAAAAGGATAAATTTCCGGCATCCATATAGACGACCGCTCTGGTAGGGTTAAAGTCCATCAAAACGGAGGCAGTCATGACCTTTCATCGTCGACCAACCCATTTTCTGGCCGCAGCGCTTCTTGCGGGGGCTGTCACGCTTCCGGCTTTATCCATTGCGCAGGCCGATACGACGCTGCTCAATGTCTCCTATGATCCGACGCGGGAACTCTACAAGGAATATAACGCGGCTTTCGAGGCCAAGTGGAAGGCCGATACCGGCGAAACGTTGACGATCCGGGCATCCCATGGCGGTTCCGGCAAACAGGCGCGGACCGTGATCGATGGTCTGGATGCCGATGTCGTGACGCTGGCCCTTGAAAGCGATATCAATGCCATCGCCGAAAAAAGCGGCAAGATCAGCCCGGATTGGCGCGGCAGGTTTCCGCATAATTCCGCTCCCTACACCTCCACCATCGTTTTTCTGGTCCGCAAGGGCAACCCCAAGGGCATCAAGGACTGGGGCGACCTGATCAAGGATGGTGTCGAGGTCATCACGCCAAACCCGAAAACCTCCGGTGGCGCGCGCTGGAACTATCTGGCGGCCTGGGCATGGGCGCATGGCCAGTTCGGCGGCGACGAGGCGAAGGTGAAGGACTATATCAGCACGCTGTTCAAGCATGTTCCGGTGCTCGACACCGGTGCGCGCGGATCGACCACGACATTCGCGCAGCGGCAGCTCGGCGATGTTCTTCTGGCATGGGAGAACGAGGCGTTTCTGTCGGTCGCGGAGCTTGGGCCGGATGCCTTTGATATCGTCGTTCCGCCGCAATCCATTCTGGCCGAGCCGCCTGTCGCTGTCGTCGACGGCAATGTTGACGCCAGGGGCACGCGCAAGGTCGCCGAAGCTTACCTCAACTATCTCTATTCGGATGAGGGGCAGGCGATCGCCGCGAAGCATTTCTATCGTCCGGCTGAACCGTCCAGGGTTGCGCCGGACCTGCTGAAGAACTTTCCCGAGGTAAAACTCGTCACCATCGACGACCCGATCTTCGGCGGCTGGGCCAAGGCGCAGCCTTACCATTTCAGTGATGGCGGCGTGTTCGACCAGATTTACAAGCCGGGGCAATAAGATGGCAAAATCCCCGGCAGATGCTGGGTGGAAGTTCAGAAGGCCGAGTGTCATTCCAGGGTTCGGATTGACGCTTGGCTTCACGCTTGCCTACCTCACGCTCATCATCCTTATTCCTCTTTCGGGCCTTGTCTGGCGCACCGCCTCGCTTGGCTGGCCGGAGTTCTGGAGCATAGCTACCGATCCCCGCACGGTGGCGGCGCTCAAGGTCAGTTTCGGAGCGTCGTTCGTGGCGGCGCTCGTCAATGTGGTTTTCGGCGTCATTGTCGCCTGGGTGCTGGTCCGCTATCGCTTTCCCGGCAAGCGGCTGGTTGACGCGATTGTCGACCTGCCTTTCGCGTTGCCAACGGCTGTTGCGGGCATTTCGCTGGCGGCGATCTATGCGCCGAACGGCTGGATCGGAAGCCTTCTCGCGCCGCTGGGGATCAAGATCGCCTTCACGCCGCTCGGCATCGTTGTCGCCCTGATCTTTATCGGCCTGCCCTTTGTCGTCCGCACCGTTCAGCCCCTCATGGAAGATATTTCCAAGGAGGTGGAGGAGGTGGCGGCGACACTCGGAGCGAACCGTTTCCAGACCGTCTGGCGTGTAGTGCTGCCAAGCCTTCAGCCGGCGATCCTGACCGGTTTCGCGCTCGCCTTTGCGCGCGCCGTGGGGGAATACGGATCGGTCATCTTCATTGCAGGAAACCTGCCATACAGATCGGAGATCGCGCCGCTGCTGATCGTGATCCGGCTGGAGGAGTTTAACTATGCTGGAGCGACGGCAATTGCTGCGGTCATGCTGATCCTGTCTTTTGCGATGCTTTTTGTGATCAATCTCATTCAGGCATGGAGCCGCCGGAGGTACGGTTATGGCGCTTGATGTCATGAAACCGGATGCGCCGCGCACGAAGCAGGCTCATATCTATGCCGTCACCGAACGCCCGTGGGCGCGCTACACGCTTCTGGCCGTGGCGCTCGTCTTCATGGGGCTGGTCATCGTCCTGCCGCTGATAGCGGTATTCGTTGAGGCCCTGCGGCGCGGCCCTGCCGCGTTCCTCGCGGCTCTTGTCGAGCCCGATGCGTGGGCGGCCATCCGGCTGACACTGATGGTTGCCGCGATTGCCGTTCCGCTCAACGTGGTGTTCGGCATTGCCGCCGCATGGGCCATCGCCAAGTTCGAGTTCAAGGGCAAGGCGTTCCTGACGACGCTCATCGATCTGCCATTTTCCGTCTCTCCGGTCATCTCAGGCCTTGTTTTCGTGCTGCTGTTCGGCGCGGGCAGCGTGCTGGGGCCGTGGCTGAAATCCCATGGCATCGAAATTCTCTTTGCGGTGCCCGGCATCGTGCTGGCCACGATCTTCGTGACCTTTCCATTCGTGGCGCGGGAGCTGATCCCTTTGATGGAACATCAGGGCACCACGGACGAGGAAGCCGCGCTTTCTCTCGGTGCGAACGGATGGCAAACCTTCTGGCATGTCACCCTCCCCAATATACGGTGGGGGCTTCTCTATGGCGTTCTGCTCTGCAATGCCCGCGCGATGGGTGAGTTCGGCGCGGTTTCGGTGGTGTCCGGTCACATTCGAGGCTTAACCAACACCATGCCCCTGCATGTAGAAATTCTCTACAATGAGTATAATTTTGTTGCTGCATTTGCGGTGGCCTCGCTTCTGGCGCTGCTCGCCCTTTTTACGCTAGTGCTCAAAACCATTCTGGAAATGAGGTACGGCTCTGAAATTGCGAACGGCAACGGTCACTGAAAGGAATTGGAATGGAAGTTCGTGTCGCCGAAGTGCGGAAAGAATTTGACCGGTTTGCCGCGCTGCGGACCGTTTCGCTGGACATTCGCTCCGGCGAGCTGATTGCCCTTCTCGGGCCATCCGGTTCCGGCAAGACGACGCTGCTGCGCGTCATCGCGGGACTGGAAAGCCCGACGGCCGGAACTGTGTTTTTCGGTGACGAGGACGCGTCCAGCAAAACCGTGCAGGAGCGCAATATCGGTTTCGTGTTTCAGCACTACGCCCTGTTTCGTCATATGACGGTGGCGGAAAACGTCGGCTTCGGCCTCAAGGTCCGCCCGAACAGCTCCCGCCCGCCCAGGCAGGAAATCCGCAAGCGTGCGACAGACCTGCTCGATCTGGTGCAACTGTCCGGCCTTGAGGATCGCTATCCGGCGCAGCTCTCCGGCGGCCAGCGCCAGCGCGTGGCGCTGGCCCGCGCCATGGCTATCGAGCCGAAGGTGCTGCTTCTGGACGAGCCTTTCGGCGCGCTGGACGCAAAGGTGCGCAAGGAATTGCGCCGCTGGCTGCGCGAAATCCATGACAAGACCGGCCACACCACGATTTTCGTCACCCACGATCAGGATGAGGCGCTGGAACTGGCGGATCGGGTCGTTGTCATGAGTCAGGGCCGCATCGAGCAGGTCGGCACGCCGGACGAGATCTATGACAATCCGAATTCCCCCTTTGTCTATGGTTTCATCGGCGAGTCGAGTTCTTTCCCCGTGACGGTAAGCAAGGGTGAGGTTTTTCTGGACGGGAAATCCATCGGGCTGAGCGGCGACGACCTGCCGGAAGGTGGGGGAGTTCTCTATTTCCGTCCGCATGATGTCGAATTGCTCGATACCGGCGCCGGGGCCTTGAGTGGCACCATCATCGCCAGCCGGAGGGTGAGCGGCACGCGGCATGTCGAGCTGGCCATCGCAGGGTCCGATGCGCGTGCCGAGATCGAGATTCCTGCCGATCATCCGGTTCAGGAAATGGATGGGCTGACATTCCGCCCAAGGCATTGGCGCGTTTTCGCCAGCCAATCCTGATGCTCCACCCGATTCCTTGATCTCCCGATCGGCAGCGGTCACAAGGTCGCCCTAAAAATCGGCAACATCTCCATGGCGAACTGAAACCCTTCCGGCCCTGCCGGACGGGTTTCAGGCAATCACGCGGCTGACGATCTTTTCTGAAAAGCGGATTCCCCTTCTTCGGATGATGGTCTAAAAGGCCCATGCAGATTCCATGGAGTAGCGAAATGATGCGCTATGCATCGATCACCGACAGGTTGGCGGGACTGGGTTCCGATAAATGGGCCGTTCATATCGAAGGCCGCGCGATGAAGCACGAAGGTCAGGACGTTATCGAGCTAACCATTGGCGAGCCCGATATTCCTGCACCGGTGGAACTGGTCGATGTCGCCGACAAGGCCATGCGCGCAGGTCGTACTGGTTATGCCAGCGGGCGGGGCGAGCCATCCATGGTGAGCGCTCTTTCGGCCAAATACACCGAGCGAACCGGCCGCCCGATCGGCCCGGAACATATTCTCTGCTTCTCCGGAACGCAGACCGCGCTTTACGCCGTGATGATGGGTATTGCCGAAGCCGGCGACGAGGTTATAACCGGCGATCCGCTCTATGCCACCTATGACGGTGTCATCAAGGCGACGGGCGCCGTGCCGGTATCGGTGCCCCTGCGTTCGGAAAACGGGTTCCGCCTGCGGGCCGACGATCTGGAGGCGGCCATCACGCCCCGCACGCGCGCCGTGCTGCTCAATACGCCGCACAATCCGACGGGCGCTACCCTCACGAGGCAGGATATCGCGGAAATCGGCGAAGTCTGCCGCCGCCACAATCTCTGGATCGTATCCGACGAGGTGTATGAGCAACTGGTTTTCGATGGTGAGTTTGCTTCGCCGCTCGATAATGCGGCCCTTGCCGACCGCACGGTGGTCGTGGCTTCGATCTCGAAGTCCCATGCCGTTCCTGGTTTCCGCAGCGGCTGGTGTGTGGGCCCCGCCGAGTTCACCGACCGGCTTCAACCGCTCTCGGAAACGATGCTTTTCGGCAACCAGCCTTTTATCGCCGACATGGCGGGCTATGCCTTGAGCCACCCTTCGACAGCGGCGGCGACCATGAAGGAAAACTATCTTCGCCGCGCAAAAAAGATCGTCGGCAAGCTGGATGGCGTGGCGGGGCTTTCCTGCAAGCTGCCGCAGGCGGGCATGTTCATCGTGCTCGATGCGCGCGCGACGGGGCTTTCGGGGACGGAATTCGCCTTGCGTCTGCTGCGCGAGGAAAAAGTCTCGGTGATGCCGGGCGAGTCGTTCGGTCATTATTTCGGCGGTTATCTGCGCCTGAGCCTGACCGTTGCCGACAACAGGGTCGATGAGGCTTGCGAGCGGATCGCCCGGCTTGCCGAGCGTTTGACGCGGAAAAAATCCGCCTGAGATACCCATTTGCAGGTGGCAGTGCCGCCCGCAATGTTTCGTGGTTCTTTATGCTTTGCCTAAAATGTTGTGCTTTAGTATCGTTGGTGTCTGACGAAGTGCAACGCGACGTAAAGAGATGTGACGCAACCATTGGCGCGGTGAACGCATTTCCGCCAAAAATGTACCGCCTTGCCAAAAGGGGTAAGGTGCGGGCAAGTGCGGGTTTTTCTTGCAGAATTTATTTTAACGTTTCTCCGTGATTGAAGAAACAAGGACGGGTGCCGGTTTGTCTTCCAATTCAGTTTCCTCGTTTGTCCCGAAAGTCGATAGTGCGCTCTTTGCCGAGCCGCCGAAGCCGATCCGGGCCCATTACAAGTCATCGGAGGAGTTGCGCCAGCTTGGCGCCGCGGTGGCGAAGGGCGAAAGCGTTCACCTGCCGGAATTCCAGCCGATGGAATTTGATCGCCGCCTCAAGGGGAACGCGCGCGTCATCCGCGATTGCTACAGGGACGCCGATCTCGCGGCGCGCGCCGGCGACACGATTACGCCCGCCGCCCAATGGCTTCTCGACAATTACTATGTCGTTGACCAGAGCATGCAGCAGACCAAGCGCGACCTGCCGCGCCGGTTCGTCCGCGAGCTTTCAACGACGCCTGTCACCGCTGACGGTGTCGCCATGCCGCGCATTCTTGCGATGGCGTGGCTCTATGTGGCGCATACGGACAGCGTCTTTTCACTGAAGAGCCTCACCGCCATTGCCGAAGGCTTCCAGAGTGTCGAGCCGCTGCATATCGGCGAATTGTGGGCGCTGCCGTCGGCTGTGCGCTATGTGCTGATCGAGAATACAAGGCGGCTTTCCCTGCGTGTCGACCGGGCGCGGCGGATGCGGGCCTACGCCAACGAAGTGGCCGACCAGATTGCGCGATCCACCGATCAGGAAAGCCTGAACGCCCTTCTTGCGGCCAATGCTCAAATGGCCCTCGAAAATACCTTCGCCACGCATCTCCTCTACCGGTTGCGCGACGGATCGAGGGACGCCAGCGCGGCTGTTGCCTGGCTTGAGCAGGAGCTTGAGAACAACGGCAGTGACGCGGAAGACGCGATCATCAAGGAGCATGGCCGTCAATCGACGGGCGGTGTTTCCATGGGCAACATCATCCGCAGCCTCAAATCCATCGACGATGTCGACTGGACCTCGTGGTTCGAGACGATCAGCCCCGTGGACGCTGTCTTGCGTGAGCGGAGCGATTTTGACGATCTCGATTTCCGGTCGCGCAACTCCTACCGCAACGTGATCGAAAAGATTGCGAAATGGTCGTCAACGAGCGAGATCGACGTCGCGACCAAGGCGATCGATCTGGCAAGGGAAGCGGCGGAATCCGATGATCCTGCGCGCGAGCCTGCGGCCGATATCGGCTATTTCCTCGCGGGGGAAGGCCGGCTGGAGCTGGAGCGGGAATGCAATGCCAAGCCCTCCCTGCCGACGCAATTGCTGCGGACCTACAAGTCCTTTGGTCTTGCCAGCCTTGCCGTTCCGATCACGATTGTCTCGATATTCCTGCTTTTCGTGGTTTCCTTTGTCTTTGACGAGGCGGACTATTCCAACGGAGTTCTGGCTGCCTTTATTGTGCTGGCGATTTTCCCGTCGATCGAAGCGGCCACGGGCTTTTGCTATTGGCTGATCCCCAAATTTCTGCCGCCGACGCGTTTGATCGGCTATGAATACAAGGATGGGCCGCCTGTCGATGCGCCGACGCTCGTCGCCGTTCCGACGTTGATCAACTCGAAGGATTCCGTTGACGAACAGATCCGCAATCTCGAGGTCCACTATCTGACCAATCCACGCGGCGAGGTCTATTTCGCGCTCCTGACCGACTGGGCCGACAGCAAGGTCGAGCAGTCGGCGACCGACATGGAGATACTTGAATATGCGCGAGAACGCATCGACGCGCTGAACCATCACTATACGAGCAACCTTCAGCGGTTTTTCCTGTTGCATCGCCGCCGCCTCTATAATGAGAGCGAAGGCTGCTGGATGGGGTGGGAGCGCAAACGCGGCAAGCTGCATGAGTTGAACCTGCTGCTGCGTGGCGATCAGGATACGAGCTATCTGCCGGGCTATGGCGCCCTTCCGCAGAATATTCGCTTTGTCATGACGCTTGATGCCGATACGCGCCTGACGGCAGATTCGGTCAACCGCCTGGTCGGCAAGCTCAATCATCCGCTCAATCGCGCCCAGATCGATCAAAAGTCCGGTCTGGTAAGGCGTGGTTATGGCGTTCTCCAGCCCCGCGTCACGCCTTCACTGACGACTGGCGACGAGGCGTCGTTCCTCCAGCGTGTCTTTTCGGTCAATCGCGGCATCGATCCCTATGTCTTCGCGGTCTCCGATGTGTATCAGGATCTGCTCGACGAAGGCTCGTTCACGGGCAAGGGCCTTTACGACGTTGATGTGTTCGAGGCTACCCTCAGGGGTCGTATTGGCGAAAACGCGGTTCTCAGCCACGATCTTCTCGAAGGCGGCTATGCGCGCAGTGCGCTTGTGACCGATGTCGAGGTGGTCGAGGATTATCCGACCGGCTACAATGTCGACGTCTCCCGCCACCATCGCTGGGCGCGTGGCGACTGGCAGCTTCTGCCCTATCTCTTCGGGGCGAATTCCGGCGTGACCATGCTGACGCGATGGAAAATGCTGGATAATCTCCGCCGTTCGCTGAACCCTGTCCTGTGGCTGATCGCTTCCATTGCTGGCTGGACGATTCTTCCACTTCGCTCCGCATCCCTGTGGCAGCTTTTCCTTGTCGCCAGCCTGTTTGTCGCGCCGACGCTGAGCTTTATCAGCAATATTGCTCCGCGCAGTCGTCAGCTTTCATGGAAGGGGCACTTCCAGGGCGTGCTCAAGGAGGTGGTTTCCGGTGCAGCGGATGTGGCACTGCGCATCACCTTTATCGCCCACTCGGCCTATCTGATGGCCGACGCAATCATCCGCACGATCTACCGGATGACCGTCTCGCACAAGAAACTGCTGGAATGGCGCGCCGCCGCGCAGGCGAAATCGGCTGCCTCCGACACGCTCACCTACTACATGCAGCTCATGTGGCCCGCTGTCGTTATCGCGGTGGTCGCGATCGCCCTGCCGCTGGCCCTTGAGCATCGCGCGTGGTTTGTCGCTGCTCCCTTCGCTGCGATCTGGTTCCTTTCGCCCGCGATCGCCTGGCTCGTCAGCCGGTCGGCCAAGCCGCAGGACGAGCTATGGGTGCGTTCCTCCGACAAGAGCGAACTGCGTCGCATGGCGCGCCGGACGTGGCACTTCTTCGACACGTTCGCCAATGAAGAACACAATCATCTTCCGCCTGACAATTATCAGGAAGACCCCGTGCCGGTTGTCGCCAACCGCACGTCGCCGACCAATATCGGCATGTATCTCCTGTCCACGGTTTCCGCGCGCGATTTCGGTTGGATCGGCTTCGACGAAACCTTGCAGCGCATTGGCGATACGTTGACGACGCTGGAAAACATGGAGAAGCATCGCGGCCATCTCTACAACTGGTACGAGACGACGACGCTGCGCCCGTTGCTGCCGCTCTATGTGTCCTCCGTCGATAGCGGCAATCTGGCAGGCCATCTCGTCACGCTGTCTTCCGCCCTGGAGAAATGGGCGGAAGCGCCCTCGGTCTACCTCCAGAGCGATCTGGAGGGCATTCTCGATGTCAACGACATCCTTGAGGAAGTGCTGGCCGAGGTACCCGATGACCGTCGCGTGCTGCGCCCCTTGCGCCGCCGCCTGGCCGACCGTATCGCGCATCTGCGCGCTGCCGTGACGACCATTGGCGCGGAGCCGGAAACGGCGTCCTTCCGCACGATCAATCTCCCGGTCATCGCCAATGACATTCAGCGGCTCACCGATGAGCTGAACACCGAGATTGAAAGCCCGCAATCGCTGGCGGTCAACGAATGGGCGAAGCTGCTGCTCAAGACCTGCCATGCGCATACGGACGACGCCATCGGCGAGCACGAGGCGACGGAGCCGTTGCGCGCCCGCCTTCAGTCGCTGGCGACGCGCGCGCGCAAGCTGGCGTTCGAGATGGATTTCTCCTTCCTCGAACGCAAGGAACGCCGTCTGCTCTCGATCGGCTATCGCGTCGAGGAAAACGAGCTTGATGCAAGCTGCTACGATCTCATGGCTTCGGAAGCGCGCTTGACGAGCCTTTTCGCCATCGCCAAGGGCGATGTGCCGGTCGACCACTGGTTCAAGCTCGGGCGCCTGACGGTGCCCGTCGGCTGGAAGGGCGCGCTGCTTTCGTGGTCGGGTTCGATGTTCGAATATCTCATGCCGCCACTCGTCATGCGTGAGCCGCTGGGCGGCCTTCTCGACCAGACCAACAAGCTGGTCGTGGAAGCGCAGATCCAGTACGCAAACAAGCTTCAGGTGCCCTGGGGCATTTCGGAGTCGGCTTACAATGCCCGCGACCCCGAGATGAACTACCAGTACACCAATTTCGGCGTACCGAAACTCGGCCTCAAACGCGGCCTGACGAAGAACACGGTCATTGCGCCCTATGCAAGCCTCCTCGCCAGCCAGTACCGCCCCGCCGATGCGGTCGCCAATCTCAAGGCGTTGCAGGAGATGGGCGCCCTGGGTGCATACGGCTATTACGACGCGGTGGACTTCACGCGTGCCCGTGTGCGCGAGGGCGAAAAATATGCGGTTGTGCGCAACTACATGGCGCATCATCACGGCATGTCGATCGTTGCGGTCTGCAATGTCGTCTTCGAGGGGCGCATGCGGGAGCGCTTCCATAGCGATCCGGTGATTGAGGCGGCAGAGCTTCTGTTGCAGGAAAAGGCACCGCGCGACATTCCGTTGATGCAGGCCAAGCTCGAAAGCAATCTTCACAATGTTGCTGACATGAGCGAGGACAACTACTCGGTTCGCACGGTTGCCAGCCCGGTCGATGCCCCGCGCGCAACGCAGGTCATGTCCAACGGGCGCTATTCCGTCATGGTGACGGCAACAGGCAGCGGCTACAGCCGCTGGAACGGTCTGGCGGTCACGCGGTTTCAGCCCGACGCGACGGATGATGGCCTTGGAACCTTCCTCTTCCTGCGGGATGTAGAAAGCGGTCAATGGTGGTCGGCCACGGATTCGCCGGCGCGGATGGAAAACCTGTCAACGACAGCAATCTTCACCGACGACAAGGCGGAATTCCTCAAGACTGTCGGCACCATCCAGTCGCATGTGGAAACCATCGTCACCTCAGATGCCGACGGCGAAGGCCGGCGCATCACGATCATGAACAACGGCCCTGAGGACCGTATGATCGAGCTGACGTCCTATGCCGAACTGGTCCTGAACACCGAGGATGCCGATGCGTCGCATCCGGCATTTTCGAAAATGTTCGTCCAGACAGAGTTAGGGGGGCAAGGCGACACGATTTTCGCAACCCGCAGAAAACGCGGAGAGGGTGATCCGGATATCCATGTCGCTCATTTCGTCGCGGATGCCCTGGGCGCTGCCCGAGAAACGGAAGCGGAAACGGACCGGCGTATGTTCATCGGCCGCGGGCGGAGCCTGCGCGATCCAGCCGCCTTCGATCCGGGGGCGAAATTCTCCGGCAGTCAGGGTTTTGTCATGGATCCGGTGGCGGCGCTGCGTTGCCGTGTCCGTGTTCCGGCGCGAAAGAAAGTGTCTGTGAACTTCTGGACGCTGGCCTCCGACAATCGCGAGCAGTTGCAGGAGGCGGTGCAGCGTTTCCGCCACCCGGACTGCTTCTCGCGCGAATTCTCGCTGTCGTGGACCCGTTCGCAGGTGCGCTTGCAGCATATCGGCATCACGCCGGAAGAGGCAGCGGATTACCAGCGCTATGCAACCTATCTGCTCTATCCCGATTCGATGTTGCGGCTGACGCCTGAAAGCATCGCAGCCGGGCTCGGCAGCCAGTCCGAACTCTGGCCGATGTCGATTTCCGGCGATTTTCCGATCTTTGCGCTGCGTATCGATGATGAAGCCGATCTCAGTGTTCTGCAAAGTGTTCTGAAGGCGCAGGAATACTGGCGCTCGAAGGGCCTGATCGCCGACGTGGTCGTCATCAACGAGCGTTCCTTCTCCTATGCGCAGGATTTCCAGCGCACGATCGAGGGTATTTGTGAAAACAGCCGTGCGCGCGGACGTATCCATGGGCCGCGCGAGCATATTTTCGGCCTTCGCCGCGAGCAGATGAGCGATGAGAGCTACAACACGCTTCTCGCTTCCGCCCGCATCGTGATGCATGCGCAAAATGGCTCGCTGCCGCAGCAATTGCGCCGCCTTGAAGAGCTGGAACACGTGAAATGGCCGCGTCTGCAAGGGCGCGCCGCTGGCCTGCTCGCGGAGGTCGGACACGACGTGATGGAACATCTCCCGGCAGCTCTGCTTCCGCAAAAGCCGCCGGTTCAGCCAAAGCCGGAGGTGAAGGCCGATGATCTGGCCTTCTGGAACGGTTTTGGTGGTTTCGATATGGAAAGCGGCGACTATGTCGTCCGTATCACCGGGCTTGATGCGACGCCGCATCCCTGGATCAATGTGATCGCCAATCCGGCTTTCGGCTTCCATGTTTCGGCCGAAGGCGCGGGGTTCACGTGGTCCTGCAACAGCCGCGACTATCAGTTGACCCCATGGACCAATGATCCCGTGGTCAACCGGACGGGCGAGGCGATCTATGTCGCCGATCTCGACAGCGGCAAGGTCTGTTCGCCCGTGGCTGCGGTTCTGCGCGACGAGAGCGTCGTCTACGAAGCGCGGCACGGGCATGGCTATTCACAGTTCAGCGCCCGCCACGACACGCTGGAACTTGCGCTTACGCATACCGTTGACCCGAAAGCGCCGGTTCGCGTCTCGCGCCTTGCTATCACCAATCATTCGGCCGAAACAAAACGCTTGCGTGTCTATAGCTATGCCGAATGGGTTTTGGGCAATGTTCCGTCGAAGACCGCGCCCTTCATCGTGCCGAGCCGCGAAGAAGGGCTGGATGCCGTCTTCGTGCGCAACCCCTATGGCATAGAGCGGGGCAACCGTGTTGCCTTCTTCGCGTCGAGCGCCTCGTTGCAGTCGGCGACGTCGGACCGGACGGAGTTCCTTGGCCACACGGGCTCGGTTGAAAAGCCGGAGGCTGTTCTCAAGGGCAATGCGCTCTCGAACAATGTTCAGGCGGGGCATGATCCATGCACGGCGCTTGCCGTCGATATAGAAATACCGGCGGGACAGACGCACAGGCTGGCCTTCTATATGGGCGATGCCGAAAATACGGATGAAGCACGCCAAATTCTGGCACGTCAGAAAAAAGAGGCATTCAATACCACGCTGGAGGCAAGCAAGAAGGTATGGGCTGATTTCTTCAGCGGTGTGCAGGTGAAGACGCCTGATCCGGCCTTCGACCTGATGGTCAACCAATGGCTGCCCTATCAAAGCCTTGCATGCCGGATCTGGGCACGGACGGCATTCTATCAGGCTTCCGGCGCCTATGGTTGCCGCGACCAGTTGCAGGACACCTTGTCCATGCTGCTGCTTGATCCGTCGCTGGCCAGGACGCAGATCCTGAACGTCGCCGGACGGCAGTTTGTGGAAGGGGACATCCAGCATTGGTGGCTTCCCGGAACGGGCGCCGGTGTTCGCACGATGATCTCGGACGATGTCGTCTGGCTGGGCTATGCCGTCGCCCACTATCTCGATGTGACGGGCGACGCATCGATTCTCGACGAGCAGGTTTCGTTTATCGAGGGCCGCGCTCTGGAAGAGGGCGAGCACGACGCCTATTTCGAGCCTGAAAAGTCGAGCGAAGCGGCGAGCATCTATGAGCATTGCGCCCGCGCGCTCGATCTGGCGGTCGAGCGGACGGGACCGCATGGTTTGCCGCTCATTCTCGGCGGCGACTGGAACGACGGCATGAATCGCGTTGGCGAAAAGGGGCAGGGTGAAAGTGTCTGGCTGGGCTGGTTCCTGGCGAAGACGCTGGCCGATTTCCTGCCGCTCGCCAGGCAGCGCAAGGACGACAAGCGGCACAAGGCATGGAGTACCCATGTCGAAAGCCTGAAAGCTGCGCTTGAAAAAGATGGCTGGGATGGGGAATGGTATCGTCGCGGTTATTTCGACGATGGCGCGCCGCTGGGCTCGAAGCAGAGCGACGAGTGCATGATCGATTCCATCGCGCAATCATGGAGCGTCCTGACCGGTCTTGGCGATCCTGCGCGGGCGAAACAGGCGATGGAATCCGTCAAGACGCATCTGGTGGATGAGGACGCCAAGATCATCCGCCTGTTCACGCTGCCCTTTGAGAAGACGACGCATGATCCCGGCTATATCAAGAGCTATCCGCCGGGCGTGCGTGAGAATGGCGGGCAATACACCCATGCCGCAATCTGGGCCGTCTATGCGATGACGAAACTGGGCGATACGGCGGAAGCCTATCGCTGGTTCCAGATGCTGAACCCGATCTCGCACAGCCTTGATCGCGATGATGCCGAAACCTATCGCGTCGAGCCTTATGTGGTTGCTGCGGATGTCTATTCCGTCGATCCGATGCGTGGACGGGGCGGCTGGACGTGGTACACGGGATCAGCCGGTTGGCTCTACCGCGTGGCGACGGAAGGTATTCTCGGCATTTCACGTAAAAATGACCGGCTCTTCATCGATCCTGCCATGCCGCCTCAATGGGACGGCTATCGGCTGGCCATGCGATCTGGCGATGCGACCTATGAGATCGAGGTGTCAGCCTCCGGTTCCGGAAAGTTTCCGGTGGTGATGGTGAATGGCGCGAAGCTGCCGGTGAAGCAGGTTCGCGAGGGAATACCGCTCGAAACGGCGGGCGCGCACCGCGTTGTCGTGGAACTTCCCCGGAGCAGCCAGAGCAATTCCAGGAAAAGTGTGTAGTGGTTTTCCGTTCGGAATTGCGTCGTTTCAAAGAATTTGGTGTATTTCGTTGTTTCAGTGAAACAGCGAAATACACCAATGCAATCAGACCGCAGCCGACGTCTTTCGGCTGCGGGTTCTCGATATGATATAGGCTGCGATGAAAGCCATGGTCATCAGCAGCACGATTGTCGGTGCAGGTGCGCTGTCGATGAAGAAGCTCAGATAGACGCCGAGGAATGACGCCCCGACGCCTATGGCGACTGAAAGCAGCAGCATCCGCTCAAACCGGCTTGTCAGCAGGAATGCGATGGCGCCGGGGGCAATCAGCATCGAAATGGCGAGGATGATTCCGACGGCTTTCAGCGCTCCTACGATGGTCAGCGAAAGGATCACCAGCAGGCCATAATGCAGCACACGAACGGGAAGGCCGATGGCGCGCGCATGTTGCGGATCGAACGAGAACAGCAGCAGGTCGCGCCTTGCTATGCCGACGCAGCCGAGCGCAACAGCGGCGATGACGGCGCTTTCCGCTATGTCCCGCCAGCTTATGCCCAGCATGTCGCCGAAGAGAATGTGATCGAGATGCACGTCGGACTGGATCTTGGTGTAGAGCACGATCCCGAGGCCGAACATGCCGGAAAACACAACGCCCATGACGGTGTCTTCCTTGACGCGGCTGTTTTCCTTGAGGAAGCCGGTCGAGAGCGCGCAGACCATGCCGGCCGCGAACGCGCCGATAGCCAGCGGTATTCCGGCGATATAGGCCAGCACCACGCCCGGCAGGACCGCATGCGAAATCGCGTCGCCCATCAGCGACCAGCCCTTGAGGATGAGGAAGGGCGAAAGCAGCGCCATGGGTGCCGCGACAAGCACGGAGATCAGCAGCGCATTCCGCATGAATGGAAACGCGAAAGGTTGGACCAGAAGTTCAAGAAAGGCGCTCATAGTCCCGTCCTCAGGGCTTCGCGTGCTTTTCTGCGCGCCGCCAGCATTCCGTGCTTGGGGGCGAACACAAAGGCAAGAAGGAAGATCAGCGTCTGAAGCACCACGATGATGCCGCCTGTCGCTCCGTCAAGAAAATAGCTCAGATACGCGCCCATAAAGCTCGTCAGCGTGCCGATCGCCACGCTGATAACGATCAGTCTAGGAAACCGGTCGCTCAGGAGATAGGCCGTAGCCCCAGGGGTGACGACCATGGCAACGACGAGAAACGCGCCCACGGTCTGCAAGGCGGCGACTGTCGATGCGCTGAGCAGGGTGAAGAACAGCACCTTCAGCAACGACGGATTGAGGCCGATCGAGCGGGCGTGGTTTTCGTCGAAGAATGTGACCATCAGGTCTTTCCATTTGACGAGAAGGATTGCCAGCGAAACGCCCGCGATGATGACCAGTTGCAGCGTGTCCTCCGGCGTGATCGCCAGAATATTGCCGAGAACGATGGTCTGGATGTTCACTGAAGCGGGGGAGAGCGAGATCATGAACAGACCGAGGCCGAAGAAGGAGGTGAAGATCAGCCCGATAATGGCGTCTTCTTTCAGCTTGGTGCGCTCGTTGAGCAGCAGCATGGCGCCTGCCGCCAGCGAGCCGGAGAAAAATGCGCCAATGGAGAATGGCAGTCCGAGCATATAGGCTCCCGCCACGCCCGGCACGATCGAATGCGAAAGCGCGTCGCCGATCAGCGACCAGCCCTTCAGCATCAGATAGGCCGAGAGAAAGGCGCAAACACCGCCGACAAGCGCACTGACCCACATGGCGTTGATCATGTAGTTATAGGAAAACGGCTCCAGCAGAAGGGCGGTCATGACGCGTCATCCGTCGTCTTGCCGGTGACCTTGGAGTCGCCGTTCTGGCCGTAGATGACGAAAGGCCGTTCATCGTCGGTGATCACGGTCACATGGCGCGGATCATTGTCAGCATGCAGATCGACACCGCCCAGGATGAAGTGGCGCAGGACGCCGCCGAATGCCTGTTCCAGATTTTTCTGCGTGAACACCTTTTCCGTCTCGCCATAGGCCAGCACCGTGCGGTTGATGAGAACGGCCCGGTCGCAAAATTCCGGAACGCTGCCGAGATTATGCGTAGAGACAAGCATCACGCGGCCTTCTTCCCGAAGCGCCTTGAGCAGATCGATGATCGCATGTTCCGTGCGCACGTCCACGCCGGTAAAAGGTTCGTCGAGCAGGATCACCCGCCCCTCCTGCGCGAGGGCGCGCGCGAGAAAAACGCGCTTCTTCTGGCCGCCGGAAAGCTCCCCGATCTGGCGCTTGCGGAAATCCGCCATGCCGACGCGCTCCAGTGCGGCGGAAACCATTTGATGGTCGTGGCGGGTCGCATGGCGCAGGAAATTCATGTGGCCGTAACGGCCCATCATGACGACGTCCTCGACAAGAACCGGAAAGTTCCAGTCCACATCCTCGCTTTGGGGAACATAGGCAACGACATTGCGCTTCAGGGCGCGTCCCGCCGGCGCCCCAAGGATCGTCACCGCGCCCTGGGCAAGCGGCACGAAGCCCATGATCGCCTTGAAAAGCGTGGACTTGCCGCTGCCATTGACGCCAACGAGCGCAGTGATCGTGCCTGTCGGGATCTCGAAGCTGGCGTCGTGCAGCGCGGTATGGCCGTTGCGATAGGTGACGGTGACGTTTTCAACGGAAAGACCGGCCCCAAGGGAGCCGGTGTCTCTATCGTGCTTTGGTTTCATCAACATTATTCTGCAAGACCTTTGGCAATTGTCTCGGTGGTGACCTTCAGCAGATCGAGATAGGTGGGGACGGGGCCATCTGCCTCGCTGAGGGAGTCCACATAGAGAACCCCGCCATATTGGGCGCCGGTTTCGCGAGCAACCTGTTCGGCGGGCTTGGGGGAAACCGTGCTTTCGCTGAAGACGACGTGAATGTTATGTTCGCGAACGGCGTCGATGACCTTGCGCACCTGTTTCGGAGTGCCCTGTTGATCGGCGTTGATCGGCCAGAGGTAGAGTTCCTTGAGGCCGAAATCGCGCGCCAGATAGCTGAATGCGCCCTCGCTTGTGACCAGCCAGCGCTTTTCTTCCGGAACCGCGTCGATGGCGGCCTTGATCGGGGCGATCGCCGCCTTGATCTTGTCAGTATAAGCTGCGGCGTTGCGATTATAGACCTCCGCATTGTTCGGATCATGCTCGACGAATGCCTTGCGGATGTTCTCGACATAGATCAGTGCATTGTCGGGAGACATCCAGGCATGGGGATTGGGCTTGCCCGAATAGGGGCCTTCTGCAATGCCCATCGGTTCCACGCCTTCCGTGACCACGGCGCCCGGCACATTTTGCAGGTTCGCGAAGAATTTCTCGAACCAGAGTTCGAGATTGAAACCGTTCCACAGGATGAGATCCGCATCCTGCGCTTTCAATATGTCGCCGGGCGTCGGCTGGTAATTGTGGATCTCCGCGCCCGGCTTGGTGATGGATTCCACATCCGCGGCATCGCCCGCAACGTTCCGCGCCATCTCGGCGATAACGGTGAATGTCGTGACCACCTTCAGTTTTTCACTGGCCGCGTTGGCCGCCGACGCTCCCCCTAGCGTAAGCGCCAGAAGGGCGACCGTGAACATGCGAGAAAATCTCATAAAAAACTCCGTTGTCCTGGAAGGATGACTGTAAATCATTTCGTTATCCCATCAGATAGCGATGTCGGCGGCATTCGTCAATGCAAATGCAAATCGTTTGCAACTGGAAGGGTATTTAAGTGCAGGAATGTCGTTTTCAGTTGAGAAACTTTGCAACTGGCGTGCGAGTGGACCATAATGGGTCCATGGAAAAGGAAGTGAATCACAAGCCGGATTATGAGGCTGCGTTGCGCAGGTCCGGCGTTCGCATTACGCGTCCACGGCGCGTCATTCTGGATATCCTGAAGCAGACGGCGGATCATCCCGACGCGATGGAGATTTTTCGCCGCGCGGTCGAGATCGACGGCAGCATATCCTTGTCGACGGTCTACCGGACGATGAAGCTCCTCGAGGAAATGGGGGCAATCCACCGTCACGCCTTCAGCGGCGGGCCGTCGCGGTTCGAGCAGGCGGATGGCGAGCATCACGATCATCTGATCGATCTGGAAACAGGGGCCGTGATTGAATTTCATTCGGACAAGATCGAGCGGCTTCAGGAAGAAATAGCGCGTTCCCTCGGGTATGAGATCGTGCATCACCGCCTTGAACTTTACGGACGCAAGCGCAAGGCATCACGCTGATCAAACAGGATGGCAAAAGGTCGTGAAATGACGGCGAATGACAATCGGGTCCACGACCTTTTCATTATCGGCGGGGGCGTCAATGGCTGCGGCATCGCGCGTGACGCAGCGGGGCGGGGATACTCCGTCTATCTGGCTGAAATGAACGATCTGGCCAGCGGCACGTCCTCCGGGTCCACAAAGCTCATTCATGGCGGCCTGCGCTATCTCGAATACTACGAATTCCGCCTCGTGCGCGAAGCCCTGATGGAGCGTGAGGTGCTGTGGCGCAATGCGCCGCACATCATCTGGCCGTTGCGGCTCATCCTGCCCTATCAGAAAGGCTTGCGCCCCGCCTGGCTGCTGCGGCTTGGGCTTTTCCTCTACGATCATATCGGCGGGCGAAAACTGCTGCCCTCGACCAGGACGCTCGACATGCGGCGCGATCCTGCCGGCAAGCCGCTCAAGCCGATTTTCACGACTGCGTTTGAATATTCCGATTGCTGCGTGAATGATGCGCGGCTGGTGGTGCTCAACGCCCAGGATGCGGCGAAGCGCGGCGCGCGCATCAGAACGAGAACCCGCGTTACGGCGGCGCGGCGCGAGCAGGGCGTCTGGCACATAACGGTTGAGGACAGCCTGACGGGTGAGCAGGAAACCGTCGCCGCCCGGCTTCTGATAAACGCTGCCGGGCCATGGGTGGACAAGGTTCTGGCGCTCGCTGCGGGTAGCGTCGCGCATAATGTGCGGCTGGTGCAGGGCAGCCATATCGTCATCCGCAGGAAATTCGACGATCCGCGCGCGTTTTTCTTCCAGAACAAGGATGGGCGCATCATCTTCGCCATTCCTTACGAGCAGGATTTCACCCTCGTCGGCACAACGGATCAGGACTATCATGACGATCCGGCCAAGGTGGCGATCACCGCAAAGGAAATAGACTATCTTTGTGATGCGGCCAGCGAGTATTTTGCCGATCCTGTGCGGCGTGACGATGTTGTCTGGACCTATTCCGGCGTCAGGCCGCTCTATGATGACGGCGCGTCGACAGCGCAGGAGGCAACGCGGGATTATGTGCTCAAGGCCGATGCGCCCGAAGGCAAAGCCCCTCTTGTCAATATTTTCGGCGGAAAGATCACGACCTACCGGCGCTTGTCCGAGCATATGCTGGAGAAGATAGAAGGGTTTCTGGGCCGGAAGGGAAAACCCTGGACCGCCGATGCTGCATTGCCCGGCGGCGACTTCCCCGTGAAGGGGTTTGATCAGGAACTGGCGAAGCTTCAGGCGGCCTATCCGTTCCTCGCGCCACGCCACGCCCGCCGCCTCTGGCGGCTTTATGGAACGTCAGCCTACGGTTTGCTCGGTGCGGCGCAGTCGATCGAGGAGCTGGGTCATCACTTCGGCGCGGATCTTTATGAGGCGGAGATCCGTTATCTTGTTGCTCATGAATGGGCGATCACCGCCGAGGATGTGTTGTGGCGGCGCACCAAGCTCGGCTTGCACTGCAGCGCCGAGGATATCATGACGCTCGAAGCCTTCATGGCGCGGGAAACGGCGGCGCGGCGCAAGGCTGCCGCGGAATAGGACAGGATCAAAAAAAGAGCCGGGTTTCACCGGCTCTTTTTCTTCTGGATCGGTTTCGCTCGCGTCAGGCCGCGTTTGACGCGGGATGTGCTGTGAGAAACGAGTACAGCACCTGCGCGTCATGCGTGCCGCGCAGCTTTGCAACGGTTTCCGGGTCCCTCAGAAGGCGCGCAATACGCGACAATGCCTTGAGGTGGTCCGCGCCAGCATTTTCCGGGGCAAGCAACAGGAAGACCAGATCAACAGGCTGGTCATCAAGGGCCTCGAAATCGACCGGCGTTTCCAGACGCGCGAAGACACCCATGATGTGCTTCATATGGCTCAATTTTCCGTGCGGCATGGCGATGCCATTGCCGACGCCCGTCGAACCCAGTCGTTCGCGCTGCAGGATTGTGTCAAAAATCTCTCGTTCCGTGAGCCCGGTCAACTCAGCAGCCTTTTCAGCCATGATTTGCAGGAGTTGCTTCTTGGAGCTCGCTTTCAGCGCCGGCAAAACTGCCGCAGGCTGAATCAGATCGCTCAGATCCATTATCTCCATTCCTTCCTCTAGCCTAATGACGCGCCTTGTGACGCGTCACCAGGCAATGGGGTTCTTCTCAAGAACGGGGAGCTGCATGCCCCTTCACGATCGAAGGATCGATCCAGCCGATGTTCCCGTCCGGACGGCGGTAGACAATATTCACTTGCTCGTTTCCGGCATTACGAAATACAAAAACCGGACTATCCTTGAGATCCAGCTGAACGACGGCGGATGCGACGCTCATGCTGCGCAGGGCGACCGACGTCTCCGCGACGATCGTCGGCGCGAAGTCTTCCGGAAATTCTTCCTCCTCATCCGGGATGGCGGCAACCACGCGATATGAAACGTCGTCGAAAACGCCATTGGAGGCCGTAGCCTGATGCGATTTCAGACGGCGCTTGTAACGCCGAAGGCGTTTTTCAATGCGTTCGGCTGCTGCTTCAAAAGCCAGTTGTGGGTCTTGTGCCTCGCCGGTGGCCTGAAGGATCACGCCGCTGTCGAGGTTGACAATGCAGTCGGCGACGAAACGGGAACCAGCCTTCTCGACTGTTATCTTACCGGAATAGCCGCCATCGAAATACTTCCGTACGGTTTCAGCGATCCGCTCTTCGATACGGATCCGGAACGCATCACCGATGTCCATATGTTTACCCGAAATACGCAGGGTCATCTGGCTTCACCTCATTTTGCATTTCACTCCACGACTCAATCTATACCGATGTCGTGGCAGGAGCAAAGCGATCCCGCATGTCTGGTGTGGATCATTTTACTCTTCTGGGATTTACTGTAGGCCAAGCCTTTCGCGCTTCATTCCGGGGAAAAATATGATTTTCAACCGTGCGGCGGGCTTCTAGGCGGTCAAAAGAAGAAAGTCAACGCGCACTTAACCGTTTTAAGAATGAAGGCCCGTCACAGAGCCACCGCCGCCTTCGCTCTTTTTTCACGCCGCCGCTGGACGGAAGAAGGAATATTCATGGATTCGCGGTATTTGGCGACCGTTCGACGGGCGATGTCGATGCCCTCCTTCTTGAGAAGATCCACGATGGCATCATCCGAAAGAATAAGCTTGGGGCTTTCCTTATCGATCATCTGCCGGATTTGATGGCGTACGGCTTCGGAAGCGTGCGCCTCGCCGCCCTCCGCCGACGCGATCGCGACATTGAAGAAATAGCGCAACTCGAAGACGCCGCGCGGGCTCATCATGTATTTGTTGGAGGTAACCCGGCTGACGGTGGATTCATGCATGCCGATGGCGTCGGCCACCATGCGCAGGTTCAGCGGCTTCAGATGGGAAACGCCGTGCCGCAGGAAGCCGTCCTGCTGTCGGACGATCTCGCCTGCGACCTTCAGAATGGTCCGCGCGCGCTGGTCGAGGCTGCGGGTCAGCCATGTGGCGTTCTGCATGCATTCGGACAGGAATTCCTTTTCCTTCGGTTCCATGGCCACGCGCGAAACCGTTTTGTAATAGTCCTGATTGACGAGAACGCGGGGCAGGGCCGCCGGATTGAGCTCGATCGACCAGCTTTCGTCAGGCGCCGGCGTCACCAGAACGTCGGCGATGATCGGATCGGCGACGCCGACAGAAAAAGCCGCTCCCGGTTTCGGGTCGAGCAGGCGTATCTCGTTCAGCATGTCGAGCAGATCGGCTTCATCGACATTGCAGATTTTCTTCAAGGAGGGGAAATCACGCTTTGCCAGCAAATCGAGATGGCCGAGCATCGCGGCCATTGCCGGGTCGAACCGGTCTTTCAGCTTCAACTGTATGGCGAGGCATTCCGCAAGATCGCGGGCGAAAAGCCCAGCCGGTTCAAAGCCTTGCAGAACCACAAGAACGGCTTCGATCTTTTCCTGCGATGTGCCGAGACGTTCCGCGATTTCCACGAAATCGGCGCGCAGATAGCCCGTTTCATCGAGATTGTCGGCAAGTTCTGCGCCGATGATGCGGTCGGCAGGATCATGGAAGGCAAAAGTCAGCTGCTCTTCGACATGCTGGCGCAGCGAAACGCGCGAGGCGGTGACCTGCTCGATATCGAAGCTCTCGCTGCCTCCGGCGAGATATCCGTCGCCAGTTGCCGATTTCCACTGGGAAGCGAGATCCGGGGCTATGTGTTCGTAACGTCCCGGATCGTCGGGAAACACGTTTTCCATCGAGGCGTCGAAGGTCTCCGACATGGCATCGGCGCTTGTGTTCTGGCCGCTGGAAAGCCAATCGCCGGAGGATTCGTTATTCTCGCTCTCGTGAGCATCTTCGCCAGACCGGTCACGTTGGCTGGAGGGCAGGGAATGCCCGTCGTCATGGCCCCGCATCTCCTCGAACTCGGGAAAATCATCATTGGCGCTGTCGAGCCTTTCGAGAAGGGGATTTTTCTCGACTTCGAGCTCGATGAAATGCTGCAACTCGATATGCGTCAACTGAAGCAATCGTATGGATTGCATCAGCATGGGCGTCATCACCAGCGATTGGGACTGACGCAAATCAAGCTTAGGCGATAAGGCCATGGGGGACGCCTGGCATTCCTTCGGATGAAAAAGATCGCGCCAATAGAAACTGGCCCGATCCTTGCTTGTCAATTCCACTTATGTGGTTTTCTTGCCCTCGAATGGGGCCTTGCGCAAGAAATGTACGAAATTTGAAGCGCAGTGGACGATTTCAGAGCTTGAACTGGTCGCCCAGATAGAGACGCCGCACATCCGGATTGTCCACGATCTGCTGTGGGCGGCCATGCGTCAACACTTCACCGGCATGGACAATATAGGCCCGATCGATCAGGCCGAGCGTTTCCCGGACATTGTGATCGGTGATCAGGACGCCGATGCCCCGGCTCGTCAACTGGCGGACGAGCTGCTTGATGTCGTTGACGGCAATCGGGTCGACGCCTGCGAAGGGTTCGTCCAGAAGCATGAAATTGGGGCGCGACGCCAGCGCTCGTGCGATTTCCAGCCTGCGCCGCTCGCCGCCCGAGAGAGCCATGGATGGCGACTTGCGCAGATGCGCAATGTGGAACTCGTCGAGAAGCAGATCCAACTCCTCGGCCCGCTTGCGCTTGTCCTTTTCGACGATCTCAAGCACGGCCTTGATGTTGTCCTCGACGGACAATCCGCGGAAAATGGACGCTTCCTGCGGCAGATAGCCGACGCCGAGCCGGGAACGGCGATACATCGGCATGTTGGTGACGTCGAAACCGTCGATTTCAACGGAACCGCTGTCGAGCGGCACGAGGCCGGTCACCATGTAGAAGCAGGTGGTTTTGCCGGCGCCGTTCGGCCCGAGGATACCCACGGCTTCGCCGGCGCGCACGCCAAAGGAAACGCCGTTCACGACCTGCCGGCCATTATAGCTCTTGGTCATGTTGCGCGCGATCAGCGTGCCCTTCAGGCGCGAAGCATCCGCCGCGCTCCGGGGCGCTTCTTCCGGGCCAGCCTGACCATTGCCATTCCTGGGCTTGCGAGAGAATAGAGCCACGCGGAATGAACCTAGTTCTTCTTCTGGTTTTCCTGGGCGCTTTTAGGCGCGACGACGATCGAAACCCGGCCGGTCTTGCTGCCCTTGCAGCTTTCCAGCTTCGCTTCGCCCGTCTTGGTAAGCACGGTCAGCTTGCAGCCAACCGCAACATTGTCGCCTTCGGAGAGAACGACCTTGTCGCCGGAGAGCACAAGCGTTTCCGTGCTCATGTCATAGGTGCCCTTGTCGCCGGTGGCGATCTGGTTGTCCGACTTGACGTAAATCTTGCCGGTGGCCTCCAGTCGGTCGATTGCTGCAGATCCCGTGGTCGCGGAGCCTGAATCCTTCTTGTAGAAGACTTTCATTTCGCCGGACTTCATAAGCGTCGTGCCCTGCACGACGGATACGTTGCCCGTGAAGATCGCCATGCCGTCGGCTTCCCGTACTTCGAGTTTGTCGGAATCGATCTGGATCGGCTGATCGCCCGACAGCTTGATACCCGGCATCCTGCTCGCCGCGTCCTGCGCGAACGCGGCCGGTGCATTGAGAATAAGCGGAGAAATCGCCATGGCGAACAGTAACGCCAGCGCCCGATGCGACCTGTTTTGACTAAAGCCGGACATCATTCCCCATTTCTCCTTCGAATCGATCGATCAGCTCTCATCCAGAGTCGAAGCCGATGCTTTTTCTTCTTGCGGCTTTACCGCGTCAATGACAAGCCTGACACCCTGTTCAAATACCATGATTTTACCGTTATCGGTAATAGTCATGCGATCCGCAACGATATGTGCGTTGTTGTTGCGGATATCGACAGGCTCATTTGTCGTGATTTGCCCGCTCGCCACATTGATATCGGCGGATTTCAGCGCAGCAAAGAGGCCGTCGCTGGTCTCAACCGTGAACGAATCAGTCAGTTTCAAATGGTCATTGGCGTTGTCGTACACACCGGCCTTGGCCTTGATCGTCGCGCGCAGCTTGTCGCCGACGGGCAGTTCGGCATCGATGTTCTCAAGCTCGATCAACTCGCCATTGCTCGCGATGTTCTGCAGGGCGCGCTCCGCCTGCATCTTGTAGGGCTGCTTCTTGTCGCCGGTAAATCCGTCGAGCTTCGGGTTGCTCATGACGAGTTTGCCGTTTTCGACGGCGGCACCGTCGAGATCGATCTTCATCGGCGTCGCCGGGACGGTGAAGAATGTGAACCAGGAAAAGGCCGCGCCGGCAATGACGGCAAGCACCGGTAGCGCCCTTTTCAACACCTGCACCCGCACCGAATGTACGCGAGCCGCACGAAAGACCGACGCGTCCTTCTGCTCGGCACCGAATTGCATCGCAGTTTTTTCCATAGGTCTGAACTGTCCTGTTTCAGGCCCCCGGAAGGGCTCGCTGATTTCCATTCTCATAGTGCCGGCCGGTTTGTCGTTGTCACACTCGGCAAGCCCGTTACATCCCAATATGGTTATTTAAAGATGAAATGTCAGGGGCATCCGGCATTTGATTCGATGTCGGCCCGAAAAGCAGCGGGCTGGATATGTTCCATTCCCGTCGCAAAAGCTATATTACAGTAGTCCTTTGCAACTTGCTATCATGAATTGGATCCACCCATGGTCAATGCCGACGCGATTATCGACCGCCGCAGACTCCGCCGGAAACTGACGTTCTGGCGCGTTCTTGCCCTTGCGATCGCGGCTGCTGCGGTGCTGGGTTTCGCGGTCTACGTGTCCGGATGGACGGGCAAATCCGCCCCTCATATCGCCAAGATTCGCGTCGAAGGCACCATTCTGGAAGATGAGGATTTGCTCAAGCGTCTCGCCAAGGTCACTGAGAGCGATGCGGTGAGGGGCGTTATCCTGTCGATTGATTCCCCCGGAGGCACCACGGCAGGGGGCGAGGCGATCTATGAGGCGACGCGCCGTCTGGCGGAAAAAAAGCCGGTTGTCGCGCAGGTCGGCACGCTGGCGGCGTCCGCGGGCTATATGGTCGCCAGCGCGACGGACCATATTGTCGCGCGCCAGTCATCCATCGTCGGGTCGATCGGCGTGCTTTTCCAGTATCCGGACCTGTCGGAGATGCTGGGCAAGCTTGGCGTGAAGGTCGAATCCATCAAGTCGAGCCCGCTGAAGGCGGAGCCGAATTTCTTCAGCCCCGCCAGCGAAGAGGCGAAAGCGATGATCCGGCGTATGATTCTCGATTCCTACGACTGGTTTGTCGGCCTGGTCGAGGAACGCCGGCCGCTGGACCGTGCGCAGGTTCTGGCCTTGGCGGACGGTTCGATCTTCACCGGGCGGCAGGCGCTTGAAAACAAGCTCATCGATGCGGTGGGTGGCGAGGAAACGGCCATCGAATGGCTGAATTCCAAGGGTGTGGACGAGAGCCTCGATGTGATCGAATGGAAACCCGGAGGGTCGTCGACAGCCGGCCTTTTGTTTTCAAGTCATGCGCTGAATGTCCTTGCGGACTGGTTTGGCATTCCGAGGGACCGTGCTAACCTGATCGGCGAGGTGGTGAGTGAACGTATCTTTCTTGACGGCCTCGTTTCGGTTTGGCACGTTGACGGTGGGCCTGTCAGGGCTCAATAAGAGCGTTTGAGGGAGCCGCTCCCGAGTTTTTTTAATGTTATCCGTGCCATAATGCGGACAAGAGGGGTCTTTAGCCGTGATCAAGTCGGAGCTTGTACAGATTATTGCCAGCCGTAACCCGCACCTTTTCCAGCGGGATGTCGAAAACATCGTCGGGGCGGTTTTCGATGAAATAAGCAGTGCGCTTGCGGAGGGAAATCGTGTCGAGTTGCGTGGTTTCGGCGCATTCTCGGTCAAGAATCGTCCTGCGCGAAGCGGTCGAAATCCACGAACGGGCGTCAATGTCGACGTCGAGGAAAAATGGGTTCCCTTTTTCAAGACCGGCAAGGAACTGCGTGACCGGCTGAATGGAAACGACAAGGATTAGGCGAGCCACCACAGGGGCGGGCCTGATGAAGAGTGAAGTATGACCAATCGACTTGTTACGGTACTCGTTCTTATTCCGATCGCGATCGTGCTGATCGCGCTCTCAGTCGCCAATCGCGGGCCGGTGATCTTCACGGTTGATCCGTTCAACCCCGGCAACCCGGCTCTTTCCTATTCGGCGCCGTTGTTCGTATGGCTGTTTCTGGCGTTGATTCTCGGGCTTCTGATCGGAAGCTTCGCGACCTGGTACAAGCAGGGGCGCCACCGCAAGCAGGCGCGCGAGAACCGCGATGAAGCGGCGCGGCTGCGCACGCAGGCCGACCAGATGCAGAAGGCCGCTCGCGCCGGATTGGGCCCCGCGCTGCCATCACCGCGCTGACGGGTACTGACGGGCGGGTTGAAGTTCAAGCCGGAGACGTCGTGAAATCAATTTCCGCCCATGAAGTCGATACGCTGCTGAAGTGGCCCGATATGATTGCGACGCTCGAAGCGGCTTTCCTTCATGGCGCGATCCAGCCCGTGCGCCATCATCACACCGTTGAAAGACCCGACGGAGCGGCCTCGACGCTGCTGCTCATGCCAGCATGGTCGGATTTTCACGCGATGGGTGATTCGTCCAGGGGCTTTATGGGTGTGAAGATTGTCACCGTATCTCCCGACAACGGAAAAATATCCCTTCCGGCCGTCATGGGTGTCTATCTGCTGATGGATGGAAAGACGGGTGAGCCGAAAGCACTGATTGACGGGCAGCGCCTGACTTTGTGGCGAACCGCCGGAGCGTCCGCACTGGCCGCGAAATATCTGGCGCGGGAAGACGCGGAGAAGCTGGTTATTCTTGGCGCGGGCGCACTGTCCGGATTTCTTGCCCGTGCGCATGGTTCGATCCGGCCGATCAAGGATATAGCGATCTGGAACCGGACCGCTTCCCATGCCGAAAAGGTCGTGGAAGCCCTGTTGGCCGATGGGTTCAATGCTCATGTTGCGCCGGATCGGGACGAAGCCGTCGCCCAGGCCGACATCATTTCCGCTGCTACGCTCTCGACCGAACCGCTGATCCGCGGAGAATTGCTGAAAAAGGGCGCTCATGTGGATTTGGTCGGCGCGTTCACGCCTGAAATGCGCGAAAGCGACGACGAAACCGTCCGCCGCGCCCGAATTTTCGTGGATACGCGGGAAGGCGCGATGAAGGAGGGCGGCGACATTGTCTTGCCGCTCAAAACCGGCGTCATTACCGAACGATCCATCCTCGGAGATTTGAACGACCTGACGCGAGGAAAGGTGCGGGGAAGGGAAACGGCCACCGACATAACCCTGTTCAAATCGGTCGGTGCGGCGCTTGAAGATCTGGCGGCGGGGATTCTCGTCTTTCAGAAAGCGGAAATAGGCGTTAAAGGCTAACCCGGAAAAGGAGACCGGGTTTGAAACCTCCAAAAGGACAAGACAGGCAGCGCAAGAACGCAGGCAAGCCGGAGCGCAGGGCCGGAGCGCCATCGAAGCCGCGCGCGCAGCAGGAAACATCGCAACCGCCCGCGCAGAAGGCGCCGCCGAAACCGGCCCTCCGCCCCGCGCAGGCCATGTTGCGACGTATCCTGACACGGCGCACCGGTGCGCGTCCCGAGGAGCGGCTTCCCCTTGTTCTGGAAACCGAGCCATCTGAGGATTATGCCCTGCTGGACAGCGGCAATGGCCAGAAGCTTGAGCAGTACGGGCCCTATCGCATCGTCCGCCCCGAGGGGCAGGCGATCTGGCTGCCTGCCTGGGATCAGGCGGAATGGGCCAGGGCCGACGCTGTTTTCACCGGCAATACGGACGAGGAGGGCATGGGCCGCTGGCAATTTCCCAAGACGCCGCTCGGCGAAACATGGCCGCTGTCTCATGAGGGCATCCCGTTTCTGGGCCGTTTCACCTCGTTCCGCCATGTCGGCGTGTTTCCCGAACAGGCGCAGCACTGGTCCTTCATGGATCAGTTGATCCGCAAGGCGGGACGGCCGGTTCGGGTTCTCAATCTGTTCGGATATACGGGCCTTGCTTCGCTGGTCGCGGCCCGCGCCGGAGCCGAGGTCACCCATGTCGATGCCTCGAAGAAGGCAATCGTGTGGGCGCGCGAAAATCAGGAAATGGCGCGGCTTCAGGATAAGCCGATCCGCTGGATCTGCGATGACGCCACGAAATTCGTCACCCGCGAGGAGCGCCGCGGCAGCCATTATGACATCATCCTGCTCGATCCGCCCGCCTATGGCAGGGGACCGAATGGCGAGGTCTGGCAACTTTTCGACAACCTGCCGGAAATGGTCGATCTTTGCCGCTCCATCCTCTCGCCAAAGCCGATGGCCGTGGTTCTGACCGCCTATTCGATCCGGGCATCGTTTTTCGCCATGCATGAACTGATGCGTGACACATTCACCGGGCTTGGCGGGCGCGTGGAGTCGGGCGAACTGATCCTGCGCGAGCGCTCTGCCGGACGCGCCCTTTCAACCTCTCTTTTTAGCCGTTGGGTAGCAAAATGAGCCGTGACGACGATTTTCCGAAATCTGGCCGCGTCAAGGAGGTGACGAGCCTCACCAATCCGATCATCAAGGATCTGCGCGCCCTCCAGATGAAGAAATTCCGCGACCAGCGCGGCGTCTTCATGGCGGAAGGCCTGAAACTCATCATCGACGCGCTGGATCTCGGCTGGCGCATCCGCACGCTCGTTTTCGCCAAGGCGGGCAAGGGCAATGCGCTGGTGGAACAGATTGCGGCGCGCACGGTTGCCAGGGGCGGCGATGTGCTGGAAGTGAATGAAAAGGTCATCTCGGCGATCACCAAGCGCGACAATCCGCAGATGGTGGTCGGCGTTTTCGACCAGCAATACCATCCTCTGGCCACGCTGAAGCCCAAGGGCGACGACGTCTATGTCGCGCTTGATCGGGTCCGCGATCCAGGCAATCTCGGCACCGTTATCCGCACGGTCGATGCGGTGGGCGCCAAGGGCGTCATTCTTGTCGGCGATGTCACCGATCCCTATTCGATCGAGACGGTGCGCGCGACGATGGGCTCCGTCTTCGCCGTGCCGCTGTTCAGGGCCAGTGAGGCGGATTTCCTGAAATGGCGCAAGGGCTTTTCCGGTCTTGTCGTCGGCACCCATCTGAAGGGCGCGGTCGATTACCGGACGATTCCTTATGCAAAAAAACCGGTCGTGCTTCTGATGGGCAATGAGCAACAGGGGCTACCGGACAATCTTGCGCATTCTTGCGACAAGCTGGCCCGGATACCGCAGCAGGGGCGCGCCGACTCGCTGAATCTCGCCATTGCGACCGGTGTGATGCTGTTTGAAATCCGTCGGGAAGCGCTGACGCTCGATGAAAGGAGCGGCGCATGACGCGAAGCCGCGCCATATTATGGTTCGCATTGATCGTCGTTTTCGCGGTTGTTTCGGATCAGCTCATCAAGTTCTGGGTCGAAACCAACCTGAATTTTCAGGAGAAAGTGGAAATTCTGCCATTTCTGGCCGTCTTCCGCACCTATAATGAGGGTATCGCCTTTTCGATGCTTTCCGGCTTCCATGATCTCGGGCTGGTGCTTCTGACGCTCGTTGTGATTGGCTTTGTCTCCTATCTCTGGTGGACGACGACGGCACCCACGCGCTGGCTGTCGCGCCTCGGCTTTGCGCTTATCATCGGCGGGGCCGTCGGCAACGTGATCGACCGTGGCTGGCATGGGCATGTGATCGACTATATCCTGTTTTTCACGCCAAACTGGTCTTTTGCCGTGTTCAATCTGGCCGACAGCTTTATCACCGTCGGGGCGGGCGCCGTCATTCTCGATGAATTGCTTCACTGGTGGCGCGAGCGTTCCCGGCCTGAAGACAACCGCCCGGCGGATTGACGCCCATCCGGTTCGCAATCAGAATGATGGATCGGGCAGAATGACGGTTCGGGGAGAGAGGAAACCAGCATATGAGCGACCGCTTCAGGGCCATTCTCGTTTCGCGGGACGAAGACAAGAAACAGTCGGTCGATATTGTCGAAATGTCCGATGCGGATTTGACCGAGGGCGACGTGCTCGTTTCGGTGGACGCCACGACAGTCAACTACAAGGACGGCCTGGCGATCACTGGCAAAGCCCCCGTCGTCCGGCACTGGCCGCTGATTCCGGGCATTGATCTGGCGGGAACGGTCATCGAATCCGGCAACAACGACTGGCGCGAGGGCGACAAGGTTATCCTGAACGGCTGGGGCGTTGGCGAAACCCATAATGGCGCATTCGCCGGGCGCGCGCGCCTCAAGGGCGAGTGGCTGGTGCCATTGCCGGCTAGCCTGACACCCTCGCAGGCCATGGCGATCGGCACAGCGGGCTATACCGCTATGCTCTGCGTGATGGCTTTGGAGAGGCACGGAATCGTGCCCGATCGCGGGCCGGTGATCGTGACGGGCGCTGCTGGCGGCGTCGGTTCTGTCGCGGTGGCGCTGCTGTCAAAACTCGGATTTCACGTCATCGCATCGACGGGGCGGCCGGAAGAATCGGATTTCCTGAAAGAGCTGGGGGCCGCCGAAATCATCGACCGCAGCGAATTGTCCGCTCCGGGCAGGCCCTTGGGCAAGGAGCGCTGGGCGGGCGGCGTGGATGCGGTGGGCTCCCATACGCTGGCCAATGTGCTGTCCATGACGGCCTATGGCGGGGCTGTGGCCGCCTGCGGTCTGGCGCAGGGGATGGATTTGCCCGCAACGGTCGCTCCCTTCATCCTGAGAGGCGTCTCGCTGCTCGGGATCGATTCCGTCATGGCTCCGAAATCGCTTCGTCTGGAGGCGTGGAGGCGTATTGCCGGGGATCTCGATCCGCGCAAGCTGGAGGCGCTGACGACGCATATCGGATTTGACGACATTCTCGACGCGGCGCGACGGATTGTCGACGGCGGGATACGCGGCAGGGTCGTCGTTGATATGCGATAGTTCATAAGCGGTGCTGTGATTGTTTACCACGCTCCACAACGTAACCGAAGCAAGTCAGTGATAGAGCTGTGTTATGAGAACGACGGGCTCAGGGACAAAGCCGGAAAATGATGCAAGCCGCTATGCTTTCGGCTTGAAAGGACGATTGCCGCGCCCCGAGGAGCCGGTGTCAGCCAAGGCTGCGCTCGAGCCGGATCGGCGCGAAGCACACGGCGGAAACAAGCTGCTCCCTGTCCTGTCATGCCTTGCGGGTGCGATAGCGGTGGCCGTGGCGCTTGATGCGCCCGCGGTGCTGACCGGGCTGCTGGCGGCGGCGACGGGTCTTGTCAGCCTTTTCCTATGGCATGCCTATCGCGGCGTGATGGCGGAGCAGAGCCATCTGGCAACCCATATCATGACGCAGAACCGCTTTATCGAGGGGCTTTCAGACCGCCTATGGGAAACGAGCGAGCCTGCGAAGGACGGCTATGCGTCGGCCAATTCCCTTGGCGATGTGATCGTGCATCGGGATCAGGAGGGGCGGATCGTTTACGCCAACGAGATTCTGGCCGAACTGGTGGGGATTGAGGAATCGGCGCTGCTGGGGCGCACGCTGCCCGAGGTTGGCATCTACAATGAAAGCCTGAATGACGACGCTTCCACCGGCGACGGCCCGGAGGTTCTGCGCTTCGGCGATATTCAGGTGATGACGCGATATGGCCCGCGATGGTTTTCGTGGGCCGAGCAAACGATCCGCGACCCGCAGACCAATGCCGTCCATCGCAGGGCTGTTGCCCGTGATGTGACCGACCGCAAGAAGGTCGAGCACGAACTGATCGATGCCCGCAGGAAGGCTGAAAGCGCAAGCGAAGCGAAGTCGCAGTTTCTGGCGACCGTCAGCCACGAAATCCGGACCCCGCTCAACGGGATTATCGGCACGGCGAAGCTGCTGGCCGATACTGGACTGACGCCCGAACAGCGCAGCTATGTGCAGGCGGTAACACAGTCGAGCGATGCCTTGCTGACGCTGATCGAGGATCTTCTGGATTTCTCGAAGATCGAATCCGGCCGCATCGATCTCGTCGCGGAGCCGACCGATATACGCACCCTCTGCGAAAATGTCATCGAATTGCTCGCCTCCCGTGCTTATGCCAAAGGTCTCGGAATCGGCCTGCATGTCTCGACCGCGGTGCCCGAGCGGTTGATGCTCGATCCCTATCGCACGCGGCAGATTATCTTCAATCTGGTTGGCAATGCCGTGAAATTCACCGAAACGGGTGGCGTCCTGCTCAGGGTGGAAGTCCGCAACGGCGAGGCATCGGAACAGATGCTGGTGCTTACCGTGACGGATACCGGACCCGGTATCCGGGAGTGCGATCATGAGAAGATATTCCGTGAGTTCGAGCAATCGGACGAGGGATCGACGCGACGACATAACGGAACCGGGCTCGGCCTTGCCATCTCGCGACGTATCGCGACGGCCATGGGTGGGGAAATCCATGTTTCAAGCACGTTCGGCTCCGGTTCGACCTTTGAATTGACGGTTCCGCTCCGCACCGAAGGCGAACTGCAAGGCCAGAACGGGCCGGGAATTCTCCGTCTTGCGGGCAAACGCTACCTTATTCTCACCGAAAGCGAGAGCGAAGCGACCGGCCTCGCGCTGACGCTGCGCGGACATGGTGCGGAGGTATTCATCGCAAAGGATTTCTCCGGGCTCTTGCCCGATGCGCGGCAAGGTATTTTCGATGCCGTGCTTGCCGATCCGTCCTTCGACAGCGAGGCCGCGCCAATGTGCGGGGCATTGAAACGGCTTGGCGTGGTTTCCAGACGGGGCGTGGTTCTCATCAAGCCCGAAGACAGGGGAATCTTGCAGTCCCTCCTTGCGCGCAGCTTCAGCGCCTTCCTGGCGCGGCCCGTTCGCGCGGGTACGCTGTTGCGTGTTCTGACGGAGGAAGAGGGCATCGACATGAGCGGCGATCGCAGGCCGGTCTCGTTCGGCAAAAGGCCGGAACGCGTCCTGCGTCTGCTCGTTGCGGAAGACAATGAAATCAATGTGAGGCTGATGCGCGCCGTTTTGGGCCGCACATCCCATGACGTCATGGTCGTGGGTGATGGCGAGGAAGCGGTTTCGGCGGTGCAGTCGGCGCAAGTATCCGGGGAACCGTTCGATCTCATTTTCATGGATCTGCACATGCCCCGCCTTGATGGAGCCGACGCAATCAGCCGGATACGCGCCTTTGAAGAGGAGCGCGGCGTAGGGCCGTCCCCCATCCTTGTGCTGAGCGCGGATGCCCAGCCGGAAACCCGAAGCGCCTTGCTCGAACGTGGCGCGAGCGGTTTTTTGACCAAGCCCATCAATCCGGAAGACCTGCTCGGGGTCGTCGCGGCGTCCGCCGATAAATAAGCCTGCAAACCATTCCGCCGCCGCCCATATGCTCCGCGTCATCCGTTTGTCGCAGATTTCCGCTATCAATCTCCCCGATCGGCTTGATCGGGAGTAATCATCATGAACGCCAGCTTGCTTGACCTGTATCGCCAGACGAACGATACAACAATTATGGCAGGAACCGATTCCAGAGCGCAATTGAATCCGGGCCGGGGATCCGGGATGCCAGCAGGCACGGTCCTCGGGCGCATGGGCACGCTTGAAGTGCGCCTGGCGGAAACAGCGGACGAGATCGGCGCGGCGCAGGAATTGCGGTTCAAGGTATTCTTCAGCGAACTTGGCGCGAGGAAGGTCGATATTCACGCGGTCGAACAGCGCGACGCGGATCGTTTCGATGCGCTTTGCGATCATCTTCTGGTCATCGACACGGCGGTCGCCGGGTCGCTTGCGAAACAGATCGTCGGCACCTATCGCCTGATGCGACGCGAGCAGGCCGACCGTGCGGGCGGATTCTACTCGTCCACGGAATTCGATGTCGAGGATCTGCTGGCCGCCAAGCCGAGGCTGTCGGTTCTCGAACTTGGCCGTTCCTGTGTGCTTCCCGCCTATCGCTCGAAAAGGACCGTCGAGCTTTTATGGCAAGGCATATGGGCCTATTGCCGTCGCCATTCGATAGAGGCGATGTTCGGATGCGCGTCCTTTCACGGCACTGTTCCGGCGGCACATGCGCTGCCGCTTTCCTTCCTGCATCACTATTGCCGGGTTGATGCCGGGTGGCACATCGCGGCGCTTCCCGAGCGCTATCAGCCCATGGACATGATGCCGAAAGAAGCAATTAACGCGAAAGTCGCCCTTTTCGGTATGCCACCGCTGATCAAGGGTTATCTGCGATTGGGCGCGATGATCGGAGACGGCGCGGTCATCGACCATGACTTCGGCACAACAGACGTCTTCGTCATGCTTCCCGTCGAACGGATATCGAGCCGGTATATCAACTATTACGGCACGGACGCCGACCGCTTCGTTTGAGGCGATCGGCGTGGCGAAATCCTTAGCCGTAGCTGTTATAGGCGGCAATTGCAGCCATGTTGACGATATCGGAATCCTTCGCGCCGAGCGTCACGATCTGAACAGGCTTGTTCAGGCCGACGAGAAGCGGGCCGATCACCGTTGCCCCGCCCAGTTCCTGAAGCATTTTCGTGGCGATGGACGCCGAATGGAAAGCGGGCATCACGAGAACATTGGCCGGGCCGGAGAGGCGAATGAACGGATATTGTTCCATCCGTTTCGGGTCGAGCGCTACGTCGGCAGCCATTTCCCCATCATATTCGAAATCGACACGGCGGCGGTCGAGTATTTTGACGGCCTCCTGAACCCGCTCTGCGCGTTCGCCCGGCGGATGGCCGAACGTCGAATAGGCAAGCAGCGCGACGCGCGGCTCATAGCCCATGCGGCGCGCCATGCCTGCGGCTTCCTCGGCGATATCCGCCAGCTCGTCCGATGTCGGCATGTCGTGGACCGCCGTATCGGCAACGAGCACTGCCCGCCCCCGGTTCAGCACCAGTGAAACGCCGATGACGCGGTGGCCGGGCCGCGCGTCGATGACGCGGCGCACATCCGCCAGAACGGTCGAATAGTTGCGCGTGACGCCCGTTACCACGCCGTCGGCATCGCCCAGCGCCACCATGCAGGCCGCAAAATGGTTGCGGTCGTTGTTGATGAGGCGCTGGCAGTCCCGGAACAGGTAGCCCTTGCGCTGCAACCGCTCATAGAGATAATCCGCATAGACGCCGTTGCGGCTCGACAAGCGGGCATTGATGATCTCGATGCCGGGGCGCGAGAGATCGACGCCCGCATTTTTTGCCGTTTGATGGATCTGCTCCTCACGCCCGAGCAGGATCGCGGTTCCCAGTCTCTGGTTGGCATAGGACACGGCCGCGCGCATGACCTGCTCCTCCTCGCCCTCGGCGAAGACGATGCGCTTCGGCTTCTTGCGCACGCTGTCGTAAATGCCTGCCAGCGTTGAGGCGATGGGGTCGCGCCGCGCCGCGAGCTGGCGGGCATAGGTTTCCAGATCGTCGATCGGCTTGCCCGCCACGCCGCTTTCCATCGCTGCCTTGGCGACGGCGACGGGAATGGCGGAGATCAGCCGAGGATCGAACGGCACCGGGATAATATATTGCGGGCCGAATTTCGGACGGTTGCCCTGATAGGCGGCGGCGACGTCATCCGGCACGTCTTCCCGCGCCAGTTCGGCGAGCGCGTTTGCTGCCGCCACCTTCATGGCGTCGTTGATCGTCCTTGCCCGGACATCGAGCGCGCCGCGGAAAATATAGGGGAACCCCAGGACATTGTTCACCTGGTTGGGATAGTCCGAACGGCCCGTCGCCATGATCGCGTCGCCGCGGATCTCGGCCACTTCTTCCGGCGTGATTTCAGGATCGGGATTGGCCATGGCAAAGATGATGGGGTTTGGCGCCATGGAGCGCACCATGTCGGACGTCAGCGCGCCCTTCGCCGAAACGCCGAAGAAAACGTCGGCGCCGTCCATGGCCTCGGCCAGAGAACGCTTTTTCGTCTTCACCGCGTGGGCCGATTTCCACTGGTTCATGCCCTCTTCGCGCCCTTGATAGACGACGCCCTTGGTGTCGCACAGGATGACGTTTTCGGGGGCGAAACCCATCGCCTTGACCAGTTCGATACAGGCGATACCGGCGGAACCCGCACCATTGCAGACGAGCTTGGCCGTCTTCATGTCGCGCCCCGTCAGATGCAGCGCGTTGATGAGCCCTGCGACCGCGATAATGGCCGTGCCGTGCTGGTCGTCATGGAATACCGGAATGTCCATCAACTCGCGCAGGCGGCTTTCGATGATGAAGCAATCCGGGGCCTTGATGTCTTCCAGATTGATGCCGCCGAAAGAGGGGCCCAGATAGCGTACGCTGTTGATGAAGGCGTCGATATCGGTCGTGTCGATTTCGAGATCGATGGAATCCACGTCAGCGAAACGCTTGAACAGGACGGCCTTGCCTTCCATCACCGGCTTGGACGCCAGCGCGCCGAGATTGCCGAGGCCGAGAATGGCGGTTCCGTTCGAGATGACGGCGACAAGATTGCCCTTGGCGGTATAGTCATAGGCGAGAGAGGGGTCTTCGGCGATGGCCCGGACCGGAGCCGCGACACCCGGCGAATAGGCGAGCGAAAGATCGCGCTGGGTCGCCATCGGCTTGGTCGGGTTGATTTCGAGCTTTCCCGGTCGTCCGCGAGCGTGAAATTCCAGCGCTTCCTGATCGGTCAGGGATGGAAGGGATCGATCAGTCTTGTTCTTCTCGGCCATGTTTCCTCCGGCGGCTCTTTGTTCTGTGGAGAATTGCTCGATAACAACCGACTGACGGTGTGTAAACGGGCTCTTACGGAATAGATTGAAAAACTCATGCAGAAATCAATCGGGAAGGAACCGCTTTTGTCTGGAATGGCATCCATCAAGGAAGAAACGCACAATGAGGCGGCGCCCATCGCTGACCCCTCTGCGCGTCCGACGCCGATGATGGAGCAGTACATCGAGATCAAGGCGCTGCACAGCGACGCGCTGCTCTTTTACCGCATGGGCGACTTCTACGAGTTGTTTTTCGACGATGCGGTGCAGGCATCGCGGGCGCTCGGCATAACGCTGACCAGGCGCGGCAAGCATCTGGGCGAAGACATCCCCATGTGCGGCGTGCCGGTTCATGCCGCCGACGACTATTTGCAGAAGCTGATCGCATTCGGTTTTCGTGTTGCCGTCTGCGAGCAGGTGGAAGATCCGGCGGAGGCGAAGAAGCGCGGTTCAAAATCCGTGGTGAAGCGGGATGTGGTTCGTCTGGTGACACCCGGCACCATTACGGAAGAAAAGCTGCTCGATCCTTCTCAGGCCAACTATCTGATGGCTTTGGGGCGGACGCGCGGCAGCGACGGCCTCGCGCTTGCCTGGATCGATATCTCGACCGGCATGTTCCGAGTGTCGGAGACAGGCGCCGACAGGCTGCTGGCTGATGTGATGCGCATTGCTCCCAGCGAGCTTCTGGTGGCGGACACGGTTTTTCATGACGCGGAACTCCGTCCGGCGTTCGATGTGATCGGGCGGGCCGTCATGCCGCAACCGGCCAGCCTGTTCGACAGTGCTGCGGCAGAAGTGCGGATCAAGCGCTATTACGATGTGGCGGTGCTTGATGGCTTCGGGGAATTCTCGCGCGCCGAGCTTTCCGCGATCTCCGGCGCGATAGCCTATGTCGAGAAGACGCAGCTTGCCGAACGTCCGCCGCTGATGCGCCCCGAGCGGGAAACTGAGGGCTCGACGCTGTTTATCGATCCCGCAACGCGGGCCAATCTGGAACTGGTGCGCACGCTTTCCGGCCAGCGCGACGGCAGCCTGTTGAAAGCTATCGACCGCACGGTGACGGGCGGCGGCGCGCGCCTGCTGGCAGAGCGGTTGACCTCTCCTCTCACCAATCCGGCGACCATCGCCGAGCGGCACGATTCTGTTGCCTTTCTGTTGTCGGAACAGAGGCTGGCCGACGGTCTGCAAGACGAGCTGAAGGGCGTGCCCGACATGCCGCGCGCGCTCACGCGGCTGGCGGTGGATCGTGGTGGCCCGCGCGATCTCGGTTCTATCCAGCGCGGCATGGAGGCAGCTACCGCAATCGAGGTGACGCTGTCGGTCGAGGCATTGCCAGGCGAGTTGGAAGCCGCGCGGCAGACGCTCGTCTGTTTGCCGGGGGATTTCGGTCGTCATCTTGCCGCGGCATTGGCCGATGAATTGCCGCTGCTGAAGCGCGATGGCGGCTTCGTGCGCGAGGGCTACAACGCGGAACTGGATGAGATGCGGGCGCTGCGCGATCAGTCACGTCGCATCATCGCCGGCTTGCAGGCGCGCTACAGCGACGAGACAGGCATCAAATCGCTCAAGATCAAGCACAACAACGTGCTCGGCTATTTCATCGAGGTGACGGCTGGCAATGCGGCGGTGATGACCGATTCCGATCAGGCGAAGGCTCGGTTCATTCACCGCCAGACCATGGCGGGCGCCATGCGCTTCACTACGATGGAACTGGCTGAGCTGGAATCGAAGATCGCCAATGCAGCGGATCGCGCGCTGGCGATCGAGTTTGGCATTTTCAGTGAGCTGGTTGCGGGCGTGGTTCGCCATGCCGATACGATCCGGGCGGGCGCGTCGGCGCTTGCAGTGCTTGATGTCTCGCTCGGGCTTGCCGCGCTGGCGGGCGAGCAGGGCTATAGCCGCCCGCATGTCGATGACAGTCTGGCGTTTGATATCGTTGCAGGCCGCCATCCCGTGGTGGAGCAGGCGCTGCGCAAGCAGGCGGCCAATCCGTTCGTCGCCAATGATTGCGATCTCTCGCCCCTGGGCGATGCAAGGCGCGGTGCGATCTGGCTGCTGACCGGCCCCAACATGGGCGGCAAGTCGACATTCCTCCGCCAGAACGCGCTGATCGCCATCCTCGCGCAGATGGGGTCGTTTGTCCCGGCGGGTGGGGCACATATCGGGATCGTGGACCGGCTTTTCTCCCGCGTCGGGGCGTCCGACGATCTGGCGCGGGGCCGCTCAACCTTCATGGTCGAGATGGTCGAGACGGCGGCGATCCTCAATCAGGCGGGCGAGCGTTCGCTGGTGATCCTTGATGAGATCGGGCGTGGCACGGCGACTTTCGACGGATTGTCGATTGCCTGGGCGGCGGTCGAATATCTGCACGAGCAAAATGGCTGCCGCGCAATTTTCGCGACCCATTTCCATGAGATGACGGCTCTTGCGGAAAAACTTCCGCGTCTGGCCAATGTCACCATGCGGGTGAAGGAATGGGACGGGGACGTCGTGTTTCTCCACGAAGTGGCGAAGGGCGCGGCCGATCGCTCCTATGGCGTGCAGGTGGCGCGTCTTGCCGGCTTGCCGGAGGCGGTGGTTAACCGTGCGCGCGACGTGTTGCATCAGCTTGAAGCGGGTGAAACATCCGGCAAGGCGGACAAGCTGATCGACGATTTGCCGCTTTTTTCGGTCGCTATCCGGCAGGAAACGCCGAAAAGGCCGGTGGAAGATCCGTTGAAGCGGGCTTTGGCCGAGATCAACCCCGACGATCTGACGCCGCGTGAGGCATTGGAGGTGCTCTACCGGTTGAAGGCCGCTACAAACGGTCCTTGATGACGCCGCTCCAAGTTATCGAACTTGAGCATCGTGCTTTCGAAAAATCGATTCCGATTTTGGGCCGATGCTGTAGCAGCCGTTTCGCTTCCCCTCAAATCGCGCTATAGGAACGCCGGAACCATGCTGCTGAGTCCCCGAAAGCCATGACCCTATGAGCGCGCCCGAGCTGAAGCTGGAAAAAATCGTGAGCCCCGAGAAACTGCGGCGCAAGCTTGCGGCGCTGGCAAAAAACGCGACGGAAGAAGGCGGGAAGCAGTCTGTTCGGAGCGCGGTCCTGCAAGTGTTGCGCGATACGCTGGCAAGCGGTCGTCACTCTGCGGAGACGATGCTGAAGAAGGACGGGCACGGCACGATATGCGCGCAACGTCTTTCCGTGCTGATGGACGAAATCATAGGCGCGCTTTTCGATTTTGTCGTTACCGAGGTCTATCCCACGAACAATCCTTCGCAAGCCGAGCGGATGGCCGTTGTCGCGGTTGGCGGATATGGGCGCGGGGCGCTTGCGCCGGGGTCGGATATCGACCTGCTGTTCCTGCTGCCTTACAAGCAGACGCCCTGGGGCGAGCAGGTTGCTGAATTCATCCTCTATATGCTTTGGGATATGGGGCTGAAGGTTGGCCATTCGACGCGCAATGTCGATGAATGCATTCGGCAGTCGCAGGCGGACATGACCATCCGCACCTCCATTCTGGAAGCGCGTTTCCTGTGTGGAAGCGAAACGCTTTTCGGCGAACTGACGCAACGTTTCGATAATGATGTGGTGAAGGACACCGGGCCGGAATTCATTCAGGCCAAGCTTGCCGAGCGCGACGAACGCCATCGCAAGATGGGCGAGTCCCGATATCTGGTCGAGCCGAATGTGAAGGAAAGCAAGGGTGGCCAGCGCGACCTGCATACGCTTTTCTGGATCACCAAATATCATTACCGGGTCAGGTCCAACGAGGAATTGGTCAAGATTGGCGTTCTGTCCCGTAAGGAATACAATCTTTTCCGCAAGGCGGAGGATTTTCTCTGGGCGGTGCGCTGCCACATGCATTTTCTGACGGGCAAGGCCGAGGAGCGTCTTTCCTTCGATATTCAGGGCGAGATCGCGAGGCGGCTTGGATATACCGACCACCCAGGGCAGCGTGATGTCGAGCGCTTCATGAAGCACTATTTTCTTGTGGCGAAGGAGGTCGGCGACCTGACGCTGATCATCTGCGCGGCGCTGGAAGAGGAGCACGTCAAGCATGTGCCCGGCTTCAACCGCATCTTCCTGACCTTCTCCCGCCGGAAACGAAAGCTCGCCGGTACCAGGGATTTTCTTGTCGACAACCATCGCATCACGATCGTTGATCAGCAGGTTTTCGAGCGCGATCCGGTGAATATCATTCGCATGTTCTGGTTTGCGGACAAGCACGGCATGGAACTGCACCCCGACGCGATGAAGCTTCTTACCCGCTCGCTCGGGCTGATCAATGCCGGTTTGCGCGAGGATGCGGAGGCGAACAGGCTTTTTCTGGAGATTCTGTCGTCGGAGCGAACGCCCGCGCTCATTCTGCGTCGCATGAACGAATCCGGTGTGCTTGGCCGCTTCATCCCTGATTTTGGCAAGGTCGTCGCGATGATGCAATTCAACATGTATCATCATTATACGGTGGACGAGCACCTGCTGCGCTGCATATCGGTCATGTCTGAAATCGAGCACGGAGAACTGGGGCACGAGCATCCGCTGACCAATGAGTTGATGCCTGGTGTCGAAAAGGACCGCACCCTCCTTTATGTCGCGCTGCTTCTGCATGATATCGCCAAGGGGCGGCCGGAGGATCACTCCGTCGCGGGTGCGCGGATCGCGCGGCGTCTGTGCCCGCGTTTCGGCTTCACGGCGGCGGAAACCGATACCGTTTCATGGCTGGTCGAACAGCATCTGACGATGAGCATGGTGGCCCAGTCGCGCGATCTCAACGACCGCAAGACGATTGAGGATTTTGCGGACATCGTGCAGACGCTCGACCGGCTGAAGCTGCTGCTGATTCTGACGGTCTGCGACATCAAGGCCGTTGGCCCCGGCGTGTGGAACGGCTGGAAGGGACAGTTGCTGCGCACCCTGTTCTATGAAACCGAACTGTTGCTGACGGGCGGCTTTTCGGAAGTGCCGCGCAAGGAACGCACGGAGATGGCGCGCGCCGAACTGGCGCAGGCCTTGCCCGACTGGAGCGACGAGGACCGCCGCGCCTATATCGACCTGCATTATCCGAACTACTTCCTGACGGTTCGGCTGGAAGATCAGGTCAGGCACGCCAATTTCGTGCGCGAGGCGGCCCGGACCGGCAAGACGCTCGCCACGATGGCACAGCCCCATGCCTTCGAGGCCGTTACGGAAATCACCGTTCTTTGCCCGGATCATCCGCGCCTGCTTTCCATCATCGCTGGCGCGTGCGCTGGTGCTGGCGCGAATATCGTCGACGCCCAGATTTTCACGACCAGTGACGGGCGCGCGCTCGACACGATCCTTGTCAATCGCGAGTTTGATCGGGATGAAGACGAAACCCGCCGCGCCCAGCGTATTGGAAAGTTGATCGAGGACGTGCTTTCGGGCAAATCCTTCCTGCCGGAAATGCTCGCTACCCGCACGAAACCGAAGCGCGCATCGAAGGCCTTCCATATCGAGCCGAGGGTGGACATCAACAACGCGCTGTCGAACAAGTTCACGGTGATCGAGGTTGAAGGGCTGGATCGGCCGGGGCTCCTGTCGGCGATCACGGGCGTCATTTCCGACCTGATGCTCGATATTGCTTCGGCACACATCACCACGTTCGGTGAAAAGGTGATCGACAGCTTCTATGTCACGGATCTGGTTGGTCACAAAATCACCAATCAGACCCGCCAGTCGAATATTCGCAAAAAGCTTCTCGCCCTGTTCAAGGATCGCGACGGTGTTGCTATACCGCCACGTTCGGGCAATCGGTCCGCGCAGGCGGCGGAATAGGATTTTCCTGCATGAGTCTTGTCAAGAAATTCATGACGGTCGGCAGCGCGACCATGGCCAGCCGCCTGTTTGGCTTCGTGCGCGAAATGATGATGGCCGCCGCGCTCGGCGCCGGCCCGGTGGCTGACGCGTTCTACGCCGCCTTCCGGTTTCCCAATCTGTTTCGCAGGCTCTTTGCCGAGGGCGCGTTCAACGCCGCCTTCGTGCCGCTGTTCGCCAAGGAGATCGAGCAGAACGGAACGGATGGCGCACGGCGCTTCTCGGAGGAGGTGCTTGGCGTTCTTTTTACGGTCCTGCTCGCCGTTACCATCCTCATGCAGCTTGCCATGCCGCTGATCGTCCGCACGATCATCGCGCCGGGCTTCACCGACGATCCGGAAAAGATGGACATCACGGTGCGCATGGCGCTGATCATGTTCCCCTACCTCATGTGCATGTCGCTGACAGCCATGATGAGCGGTATTCTCAATTCGTTGCATCGCTATTTCGCGGCGGCTGTCGCCCCCATATTCCTGAACCTCATACTGATTGCCGCGCTGCTCTGGGGCGTGTGGCAGGGTTTCGAGCCGCTGCAAACCGGCATGGCGCTCTCATGGGGCGTGCTGCTGGCTGGCTTCCTTCAGCTGGCGGTGGTGGCGTTCGGCGTTCGTCATGCAGGCATGAAGATCGGCTTTCGCCGCCCCCGCATGACGCCTTCGGTCAAGCGGCTTCTCATTCTCGCGCTGCCCGCTGCAATCACCGGCGGCATCACCCAGATCAACCTTGTCATCGGCCAGATGATCGCGTCGGGCAAGGAGGGCGCGATTGCGATCCTTCAATATGCCGACCGGCTGTATCAGCTTCCGCTCGGCGTGGTTGGCGTGGCCGTAAGTGTCGTGCTGCTTCCCGAGTTGTCCCGCGCGCTCAAGGGAGGAAACATGACCGAGGCGGGCAATTTGCAGAACCGTTCGGTCGAGTTCGCGCTGTTCCTGACCTTGCCCGCGGCGGCGGGACTTTTCGCTCTCTCGGAGGAAATGGTTCGGGTTCTGTATGAAAGGGGCGCGTTCCATGCCCAGACGACGAGTTCCGTCTCGGCCGCTCTTGCGGTCTACGGGCTTGGCCTTCCGGCCTTCGTGTTGATCAAGGCATTCGTGCCCGGCTTTTTCGCCCGCGAGGACACGAAAACGCCGATGATCTTTGCCGGAATCGCGGTGGCGGTGAATATCGCGCTGGCCCTGACGCTGTTCCCGATCCTAGCCGAAGCAGGCATCGCAACGGCGGAAACGACGTCCGGCTGGGTCAACGCCGTGCTGTTGTTCTCGACGCTCGTATGGCGCGGCCATTGGGGCAAGGACACAGGTCTGCTGACCCGCATTCCGCGTTTGGTTCTGGCTGCGGTCCTGATGGGGGTCGCCTTGCATTATGGCGCGTTGTGGTTTGCCGACTGGCTCAGCTCTGAAGCGCCATTGCATGTGCAGGCAGCCGCCCTTGCAATCCTGATAGGCGCGGGAGCCATCGTGTATTTTGCCCTGGCATTTGGGTTGGGCGGCGCCAATCTCGGCATGCTCCGCCGCAATCTCAAGCGCGGCGCGGGGAAAAAGACGGAGCAGGGCAAATGAAGCGCTGCTCTCCCTTGCAAGCCATGCGATGGCGGCTCCAGGCCGAACGACGCAATGCCCGAAACCGATATTGGCCCGAAACCGATATTGCCACTTGATTGGCGTCTGCGCCTCTGCGAAAAGCGCGGGTAAATCATCAACCTAGCTCTCCACCAGCAAGGAATATCCATGACCAGTTTTGAACCGCTTGTCTTCTCCGGCGTCCAGCCAACGGGAAATCTCCATCTTGGCAACTATCTCGGCGCTATCAAGCGATGGGTTGATTTGCAGGACAGCTTCAATTGCATCTATTGCGTGGTCGACCAGCATGCGTTGACCATCGCCCCGGATCCGGCCGAGCTGATAAAGTCCACGCGCGAGGTCGCTGCCGCGTTTCTCGCCGCTGGCGTCGATCCCGCGAAGCACATCGTTTTCAACCAGAGCCGGGTGCCACAGCATGCCGAACTGGCATGGGTGTTCAACTGTGTCGCCCGGATGGGTTGGCTTAACCGCATGACGCAGTTCAAGGACAAGGCGGGCAAGGACCGTGAAAACGCTTCCGCCGGCCTTTTCGTCTATCCGAGCCTGATGGCTGCCGACATTCTCGTTTACCGCGCGACGCATGTACCGGTCGGCGAGGACCAGAAGCAGCATCTGGAGCTGACGCGCGACGTCGCCCAGAAATTCAACAATGATTATTCGAGCCGCATTGCCGATCTGGATATCGGCATCGAAATGACCATGGGCGACGAAACGATTTCGAGCTTCTTTCCGCTGACCGAGCCGTTGATCGGCGGTCCGGCGACCCGCGTCATGAGCCTGCGGGACGGCACGAAGAAGATGTCGAAATCCGACCCCTCGGACCTTTCGCGCATCAACCTCATCGATGATGCGGATACGATTTCGAAGAAGATCAGGAAGGCGAAGACCGATCCGGAGGCCCTGCCGTCAGATGTCGAGGGTCTGAAGGATCGTCCGGAAGCGGACAACCTTGTCGGAATTTTCGCGGCGCTTGCAGGAATGGACAAGGAAGCGGTGATTCGCGACTTCGGCGGGCAGCAGTTTTCGGCTTTCAAACCGGCGCTGGCCGACCTCGCGGTCGAAAAATTGTCGCCAATTACCCAAGAAATGCGCCGCATCGCGACAGACACGACCTATGTCGATTCTGTCCTGAGGGACGGCGGCCAGCGGGCGGGCGTTCTCGCGGAAGCGACAATGCGCCATGTCCGCGACATAGTTGGCTTCCTGCAGGATTGATTCTTGTGTCCGCTTGCAGGCAATCGAGCACAGTGGCAGATTAGGGCATGGTTTCAAAACGCCTCAGCCGGGAAGCCGGTCATCGCCGCAAGTTTCTTGCGATCATAGACGAAACACCCGAATGCGAGCGCGCGGTCGCTTATGCCGCACGCCGGGCAAAGAACACGGGCGGCGCTCTCGTGCTGCTGTTCGTTATAGATACAGCCGAATTCCAGCATTTTCTGGGCGTGGAGCAGATCATGCGGGCGGAGGCCGAAGAGCGCGCCAATGCAACCCTTTCCAAGTTTGCCGCGCAGGTTCGCGAGACGATCGGGATCGAATCGGAGCACGTGGTCCGCGACGGCGTGACAGCCGATGAAATCCACAAGCTCATCGAGGCGGATCAGGATATCGCCATCATGGTTCTGGCCGCTGGCGCGGGCAAGGAAGGGCCGGGCCCGCTGGTGCAGTCGATTGCCGGTCGCAATGCGGCATTTCCCATTCCCGTTACGGTTATCCCGCATAGTCTGACGGACGAGGAAATCGACGGCGTCGCCTGACGGGCGGATCGACCATTTTTTGACGCCGCCTGCTGGAAAACTTGAATGTCCGAGCCATATATGTGGCTTGAAGAGTGGGGCCAGCTGGCCTATATTCTTTTGAATTATTCTAAAAATGGCGCAGGAGAATGCGATGTTCATCCAGACCGAAGCTACGCCGAATCCGGCGACATTGAAATTCCTGCCCGGCAAGGTCGTGCTTGAAACAGGCACTGCGGATTTTCGTGACGCGGATGCGGCCGGCCAGACATCGCCGCTTGCAGGCCGGCTTTTTGCGGTTCCCGGCGTTACCGGCGTTTTCTTTGGCTACGACTTCATTACGATCACCAAGGAAGAAGGTCTGGACTGGCAGCATCTCAAGCCTGCCGTTCTTGGTACGATCATGGAGCATTTCATGTCGGGTGCGCCGGTGATGGCTGCGAATGACGTCGCGCCCCACACCGATGCCGAAGGCGAATTCTTCGATGATGCGGATGTCGAGATCGTCGGTACGATCAAGGAGCTTCTGGAGACGCGCGTGCGCCCGGCCGTGGCGCAGGATGGCGGCGACATTACATTCCGGGGTTATGAGAACGGCACGGTCTATCTTCACATGAAGGGCGCATGCTCCGGCTGCCCATCGTCAACCGCGACGCTGAAGCACGGCATTCAGAACCTGCTTCGCCATTTCGTGCCGGAAGTGCAGCAGGTGGAATCGATCTGATCCTTGTGAAAATACCGGTCGTGTTCCTCAAGGGGCGGGCCGGTCGCAAGCCTGAAACTCACCGATGTGCGCAAGGCCTATGGCACGGCCTGATCCTGTCAGACGTGCTGCCCGCCATTGATGTGAATTTCAGAACCGGTCACATAGGACGACGCTTCGGTGCAAAGGAAATAGATTGTTTCCGCCACTTCCGCTGTCTTGCCAAGCCGGCGCAAGGGAAGCTGCTCGACCAGCTTTTCCGTGCCGGGGGACAGGATGGCCGTGTCGATCTCGCCCGGGGCGATTGCGTTGACGCGAATGCCGTGAGGGCCGAAGTCTGAAGCCATTTCGCGGGTGAGCGAGGCAAGCGCCGCCTTCGATGTTGCATAGGCGGTTCCGGCAAAGGGATGCACGCGGCTCCCCGCGATGGAGGTGACGTTCACCACCGATCCCTGTGCCACTTCAAGCTCCTTGAATAGCCCGCGCGCAAGCATGATCGGCGCGAAGAAATTCACCTGAAAGACGTCGTGCCAGACCTTCATCGGCGTTTCGATGGAGTTCAACCGCGCGCCCCCCTTTGTCTTGGGCGAAATGCCGGCGTTGTTGACAAGCGCGTTCAGCACGCTTCCGTCCGCTTCCAGGCGGCGCTTTATTTCGGCGATGGCCTTGCCGATATTTTCCGGGTCCGAGAGGTCGACCTTGATATGGTCTTCCGGCCCGGCGGGCCAAGGACAGTTCTCGGCAAAATCCTGTCTCGAGCAGGTGATCACGCGCCAGCCTTCACGCGAAAAGCGCTTTACGGTCGCATGGCCGATCCCTCGGCTGGCGCCCGTCAGTACGAGCGTCTTTCGTGTGTCCTTCTCGGCCATGATCAGTTCTCCTGTTGCGCTCTCATAAATCATGAGACACGCACATAAACAATCGAAATAGGATTATTTCGAGCCGTTGATCGCTGCGATCAAGTTCAATACTGTTTCGGAAAATTCAGGATTTGGAAACGGGGAGGAATGCCGCATGGCGGATTATGTGCTTGCAATCGATCAGGGAACGACATCCAGCCGCGCCATTGTTTTCAATTCCAACCAGCAAATCGTGGGTTCCGCCCAAAAGGAGTTTACCCAGATCTATCCGCAATCCGGCTGGGTCGAGCATGATCCCGAAGAAATCTGGAAATCCGTGGTCGAAACCTGCAAGAGCGCGATCAGGAAGGCAAAGCTGAAAGCTGCGGATATAGCCGCCATCGGCATCACCAACCAGCGCGAAACGGTGATCGTCTGGGATCGTGAAACCGGCGAACCGGTCTACAACGCCATCGTCTGGCAGGATCGCCGCACGGCAGCCCATTGCCAGAAGCTCAAGGCTGCCGGCCATGAAAAAACGGTGACGAAAAAGACGGGCCTGCTTCTCGACCCATATTTCTCGGGTACGAAACTGGCGTGGATTCTCGATAAGGTACCGGGCGCACGCAAGCGCGCAGCCAAGGGCGATTTGCTGTTCGGAACGATCGACTGTTTCCTGATCTGGCGCCTGACCGGCGGCAAGATGCATGCAACCGACGCGACCAACGTCTCGCGAACATTGCTCTACAACATCGCAACCAACGCCTGGGATGACGACCTGCTCCAACTCCTCAATGTTCCCGCCGCCATGCTTCCGCAAGTGAAGGATTGCGCCGATGATTTCGGCAAGACCGATTCCAGGCTCTTTGGTGCGGAGATTCCTATTCTCGGCGTGGCTGGCGACCAGCAGGCGGCGACCATGGGGCAGGCCTGCTTCGAGCCGGGGATGTTCAAGTCTACCTATGGCACGGGCTGCTTTGCCCTGCTCAACACGGGTGAGCAGATGGTGATGTCAAAGAACCGCCTGTTGACGACCATCGCCTATCGCCTGAACGGCAAGACGACCTATGCGCTTGAGGGTTCCATCTTCATAGCCGGTGCATCCGTGCAATGGCTGCGCGACGGGCTGGGCGTCATCAAGGCTGCCCACGAGAGTGGCGATCTGGCGGCGAAGGCTGATCCCAATCAGGATATCTATCTGGTTCCCGCCTTCGTCGGGTTGGGTGCGCCGCATTGGGACTCCCATGCCCGCGGCGCGATTTACGGGCTGACACGCAATTCCGGCCCAGCCGAATTTGCCCGGGCCGCTCTTGAGGCTGTTGCCTATCAGACCCGCGATCTTCTGGACGCCATGCGCAAGGATTGGAAAGTTGGCGACACCAAAACCGTGATGCGGGTCGATGGCGGCATGGTCGCTTCCGACTGGACGATGCAATGTCTGGCGGACATTCTCGACGCGCCGGTTGACCGGCCGATTATTCTGGAAACCACGGCCTATGGCGCGGCGTGGCTTGCCGGTTCGAAGGCCGGAATCTGGCCGACGAAAGCCGGTTTCGCGAAAAGCTGGGTGCGGGACTGTCGCTTTGAACCCCGGATGGATGGGAAAACCCGCAAGGCGAAACTCGCGGGCTGGAAAGACGCCATCAGGCGAACATTGTCGAGCTAACGCGCTGCATGCGTCAATTGCCGCCCAAAATGAGATCCAGCAACGTGGTCGACTTCCGCCGTTGTCCCTGACTGCCGCCAACATCGGCTGGCGGCACCGGACGCGCCATGCCGCCCGTGGAGCCAGTCTGGTCCCCGACATTGACAGGCGGTGCTGGCGGATAGGGCGCATCGACCATTTGCCCTGGCTGGGCGGGCATGTCATCCATGGGGGAAACAGGCAGAAGATCGTTGGCTTCCGGCACGGGCTTGACCCGATAATCGCCCGGCAATTCCGCAACGGGAACGCCCTTGTGTGCGGCGACCATGAATTCCTTCCAGGCTATGGTGGGGAGGGAGCCACCCGTCACCTTTTTCGTGGGCTTGCCGTCGTCATTGCCGAACCAGACGCCGGTTGTCAGGTTGGAGGTGTACCCCACAAACCATGCATCCTTGAAGTTCTGGCTCGTGCCGGTCTTGCCCGCCGCAGGCCAGCCGAACCTGGCCTTTTTGGCCGTTCCCGTTTCTACGGTCTGGCGCAGCATGGCGTTCATCATGCCTAGGGCGTCCGTTGAAATCACCCGCTTGCCACCGCTGTATTTGTTTTCGTAGAGCACCTTGCCCTTGGCGTCCGTGACCCGCTGGATCATGTGGACCGGGGCGGAATAGCCACCATTGGCGAAGGGCACGAAGGCGTCGGTCAGCTCCAGCAGGGTCACCTCGGACGTTCCGAGCGCCAGCGAAGCATTGGCCGTCAATTTTGAATTGATCCCGAGGCGATGCGCTGTTTCGACGACCGTTTCCGGCCCCACTTCCATGACGAGCTGCGCCGAGACGGAGTTGAGCGAGCGCGCCAGTGCTTCGGACAGGGTAACGGGCCCATAATATTTGCCGTTATAGTTGCCGGGCGTCCATTTGCCGATTTTCACCGGCGCGTCATTGCGAACCGATTCCGGCGTCCTGCCCTGTTCGATGGCGGAAAGAAACACGAAGGGCTTGAAGGTCGATCCTGGCTGCCGCTTGGCCTCTGTTGCGCGGTCGAACTGGCTGTTTGCATAATCATAGCCGCCTACCAGCGCGCGCACGGCGCCCGTGCCGTCGATGGAGACGAGCGCCCCTTGCGACACATTCATCTTTGCGCCGTTGTCCTGAATGAGCCTGCGTATGGAGCTTTCACCAAGCTTCTGAAGATCGAGATCGACAGTCGTATCGACGACGACATCGCTGCGGATCTCGCCGATCAGTTCGGGCAATTCATCCATCACTCTGTCCGCCACGTAGTGCTCGGAGCCGGACCAGTAGGACGCGGCCTTTGTGGCGGGGGCTTTCATGGCGATGGCGAATTCTTTCTCGCCGACCATGCCCTGTTCCCGCATGGCGCCAAGCACAATCTGCGCGCGCTCCTCGGCAGCTTTCGGATCGCGGGCGGGTGAAAGGCGGGAGGGGGCCTTGAGAAGGCCTGCGAGAAGGGCTGCCTGCGATAGTGTCACGTCGCGGGCGTGCTTGTCGAAATAGCGGCGCGAGGCCGCAGCAACGCCATAGGAGCCGGACCCGAGATAGACACGGTTCAGATACATCTCCAGAATCTGATCCTTGGTATATTTATGCTCCAGCCAGAGCGCGAGAAGGACTTCCTGCACCTTGCGTTCGATCGTCCGGTCGGGTGTCAGGAACAGGTTTTTGGCAAGCTGCTGGGTGATGGTCGACCCACCCTGTACCAACCGTCCGGACATCAGATTCGTTGTCATGGCGCGGGCGAAGCCGATCGGATCGAAACCGAAATGCGAATAATAGCGCCGATCCTCGATGGCGATCACCGCTTGCGGGATATAGGGCGACATTTCCGAAAGGCTGAGCGCTTCGCCGCCGGTCGCACCGCGATTGGCGATGAGCGTTCCGTCCACCGATACGATCTTCACATTGGGCGGACGATCGGGGATGCTCCATGTGGTGGTCTGCGGCATCTTGGCCGCGAAATAGACAATGGTGCCGGCACCGGCGATGCCGCCCCATATGGCCAGAACGAAGGACCAGTAGACAAGACGGCTCAGCAACCCGAAGAAGCCGCGCCGCTGGGAGCGCCCGGATTTGCGCCGCTTCGAACCGGCCTTGGCTTTCTTCTTGCGGGCCGGGGAACTGGTCCGGTCGCTGTCGAAGGCGCGCAGATCGTCCTGGCTCGCGCGATTGCTCACGCCGAAGCTTGGTTCCACCCTTTGACGCTTGTTTTTCCCAGAAGCCATTGTGCCGGTATTCGGTCCCCAGATTGATGCGACTCGCAACAAGTGCTCGCCTACTGTCGTGTGAAATCTAAATAAGTCGATTTAAGGTGCGGTTAAGGCTCATTTCTGCCGAAGATGTGATTTCTTCCGCATTATGGTAAGGCTTATGGAGTTAGTGGCGGCTTATTTTGCGCGTCAGGGGGAAATGGAGCGGGGGCAAATTCCATGTCGAAACAGGAAGTCATTGCTGACGCCGCAAGTGCGCGCGTTGATTGGGTCGATATCGCCAAAGGCATTTGTATCATCTTTGTCGTGATGATGCATTCGACGCTGGGTGTCGGCAAGGCGACCGGTGAAACGGGGTGGATGCACGTGGTCGTCGCCTTCGCGCAACCTTTCCGGATGCCGGACTTTTTCCTGATTTCCGGATTGTTTCTTGGTCTGGTGATCGAGCGGCCCTGGCGTCGATACGCGGATCGAAAGATCGTGCATTTCCTTTATTTTTACGTGCTGTGGCTGACGATCCAGTTTGTTTTCAAGGCGCCGGGAATAGCATCTGAAGGCGGAATCATGGCCGTTGTCAGGGAATATCTTCTGGCTTTCATCGAGCCGTTCGGGACGCTTTGGTTCATCTACATCCTGCCGGTATTTTTCGTGGTAACGCGTCTGCTGCGCCCGGTTCCGGTCTGGGCCGTGTTCATTATGGCCGCAGCGCTAGAAATCCTGCCAATCCATACCGGCTGGCTGATGATCGACGAATTTTGCAGCCGCTATGTCTATTTCTTCATCGGCTACGCGTTCGCGCCCGCAATCTTCAGCCTTGCAAAGCGGGTCGGCGCGCGACCTCTGGCGGGCGGGATCGGTCTTCTGATCTGGGGCGTTGTGAATGCCGCGCTAGTGTTCACACCCGCGACCGGCTGGTTGGCCCGGCAAATACCGGAACAGATCTTCACCGCAGGTGGTCTGGGCGGATGGGCGGATGTGCCCGGTCTGTCCCTGCTTGCGGGTCTGGCGGGTGCTCTGGTTATCGTGACCGCTTCCGCACTGCTTGCCCGCTTGCCTTTCGTGGGCGTGCTCCGCTGGCTCGGCGCGCATTCCATCGTCGTCTATCTGGCGTTCTTCCTGCCGATGGCGGTGATGCGGACGGTGCTGCTCAAGAGCGGTATCATCGATGACATCGGCACGATTTCGCTGCTGACCACGATTGCGGGCGTGATCGGCCCCGCCGTTCTCTATGGATTGATTCAGTGGAGCGGCTACGGCCGCTTCTTGTTCGAGCGTCCTGCCTGGGCGTCCATCGAGCCCAGAACCAGATCACGTCAGGCGGAGAGTGCCGTCGCCGCCTGACTTTTTTCCCATTAAGAATGGGCGAAAATGTCCTGTTCGTCCCAGCCCATCAGGTCGAGTTTCGCGCGTGTCGGGAGGAACTTGAAGCAGGCATCCGCTTCCTTGGTGCGTCCTTCGCGTTCCAGCCGCTTTTGCAGCACATCGCGCAAGCGATGAAGGTAGAGAACGTCAGACGCCGCATATTCGAGCTGGGCTTGCGAAAGTGTTTCGGCGGCCCAGTCGGACGACTGCTGCTGCTTGGAAATGGAAACGTCGAGCAACTCGCCGCAAATTTCCTTCAAACCGTGCCGATCCGTATAGGTCCGGGTCAGGCGTGAAGCGATTTTCGTGCAAAACACCGGCTGAGCCATCGTGCCGAATGCATGGTCCATAACGGCCAGATCGAACCGCCCGAAGTGAAAAATCTTCGTAATCGAACGATCTTTCAGGAGTTGGACGAGATTGGGGGCTTTCTTTTGCCCCTTGTCGATCTGAATCACATCGGCAGTGCCGTCACCCGGCGAAATCTGCACCACGCAAAGCCGGTCGCGATGCGGGTTGAGTCCCAGCGTCTCGGTATCGATGGCGACAGCATCGACCTGATAGTTGGAAAGGTCCGGTAGGTCGTTCTTGTGGAAGCGGATCGTCATGCTTTTTCTCCAAGTGCTGCAAGAATGCGTGCCCACGACCGCTGACCCTTGTGGAAGGAGTTCAGCTCGTATTTCTCGTTCGGCGAGTGGATGCGGTCATCACCGAGACCGAAGCCGACGAGCAGCGATTCCATGCCCAGCATGTTCTGGAAATCGCCGACAATCGGGATTGAACCACCCATGGCGATCATGACAGCCGGTTTCGGCCATTCATCGGAAAGCGCGTCCTTCGCCTTGTTCAGCAGCGGTGAATCGTAGGAAAGCTGGATGGCAGGCGAGCCGCCATGCGGATGGAACTCCACTGAGCAATCGGCCGGAAGATTTGCTTTCACATAGGCACGGAAGGCCTCGCGGATCTTCGCGGGGTCCTGCTTGTGAACGAGGCGGAAAGAAACCTTTGCCGAAGCCTGCGCGGCGATGACGGTCTTGAAACCTTCGCCGGTATAGCCGCCTATGATGCCGTTCACTTCCGCCGTTGGGCGGGCCCAGGTCAGCTCCAGAATGGAACGGTCCTTTTCGCCCGCTGGAACGGAAAGGCCAACGGAACCGAGGAACTTCCCGGCCGTTTCGCCCAGCCCGTCCCACATCTTGAGGATATCTGCCGGTGTTTCTTCAACGCCGTCATAGAAGCCCGGAAGCGTTACCTTGCCGTTCTCGTCGTGCAGGCCGGCGAGAATTTTGGTGAGGATGTGGATCGGGTTTGCAGCCGCGCCGCCGAAATAGCCGGAATGCAGGTCGCGGTCGGCAGCGGTGATGACGATTTCCTCGCCGACGAGGCCGCGCAGACCGGCGGAAATAGCTGGCGTTTCCGCATCCCACATATTGGTATCGCAAACCAAGGCGAAATCAGCGGTCAGTTCATCCTTGTGGGATTCGAGGAATGGCCGCAGCGACGGCGAGCCGGATTCCTCTTCGCCTTCAAACAGGATGGTCACCTTGCAGGGCAGGGAACCGTGAACAACCTTGTAGGCGCGGCACGCTTCCACGAAGGTCATGAGCTGGCCCTTGTCATCGGAGGTGCCCCGACCGGTTATGATCTTGTGGCCAGCACCGAGATCCTTGATCGCGGGCGCGAAGGGGTCGAACTCCCAGAGGTTGAGCGGATCGACCGGCTGGACATCGTAATGGCCGTAGAAAAGCACATGCGGCGCATCCTCGGTCGCTCCCGCATGGTGCGCGACGATCATCGGATGACCCGGGGTTTCGCGGATGCTGGCGTCAAAACCGATGTTTTTCAGGTCGGTGACAAGCCATTCAGCCGCCTTGCGGACTTCATCCTTGAAGGCCGGATCGGTCGAGATCGATTTGATTCGAAGAAGCTGGAAAAGACGCTCCAGGCTCGCATCGAGATTTTCATCAAGGGTGCTGAGAACGGGTTCGAGTGCGGACACTGGACATACCTCTAGGTTACGATTCGCAAGCGGTCAGACTAGAGCATTTTGGGGCGTGCTGCACAGGGGCGGGACAAATTGATTGCCGATCGGCAATCGCCGCCGCAACTCTTGGTGCCCTCAATCGGAATACAGGCGGTCCAGAAAAGCAAATGACCGCTGCGGTGAATAGGGGGCGTACCGCAGCGGCCAATTACTACACTCAAGCGCGGCAGCCCGGAGAGGGGGGATAGGCTGCCGCTTTGTCCAGTCAAGGCGGGGGACGTGCCTGATAACCGGACGTCGGCAAAAACTGCCGATGCATCAGAGATGGTGGCTAACGATGGCAATTCAAGGGCGGAAAAGATTACAAATCCGTCACGAAACCGTGATTCGATGGCATAATTGTCGCACCTTCGAAATTGTGTTTTGCCACAGCTTTCCGTCAGCAACTGGCATGAACGCAAATGGAGCTCATTCCCATCTTCGGCGCTTTGCTCTAAGCCTTATAGCATGAAACAAGGTGATCATCTCTTTCTCGTCGATGGTTCGGGCTATATCTTCCGGGCCTATCATGCGTTGCCGCCGCTGACCCGTAAAACGGACGGCCTGCCCGTCGGTGCGGTTTCCGGCTTTTGCAACATGCTCTGGAAGCTTTTGCAGGATGCGCGCAACACCGATGTCGGCGTCACGCCGACTCATTTCGCGGTCATTTTCGACTACTCCTCGAAGACATTCCGCAATGAAATCTATCCCGAGTACAAGGCGAACCGCACGGCGCCGCCGGAAGATCTGGTTCCGCAGTTCGGGCTGATCCGTCAGGCGACGAAGGCGTTCAACCTGCCCTGCATCGAGAAGCAGGGTTTTGAGGCGGACGACCTGATCGCCACCTATGCGCGACTGGCCGAAAAGGCGGGCGCGGATGTCACGATCATTTCATCCGACAAGGATCTCATGCAGCTCGTCACTGAAAAGGTGTCGATGTATGACAGCATGAAGGACAAGCAGATCTCCATTCCCGAAGTGATCGAAAAGTGGGGCGTTCCGCCGCACAAGATGATCGATCTTCAGTCGCTGACGGGTGATTCGACCGATAATGTTCCCGGTATCCCGGGTATCGGCCCCAAGACCGCGGCGCAGCTTCTGGAAGAATACGGTGATCTTGAAACACTGCTGGCCCGCGCCTCGGAGATCAAGCAGCAGAAACGGCGGGAAAATATTCTGGCTTTTGCCGATCAGACAAAGATCGCGCGGGAGCTGGTGACGCTGAAGATCGATACGCCCATCGATGTCGAGCTGGACGCGCTCGGCCTGGAGCCACAGGACGGGCCGAAGCTTGTGGCCTTCCTGAAAGCGATGGAGCTCACGACGCTGACGCGGCGCGTTGCGGAGACGACCGGGACAGATGCTTCCGAGGTCGAGCCCGCGCATGTCGAGGTGCAGTGGGGCGACGAAGCGCATGGGCCGGATGTCGGTTTGGGCCAAGCGCCGGCCAGGGCAGGCGGCGAACGGGCCAGGCCGAAAGCAGAGCCGTTCGCGGCGCAAAAGGCTGCCGCCGGCGGTATGACAACGCCCGCCGACCTTGCCGCAAAGCGTGCGGCGGGGGCGGTCGCGGCAAAGATCGACGCATCTAGCTACACCTGCATCCGCGATGTCGCGACGCTGCGCGACTGGATGGCCCGCGCGACCGACAGGGGGCTGGTGGCATTCGATACGGAAACCACGTCGCTCGATCCGATGCAGGCTGAACTGGTCGGCTTCTCGCTGGCGATCGAGGCAGGGGAGGCGGCCTATGTTCCGCTGTCCCACAAGGACGGCGCTGGCGATCTTTTGGGCGGTGGCCTGACGGCAGGCCAGATTCCGCTCGATGAGGCGCTGGCGGTGTTGAAGCCGTTGCTTGAGGATAAATCGGTTCTCAAGATTGCGCAGAACATGAAATATGACTGGCTGATCATGCGTCGCCACGGCATTGATGCGCACCCCTTCGATGACACGATGCTGATTTCCTATGTGCTGGATGCGGGGCTGGGCAGCCATGGCATGGACGCGCTGGCGGAGCGCTGGCTCGGCCACAAAACCATTCCTTACAAGGAGTTGACGGGTAGCGGAAAATCGGCGGTGACCTTCGATATGGTCGATATCGACCGGGCAACGGCTTATGCAGCGGAAGACGCCGACGTCACCCTGCGCCTCTGGCAGGTGCTCAAGCCGCGCCTTGCCGCCGATGGCCTGACATCCGTCTACGAACGGCTGGAGCGCCCTCTTGTGCCGGTTCTGGCACAAATGGAAGAGCGCGGCGTTTCCATCGACAGGCAAATCCTTTCGCGGCTTTCCGGAGATCTGGCGCAGGCGGCGGTAGGTCTCGAAGATGAGATTTATGTGCTCGCAGGGGAGCGCTTCAATATCGGCTCGCCCAAGAAACTGGGCGATATCCTGTTCGGGCGCATGGGGCTGCCCGGCGGTTCGAAAACCAAGACCGGGCAATGGTCGACATCCGCGCAAGTGCTTGAGGATCTCGCAGCGGAAGGGCACGAACTGCCGCGCAAGATCGTTGACTGGCGTCAGTTGACTAAGCTGAAATCAACCTACACCGACGCTCTGCCCGGCTATATCAATCCGCAGACGAAGCGGGTCCATACATCCTATGCGCTCGCTGCGACGACAACGGGCCGCCTGTCGTCGTCGGAGCCCAATTTGCAGAATATTCCGGTTCGTACGGCGGAAGGTCGCAAGATCCGCACCGCTTTTATCGCCGAACCCGGAAACAAGCTGATCTCCGCCGACTACAGCCAGATCGAGCTTCGTGTACTGGCGCATGTGGCCGATATTCCGCAACTTAAGCAGGCCTTTGCCGACGGTGTCGACATTCATGCGATGACGGCTTCTGAAATGTTCAGCGTTCCGGTCGAGGGCATGCCGTCCGAGGTTCGCCGTCGAGCCAAGGCCATCAATTTCGGCATCATCTACGGTATTTCGGCGTTCGGCCTCGCCAATCAGCTTTCGATACCGCGCGAGGAGGCGGGGCAGTATATTCGCACCTATTTCGAGCGTTTCCCGGGCATCAAGGACTATATGGAGGCGACCAAGGCCTTTGCGCGCGAACATGGCTATGTCGAAACCGTTTTCGGTCGCCGCGCCCACTATCCCGAGATCAAGGCCTCCAACGCCCAGATCAGGGCCTTTAACGAGCGCGCCGCGATCAACGCTCCGATTCAGGGCTCCGCCGCCGATATCATTCGTCGCGCCATGATCAGGATGGAGAGCACTCTGGCGGATGCCAGGCTTTCCGCTCGCATGCTCCTGCAAGTCCACGACGAACTGATCTTCGAGGCTCCCGAAGCGGAAGTCGATGCGACCATTCATCTGGTTCGCGATGTGATGGAGAATGCGGCCATGCCTGCCGTCAATCTGTCGGTCGCACTGCATGTCGATGCGCGTGCAGCCCACAACTGGGACGATGCGCATTAAGGAAAGACGCGGCATGAAAGCCGGGCCGCGCGTTTTCAATTGCGGCCGGGCGTGGAGTGAAGCGGGCGCTCAGTCCGCTTTTGCTTTCGGCGCGGGGCAGGACACGCCCGTTCCGCGAAGTCCGCAATAGCCGCCCGGGTTCTTGGCAAGATATTGCTGGTGCTCGGCCTCGGCGTAGTAAAACGCCGGAGCATCAAGAATTTCGGTGGTGATCCTGCCACGGTCTTCGATATCCAGCGCGGTCTGATAAGCGTCGCGGCTGGCTTCAGCCGCAGCTTTTTGCGCGGGTGAAAAAGTGTAGAGGGCAGAGCGGTACGTGGTGCCGATGTCATTTCCCTGCCGCATCCCCTGCGTCGGGTCGTGCTCTTCCCAGAAAATTTTCAGCAGATCGTCGTAGCTGACGATTTCAGGATCGAAGACAACCAGCACCACCTCAGTGTGCCCCGTGAGGCCGGTGCACGTTTCCTGATAGGTCGGGTTGGGCGTAAAGCCCCCCGCATAGCCCGCCGCCGTGGCATGGACGCCCGGCAATTGCCAGAACAACCTCTCCACGCCCCAGAAACACCCCATGCCGAACATGGCCATTTCGGTTTGCTCGGGCCATGGTCCCTTGAGTGGACGCCCTGTGACGAAGTGCTTTTGCGAGGTTGGAATGGGGGCTTCTCTGCCCGGAAGGGCCTCGTTGGGCGCGGGCATCTTGGTCTTCTTGTTGAACATGTCGATCACAAACATGAAAGCCTCCGGTTCAGTGGGCGGCGAATCGGCCCGGAATGCGATTGCGGCGATAGCTGGCCAGGTAGAAAAGGCCCGCCAGCGCAAGAAAGAAAAGCCAGGTCGGCGCCTTGAGAATCGCCAGAAGGACAGGATCCCATAAAAGCGGATAAAGATTCGCCTCGGCCCATGCACCACTTTTTGACAGCGTATCGGGAGAAAGCTGCATCCAGCTTTCTCCAAGCGATGTCGTCACCAGCCGGGATGCGCCAAGCGAACGCGCTGCATCGATTACCGCTGCAATGACCGCGATAGCCAGGGTTACAAGTGAAAAAAGTCTCATCAATATTCGCACAACTCAGAACGCCTCTATGAACCCGTCGTCCTCGATATGCGCACCGTTGTAACGCTCCGGCCGCTCCGGCGCCAGCTTTGTCGTATAATTCTGGCTGACCGGAATATAGATGATCATTGTTGGCGTTCAATCGGCATGACGCGCTTGTGAACTATCTGGCGAAAATTTCGAAATAGCAGTTGAATACCGGCGTGTTCTGGCTATATTGCGCGCCGCAGCGGTAAGCAGACGGCTAACCATCGTCACGCAGAATATGCCGAAAAAGCGAAGAATTCGTCCGTAGTTGAGGATGGAACAGGCCACGACAAGTGGATTGTATTCGCAAGGAACTTCTTGATTCCTGAGACTCTCTGGCTTATGTGCCGGATGATTGCGGAGAGGTGGCCGAGTGGTTGAAGGCGCACGCCTGGAAAGTGTGTATACGTCAAAAGCGTATCGAGGGTTCGAATCCCTCTCTCTCCGCCAGATTATTTCATCAACGTATTGAGTAACAAATACAATTTCATTTCGACTGATGCCATCCTTGTGCCCTTCCCGCATCTTTGATCGATGCTTCAGGCAATAGGATGCCGTTGGGCCCAGCGTAATCTGGTAGCCGAAAAGTACCTACCCTCGCAAATTCTTGCGCAGTCAAGCCCCACGGGAACGACGCATCCACCAGAAAGAACAGAGCGCCAGTCAGCTTGACCGTGCGCAGGACATCCGAAAGAGGGTCAGCGCCATACGCCCTGCCCACGGCAGACGGCTTGGCCGGCATCGAAGCGCTCTTTGCCCGCTCCGTCCCTGGAATCATCGATGATGGGGCAAGCGACAAAGACGTATGGTCATGGGCCTGGACCATCCTCGAAGCATACTCTGCACGGAATGGCATGTTCAAGGGATGTGCCGACAATTGAGGATCAGGGTAGAGGAAGACGATGACGACGCTTGAGAAAGTGCGCAGCCCGGCGGAGATCTACGATGCCCATTTCGTACCGGCACTGTTTGCCCAATGGGGCCGGTCGTGGCCGCCGAAGCCGGAGTGCAGAAGGGCGACCAAGTGTTCGACGTGGCCTGCGGCACCGGTGCCCTGACACTCGCCGCGGCCGAGATTGCTGGCCCTTCAGGCTCGGTTGTGGGGCTCGACAATAATCCGGCGGAGACACCCGAGGTGGCGTTGCCCCAAAATCGAAGGTAAGCGCTCCTTGCGGATAATTGCAAACCGCACCGAACGCGTTTGGTGAAGTGCGGATCAGATATCAGGCTGGATTAAACAAATGCCGGCCAACCACTGAATACGAACTTCGAGCACCAATTTCCACGTTTCCTCGAACGCTGCCAACCACGGTTGCAGTCTATCGCAGGGACAGCGGGACCGATTGGTCCGGTCCGACAATGCGTTGGAGGAGATAACCGATGAAAAGCAGGATCTACGACAATATTCTCGAAACGATTGGCGATACCCCGGTCATCCGCCTTTCCCGCCTGCACAACGGCGACGCATTTCTTTATGCGAAGCTGGAGGCCTTCAATCCCGGCGGATCCGTCAAGGATCGGCTCGCCTCCGCGATCATCGAGGAGGCGGAGCGTTCGGGCGCGCTGAAACCGGGCCAGACTGTGGTGGAGGCGACCAGCGGCAACACCGGCATTGGCCTTGCCATGGTATGCGCCAGAAAGGGCTATCCCCTCGTTATCGTCATGTCGGAAAACGCCAGCCTGGAGAGGCGCAAACTGATGCGATTCTTCGGCGTCAAGGTGGTGCTGACGCCCGCCGTCGAACGCGGCAGCGGCATGCTCGCCAAGGCGATCGAACTTGCAGAAACGCATGGCTGGTTTCTCTGCCGGCAGTTCGAGACGCCAGTCAACGCGGATATTCACGCCCGTACGACGGCGCGCGAAATCCTCACCGCCTTCGATGGCCGCCCGCTCGATTACTGGGTTACCGGAACCGGGACCGGCGGCACGCTCGCCGGAGTGGCCCAGGTGCTCAAGCGCGAACGGCCGGAGACGCGGATCATGGTTTGCGAACCCGACAATTCCGCGCTTCTGTCGAGCGGAATACCGCAGAGCTTCGACGGGCGCGGGTTGCCGACACGAGCGCATACCCGCTTCCGCCCACATCCGATTCAGGGCTGGAGCCCGGATTTCATTCCGCAGATCGTCGGGAAGGCGATGGCGGATGGGCTCGTTGACGAGATCCTGCCCGTCTCCGGCAACAGCGCCCTCGAGGCCGCCCGCCGGCTTGCAATGGAAGAAGGAGTTCTGGTCGGCATCTCCGGTGGCGCGACCCTCGCCGGTGCGCTTCAGGTGGCCCGGCGCGCGCGCCGGGGACAGAACGTGATGTGCATGCTTCCCGATACAGGAGAACGCTATCTGAGCACCATACTGTTCGACCATATCACCGAGGAAATGTCATTGGAGGAAGAAGGCATTTCCCATTCGACACCCGGCTATCGCTTCGACCGGCCCCCATCCTTCGCCGTTGCTTCGGCACCCACCGGCAATATCAGGATCGAACCTTGGGCACACGCCTTTGTCGAGGAGGCGGTCAGTGACACGGAGCATCCGGTGGTGATGTTCGCGCTGACCTGGTGCGAGTTCTGCTGGACGGTGAGAAAACTGTTCGATCGGGCAGGTATCGCCTACAAGTCGATCGATATCGATGCGCCGGAATATCAGAAGAACGCCATGGACGGCGAAATCCGAAAGGCGCTGAGGGCGCACGTCGGCTCGCCCACCATCCCGCAGGTCTTCGTCGGCGGCAGGCATATCGGCGGCTGCACAGACACGCTGGCCGCATGGCGGGAGGGCTCGCTCGCTGTCCACCTGGAAACCGCAGGCGCCTGCTATACGCCGGGCGCATGTCCGGATCCTGAAAGCCTGCTGCCGCAGTGGGTGCGAGCCTCGGCCTAGGTTGCTGCGTCCGGGTGGCCACGGCTTCATCCTACAATATCAAGAAACGACGAGGGGCGGCGATGCCGCTCTTTCGTCTGTTTGCGTGTCGCACCTGACAGATCGTATTTGGCAAAAAGACGAAAATTGGCGATCCGTGAGCTACTTTCGATCTCCAGCCTAATCCGCCTATCGCCCTTCGGTTCCCAGTATCCTCAATTTTCCACTGTCGTTCAAACGGCACGTCACACGCCAATGGTTGAGACATTTTCAATCGGCCGCAGGGAAACCCGGTCGTAAGTCCCAACCCGAGGAGTTTGACATGCACAATACGATGACGATTGAAAAGCCTGTGAAGAAGGAGCCGCCGGTGCCGCGCAACGGCGTGGACACGCCGACCCTGTTCGCCACCATCAATGCCGTGGCGGGGCAGCCTGATCTCGCCACGTTCCAGTTCCGTGCCAAAAACCGTTGGATCTCCGGCACTCACAGCACCAGCATGATGGCCAATTTTTTCGGCGCGGGTGCGGAACATGCGCACATGGCCAACTATGGCGCCGAATCCGACCACCCTACGGTGCTTTGCGGCCATGACCATGGTCCGACTCCTGTCGAATACCTCCTCCATGCGCTTGCCTCCTGCCTGACCGCAGGCATCGCCAATATCGCGGCGGCCCGCGGCGTGACGCTGAGAGAGGTGGAATCGACGGTGGAAGGCGACATCGACCTGCGTGGCATTCTCGGCCTGCCAGGCGAAGTGCGGAACGGCTACCAAGGCATCCGCATCAACTTCACGATCAAGGGCGATGCTCCTGCCGAAAAACTCAGGGAGATCGTGGCTCAGTCGCGCGCCCGCTCGGCGGTGTTCGACGTGTTGACCAATGGCGTGCCCGTCACGGTCGGCGTCAACGACTGACATAGCGGCACCGGACGCGAAATCGCCGGCACCATGGAAATGGAGCCGGTGAATTTGCACAGGTATGCAACGATCATGAAACGCACCGAAATCATCGTCGTGGGCGCCGGCCAGGCCGGTCTTGCCATGAGCCATTGCCTGAGCCAGCGCGGCATCGAGCATGCCGTTCTGGAGCGCGGGCGGATCGGCGAGCGTTGGCAGAGCGAACGCTGGGATTCTCTTCGGTTGCTCACGCCCAATTGGATGGCGAGACTGCCGGGCGGTGGCTATCGCGGTCCCGATCCGCACGGGTTCATGACCATGTTCGAGACGGTGCGATTCCTGAAAGACTACGCGCACGCCATCGGCGCGCCCGTCGAAGATGGCACGGCCGTCATTTCCGCAAGTCTCGCCGGATCGGGATATCACATCGTCACCGATCGTGGCGAATGGTCGGCGCGCGGCCTGGTGGTCGCGACCGGCCATTGCGACGTATCCAGCGTGCCGATCGTGGCCGAAAATCTCTCGCCGCACATCCTCCAGGTCGCGCCGAACGGCTACCGCCGCCCCGATCAACTTCCGGATGGCGGCGTCCTTGTCGTCGGCGCCTCGGCGACCGGAATTCAACTGGCCGAAGAGATCCACGAATCCGACCGACGGGTGACCCTGTCGGCTGGCAAGCATACGCGTTTGCCACGATTCTATCGCGGTCGAGACATCCTCTGGTGGCTCGACCAGCTCGGCAGCTTGCGGAAGCCCAGATCGGAAATGCCACACGGCGCCGTCCTGCGCGAGGAGCCGTCACTGCAACTTATCGGCAGTCCCGAACATCGCTCGATCGATCTCGCGGCCCTGCGCGCCATCGGCGTGCGGCTTGTCGGGCGCCTCTCCGGCATGGACGGAACGCGCGCCCGCTTCGATGGCGATCTTTGCGAAACCACCGCAGCGGCCGATCGCCGCTTGACCCGCATTCTGGGCAAAATCGATACTGCCATCGGCAGCGCCGTGCGCGGAGAGGCCGAAACGCAGGAGCCGACAGAACCCGTTCTCCTTCATGCCGATACCGTCGAGATTGATCTTGAGCAAGCGGGCATCAAGTCCGTTGTCTGGGCCACCGGGTACCGACGCCTCTATCCCTGGCTGAAAATACCCGTCCTCGACAGGCAGGGGGAAATCGTCAACGAGAGCGGCATCTGCCCCGTGCCCGGTCTTTATGTTCTCGGGCTCAATTTCTTGCGTCGGCGCAATTCGAGCTTCATCGATGGCGTTGGGCACGACGCCGAAGCGCTCGCCGCGCACATCGCCGCCTATCTCGTGCGGCAGCGGCGGTTGCAACTGGAACCGATTGAATTCAACTTTTCAGCAGCCAAAACGACGCTGGCTACAATGCTCATCCCCACGCTCATCCCTGACAAATGACCCATCCGCGCAGCATTGGGCGCGCAACGAACGATGGAGATCAAAATGCCTGTAGCTGACCACACATCCCACGAAACCCAGCCGCGTGTTCACTCGCATTTGTTATTACTGCCCGGATTGGTCGCCGCCCTCCGGCAATTCGTCCGTTTGCGGCAGAACCGGCGGGTGCTGAACGAGCTTCCGGATCATCTGTTGCATGACATTGGCATAGACCGCTCGGAGATCCATTCGATCACGTTCCATCGCGGTCGGGACCATACCCGGCGCGGCCGACCTTGAAGGATGGCAAACAGATGATGACCGTTGGCCCGGTCCGTTACTCTAGGCGTTTCGGCTTGCCGTTTTCGAGACGTTCTATGGCGAAACCAGGGATGGGGCGCCCTCATTCGGGAAGGCCGGCACGACGGAATCCATCCAGGAAATGATCGCGTGTCGCAGCATCACGCAGGGGCTGTGACGCAGCCCAATGACTGATTGTGAAATACGGATGCGTCACCAGGAACATTTCCGCCTCGCGACGGGCTTCATCCACCCGGCCGATCTGCGCCAGGCTCGCTGCCAGAAATTTGCGAGAATTTGTGCGGTAGGTTTCCTCTGTTACTAGAGTTTTTATCGCAGATTCATAATCCCTGGATGCGTATTGCGCTTGTCCAAGGTGGCAGAAATACCAAACTGCCGGATAGGGATTTAAAAGAAACGCCTTCTCTATTTGCTCAAGACCTCTGGTCACGTGGCCGCCAAGGACCGACATGTCTGACAATGCTGCCCAGGTGTCGGCATGATTTGGGTCCAGTTCCAATGCCAGGCCGAACTCAGCATCCGATTCCTGCCATCGTTTTTCATACGCCAGTATGGTGCCCAGGAAGTAACGGCAGCCAGCGTCATTCGGATCAAGTTCGACAGCCTTCCGGGCAAGTTCCACGGCCAAAGCCCGGTTTACCTCCTCCGGCTCTCCGAAATGTGTCCATGCCAGCCATCGATTGTAAGCCATCAAGCCATGCGCCTCCGCGTAGCCGGGTTCGAGTTCGATCGACCGTTTGAGCAGAAGGCAAGCTTCTCTCGCCGTCTGTGGGGTCTCTTCTGTGAGCACGCGGGCCCGCACGCAAAGGTCAAATGCCTCAAGGTTCCTGGGCCTCCTGCGCAGCGTCGGCACAGCCAGGCGGCCAACGAGCGCCTCAACGATTTTGCTCGACACCTCGTCCTGAACTGCAAAAACATCCTCCAAAGTCCGGTCAAAACGCTCCCCCCAAAGATGCTCTCCAGCCGCCGCATCGATCAGCTTCACATTGATGCGCACCCGCCCGGCGGCGTGACGTGCACTGCCTTCAAGCACATAGCGCACGCCGAGATCCTTGGAAATTTGGCTCACATCGAAGGATTTTCCCTTGTAGAAGAAAGCTGAATGGCGCGCGATTACGAACAAGCCGCCATTTCTGGAGAGGTCAGTGATCAAATCCTCGGTCAGGCCGTCTGCAAATGAGTCTTGCAGCGGGTCGTTGCTCAGGTTGCTGAAGGGCAAGATGACGATCGTTGGCTTGGCAGTTTGCGGCGGATTTGGTGGCAAAGCTGCCGCGAGGCTTGAAGGAAATTCTTCAGCCGGCTTCAGCAGGGCGGTTGCTTCGAGTTCGTCAAACTTATTAATCTCCGACATTGTGCTTGCAACTGTGTCTCCGGTTTGTGAGCCTTTGCCGGTTCGTTTCCGATGCAAGTTGCCCCATTTCCGAAGCAGCGCATCGCTTGCGGGAGTGCCTGCGTCCTGGAGTACCCGGCGACCGAGTTCGCTTTGTTCCTTTGCCTCTCGCGACCGGCCGGCATTCGCCAATAGATCGACCAGTGTGGCCCACGGCTCTTCCCTGTCCGGCTGCAATTCAACGAGGGTGCGCGCATGTGACAGCGCCTGTTCGGGTTCCGATTTCAATCGGTCCACCAGCGCCCACAGAACGCGCGTCTGTGCTGCTCGAGCCTCTTCGCGTTCTGCAACGCACCACGCATGAAAAGCGTAACATTCCCGAAGATCTTCCCCTTCCAGAAATTCACCGTCAATTCCGCTCACAACGGCGCTCAGGCGTTCGGTTGAGATCTCCGATGGAAGCGCGTCCGATACTTGTCGAAGGTCGAGTACATCCACGCGGGCATCGTGCGCTTCGAACCGGACTGTTTCATGATTGGCGACCACTCGCACAATGCCCGGCTCGTCGACAAGATCACGGATCCTGCTCAAGCTCCACCGCAGCGCCCCTCGCGGATCGTCTGGAATCTCCCAGAACAATGTGCATAACCGTTCCCGCCTGTGTGGCTTTCCCGTGATGGCAAGGTAGGCGAGGAGGGCGCGAGTCTTCTTCGACGGAGGCAGCTTGAGCACCTGACCTCCGCGGTTGACGCGCGGCGCACCTAAAAAGTGCAACGAAAGCATGGGAACCTCAACGTGAGTGCCCAAACGAGAACCCGATTTTAGCACGGCTCCGGCTTAATCAGGAACAGGGTGTCGTCAGGTGCTGCTTCCGGCAGAGCCATATGCTGAATGTGTCGCCGAAGACGGGTTCTCGTGTTTGGATGTCCATCTCGATGCAAGGTTTTTCGTCGCGCGAGCGAGTGATCTGATGATGCTGAGGTGAAAAGAATAATCGCGTTATTGAAATATTAACCATTAATGCCCATATTGCATCCAACGGTTCGCTTCTGCCTTTGACCACGGATGTACTGGCACTGGTGTTGAGGCGGACTAAGAAAGGTCGGGTAGCTCCCGGCCTTTGTCTTTTTTTAAGGGACGTTTTGCTTCGATGCAGAGTTATTGACACCAGTTAATAGTAACCTGACAGGTCATTATATTTTCCGGGTGTTATATGGCCGGTCTTGGTTTCGTGCGTGTCGTTATCGGATGTTCTGAAACGAATGCTGGCCGACGACGGGCCGCAAACCTGCCAGCAATCGACCCTGCTGTCGCTATCGCACCACGATCGGCGCTTTTCCGGGTACGCGATTGTAAAGATCGATAATGTCCTGATTGATCAGCCGTACACAGCCGGATGACATGGATTGCCCAATGGACCGCCATTCCGGCGAGCCGTGAACACGGTACTGCGTGTCGACGCCGTCCTTGAAAATGTAGAGCGCCCTTGCGCCCAGCGGATTGTTAGGGCCGCCTGGCATGCCGCCGACATATTTGGCGAGTTCCGGCTTGCGGCCGATCATTTCGCGCGGTGGGGTCCAGGTGGGCCATTCGCGCTTGTACTGTATATTGGCGCGTCCGGACCACAGGAACCCGTCCTTGCCGATGCCGACGCCGTATCGGATGGCATCCCCGCCCGGTTGAACGAGGTAGAGGTAGCGATCCTGCAAGCTGACCACAATGGTGCCCGGCGCTTCGCCGGTCGGGTCCGGCACGATCTGGCGACGGTACTTGCTCGGAATTTTCTCATAAGGAATGGCTGGAAGCGAATACCCGGCCTCGTGAACTGCCGCATACATTGTTTCCGGCGTCGTGACAGCCTTGTCGACGCTGATTTGCGGGCGAATGGCGCTGCCGGATGGATAGATGGAGCCTGTCGAAGTGGTGTCGATGCCCATGCCTCCGGTCACGTCAAAAGAACGTGTGCAACCCGAGACGATCGAGGCGGACGCGGTGCATAGACCGAGAAGCACCGAACGGCGGCTGGCCTTTTCGTTTAAAACCGGCATGAGCAGTCCCCAAACAAGAGATACAGGGGATTTATAATTAACCGTTACGGTTGAAATTCGGTTAAGAGCGCGCGCAGACGGCCATTCCTATTGCGCGTGTGTTGGTATGGATTCCAGAAGCGTCTCGCGCGCCGATCTCAAATGGCCGCGGCAGGCGGCATCAATCTGCTCAAGGTTTCCGGACTTGAGGGCGGTGATGTAGCACAGGTGCTCTTCCAGCGCGATGCGGTTGCGCTTTTGCTCGTTGGTCTTGTTCCATTGATAGTGATAGTGGAAGATCATCGCGATGACATCGTAGAAATCTACAATGAAGCGGTTGTGCGATGCGCTATGGACCAGTCGATGGAAGCGCTCGTCAAGCTCCGAAAATTCAGGATAGCGAATGTCGATATCGGCCAATAATTCCTGATGCTCTGCTTCCATGGCCGCGAGTTCGTTCCAGATCGGGTGATCCTCAGCGAGAGCGGCGAAGGCGGCAGCCGACCGCAATTCAAACATTTCCCGAATTTCGGTGAGTTCAAGTGCAAAGGCCGGCGTGAAGCCTTTGAGCACCCAATGGCTGTTGCGGCGCTTCTCGATCAGGCCGAACCGGCTGAACCGGATGAGGAATTCGCGCACGCTTGTCGTGCCAACCCCGATTTCCCGTGCCAGTTCCAGCTCGTTGATATGCTGTCCCGCTTCCGCTCCGCCCGCCAGCAATCGCCGCATGAAGGTGCGCTCGATGATGAGCGACAATGGATCGGTTTCCTCGTCGGGAAAAAAATCATCAGGGAGAGGTTTGCGCAGAACGATCTTGCGACGCTTGTTCCACTCGATCAGTCCATGCTCGGCAAGACGCGCAAGGATCGCCCGTACGGTGGTGCGGCTCACGCCGAGTTCTGCTCCCAGGTCAGGCTCCGACGGAAGATCGTCATTGGCCTCAAGCAGGGCAAGACAGCGATTATAGGCATCCTTGTAGACGTTGTTCTGCTTTGCCATTCCCATGCCCTTGCCTTCATCGCGCGGGTTTCCCCAGGCGGCCTGTTTGCCCGCGCCGACGCCGTTTCCAACCGAAGAATCCGGTTGACGACAAAATGTCTTTTGACGATAAAAGACATTATTAGGGAGAATTTCTGTGTCAACATCTATCAGGACGCCGATCATCCAATTTGGAACGAGCCGGTTTTTGCAGGCGCATGCTGATCTTTTCATCCATGCAGCCGCAGAGAGTGGGCAGAACGCAGGTCCGATCACCGTCGTTGCGTCGTCCGGCGGCGCATCCGGTCGGGCGCGGGTCGCGATCTTTAATGAGCCATCCGGGTTTCCGGTCATCGTTCGGGGGCTTGAGAACGGCGCGCCGATGGAGCGGAAGATACAGGTCAGGAGCGTGACGCGTGGCCTTGAAGCTCAAGGCAACTGGAAAGAGTTGCAACGCATTGTCGTGGATGAGGCCGAGTTCATCATTTCGAACACCACTGAAGCGGGTTTCAAGGTGCCGGAAGGGCTGACGCTTGATCTGGGCGTGCCTGTGGACACAGCGCCGGAGAGCTTTCCGGCACGGCTGCTTGCCCTTCTGGCGGCACGGTTTCAGGCGGGGAGGGCAGGTCTTGTCGTTCTGCCGACCGAACTCGTCGGCCGCAATGGCGATGTGCTCAAGGGAATAGTCCTGTCGCTTGCCCGCAAAAGCGGCGCGTCGGACGACCTGCTTGCATGGATCGAGCAGGACTGCGTCTTTGCCAACAGTCTGGTTGATCGTATCGTTTCCGAGGCCATCGAACCGATTGGTGCCGTGGCCGAGCCCTATGCGCTTTGGGCGATCGAAAAGCAGCCGGGATTGCGGCTTCCCTGCGAGCATCCTTCGATCCGTCTGGTTGATGATCTCGAGCCGGTGGAGCGGTTGAAGATCCACATCCTGAATCTGGGTCATACGTTTCTGGCGGAAATCTGGAAAACGCGCGGGCTGGACGAGAACATGACAGTGCGGGAAATTCTTGGCAATGCGTCCATCCGCGCGGAATTGACGGAGTTGTATGCCGCGGAGGTTGTTCCCGGATTTGCGTTGCGTGGTATGGGTGAGGAGGCTGCGGCCTATGTCGGGACGACGCTGGAGCGTTTTGACAATCCGTTTCTCGATCATCGCATCAGGGATATCGCCAGCGGGCATTCTCAGAAAATGCAGCGGCGTATTGGTGGTTTCATAGAGTGGGTGGGAGCGGCAGACGGCCCTGAATTGCCGCGGTTGAATGCCCTGCTCGTTCAAGCGTCTGGAGATGTTGCCGCATGAGTCTCGCAAATATCATTCTTCTGTCCGAATCGGATAATGTCGCGGTCGCCAACGGGCGGATTGAGGCGGGGACGCTTCTGCCTGGCGGCGCGGCGGCGCTGACGCCGATTGAATCCGGCCACAAGGTTGCGATTGCAGCCATTCCGGCGGGGGTTGCGGTGGTGAAATACGCGCAGGCCATAGGCCGTGCCACGCAGGATATTGCGGCGGGAGAGCATGTTCACTCGCACAATCTTGTGTTTGAGGCAGGCCGCCTGCCGGTGGTTCCGCCGGGCAAGGCCGAAGCTGCGACCGATGCGGACAAGGCGCGTACGTTCATGGGCTATCGCTGCCCCGACGGGCGTGCGGGAACCCGCAATTTCATTGGCGTGATTGCGAGCGTCAATTGCTCGACAACCGTTTGCCGCGCCATAGCGGAGGCCGCAAATCGCACGATCCTGCCGCGCTTTGAGAATCTCGACGGGTTTGTGCCGATCGTCCATGATCAAGGCTGTGGCATGAGTGGCACCGGCGACGGAATGAAAATTCTGCACCGGACCTTGGCTGGCTATGCGCGCCATCCCAATTTTGGCGGCGTGTTGATGGTCGGGCTTGGCTGCGAGGTTAATCAGCTCACCCTCTACGGCCAGAAGGGCGTCGCGGCGGGCAAGCGGCATTTCAACATTCAGGATGCGGGCGGATCGCGCAAGGCGGTCGAAAAGGCGCTCGGCGTTCTCGAAGAAATCGCCGAGGAGGTGAGTCGGTTCAAGCGTGAGCCGATTCCGGTCAGCGAAATCGTTGTCGGCCTTCAATGCGGCGGTTCCGACGGCATGTCCGGCATCACGGCAAACCCCGCGCTGGGCGCGGCCATCGACATTCTGGCGGGGGCAGGCGGAACCGGCATCCTGTCAGAAACATCAGAAATATACGGCGCGGAGCATCTTCTTGCCTCTCGCGCCGAAACGCCGGAATTGGCCGCCGAGCTGGATGGCTATGTGAAATGGTGGGAAGATTATGTCGCGAAACATGGCGCTTCGCTCGACAACAATCCCTCTCCGGGAAACAAGAAGGGCGGCCTGACGACCATCCTCGAGAAATCGCTGGGCGCTGTTGCGAAGGGCGGGCAGACGCCGCTCAGGGGCGTCTATGGCTATGCCGAGCGCGTGACCGAACATGGCCTCGTTTTCATGGATACGCCGGGCTACGATCCTGTTTCCGCGACCGGTCAGGTGGCGGGCGGCGCCAATGTCATCGTTTTCACCACGGGTCGCGGCTCGTGCTTTGGTTGCCGTCCTACACCATCGATCAAGGTCGCGAGCAACACGACGCTGTTCCAGTCCATGGAAGAGGATATGGACGTCAACTGCGGAGTGATCGCGTCCGGCAAGGCCACCATCGAAGGCATGGGGCGGGAGATTTTCGAGCTGATCGTCGAAACAGCTTCGGGGCGCAAGACGAAAAGCGAGCTTTTCGGCTACGGTGACAATGAATTCGTACCCTGGCACCTGGGCGCAACGCTGTAATATGATTCAGCACTGACGGATTGAAGGGTTGGGGAGGAACCTGATGAAAACACGCAAGATTGGCGATACGGCGCTTTCCGTTACGGAAATCAGTTTCGGGGGTGCCGCTCTCGGCGGCCTCTATCGCGCCTGCTCGCGCGATGCCGCGATGACGACGCTGCAAGATGCCTGGGATGCTGGCATTCGCTATTTTGACACCGCGCCATTCTATGGGTTTGGACTGTCAGAGCGTCGGGTTGGCGATTTTCTGCGTGCCCAGCCGAATGACAGCTATGTTATTTCGACAAAGGTCGGACGCCTGTTTCGCCCGGTGCCGCATGGTGAGGTGCCGGATCACGGCTATGTGGACCCTTTGCCGTTCACGGTCGATTATGATTACAGCTATGACGGCATCATGCGGTCGGTCGAGTTCAGCTATGCCCGCCTTGGCCTGAACAAGATCGACATTCTCTTCGTTCACGATATAGGCGCCTATACGCATGGGCCGGAGAGGACAAAGATTCACTTCCGCCAGCTTGTCGATGGTGGCTTGAAAGCGCTTGATGAGTTGAAGTCGTCCGGGGCGATCAAGGCTTATGGTCTCGGGGTGAACGAAGTCCAGATCTGCCTCGATGTGATGGCTGAAGCCCCGCTTGACTGCATTCTGCTGGCGGGCCGCTATTCGCTGCTCGACCGGTCGGCGGAAGCCGCTCTGCTTGACCTCTGCCGGAAACAGAAAACGTCCCTTATCGTTGGCGGCGTATTCAATTCTGGTATCCTGGCGACGGGCCCGGTGCACGGCGCGAATTTCGACTACGGTCCAGCCTCTGCCGATGTGCTCGAAAAAGTGGCGGCAATGGAAAAAGTCGCCACGCGCAATGGCTACCCGCTGGCTGCCGCCGCTCTCCAGTTTCCGCTGCATGAGCCCGTCGTCGCCAGCGTGCTGATTGGCACGGCAAAACCGCCCAGCCTTGCGCGCAATCTTGAACTCCTGTCGGTCAATGTGCCAAAGTCCAGCTTCGCTGACTTTGCAGATCATACGATCCGTTAGGAGTTTCCCATGCTGCGTGGCATTCATCCCTTGCTTGGACCAGATCTGCTTCATGCCTTGCAAAGCATGGGGCATGGCGATGAAATCGTTCTGGCCGACGCCAATTTTCCGGCCTCGACCATGGGTCCAAAGGTCATTCGTGCGGATGGGCTGGAGGGCGTTCCGTTGCTTCGGGCCATCCTGACCCACTTTCCGCTCGATACGTTCGTTCCGGCTGCGGCATGGCGCATGGAAGTCGTGGACGAGCCTGCCCGGATGCCGGAAATATGCACGGAGTTCCAGTCTGTCATCCGGGAGCTGGCGGGTTCGTTCGAGGTCGAGCCGCTAAAACGCTTCGCCTTCTACGAACGGTCGAAAAGCGCGGCCTATATCGTTGCTACGGGGGAGCAGCGGCTCTATGCCAATCTGATACTCAAGAAAGGTGTTGTCCGCCTGGAGGAAACTGTTTCAGGATAAGGGACGCGTGTCGCAGTTGGATAATTCTCCGTTGCTGTGGGAGCAGCTTGCGGGTTAAAAAGTAATACAATAAGATAAGACAACTGTTTTTTATCGATAAAGATCGGTCGAGGTGTCGCCTGCTTCGGTCCGTTCCTGAAAGTAGAGGAACACAGGCGCTTTGGGAGGAAGCCAATGAAATTTGTGACCAGTTATTTGAGTCGCCGTGCATTCATCGCACTCGCCGCCGCCACGGCTCTTGCGGGCGTCATGCCCGTGGAGAAGGCTGCCGCGCAGGACGTTACCATTCCCATCATCGTAAAAGATACGACATCCTTCTATTGGCAGATCGTATTGGCGGGCGCACGCCAGGCAGGCAAGGATCTCGGCGTCAACGTGCCGGAACTGGGCGCACAGGCCGAGACAGACGTCAATGGCCAGATCTCGATCCTCGAAAACGCCGTAGCCGGAAATCCCGCTGCCATCGTCATCTCGCCGACCGAGTTCAAGGCGCTTGGCCAGCCGATCGATGAGGCTGCCAAGAAGGTGAAGATCATCGGCATCGATTCGGGCGCGGATTCGAAGGCTTTCGTATCCTTCCTGACGACCGACAATATTCAGGGCGGGCGTGTCGCTGCTGATGGTCTGGCGGCTGCGATCGGCGATGCCAATGGCGGGAAAATCGAGGGCGATGTCGCCCTGATCACCGCGTTGCCGGGCGCAGGCTCTCTCGAACAACGCGGAGAAGGCTTCAAGGAGCAGATCGCCGCCAAATATCCCGGATTGAAGCTCATTGCTGATCGTTATGCCGATGGACAGGCAACGACAGGTCTCAACATCGCGACTGACCTGATCACCGCCAACCCCAACCTGAAGGGAATCTTTGCGTCCAATCTGATCATGGCGCAGGGCGTGGGGCAGGCGATTGCCGAAAACAACCTGGGCGGCAAGGTCGCGCTGATCGGTTTCGACAATGACGATAAGCTGGTCAAGTTCCTGACGGACGGCGTCATTTCCGGCCTCGTGGTGCAGGATCCCTATCGCATGGGCTATGACGGCATCAAGACAGCGCTCGCCGCCTCGAAAGGCGAGCCTGTGGAGGCCAATGTCGACACCGGGGCCAATCTGGTGACGAAGGCCAATATGAACGATGAGAAGATCAAGGCTCTCCTCAATCCCAAGCTGGATTGAGAACGAGCCTCTGAAGCCTGTTTCCGGTGCGAATTGCGCCGGAAACCCGTCGACTGGATCTGTCGGGGGAACGGGTTTCTCATCCGCGCCGCTCTTGCGGTGTTGCCGAATGGCTGGTCTGGGAGGTAAAGCCATGACGTCGACGGAAACCAGTATTCCGGATGCAATTTCACGTCCATCGGACATTGCAACGGGCGCAGCCACAAAGCCGATCCTCGAGTTGCGGGGGCTGGAGAAGAAGTATGTTGGCACCCATGCGCTCAAGCCTGTCGACCTGTCCTTCGTGCCGGGTGAAATCCATGCGATCGTCGGCGAGAATGGTGCCGGCAAATCGACGCTGATCAAGCTGTTGACGGGTGTCATATCGCGTACGTCCGGCGAGGTTATCTGGCAAGGAAAGCCCGTTGCCCTGGCGACGCCGCATGAGGCGATCGGGCTTGGCATCAATGCCGTCCATCAGGAAGTCGTGCTTTGTCGCCATCTCACCGTTGCGGCCAATATGTTTCTGGGAGAGGAAAGGGTCAGGTTCGGCCTTTTGCAGGGCAGGGCGATGGTGCGCGAGGCGCAAGCCATCCTCAACGATCTCGGCTTCGACCTGCCTGCCCATGTTCTTCTGGGGGATCTTACCATCGGGCAGCAGCAGCTTGTCGCTGCCGCAAGGGCCACGATCCGCGGCACGAAGTTTTTGATTTTCGACGAACCGACGGCCTATCTGACGAGAAAGGAAACGGCGCAGCTTTTCGCGCTGATCCGCCGCCTGCAGGCGCAGGGCGTCACGATCATCTATATCAGCCATCGAATGGAGGAAGTCTTCGAGCTAGCCGACCGCGTTTCGATCCTGCGCGACGGCACGCTGGTCGGTACGCGCAACATCGATGAGACAAACGAGACCGAGCTTATCGCCCTGATGATCAATCGCTCGATCGAGCAGGTTTACCACAAGGAGAGCTTCCAGCTCGGTGATACGATTATCGAAAGCCGGAACCTTTCGGGTAAGGGCTTTGAGGATGTCTCTCTTTCCGTGCGATCGGGTGAAATTGTCGGCCTTTACGGGCTGATCGGGGCCGGGCGAAGCGAATTTGTGATGACACTTTTCGGGCGGGAGCCGAAGAGTGCCGGGACGATCCTGTGGGACGGCAAGGAAGTCAATATCGCGCACGAGCATGATGCGATCAGGCTGGGCATGGCGCTTGCGCCGGAGAGCCGCCGGGATCAGGGGCTTTGCCTCAACTTGCCGGTCGGGACCAATATCAACCTGCCGATCTACAAGCGTATCAGCCGCAATCTGCTTATTTCAGGGCTGGAAGAGGTGAAACATGCGGACCGGCAAATCGGCGGCCTGCGGATCAAGACGGCTGGACGCCAGGCGCTGGCGTCCAGCCTTTCAGGTGGAAACCAGCAGAAAATCGTCATCGGCAAATGGCTGAACCATGGTGCCAGGCTTTTCATTTTCGATGAGCCGACGGTAGGCGTCGATGTCGGAACGAAGGCCGAGATATACCGCCTGTTTTCGACACTTCTGGCGGAGGGGGCCGGGATCGTCCTGATTTCATCCTATCTGCCCGAGGTCTACGAACTTTCGGACACGCTGCATGTCTTCCGGCGTGGCAAGCTGGTCGCCAGTCATGCGCACAAGGATGCGAGCCACGAAGACGTTCTGACGCAGGCGATTGGCATCTGAGAAGACGCCGGAAATACGAAAATAAACGGGGAGGCATCATTCATGAGTGCAGAGGCACTATCGGCGGAAAAGCCGAAACGGAACTATAACATCCTTTTTGGACTGACCCTTCTGGCACTGCTGCTGTTGCTCTGGCTGGCGCTGTCACTGGCGACGGACAGTTTCTGGACCGGCATCAACATAGCGAATCTGCTGCGTCAGGGGTCGATGATCGCGATTCTTGCAGTCGGCCAGACATTCGTGATCATCACGGGAGGGATCGATCTTTCCGTTGGCGCGATCGTGGGCTTTGCAACCGTGGCCGTGGCCTGGCTTCTCGATAGCGGATTTCCCATATGGGCGGCGGTGCTGCTGACGCTGCTCCTGGGGGTCGCGATCGGGCTTTTCCACGGGTTCGGCATTGTGAAGATGGGGTTGCCTCCATTCATCATCACGCTTGCGACGTTGACTGCCTTGCGCGGTGTTGGCCTGCTCATCACCAATGGCAACTCGATTTCCATTAATAATGATGTGTTCACGAAATTCTCGCGTGGCGATTTTCTCGGCATTCCAAACCTGTTCTGGATGGTTATTCTCGTTGCTGTTCCGTCCTATGTTTTCCTGCATCACAGCCGGTGGGGCCGGTATCTCTATTCTGTTGGCTCCAATGCGGAAGCGGCCCGCCTTTCAGGCGTGAACGTCAATCGCACGATCTTCATGGCTTATGTTTTGTCGGCCGCTTGCGCGGCCTTTGTCGGTGTTCTTCTGGCGGCGCGCATCGGCATCGGAAATCCGACGCAGGCGGAAGGCTGGGAGTTGCAGGCCATTGCGTCGTCGGTCATCGGCGGAACCAGCCTTTTCGGGGCCATCGGATCGATCCACGGTCCTCTGTTGGGTGCATTTATTCTGGCAACGATCAATAATGGGGCAAATCTGCTGAACGTGAACTCGTTCTGGCAGCGCATCATCACCGGTGTCTTGATTATCGTGATCGTTTATTTCGACCAGCTACGTCGCCGACGCGGTTGATCCCCCAGGAAGCAACCCTGCGCGTCTTGCGCGCAGGGTTGTTTTGAAACGAGCCTGATGGGGTCGTTATCGGCTTAAATCGGGTCATGTGATTTCGCTTAAACGCGGTGCGCTTTAGCTGTTTTCCAAACGCTTGCCGTGAGTGTCGAACAGGTGAAGCTTTCCCAGCGGCGCAGTTACGCGAAGATGGTCGCCGGGGTTGGCGCCTGAACGGCCGGAGACACGGACAACGACCCGTTCTCCCCCGATGGCACCATAGATGAAGCTCTCCGCGCCGACCGGCTCGATGCCGATCACCGACAGGTCAAGCACCACGCCTTCGGCAACAGTCGCGCCGCCATCGATAACGAGCCAGTCTTCCGGGCGTATGCCGATGGTTGTTTCCGCATGCGGAAGCCGAACACCCTGCGCGGCAAGCACTGTTCCGTCCTTAAGCTCGATCGTTCCGTTGTTCTTCCTGACATGCAGCAGGTTCATGGGCGGAGCGCCGATGAAGCTCGCAACGAATGTCGTGGCCGGTTTTTCGTAGATGTCCAGCGGCGCGCCGACCTGCTCGACGATGCCGCCATTCATGACGACAAGGATATCGGCCAGTGTCATGGCTTCAAGCTGGTCATGCGTCACATAGATGCTGGTGACGCCAAGTTCCCTTTGCAGGTTCTTGATCTCGACGCGCATCTGGCCGCGCAGCTTCGCATCCAGATTGGAGAGCGGTTCATCGAACAGGAAAACCTTGGGGTTGCGGACGATGGCCCGGCCCATGGCGACGCGCTGGCGCTGGCCGCCGGACAATTCTTTCGGCCTGCGATCAAGGAGATGGCCAAGCTCAAGCGTCTGCGCGGCAGCGCGGACGCGCGTGTCGATCTCGTCCTTGGCCATGCCCCGGTTGCGCAGGCCATAGGCCATGTTGTCATAGACTTTCATATGCGGATAAAGCGCATAATTCTGAAAGACCATAGCGATATCGCGCTCGGCCGGTCCGAGCTTGTTGACCTCGCGGCCGTCAATCGAGACAGTCCCGTGGGTAATCGATTCAAGGCCTGCGATCATGCGCAGCAAGGTGGATTTTCCGCAGCCCGAAGGGCCAACCAGAACGCAAAGCGCGCCATCGGGAATGTCTATATCGACGCCTTTTACGGCTTCGACATTACCCGCGTAGATTTTTCGTACATTGGTCAGATCAACTGTAGCCACGCTTATTTCTCCGTTTCGACCAGACCACGCACGAACCAGCGCTGCATCAGAACAACCACAAGAATGGGCGGCAGGATAGCGAGTATGCAGGTCACCATCACCAGATGCCATTCCGTATCGGCATCGGCGAACGAGATCATTTTTCTGAGGGCAATGACGATGGTGTTCATGTCATTGCTGTTGGTCATCAGTAGTGGCCACAGATACTGGGTCCAGCCGTAGATGAAGAGGATAACGAAAAGCGCCGCGATATTGGTTTTTGAAAGCGGCAGCAGGATATCCTTGAAGAACCGCCACGGACCGGCGCCATCGACGCGGGCAGCCTCAACGAGTTCCCCCGGTATGGTCAGGAAGAACTGCCTGAAAAGCAGGGTCGCGGTGGCGGACGCCATCAGGGGCACCGTCAGCCCGGTATAGGTATCGATCAGCCCGAGATCGACCATCACCTTGTATGTCGGCAGGATGCGAACCTCGACCGGCAGCATCAGCGTGATGAAGATGAGCCAGAAGCAGATCATGCGTCCTGGGAAGCGGAAAAATACCACGGCATAGGCCGAGAGGATCGAGATGATGATTTTCCCGATGGCAATAGCCAGCGCAACGATGGTCGTATTCAGCAACAATATGTCGACGCTGACGCCACCGATGCGGCCAACGCCGCCAAAGAGCGCCGTACCGTAGTTTTCAAGAAACTGGTCGCCGGGCAGAAGCGACACCGGAGGCTTGAGGATAGCCTCCAGTGGATGCGTCGATGCAACGAAGGTGTAGTAGATCGGGAAGGCAACGACGATGATGCCGACGATCAGGATGAAATGGGCGATAAGGCGGCTGGCGGAGTTGTTTTCAATCATGATTCAACACCTCAGCCGTAGTGGACTTTGCGTTCGACATAGCGGAACTGGACGGCGGTGAGCGCGATGACGATAACCATCAGAATAACCGACTGCGCTGCCGAGTCGCCGAGGTTCAGGTTGACGAAGCCGTCGTTGTAAACCTTGTAGACCAGAGTTTCGGTGGCTTTGCCGGGGCCGCCGCCCGTCACGGCGTGGATGATGCCGAACGTGTCGAAGAATGCATAGACCGTGTTGATGACAAGCAGGAAGAAGGTCGTAGGCGCCAGTAGCGGGAATATGATCGTCCAGAAGCGCTTGGTTTCACCCGCGCCGTCAATGGCTGCGGCCTCGATGAGTGACTTCGGAATGGCTTGAAGACCGGCAACGAAAAACAGGAAATTATAGCTGATCTGTTTCCAGGCCGCGGCCGAGACGACGAGCATCATCGCTTGTGGGCCGTTGAGAAGCGGATCCCAGTTATAGCCCGCGCTGCGCAGCATATAGGCAAAAGTGCCCATTGCCGGGTTGAACAGAAACAACCAGAGCATGCCTGCGATCGCTGGCGCGACGGCGTAAGGCCAGATCATGAGCGTCCGGTAAATGCCGCGGCCACGAATGACCTTGTCGGCCATAACCGCCAGAAGCAGCGCAACCACCATGGCGATGATCGTTGTCAAGGCGGAGAAGATAACCGTTGTTTGCAGCGAACTGATGTAGCTCGGGTCTGAGAGAACCCGGCGAAAATTGGCCAATCCGACAAATTGCGTCGACAGGCCAAACGGATCTTCCCGCAGAACGGACTGGTAGATCGCCTGAGATGCCGGCCAGAAAAAGAAAACGATTGTGATCGCCAATTGTGGGGCGAGCAGCAGATAGGGAAGAAATTTATTGGGAAACGTAACGCGCGTCGACACCCGTTATCCTTAAGAATGAGCCTCCCTGTCCATACCTTGTATAGACAGGGAGAGCGCTGGATTATCAGATTTTATTGGCCGCTGATGGCCTGTTTGATGGCCGCATTGCCACGCGAGACAGCGTTGTCGAGGGCTTGCTGCGCGGTCTGCTGACCAGCAAGAAGCTTTTCGAACTCTTCATTCTCGATATCGCGAACCTGCGGCAGATTGGCGAGACGGACACCCTTGGAATTTTCCGTCGGTGCCTTGCCCATCATCTGCTGGATCGGCGTTTCACGGCCCGGGTTCTTTTCGTAGAAGCCGGACTTTTTCGTTTCTTCATAAGCTTCCATGGTCACGGGCAGATATCCGGAAACCTGGTGGAGACGGGCCTGGATATCGGTGCGGGAAAGGAACTCGAAGAAGGCTGCAACGCCCTTGTATTCCTCATCGGACTTGCCAGCGAAAACCCAGAGGCTGGCACCGCCGGGGATTGTATTTTGCGGCGCGCCCTCGGCGGCGGGTTCATATGGAAGCTGGCCGGTGCCGTAGTTCATGCCGGACTTGATCACGTCACCGAGACCGCCGGACGATTCAGTGAAGATGCCGCATTCGCCGGACAGGAATAGCTGTTTGGCTTCGGAGGTGCGTCCGCCATAACGGAAGGTGCCATCCTTGGCGAGTGCTGCGAGTTCCTCGAAATGCTTGACGAAGATGGGCGCGTTGATCTTCAGCTCAACGTCCTGGCCGGCAATGCCGTTTTCATTGGTGCCAAAGGAAAGATTGTTCCAGGCGGCGAAGTTTTCCGTGTGAATCCATGTCAGCCATGTCGAGGTATAGCCGCATTGCGCTGCGCCGCTGGTCTTGATTTTCTTGGCGGCTTCCCAGACTTCCGGCCATGTCTTGGGCGGGTTGTCGACGTCGAGTCCGGCCTTCTGGAAAATATCCTTGTTGTAATACAGGATCGGCGATGAACTGTTGTAGGGGAAGGAGAGCATCGTGCCATCCGGCTTCGAATAATAGGCAACGATGCCAGGCAGATACTTCGACTTGTCGAACTGCTCGCCCCCCATGGAAATGATCTCGGCAACCGGCTTGATTGCGCCCTCGGCAGCCATCATGACGCCTGTGCCGGCGTCGAAGACCTGCATGATGTGCGGAGGCTGCTTGGCGCGGAATGCGGCGATGCCGGCATTGAGCGTTTCCGGATAGGTGCCCTTGAAAACCGGCAGGACCTTGTAGTCGCTCTGGCTTTCATTGAACTCCTTGGCCAGCGTTTCAACAACCTGGTTGTTGGCGCCCGACATCGCATGCCACCAGCTGATTTCCGTGGCGGCAAAGGACAAGGTGGTGGAAGCCAGCAAGGCGCCAGCGGTCAGACCCAATGAAATGGTGCGATTGTTCATAGAAGACTCCCTCAAACTCGGCGTCATGGACGCGCCGTTGCGGGCAGTATCGTTGCTATGTGACAAACATACAACAGATTTGTAACAGCGGGCCGAAAACGCTTTCTATCTGTGGAAATTAACTAACTTGCATGTTGATCGCGCTGGCGTCGCCAATCGGCCAGAGACACCGGTTGATCGGGAATGCGGATTTCGAAATGCGCGCCGGTTGCCCGATCGTCGCGCAATTCGATCGTGCCGCCATGAGCGCGCACGAGTTCCTGCGCGATAGCGAGCCCCAGGCCTGTTCCGTCCCTGCGTGTCGAGCCACGGAAGGCGGCGAAAAGATTTTCGCGCGCCTGGGGCGAAAGGCCGGGGCCTGTGTCCTCAATGCCAATGATCGTCATGTTCCCGAGGTGACCGGCATTCACCGTAATGCGCTTGACCACCGACGGATCACTATCGCTGTTGATGGCCTGAATGGAGTTTCGGCAGAGATTGGTCAGGATACGGAAAAACTGTTCCGGATCGGCCTCGAATTCCAGCGTCTCCGGCACGAGATTGCGAAATTCGATGCCTTGCCGCAATTCAATGCCCAGCGTCTCCTCGACATCGACGACGAGCATATGAAAATTGACCCTGCGCCATTGTGGCGGCGCCTCTTGCGCGCGGCCATAGGCCAGCACGCTCTCGGAATAGTCGATGGCGCGATCGAGCGTCCGGATCAGCTTGGGTGCGAAGCGTTTGACGGCGGGGTCCGTCGTGCTGGCGAGGTTGTCGGACATGAGTTGGGCGGAGGCCAGAATATTGCGCATGTCGTGATTGATCTTCGATACCGCCAGGCCGAGGTCCGCAAGGTGCTTCTGCTCGGAGAGGGTTCGCTGCAACTGGCTTTGCATGGCCGCCAGTTCGCGCTGCGCGATGCCCAGTTCGTCGGCCCGCTCGTCCGGGCGAATAATGCGGTGGGGGTCGTCAGGTGCTTCGGAAAACGCCAGCATATTGTCGCTCATGCGGCGGATCGGACGGATCAGCAAGACGGTGATCGCAAGGAAAACCAGCCCGGCGGTGATCAATGAGATGAGCAGCGAAACCACCGTCATGACCCGTGCATATTCCAGCATCGCGTTTCGCAAGGGTGCATCGGACGTAACCATCTCGATGGTTTTGTCGCTGTTGCCGATCGAGCCGAAAACCCGGATGTTGCGACTGCCGCCGTTGATAAGCGTGTCGAAGGCGTCGATGAATTCCGTGACCGGGCCGGAACCGTCCAGGTCGATATGCCGTTCAACCTCGGGTGGCATTTCCGAAACCGCCAGCAGGCGCGATGCACCCTTTTCGCGTAGTGCTATCGCTTTGGCGCCGGTGGCCATCAGAACATCGTTCTGGACAGCGCGGGGCACGTGAGCGGCGTCCGTAGCGGCAAGCACGACGCTGGCGGCCGCCGCCGTGTTCAGCCGATCGTTCAGCCACCGCACGCGCATTGTCGCGATGGAGGGGACGAAGATCAGGATTTCTGCAATGAGGACGAACAGGATCGTCAGCACCAGAAGCTTCCCCGAAAGGCGCTTCAGCACCGGCAATTGCCTGCTGCAACCGGACTGCCCGGCTGGAGCATGGTGTTCCTCAATATCCGCCGCCAACGGCTTCTCCCGGGGTTGAAACGGCCTTTCTGTCTGTGGTGGCCGCCGTCATCACTTTATATTAAGGGATTGCGGCATTTTTTCCAGCACCTTCAACCGCCGCCTTCAGCAAGGACACAAAGCGCGCGCAGAGAATTGACTCGACGGCGTCATCTTACTATAAGCCGGACACTTCGGGTCGGTCACCCCCGCGGTGCATATTCGTATGCCTATATGGTGACCCTGATATGCTCCTGTTCACGAACAGAATTAAGAAGGGCCGCACACCGCGGTATTAAAACAAATGAAGCGTACTTATCAGCCATCGAAGCTCGTTCGCAAGCGCCGTCATGGCTTCCGTTCCCGTATGGCAACTGTGGGTGGCCGCAAGGTTCTTGCTGCTCGTCGTGCCCGTGGCCGCAAGCGTCTGTCGGCTTAAGGCAGGCGACCAAGCCTGGCTTGGTGGACAATGGATCAGATATGAAAAAGCCGCTCCGCCTCCGAAAGAGAGCGGAGTTTTTGGCCGTTCGGGCAGGTGAGAAGCGGCGTGGCCCTTTCTTCCTGCTTGAAACGCGTGATCGGGGAGAGCCGGAAGATCCGGCCCGCGTAGGATTTACGGTAACGAAGAAACACGGCAATGCCGTTGTTCGCAACCGCATACGTCGACGCCTTCGTGAAGCTGTGCGCATCCACGCCGCAGGTGACATGGCTGCCGGGAATGACTATGTGATCGTTGCAAACCGCTCGGCGCTCAATGCGTCATTTGCGGAACTCTCAAGGGAACTCGTGAAGCGAGTGACCAGAAAACGTTGATCCGGCAAGACCGGACATTCTGGACGAGACAATGGAAAACAGCCGAAATTTCTTTATCACCATTGCCCTTTCCATACTGATACTGACGCTTTGGCAGGTGTTCTACATGAACCCGAAAGTCGAAACGCAGCGTCAGCAGGCACAGATCGAGGAGCAGCGTCAGGCGCAACAGGCTCCCTCCGCGCCGGCGGCTACGGGAAGCCAAGGCGATAACATTCCGTCCTCCAACCCCGCGACGCCCGGTTCGAGCATTCCGGGGCAGGCCCAGGATGCCGTATCCGGCGCCAGCATCACGCGCGAGGCAGCTTTGGCGCAGACTGGCCGCGTCACCATCGATACGCCCAGCCTGAAAGGCTCGATCAATCTTGCCGGCGCTCGTCTCGACGATCTTCTGTTGAAGGATTACCACGTCACGGTCGACCGCAATTCGCCGAATATCGAGCTGCTCAGCCCATCGCGGCCGAATGAGGGCTATTTCGCCGAACTCGGCTTCACCGGCAACGAACTCACCGGTGCGGTTCCTGGGCCGACGACGCTCTGGTCGGTGGAAGGAAACGACAAGCTTACTCCGGCAACGCCGGTAACGCTGACCTTCACCAACGAAAAAGGCCTGACGTTCAAGCGCGAGATTTCCGTTGACGATGACTATATGTTCACTGTCAAGGATACCGTGGCCAACAATAGCCAGACAGCCGTTTCGCTGGCCACCTATGGCCGTGTCACGCGCTTCTCCAAGCCGATTACCCAGGGCACCTACGTCCTGCATGAAGGCTTGATCGGCGTTGTCGGCGAGCATGGCCTTCAGGAAATCTCCTATTCCAAAATCGAGGACAAGAAGGAAGTCGCACTCGACAAGTCGACGGGCGGCTGGCTTGGAATAACGGACAAATATTGGGCCGCGACGCTTGTTCCGGCGCGCGACAAGGCGTTCCAGGCGCGTTTTTCCTATTTCACGGACGGTGCCTCGCGCTTCCAGTCAGACTTCCTGTCGGAGCCGACGACAATTGCCCCCGGCCAGTCCATCACGACCGAAAATCTGATCTTTGCAGGCGCGAAGGAAGTCAACAAGGTTGACTCCTACGAGGCGAGCCGGAATATCCAGCAGTTCGAATTGCTGATCGACTGGGGCTGGTTCTACTTCATCACCAAGCCGATGTTCTATGTCATCGACTGGCTGTACAAGATGTTCGGCAACTTCGGTGTCGCCATCCTGCTCGTCACCGTCATGCTGAAAGCGCTGTTCTTCCCGCTTGCCAACAAGTCCTACAAGTCTATGGCGCGAATGAAAATCGTGCAGCCGATGATGCTTGAAATCCGCGAAAAATATGCGGATGACAAGATGAAGCAGCAACAGGCGATGATGGAGCTGTACAAGCGGGAGAAGATCAATCCGGTGGCGGGCTGTTGGCCGATCCTGGTTCAGATTCCGGTGTTCTTCGCGCTTTACAAGGTGCTCTACGTCACCATTGAAATGCGCCACGCGCCGTTCTTTGGCTGGATTCAGGATCTTGCTGCGCCCGATCCCACGTCGCTGTTCAATCTCTTTGGCCTCCTGCCATGGGGCGTTCCCGCGTTTCTCATGATCGGCGTATGGCCCATCATTATGGGCATCACGATGTTCCTGCAGATGCGCATGAACCCGACACCGCCCGACCCGACGCAGGCCATGATCTTCAACTGGATGCCGTTGATCTTCACATTCATGCTGGCATCTTTCCCGGCAGGTCTCGTGATCTACTGGGCATGGAACAACCTGCTATCGATCACGCAGCAGGGTATCATCATGAAGCGTCAGGGCGCCAAGATCGAGCTTTGGGACAATCTCGTCTCGATACTCAAACCGAAACCAAAACCGGCGGAATAATCCGCCGGATTTCAAGAAAAAAGGAGGCAGCAGGTCGATGGTCAACTGAGCAGGATCCAAACCCAGGGTACATTGCGCCGGGGCGGATCAAAATATCCAATCCCGTTCAAAACCCTGATAAAGGAGTGCGTGCATGCACGGACCAGATCCTGAAACCATTAACCCGCTGCCCCATCATTCCCGCGTCGGATTTCTCAAGCCGATTGTCACAGCTTCGAATATCCAGGTGGGCGAGTTCAGCTACTATGACGATCCGGACGGGCCGGAACATTTCGTAGAGCGTTGCGTCCTCCATCATTATGACTTTCTGGGCGACAGGCTCGTTATCGGCCGTTTCTGCGCCCTCGCAACCGGTGTCCGGTTCATCATGAACGGCGCAAACCACGTCACCAGTGCTATTTCCACTTTCCCGTTCAATATCTTTGGCAACGGCTGGGAAAGCGGGTTCGATCCGGAAAGCTACAAGGCGGGTTTGCGCGGTGATACGATCATCGGCAATGATGTCTGGATCGGCATGGAGGCAATCATCATGCCTGGCGTATCGGTCGGGGATGGCGCAATCATTGCCGCCAGATCGGTCGTAACGCGCGATGTGCCGCCCTATGCCGTCGTGGCGGGGAATCCGGCGCGCATTGTGAAGATGCGCTTTGATGAAGCGCTTGTTGCGCGGCTCCTTGCCGTTGCATGGTGGAGTTGGCCGGTTGACAAGCTGACGCGAAACCTTGATGCCCTCAGGGGGCTGGATATTGACAGGCTGGAACAGGCAAAGTGAGCGAACAGGAAAAAAAATTACAGGCACTGATCGAAACGGGACGTCTGCTTTTCGCGAAAGCGTGGGTGTTTATCCGTGGCGTCCCCACGATGAAGTTCTTGCCGCCGGAGGGGCCGCTTGAGATTGCGTTTGCAGGGCGATCGAATGTTGGTAAATCGTCGCTGATCAACGCGCTCGTCGGCCAGAAAGGGTTGGCGCGCACCTCCAACACACCGGGACGCACGCAGGAACTGAACTATTTCGTTCCGGAGGGATATACGGGCGAGCAGGGCGATCTTCCGCCGCTCGCGCTGGTCGACATGCCGGGCTATGGCTTTGCGGAGGCACCAAAGGAGCAGGTCGATGCGTGGACCCGGCTTGTCTTTGACTATCTGCGCGGACGGACCACGCTCAAGCGCGTTTACGTGCTGATCGATGCGCGTCACGGCATCAAGAAAAACGATGCCGAAGTTCTCGACCTGCTGGACAAGGCGGCGGTGTCATATCAGATCGTCCTGACCAAGATCGACAAGATCAAGGTGGCGGGGGTTCCCCGCCTGCTGGAAGAAACGGCGAGGCTCATCGCCAAGCGTCCTGCGGCCTTCCCGCATATTATCGCGACGTCGTCTGAAAAGGGATCGGGGCTTGACGAACTGAGAGCCGCCATCGCCTCGCTTCTGGAGTGATCGCGGCGGGTTGCCGCAAAACAGCGATCAAGGCGGTCAGGTGCTGGCCGCTTCAAAATTCAGCGCAAGGCCGTTGATGCAGTGCCGCTTGCCTGTAGGCGGCGGCCCGTCGTCGAAAATATGACCCAGATGTCCGCCGCATCGATGACAATGCACCTCAACGCGCGTCATGAGGTGGGAACTATCGGTTTTGGTTCCCACCGCGCCGGGCAGCGCTTCCCAAAAACTCGGCCAGCCGGTTCCGGACTCGTATTTTGTGTCGGACGAGTAGAGAGCGAGGTCGCATCCGGCGCATTTGAACGTGCCCTTGCGCTTCTCATGCAGAAGCGGGCTCGTCCACGCGCGCTCGGTGTCCTCCCGGCGCAGAACGCCGAACTGCGCGGGCGTCAGGATCTTCTGCCAATCGGCGTCTGTTCTGGTAATCTCGAAACTCTCGGCCCACGCGTCTCCGACGCTTGATTTCAGGATTGCTTTCCCGCCCAAAACCAAGGCCAGCATCGCGGCTCCATTGCGCAGCATGTCTCTACGGATCATCGTTTTTCTCCCGATGGCAAAGATAGGCGCGAGAAGCGTGCTTGCGAAATCAATTCCTGTTGAGTGTTGCGTGTTTGCAGTCATTCACGAATGATTTTCATAATGGAGGGACGCACGGCGCTCTACGCTGAAAACAGGTTTGCCTGCTCGGCTGTTTCGGGCTATGAGACCGCCGAAACCTTGCCTTGTGGAGCTTCCGATGTCTTCTCCCGATCACAACAACAATGCGGAAAAACAGGCTGCGCTGCTGTCGGCGGCCCTGCCTTTCATGCAGCGCTATGAAAACAAGACGGTCGTCGTCAAATATGGCGGTCATGCCATGGGGGACGTTGAACTCGGCAAGGCGTTCGCGAGGGATGTGGCTCTGCTGAAGCAATCGGGCGTGAACCCGATCGTCGTCCATGGCGGTGGGCCGCAGATAGCCTCCATGCTGTCGAGGTTGGGCATCGAGTCGAAGTTCGAGGGCGGCCTGCGCGTGACAGACGGACGCACGGTCGAAGTTGTCGAGATGGTTCTTGCCGGATCGATCAACAAGGAAATCGTGGCGCTGATCAATGCCGAAGGCGAGTGGGCCATCGGCCTTTGCGGCAAGGACGGCAATATGGTTTTCGCCGAAAAGGCGACCAAGAAAGTGATCGATCCGGATTCCAATATCGAGCGCGTTCTGGATCTCGGCTTTGTCGGTGAACCGGTCGAGGTTGACCGCACGCTTCTTGATCTTCTGGCACGTTCGGAAATGATTCCGGTCATTGCGCCTGTCGCGCCTGGTCGCGACGGACACACCTATAACATCAACGCCGATACCTTCGCCGGTGCGATCGCCGGCGCGGTGAAGGCTTCGCGCCTGCTGTTCCTCACCGATGTTCCGGGTGTTCTCGACAAGGACAAGAAGCTTATCGACGAGCTGTCGGTCGCGGAAGCGAGGGCGCTGATCAGGGATGGAACCATTTCCGGCGGCATGATCCCGAAGGTCGAAACCTGCATCGAGGCGATCGAACGGGGCGTCGAAGGCGTGGTGATCCTGAACGGCAAGACACCGCATTCGGTTCTGCTCGAACTGTTTACCGAGCACGGCGCAGGCACATTGATCGTGCCCTGATAGTCCGATCGGCGTTGGGGCCGTGCCTCAATGCCACATCAGGAGCAGCAGGATGCCTGATACGATAAGCAGGCATCCGAGTGTTTCCATCCGGTTTATCCGCTCACGGAAGAAAAACACCGAAGAGACGAAGGTGAAGATCAGCTCGATCTGGCCGAGCGCCCGCACATAGGCGACCTGCTGCAAGGTCATGGCCGTAAACCAGCATGCCGAGCCGAGAACGCCTGACAGGCCCACCAATGCGGATGTCCGCCATGTTTTCGCGACGGCGACGATTTCGCTTTTGTCCTTGATGAACATCCAGACCAGCATGAACGCGGTTTGAAATACGGTCACGAAGGCGAGGGTTACGGCAGCCTGCATGATCGGATTGGGTCCGTCGAGACTGATGGCGGCAGATCGATAAGCAACCGCCGAAATGCCGAAAATACCGCCCGAAGCGATGCCGATGAGGGCGGTGCGGCTGACCAGAGCCGAGCCCAGGTTTTTCAATGATAGCGGCATGCGCGCAACGGAGATCATCATCACGCCAACGATGCCGACGATGATCGCGGCCACTGCGCCCGGCGTAATCCGTTCGCCTAGCAATAACAGCCCGAACAGAGCCGCCTGAACGGGCTCTGTCTTGGAATAGGCGGTGCCGACCGCAAAGTTGCGCAGCGAAAACAGGTAGACGAGCATTATCGTCGCAAAAATTTGCGCCAGTCCGCCGATGATTGCCCAGATGATGAACCCTGCATGCAACTGCGGAACGGCAAATCCTGCGAAGACGTGCAGCAGGAAAACGTAGAGCAGGGCAACGGGGAACCCGTAACCGAAGCGAACAAAACTCGCTGCCCGCGTTCCGAGCGATCCTTGCAGATGTTTCTGCAATGCGGAGCGCAGGTTCTGCATAAAGGCTGCGGCGATTGTGATGGGGATCCATAGTTCCATGATGGAAATGGCTTTATGCGACGAATGCTGTTGAGCGCAATGATCTTGATGCGAAAAACTTATGCGGTGTTAGCGCCGTCGCTCGGGAAAACCACGCGGTTCCGCCCCGTTCTCTTTGCGCTATAAAGCCTTCTGTCCGCCTCCCGCATGATGCTGGAGATCTGAACGCCCTCGCGATACTCCGCGCCGCCTATGCTGATTGTCAGCGTGATCGTCGTTCCGTCGGGCGCCATGAATTCAAGCGCTTCAACGGCGTTGCGAATTCGTTCTGCGATTGTTGCCGCCGGACCCGGACCCATGTCCGGCAGGAAAGCGGCAAATTCCTCGCCGCCGATGCGGCCAAGAATATCCTTCGGACGGAGCGCACCGGCAATCGCCAACGAAATGCATCGCAGTGCTTCATCGCCGATGTGATGGCCGAAATTGTCATTGATCGCCTTGAAATTATCGGCGTCCATGACGAGCAGGACACCCGGCGCGGAGCCGTTGATCGAGGGGTGTACGGCTTCAAAAAAACCGCTGCGGTTCAGCAGGCCGGTCATGTCGTCCCGACACGCCTTTTCCGCGAGTTGTCTGTGGCTGGCGGAGAGTTTTTCGTGCGTCTCCGCCAGTTCCTCAAGCGCGCGGTTCAGGGCCGCGTTCGCGTCCGCAATTCGCTGGTTTTGCCAGAATGTATAGCCGCTTGCGGGAAAGGCGACGACGAGCGGAATGAGAATGCACATCAGCCAGGCATTACCGTCGACAACGCCTCCCAGTGCGGGAACGATGGTCATGGCGAGCGCCAGCGATGCAACGACAGAAAGAGCGGTGGCAGCAGCGGCCTTCACAAGAATTGCTTTCATCGACCTGTCCCTGCCGAAAATAAAAAATTTTGCGTCAATTTAACAGGATAATATAATAATAAGGTTTGAAACTTTGCCGTAATTTGATGCAATAATTGAATCATGACAAATCAGCCAAATCCCACCCAATTTGCCCATATCAGGGATTGGGTTTTTGATCTCGATAATACACTCTATCCGCATCATTCGAATCTGTTCTCGCAGATCGATGTGAACATGACGGCCTATATATCGAAACTTCTTCAACTTCCTTCCGATGAAGCGCGCAAGGTGCAAAAGCAGTTCTATCTGGAATATGGAACGACGTTGAAGGGTCTGATCGACCGATACGAGATCGACCCCGATGACTTTCTCCAGAAGGCGCATGATATAGACTATTCGTGGCTCGCGCCCGATCCGGCTCTGGGCGAGGCGATCAGCCAGCTTCCCGGGCGGAAATTCATATTCACGAATGGCGATCGCGGCCACGCCGAGCGAACCGCCCGCGAGCTCGGGATTCTCGACAGGTTTGACGATATTTTCGATATCGTGGCGGCGGACCTCATGCCCAAGCCTGCCCGTGAAACCTATGACAAGTTTCTCGGCCTGCACCGTGTGGACAGCGCGAAGGCGGTCATGTTCGAGGATCTTGCCCGCAATCTCGTCGTGCCGAAGGCCATGGGCATGAAGACGGTATTGATCGTGCCGAACAATTTCGAGCCGACATTCGCGGAAGTCTGGGAGCGTGATCTGGATCAGAGCGACCACGTAGACTACGTGACCGATGATCTGGCGAGTTTTCTGAACAGCATCCTGCCCGCTATCGTCAAATAACGAAAGCGGACGAGGGGCTTATTTCAGCTCATAAAACTTGGCGATGACGTCCCACGCCTGCTGCGCCGTGTCGACAAAGGTGATCAGTTCGGAATCATCCGGCGACACGGTTCCCTGCTCTGCCAGGAATTCTATATTGATCGCCTTTTCCCAGAACTCCTTGCCGAACAGGATGACGGGCATCCGCTCCATGCGGCCCGTCTGGATGAGGGTCAGGGATTCGAAAAGTTCGTCCATGGTGCCGAAGCCACCGGGGAAAACGGCAATCGCCTTGGCGCGCATGAGGAAATGCATTTTGCGAATGGCGAAATAGTGGAAGTTGAAGCACAGTTCCGGTGTGACATAGGCATTGGGCGCCTGTTCATGCGGCAGCACGATATTGAGGCCGATCGACGGTGCGCCGATATCGGCGGCGCCGCGGCTCCCGGCTTCCATGACGCCCGGTCCACCGCCGGTCACGATCACGAATTCGCGGTGATAGGTGGTCGCGGAATATTGCGAGCAAAGCCGGGCGAAGTCCCGCGCCTCTTCGTAATATTTCGAGTTTGCCTCGAGGTTTTTCTTCTGCGTTTCGTTCTTCGCGGCCCAGGCGCTGCCGCCGGGTTCGGGAATGCGCGCGCCGCCGAACAGGACCACCGTCGAGCGAATACCGCGATCCTCAAGGATCATTTCCGGTTTGAGCAGTTCCAGTTGCAGGCGAATGGGCCGGAGTTCGCGGCGAACGAGGAAATCCTGATCGTTGTAGGCGAGCCTGTAGGCTTCCGACCGTGTCTGCGGCGTGTCCGGAATAGCCTCGGCCCGCTTGGCCGTGGTCTCGGAGTGGGTGAATGGCGTCCAGCCGCTCTTTTCCATCGGATTCATACTGTCAGTCCGTTCTCAACCAAATCTGGGGGTGAAACGCACGGGCAAAGCCAGCTTGCGATTGACCCTTCTGCAACCATCGCATAGAGCAAAGTTACCTTTGCCGCAGTTTGTTCAAACAAGCCTGCGGCCTTTGCTCAGCCCCGTTTAATGGAGTGATCGTTCAATGTCCAAGCCTGATCTGATAAGCCTTGAGAGCGTCATCAACAAGGCCTTTGATGAACGCGACGGAATTGGCATCGGAACCAAGGGTGAGGTTCGCGATGCCGTCGAGGCGTCACTCTCCCTTCTTGATCGCGGAGAGGTGCGGGTTGCCGAGAAGCAGGCGGACGGAAGCTGGCATGTCAATCAATGGCTGAAAAAGGCCGTTCTGCTATCTTTCCGTCTCAATCCGATGGAAATCATCAAGGGCGGTCCCGGTGATGCGGTCTGGTGGGACAAGGTTCCTTCCAAGTTCGACGGCTGGAGCGCGGTCGATTTTGAAAAAGCGGGTTTCCGTTCGGTTCCAAATGCGATTGTGCGGCGCTCGGCCTATATCGGCCCCGGTGCTATCCTCATGCCTTCCTTTGTCAACCTTGGCGCCTATGTCGGGGAGGGCACGATGGTCGATACATGGGCAACCGTCGGCTCCTGCGCGCAGATCGGCAAGCATGTGCATCTTTCGGGTGGCGTTGGCATCGGCGGTGTCCTGGAGCCGATGCAGGCTGGCCCGACCATTATCGAGGACAACTGCTTCATCGGAGCGCGTTCCGAGGTCGTCGAGGGCTGTATCGTGCGTGAAGGCGCGGTGCTGGGCATGGGTGTTTTCATCGGCAAGTCGACGAAGATCGTGGACCGCGAAACGGGAGAAATCTTCTATGGCGAAGTGCCGCCATATTCGGTTGTCGTTGCCGGCACCCTTCCCGGCAAACCATTGCTGAACGGCCAGCCGGGACCCAATCTCTACTGTGCGGTCATCGTGAAGCGCGTCGACGAGAAAACGCGTTCGAAGACCTCGATCAACGATCTGCTTCGCGACTAAAGGCGTCGCTCCGGATGGGAGCGGCCTCCTTTCGCGCCCGGGGTGAATACCGGGCGCATGGCACTCGTCACTGCAATGTTGTAATGATGGAACCACGATGAGCTTACTTGTTGATCCGGCAGAAAATCTTGCAACATTGATCCGCTGCCCCTCGGTCACGCCTGCCGAGGGTGGTGCGCTCACCGCTCTGGAAACCATGCTGAAGCGGCTGGATTTCAAGGTGGCGCGGCCGGTTTTCAGCGAGCCGGATACGCCGGATATCGAAAACCTCTATGGACGACTATCCGGCAATGGCCCGCATCTCATGTTTGCCGGACATACGGATGTCGTTCCGCCCGGTGATGAAACGGCCTGGAAACATCCCCCTTTCTCTGCGGCGATCGAGAATGGCGAGATGTACGGGCGCGGCGCGGTGGACATGAAGGGTGGCGTCGCCTGCTTCCTTGCAGCGGTCGCGCGCCACATCAACAAGCACGGACCTATCAAGGGGTCGGTTTCTTTCCTGATAACGGGTGATGAGGAAGGGCCAGCCGTCAATGGCACGGTCAAGCTGCTCGAATGGGCCAGGGCGAAGGGCGAAACGTGGGACGCATCGCTGGTCGGCGAACCCACCAATCCGGATTCCCTTGGCGATATGATCAAGATCGGCCGACGCGGTTCCCTTTCCGGCAGGGTCACGGTTCATGGTGTGCAGGGACACGTAGGCTATCCACATCTTGCCGAAAATCCAGTTCGCGGCCTTATGACGATCGTGGATGCGCTGCTCTATCCGGTGCTCGACAACGGCACGAAGGAATTTCAGCCGACCAATCTTGAGGTGACCACCGTCGATGTCGGGAACAAGGCGACCAACGTCATTCCGGCCAAGGCGACGGCGGCGTTCAATATTCGTTTCAACGATACCTGGACGGCAGAAACGCTCATGGCGGAGATCCACAACCGGCTGGACAAGGCTTCCGGTCGGCGCAAGCTTCGCCCGGGCCGCAAGACGTCGATCCAGTATGAGTTGACATGGGCCGAGACGCCGAGCCACGTCTTTTTGACGCGCGATGACAGGCTGATCAACGCCCTCTCGTCTTCTATCGCGGCGGTTGTCGGGCGAAAGCCTCAGCTTTCCACATCGGGCGGCACGTCGGATGCCCGCTTCATCAAGGATTATTGCCCGGTGGTCGAGTTCGGCCTTGTCGGCAAGACCATGCACATGGTTGATGAACGTGTGGCGCTGAATGACCTTGAAACGCTGACGAATATTTACGAACGTTTCATAGCGGATTTTTTTGACTGAGGATTAAACCGGAACATCATGCCGACGCTCGAAGACATCCAGCGATATTTTCTCGGCACTTGGCGCATGATGACGGGGCGCGCAGATGGTGTCATGCTCCTCGATATCAGTGAGGATGGTTTCTGGAACTCATTCTATGCGATGATCGTCGCCATGCCGCCCTTGTTGATCGGTTGGGTCAGTCTGGCGAATGATCTCGTTGATATCGATGATCAGATCGGTTCCCGGTTCGGTATCGTGATCAGGGCTGCTGTCGTCGATGCGCTGTCCTGGGTTCTGCCCCTGCTGGTGATAGGGCTTCTGGCGCATCAATTGGGAATCAGCCGGCGTTTCGCTCACTATGTCGTGGCTTCCAACTGGGGAAGCGCGCTTATCGCCTGGCTGTTGCTGCCGACGTCGCTGCTGCGTCTCTTTCTGCCGGATCATACGGATATGAACGCTATCGTGGGGCTGCTCAGCTTCGGCCTGGTCCTCGCGCTCTCCTATCGGCTGACGCAACTTGCCTTGCAGAAGCCGCATGCGATTGCAGCGCCCATCTATGCGAGCATAGTGATCGGCTCGCTTTTCCTGACGGTCATTCTTCAGAGCCTGTTGGGGATAGGCTATTCCGTCGCGGTTTCTTCATAGTCGACGCCGATGAGGAAAAGGCCGTGCGGCGGTGCTACTGGCCCGCAGGCGCGCCTGTCGCGCGCTTCCAGCGCTTTCTGCACGTCGTCGGCTGACCAGCGGCCAATGCCCGCCTCGACCAAAGTTCCGGCAAAGGAGCGCACCTGATTGTGAAGGAAGGATCGCGCCGAGGTGCGGATCTCGACGACTTCGCCATTGCGCACCACATCAAGGCGGTCAAGAGTCTTGACCGGGCTCTTCGCCTGGCACTGCGTGGCGCGAAATGTTGTGAAATCATGGGTGCCGACCAGCCGCTGCGCCGCGATGTGCATGGCTTCGGTGTCTAGCTTTTTTGGAACCCACCACGCCCTGTTTCGCTCCAGCGGAATGGGTGAGCGCCGATCCACGATCCTGTAGAGATAGTGTCGTCCACGGGCCGAGAAGCGCGAGTCGAAACTGTCAGCTACGCGCTCGACATTGAGCAGCGATACATATTCGTCGGACTGGACCAGATGCGCGTTGACCGCATCGCGAATCTTTGCGGCGCTCCAGTCCTTGACGAGATCGACATGCGCTATCTGCGCCGTGGCATGGACGCCGGAATCCGTTCGCCCGGCAGCTCCGATTGTTACTCTTTCGCCGCAGAACTTGAATATGGCCTGTTCAATCGCCGCCTGAACCGTGTGGGCGTTCTCCTGCCTTTGCCATCCGGCATAGGAGGTGCCATCATATTCCACGGTAAGTTTGTAGCGCGGCATGGCTCACAGAGCCTCGAATGCAGATGCATAAACGAGACGCCCGGCCTGCGGTGCGCCTTGCCCCCAGCGCAATGCCTGCAACGCGTCGCATTGATAGGTGCTTTCGAAGCCTGCCGCAGCCGCATGCTCATAGCCGAAGCGTCCGTAATAGGCGGGGTCGCCCAGCACGACAGACAAGGTTTCACCTTGCTGTTCAAGCAATGCGTGGCCCTCGCGGATCAGCATGCCGCCAATGCCCTGCTTCTGGTATTCGGGGGTTACCGATAGGGGCGCGAGTGCAACCGCGGGGTAAGAAGTCCTATCAGTCGCCACATGGAGACGTGAAAAGAGAATATGCCCGACCAGACGGCTATCCTGCTCGGCAACGAGTTCGAGAATGGCGTCGCCATCCTTGACGAGTTGTGCGGTCAGTATGGCCTCAGCACTGCCGCCAAAGGCCTTTTCGATCAGCATGCCGATTTCGTGCCGGTCCTGGCTGGATGCCTGACGAAGTTTGGTCATGGTACGACTGTTCCTTTGGAAATCGGATTGCCGCGCAGAAATTCCGCTGTCGCCAGAGGCTTGCCGCCAGCTCTTTGCAGCAGAACGGGCCGAAGGGCTCCGGAACCGCAGGCAATTGTCAGATGGTCGTCGAGGATCTCGCCCGGCTTGCCCGATCCGTCGACCGGCAGCGACGCAAGCAGTTTCACGCGCTCCGGCTTGCCGTTCAGTTCCATTTCAGTCCATGCGCCCGGAAATGGAGACAGGCCCCGGATGCAATTATGGACGTCCGGGGCGTTCCTTGACCAGTCGATGCGGGTTTCCGCCTTGTCGATCTTGTGCGCATAGGTCACGCCCTCGGCGGATTGCGGCGTCAGGGTAAGGCTCTCGCGGCTGAGCGCAGCCATGGCCCGCACCATGAGATCAGCGCCGATATGGCTCAACCGGTCATGCAATTGACCGGCGGTCATATCGGGCGTAATCACCACCTTTTCGACCATGGCGACGGGGCCGGTATCCAGTCCTTCGTCCATTTTCATGATCATCATGCCTGTTTCGGCATCGCCAGCCATGATGGTGCGCTGGATGGGGGCAGCACCGCGCCAGCGCGGCAGGAGCGAGGCGTGGCCATTGTAGCAACCCAGCCGTGTGCCTTCGAGAATGGCTGACGGCAGCAGGAGCCCATAGGCGACGACGACAGCGACATCGGCTTCGAGTGCGCGGAAGGCTTCCTGTTCCTCGGCGCTTTTCAGGCTCTTGGGCGTGCGCACCTCGATGCCGAAAGCCTCCGCTTCCCGATGAACGGGAGACTTGACGAGTTCCAGACCGCGACGCCCTGCCGGACGGGGCGGCTGCGTATAGACCGCAGCGATTTCATGGCCCTGACCGATGAGGGAAACCAACACCGGAACGGAGAATTCCGGCGTTCCCATGAAGATGATGCGCAACGACATATCCGGTCAGCTCGCCAGTTTGCTCTGTGGCTGATCCTTGGCGAGTTTCTTGAACTTGCGTATGACCATATCCCGTTTCAGCTTGGAAATGTGGTCGATGAAGAGAACGCCGTTCAGATGATCGATTTCATGCTGGAGACATGTGGCCAGCAATCCGTCCGCCTCGATTTCCCGGCTTTTGCCGTCGAGGTCGAGATATTTCGCCTTGATGATCGCCGGACGCTCGACTTCGGCGTAATAATCGGGGATCGAAAGGCAGCCTTCCTCGTAGACGCTGCGCTCATCCGATGACCACAGGATTTCCGGGTTGATGAAGACCTGCGGCGCATTCGGTTCGTCTTCCTTGGATACGTCGATAACGAGCAGCCGCAGCGGCTCTCCCACCTGAATGGCGGCGAGCCCGATGCCGGGCGCATCGTACATGGTCTCCAGCATATCTTCGGAGAATTTGCGAATATCGGCATCAATGCGTTCCACAGGCTTCGAAGCCTGACGCAGAAGCGGATCGGGGAGTATGACAAGCGGTTTGATGGACATGGCTTTCACGTAAACATTGCGAAGTTAAACGTCAATCCGGCCATCCCGATGTGTTCTCGTTTTGATCTCACAATGACGCAACGAATCGGATAGGCTGGACTCATGAACCAGACATTCTCCTTCGACCAACCGATGTTGCAATTCGGCAATCAGATGCTCTCCACCGGTCACGTCATCATAGGCGGGATGGCTCTCCTGCTGCTGATTTTCATGATAATGGCGCTGCGCGGCACACGCTCCCGCATGATCATCGAAGCGCAGGCGGCGGAACGCGCCCGCGACGCGGAGATGCATATGGCGAGCATTCTGCGAAGTCAGGCCGAGATGCAGGGCCGGATGCAAACGATGGCCGAGCTTTTTGGCTCGCGACAGGCGGAACTCAATCAGGCCATACGTGAAAGACTGGACGGTATGACAAACCGCATCGGCCAGACCATGACGGAACAGACCCGCTCCACCCATGAAAATTTGAGCAGGCTTCAGGAGCGTCTGGCGGTGATCGATACGGCACAGGGCAATATCCAGAAACTGGCCGGGCAGGTGGTGCAACTTCAGGAAATCCTGAACAACAAGCAGACGCGCGGCGCGTTTGGCCAGTCGCGCATGGAGGCCATCATCGCGGACGGGCTTCCGCGCGGCGCCTATGAATTTCAGGCAACCTTGTCCAATGGCAACCGGCCGGATTGCCTGGTGCGCATGCCGAACGGCACGCCGTCGCTCGTTGTCGATGCCAAATTTCCGCTCGAAGCGTGGAATGCCATTCGCGGCACTGAAAACCCGGATGCGCGCAAGGTGGCCGCCGGTCAGTTCCGGAGGGATATGGAGGTCCACATCCGCGATATCGCGGCGAAGTATCTGATCTCGGGTGAAACGCAGGATACGGCTTTCCTGTTCGTTCCGTCGGAGTCGATTTTCGCGGAAATTCATGAGAATTTCGAAGCCGTCGTGCAGCGCGCGCATCGGGCGCGGGTAGTTATCGTCTCGCCCTCATTGCTGATGCTTTCCATTCAGGTGATTCAGGCGGTGCTGAAAGACGCGCGGATGCGCGAGCAGGCGCACCTCATTCAGGCCGAAGTTATCCGCCTGATGGAGGATGTCACCCGCGTCGACGAGCGGGTTCGCAAGCTACAGATACACTTTCAGCAGACGGGCAGGGATATTGACGATATTCTCGTTTCCACAAGCAAGGTGACGAAGCGCGGCCAAAAGATCGAGGGGCTCGAATTCGGGGAGCCTCTCCCGGAGGATGCGCCCTCTCACGCCGCGAATGAGGGCGGACCGGCTACCGAATCGAGGTCGAGCCAGTTGCGCCTGCGTATTGTGGACGGTGAAGAGTAGGGTGGAGTTTGCATGCCCCAGCTTCGGCTCGCCGGCATTACAAAGCCAGCGCGGTGATTTGCTTCGCGGCGATGCACGGGCGCAAATGACCGGGGCTGTGATTGAATGACGAATTTATGTAATGTTTTTTCGCAGAGGCACTTGCAATTCCGCGGCTAACCGATTACCAACCGCCCTGCGCTTCACAAGCGCTGTTTAACGGATGCGCCCGTAGCTCAGCTGGATAGAGCACCAGACTACGAATCTGGGGGTCAGAGGTTCGAATCCTTTCGGGCGCGCCATTTCCGAACAATTTGTCGAATGACACGATATTTGGCCTTTTTGGCCACTATGTTGCCCTTGGGTCAGGATTGCTGACCTTTCTCAACGGTTCCAGCCGCATGACACATGCCTTCAGGCGCGATTTTCGGTAATATCTAGGAGCGAAACGGCAGCCTTCGTATCAACTATCGCCGCTTATCATGCTGGTTGAGGCTGTCGCATGTTTCGGGACTTTTGCGACAGGGGAGCGGCGGCTTCCGACCTCATTTCAGCTGTCCGATGGATACCGCGATCTCAATTAACCCGAATTCCAGAAAGTCACGCAAATGGGATGGGAAACTCTCGAACACTGGGGGCCAGACGTTGATCGCCTGGAACGGCTCACCGGCGGCGTCGCCAACGATGTCTGGAGCGTTCGGATCGGCGGACGCCTTGCGGTGGCACGCCTTGGCACGCGGAGCGATGCTGATCTGGCCTGGGAGACTGGGCTTCTCCAACACTTGGATCAAAATGGCATGACAGTCCCGCTGCCCATCCCGACGACGGATGGACGATTGTTCGTTGATGGCTTGGTCGTGATGGAATACCTGGAGGGCATGCCGCCCAGGACAGAGGGTGACTGGCGGCGGGTAGCTGATACACTGCGCGGGCTGCACCGGCTGACTCGGGGTTGGCCGCAGCGTCCGGGTTGGCGATCGTCGACCGATCTGTTGCAGGCTGAACGAGGGACAAGAATCGACCTCTCCGCAATGCCACCGGAGGGGGTAGTGCGATGCCGAGCCGCTTGGGCGCGGCTTGTCGGCCGCCCAACCTGCGTAGTCCACGGTGATGCCAACCCGCGGAATATTCTGATAGCGGAAGACCGGGTCGCGCTGATTGATTGGGACGAGTCGCATGTCGACGTTGCCGATCTTGATCTGGCGCTACCCCACAATGCAGCAGATCTTGACGCACACACGTGGGATATTGCTCATCAGGCCTCGGCCGCCTGGGAAGCCGCGGTTTGCTGGAACGACGACTACTCTATCAAGCGCCTGGCCGAGGTGAGACCCACTTAACCGGATTTCACCTGCGCAGGTCTACTTTGATCGGCGATTGCTTAGAAGCGGGCTGTCCGTTTCCCACCCCAAATCTGTCGCGTAACTCCTAAATTTTGCGACAAAATCGCCAGTGCTGATTTTTCAGGTAAAAATCTGTCGCAAAAGTCGCATACGAAAGTCAAAGTTTCGCGACAGACTTTCGCGACAGGTCGCGGCCCGGATTCGGGGCCGCTGCGGACGTGGTGCAGGTTTCTGGATTTCCGCGACAAATCTTGAACATGGTGAAAAGCTCACGCCTAAGAGCTAGAAAGTTGGAGCGATTACCCCTGTTTTTATATAGGAATATATTCCTTGTTCCTAGAGATTGTTCCTGTTATGTTCTGTGCGCGACTTTAACAAGGGAGAACTCATCATGGCATTTTATCGCATCCTGGACAACGCCGTTGTGATGGATGAAACTACGTTTACCGGAGCCAGCAGCGCAGCGCTGCAAGCGATTTTCGATCTCGCCATAAGCAATGGTCTGCCGCTTGTAGCCAGACCAGCCATCTATGATACGACAAATATCTCGATTGGTGGCCCCATCACTGTTCGCGGAGTGCCAGGAAAAGTCACCTTCCGCATGACGGCAGGCGCGGCGGGTATCCTATACTTGGGAGCTTTCACCAAAGCAGAGTTCTACGGCATCACCTTCGACGGAAACGGCGTAGCCTTCACCAATGATCCTCTGTTGCAGCCATCCCAGGGACTGGTGAACATGCGCAAGGACAGCGGATCGCTGATAAGCAAAGCCATCTTTGATCGGTGCTCGTTTGTGAACTCCACACGTAGCGGCATCGGCGTCAACGAATGCCGCTTGCTGGTCACCCACTGCGACTTTAACGGTTGCGCGCTGAAGTCCATCGGCGTGATCGCTACCGATGAGGTCACTGTGCAAAATAGTCGGTTTGAAGATCAGGACCATGCGCTTCATTTTTCACCGGGAGCCTCGTCCAACGTAGCCGTCGAGAACAACGTCATTCGCCGCTGCCGACGCAATGGTATTGCATTCGAGCCCTCCGGAAGCGTCAAGATAAATGAGAACATCTCTGTCAGAAACAATAAGGTAGCTAAACTACTCCCCACTGATGCCTGGGCGGTTAGCCGCACCGACCTCGCCACGACAGGTGCGGAAGGGAATGGAATCCTGGCTTATCTTTCCGAAAACATCGTGATCGACGGTAACGACGTTTCCGACTGCGAGTTTTCTGCAATTCGGACCAACGTCGCGTCACGAATCACCATAACCGGCAATATCTGCCGTGAGTCTGGCGAAACCGCTCTTTATGTCGAAACGGTCGCTATCTCGGTCGGCGAGTTCGGAGCTACGGTGACAGGCAATGTCGTCTACGGAGGGGGTGCCGGCATCTCTGTCGTCAACTTTGATTTCGATGGTCGATTCTCAACGATCACAGGAAATATCGTCCGGGATATTACCCCTCGGACCATTACCTATAGCGGCGGAACATACGGAACTGGTGGTGCTGGCATCTACACCGAGGCGGATGCGACGGTAACGGGAAATACTATCCAGAATACTCACGTCGGGATCGCGCTGGGCACAAACGATTTTACCAGCGATCTTAACGCTACAGGAAATGTTATCCGTCAAACAACGCTTGGTATTGGCGTGTCTAGCTTTACTCCCAAGGAAATACTAATTTCAAGCAACCTTATTGCCGGGTATTCCTCCGGAGCAATCAAAACGTTTACTTACACCGGCAGCAGCACCCCGCCATATAATATAGTCGGCTCGGAGCTTTGCCCCGCTAATCTGAGTTCGGCAGCGGCAGGCAATGTGTATATGATCGGCAACGTGCGGAGAACGACATTGTAAGCCTCTCACAGCGCAAGAGGTCGCCAACAACGCCTCAATGAGAACGGTGGGAGAAGGCCAACAAGGTCTTCTCCCTTTTTGCATAGCCCTCGCAAATTCGGCCATTTCGATTTCCTTTACACTTTTTTGCTATAGGCTCGATCCTCTGCTTGGCATAGGGTCAGACGCGCTAACGGGGGAGGCGAAATGACGGATCCTAATATGCCCGATCTCAACAGAGCTGCACTTCGTGACCTCTCGGCCGGACGGGTGGGAAGGGCAGTGCGGTTTGTCCGCGAACGGGGCGTTCTGGAGCCGTTGCGCCTAATCCGACAGCACGGCATTAGCGAAAGCGCATGGTTTGTTGCGCGCAACATCCGTCATCTGATTGCTGATCGGCGGGCGCACGCATGGGACCGCCAATATGGCGTCGATACTTCCGGTTCAATCCAGCTCGACAGCCTAGATGTGGTTGGCCCTAACCGCAGCAAGGGCAACGAATGCGTCTGCACCTCACCAAAATCCTTCGATTTCATCATGCGAAACCTGCCGGCGGAACTCGGCACATTCACCTTCATCGACATCGGTTCCGGCAAGTCGCGCACGCTGCTGCTCGCCTCCCACTACCCCTTTGCCGCGATCGTTGGCGTCGAGTTCGCCCGCGAGCTGGTTGCGATCGCTCGCCGCAATATCGAGCGATACGACAGCCCGCACCAGAAATGCCGCGCACTTTGTGTTGCCGAGGGCGATGCTGCCGCCTATGTGTTTCCCGACGCGCCGCTGGTGGTCTATTTCTACAATCCTTTCTCGAAGGATCTCTTCGAAGAGGTGATGAGCAACCTCTTCTCGTCGCTTACGCGCTCGCCGCGTGAATGCTTCGTCGTCTACGGCAGCTCAAGCCACAACGCGATCGACTGGGCGAAGTCTTCCATTCGAGCCAATGGACATTTCGAGGAGCTGACGACACCTCCCATGCCGCTGTTCCTCGACGCTGTGCGCACGATTGACTACGCTGTTTTCCGCTACCTTGGGGCCTGATCCAGCCCGCTCATACGAAACGAAAGGGCAGGCCAGAAATAAACGCCTCGACATAGCGCTTCTTCTGGAACTTGCCGTTCAGAGACACACGCGGCAAGAGCGTCGGCCGGTCCAATCTGCCAGAGTCGAGGGTGCCGGGCTGCGTGGTCACGGCCACGCCGAAGCCGGCATCGACTGCCGCATAGCTCTCACGCTCCCCAGCCGCTGTGGACCAGCCATAGGGATAGGAGAATGATTGCGGCCGGTGGCCGATATAGCGCTCAACCGCCGCCGCCGAATCCTCAATCTCGCTCCGCAGGCGTTCGGTATCTACGCGCCGCAGGTTCACATGCGTAACCGTATGCGCCCCGAAATGCACCAGCGGGTCCTGCGCAAATTCGCGCAATTCTGCTTCGTTCATCACCAGCTCGTCCACGATGGCGATCGGGTCGATGCGATGACGGGCAATCGCCGCGTCATCGATCCGCCGCACCGCCTCGTCCTCGTCGATCGTTCCGACGAAATCGGCCAGGCGCAGGAAGGCCGCGAATTTCTGGCCGTGTGTCACGGTCGCGACGGTTTCAAGCCCATCGCCAAAGTCGAATTCGATTGATGAGGCTTGGCGCGCGATAGCCGCCACCGTCTCCCACCACATGCTGCGCGTCCGCTCCACGAAGCCACGAGTGATGAAGATCGTGTAGGGAACGCCGAACTTACGAAAGATGGGTGCGGCGAACTCGGCATTGTTGCGATAGCCGTCATCAAGCGTGAAGGCCACGAATTTTCGCTGGTCAGCGGGATCAGAGAGCCGCGCAGGCAAATCGTGAAGGTGGACGGGAACAAGATCGCGTTCCAGTGCCGCTCGGATCGCCACTTCGAGAAATTCAGGCGTGATCGAGAGAATGAAGTTCGGATCGAATTCTATTCCCTCGCGCTCAGGGCGCACGTGATGGAGCGTGAAGATCAGCCCGCGACCGCCAGCCGCTGGAAACAGACTTCCCAAGCCTGGCAGGGCAACCGCTTCCAGGCCCGCACGAATGATAGCGTATTTCAATGCCAGCTTGGCCGAACTCAGCGATACCATATCCGAGAAATTCCCTTGTATTCTAGCTCCTCCGGAGCACCCGCCTCGTGAGGACGCGCCAAGCGGTGAGTGGCAAGTCGATCACGCCGGGCAGCGGATCGTTCCATGCGAATGTTGCCCAGGATCGGACACGTCCGAACGACCGCAGATAGTCGGTCACGCCGATGCGGCCTCTTGCGATCAGCGTTGCCGCCGCGACAATATCGCGAACCAGATACATCCATGACACTCCCAGCCGCGCCGCGACTGGTCGAACAGGTTGGCCTCTCGCGACCCGCCACATCATCGTACCGAGATCGACGCCAGCGGCCGCGCCCAGGCCGAACCAAGTCCACGGACGCGGATTGACGTCGAGTAGTTTAAGCGAACCATCCCTATGGTCTTGCTTGAACTCCACCTCAGCAAGGCCGCTATAGTTGACCGATTCCAATATGACGCGGGCGGTCTCGATCACACGCGGCTCATCAACTACCTCCACAAACGTGCTCGTATAGCCGAATTCGACCGGATATTGCCGAGCCCGTCGGGCGGCAAACTCGGCTACCGGCTGGCCGTTGAGCCAGAGGGCAGCGTAGGAGAACTGACTTTCCCCACCGCCCGGAACATATTCCTGGACGACGATGTTCTCGCCGCCGACCTCATCGGCGGCGGCTAGATAGGCGCGGGCAAGCCCGGCATGGTCATCAGCCCGTACGACCTTGGCCTTGACGAACGGCCCATCGCCGCCGCCCATATTGGGTTTAAGTATGACCGGAAAGGCCGCGTCCAGTGTCTCAGCTTCCGCGACCGACGAAATCTGATGGGTTTTAGGTATCCTCACCCCCAGCTCGTCCGCACGGCGATAGAGAAGGGGCTTGTCGCAGAGCCAGCACAGCGTCTCCCAAGCGGGTAGCATCACCTCAAAGGCTGTGGTCAGAGCTGCCCGATTCTCCGAAACGAATCGCACCTCTCCGTCCCCCCCCGGCACTATCAAATACCTGTCCCATCCCCTTTTTTTCGCCATATGCACAAGAAAGGAAACCGATTCGCCATCGCTGGGACCAGGCCAAGATACCGGACCTTCGATATACTTCGACCAACCGGCAAGCGGTGTGTCGTTGGAAATGCAGACAACGGGAACCCGTAGCATGCCAAGACTACGAGCCAAGGCAAGCGTACCATGAGCGCCGCCTAGAATTACAACGCCAGAACTGCCCACGTGCCGAAACCTTTTCGTAAAAGCTGGCGAACTATACCGTGACTTCGTAAACAATTTGCATGCTCGAACACCCGACAGGTGGCAAGAGTGCAGCAATGACAGGCTGAATGAATCGAATCCATGGAAGATCAACAGTCCAGCGCAATCCAACCGTGATCATCAGAAGAATACAAGCACTGATAAAGATAGGGACAGGCCCGAAACATGCCCTGTTTTCGACAAGCACTCCAATAAGCAGGATGCCCAGTAGCAAGGCGACAACAAAGGGCAATGGTATCGCGGGCATCAGGCAATCCCACTGCTAACAGGGCTATGTCCAGCAGGATTTTCGTTCCGGACCCGCATAATGGTCTGCCGGCTTGTTGTGAATTTCCTGGCGATGGCTGAAATGCTCATCCCTTTCGCGAGATCGCCGCGCACCTCCTGTTTTTGTTTCTCGCTGAGCGTTGAAGGGCGGCCAAGGGTCCTTCCTTCCGATTTGGCGCGCTTGAGGCCGGATTGCGTCCGCTCAATCAGAAGATCGCGCTCGAACTGTGCGACAGCGTTGAGCACATTCATAGTCATCGTGCCAGCCGAACTGGTGAGATCGTCACCACCAATTGCAAGGCAGTAAACCTTCACGTCCATTTCGGCCAAAGCTTTGACGGTGCTACTTACGTCAATCGCATCGCGACCGAGGCGGTCGAGCTTGGTGACGATCAGCATGTCCCCAGATTCCAGCTTGTCCATGAGTCGGGAAAAGCCATGGCGCTGTGCGATGGCCGTACTGCCGGAAACTGTCTCGGTGACAATCCGGCGCGGCTCGACGTGGAAGCCGGCGGCTTCGATTTCCTGAATCTGGCTCTCTGTTGTTTGCCCAGTCGTAGAGACGCGGACGTAGGCGAAGGTTCGTGGCATAGGGGAAAATCGTCCGAATAAGCTGTCCAAAATATTCCCTCTGTTCGAAATCCTGTCAAGATAATTTGTGGACAGGTGATTTTAGTCCTATATGCTATCGCTCGTTTTCGGACAGGAGGTTCACCCTGTTCATAGGGGCGTAGACGTATTGGAGTAACAAGTGGGACGACGAAAACTGATTAATGCGGTGGAGGCGCAGAACCTTCTCGGTCTGGAGATGGACGAAGACAGTCTGATCCGCCACTACACGCTTGATGCTACTGATCGCCTCGAATGCGAGTTGCGCCGACGTCCTCACAACAAGCTGGGCTTTGCCATCTAGCTTTGTGTCGTGCGACAGACAGGTCGTCTTCTGAGCGAAGATGAACAATTGCCTTCCGCAATAGTTGATTATGTAGCGGACCAACTCGGCGTGGTGGGTTCTATTCTGAACTGCGACTTTGTAGTGATAACAATAGTTTATCGTCGCAAAGGAATTGCTCATGAATGGACGGGTTCGACACAGCTACTCCCAGATCACGCTTGACGAGCGCCGCAAGATCGAACGATGGCGTGCTGCGAAGGTCAGCGTCGACATTATTGCCGAGAAACTCGGACGGCATCGCTCGACAATCTTTCGTGAACTGAAGCGCAATACCTTCGACGATCCCGAGATGCGAGAGCTGACGGGTTATTACGGTCTGGTGGCCGATACGAAGTCAAAAAACCGGCGCTACAATCTACGCAAATTGATGCGGCGGCCGAGGCAATCATCGAGCGTATTCGCCACGGCTGGTCGCTCGAACAGGTCGCCGGCCGCCTGAAGCTGGAGTTCGGACAGCATGGCATGACGGTCTGTCACGAGACGATCTACCGGTTTGCCTATTCGAAGGCCGGTCAGGCAATCAAACTGTGGCATCACCTGCCGGAGCGACGTGCCCGCCGACGTGCCCGCCATGCTCGACGTCGTCACGGCCGTCGGTTCAGTCCGGAACTGAGTATCATGCACCGGCCAGACAGCGTGCGTGAACGCCAACAATTTGGCCACTGGGAATGTGACCTGATGCAGTTCAGGAAGAAGTTCGGCGAAGCGAATGTTACCTCCCTGGTTGAACGCGTTAGCCGCTTTACGGTGTTTCTGCGCAACAATGATCGGCAGTCACGCCCGATCATGGAGCGGCTGATCCGGACGTTGGAAGCCCTGCCCGCAATCGCCCTGGCAGAAAGGCACGGTCGAGAACACCAATCGGCGCGCACGCAGATGGCTTTCGAGAGAGGCTGACCCACTGGCCGTCAGCGATACCGAACTGCGCCGTGTTTGCGACTATCTCATCACCACACCGCGCAAATGTCTGGGCTTCAAAACACCCGCTGAAGTCTTCCGGCAAAAGGTCATGGCGAGGAGGCACTGAATGGATTAGCTTGCCGAAGCTGCAAAGTCGCGCTTCAGCGAGAACCCACAATATATGTTAGCGGAGACGATTTAATGGGTAACCGGTGTTCCGCCCCCACGTTGCCCCATTTTCCCTGATCTGTGATCGGCTATCCATGGGCGAACGAAGGGAGTTTCTCCATGGAGACTACGTTGGAGATTCTCACGACCGGGAAGGTCGAGCGTGGAGGACATCGGCAATGGCCTGATGAGGTCAAGGCCAGGATCGTTTCGGAGAGCCTACGACCGGGCGCGACGGTGAATGAGGTGGCGGACCGTTATGGGCCGAAGCCCAACCACCTGTCGTCGTGGCGGACGATGGCGCGGCAAGGCAAGCTGGTTTTGCCTGAGCCCGAAGACGCTGTGGAGTTCGCGTCGATGGCTGTCGAGACCCCTGCGGGTCGGCCAATGATCAAAGTATCCAGTCGCTCCGAGATTGTTGTCGTCCTGTCACGATCCGCTTGGAAGAAGGCGCATCTGCGGCCCGGATCGCGGCCATTGCGCGTGCGTTAGCGACGTCGGCATGATCTTTCCGTCGAACCGCGTGCGGATCATGGTGGCGACGAAGCCGGTGGACTTCCGCAAAGGCCATGACGGGTTGGCGGCGCTGGTGAAGAACGAACTGCGCAAGGACCCATTCACGGGAACAGTCTTTGTCTTTCGCTCGCGCAGGGCGGACCGGTTGAAGCTGATCTATTGGGATGGCAGCGGCATGGTGATGGCCTACAAGCGGCTGGAAGAGCATACGTTCACCTGGCCCGGCACCAAGGACGGGCTGATGACGTTGGGCCATGCTCAGTTCGAAGCGCTGTTTGCAGGGCTCGACTGGCGGCGGATTCGGCTGTCGACTCTAATCAATCAGCATTGCCGGGTTTTTTCCAAGCTACGCAGTGATATAACGTATGCTACACGCTTGGAGCTGCACAAATGGCACTGAACATCCACAATCCAGAGGCCGATAGGCTTGCGCGAGAGCTTGCGAGAATTGATCACACAAGCATCACCGATGCTGTGATCATCGCCCTTCGGGAAACCATTCGCAACCGGATAGACAAGGCAAGCCCGAGAGGGAAGGCACGGAAGATTCTGGCGAAGCATGGCCTGTCTTTCCCGCCAGATCGAAAGCCCGTTCCTCCAGGAGCCTATCACGAGCTTGATCACGATCTGACGGGTGACGAATAGTTTTCGTCAACAGGCACCGCTGTGCCAAAAATTCTGATGCCAAAGCCCGTTGTGAGGTACGCCTTTTCCGGATGGTGAACGCCTTTATTATTTCAAGGGAAAAATATCTGAAACCAGTTAAATTTGACATGTTTGCATTCCTCGAATTAGGGTCCGGACCCAATAACGGGGTTCCCCTGCCAGCGGGATCGTGATTCACTGCCTCATCGAGGAGGCGGTTAAATGGGTGATTTCTTTTGGTTTTCCGATACGCAGTGGGCTCGGATCGAGCCGC
>JBOHIW010000002.1:0-298470 GCA_050726055.1 Phyllobacterium sp. | reverse complement strand
ACATCACGCAGCGATGAAGCCCAAAGCTCTAGCGTCGTTTCGATTGATGCACCTGTCATCCATGACCTCCGTATCATGGAAATCCATAGATTCAGACATCAATCAAAAGCGCAACTGTAATGCTAGTTGTCCTTGGCCAGGGCTTTCTTCTCGTTCGCTATGAGCCAGAGATTGCGGATATAGACAAACAATCCCATCGCCTGCCCCAAAATAAAAACCGGATCTTCGCGGTGTATAGCGTAGACCAGCAAAAGCGCGCCGCCGCCGAGCGAGAAGAACCAGAATGCGATAGGGAGCACACTTCTCTTTGCCCTTTCAGACGCGACCCACTGGACGACAAAGCGCATCGTGAAACAGGCCTGAGCGATGAAGCCCAGAAAAATCCATGCATCGAATTGCTCGATAAAGACCTCATGAAGCCAGACTGAAGCGGCTGCAACAAGATCAGCCATGGTGAATCTCCGTTACATTAGGTACCACTTTGCGCCTGCGGGCGAGCCACCAGACGCCATAAAGATCGAGCACGCCACGCAGGCCCCGATCGAGAATTCCATAGTTCGACTTGCCGTGACGGCGCTCGCGGTCGACAACATCGACATGCACCACGCCAGATTTTTCGCGGATAACCAGTGCGGGCAGATAGCGATGCCAGCCATCAAAAAACGGCAGTTGGCGAAACAGTTCGGTATGAACAGCCTTCAATCCGCAGCCGGAATCCCGCGTATTGTCCTTCAGGATCGCACCGCGCAAACCGTTTGCGAACTTCGAGGAAAGCTGCTTGAGCCTCGTGTCCGTCCGCTTGAGACGTTGTCCGGCGGCTATTCCGACACCCGGCCCTGCTGCGACCAGCGCATCGACCAGTTGCGGCAGATAGACCGGATTGTTCTGCCCGTCACCGTCCATGGTGGCGACAATCCTGCCCTGCGCCGCAAAAACGCCGGAACGAACCGATGCGCTCTGCCCCGCCGAGCGATCATGCCGGATATGGCGCAAAGGGCTGCCCGCCTTGATCCGCTCCGCCAGAATGTCGCCTGTCGCGTCCGTGGACCCGTCATCGACAACGATAACCTCGTACTGACGCCCTTGCATGGCGGCATCCACCTCATCGAGCAGAAAGGCGAGGTTGGCCGCTTCGTTTCTGCACGGGATGACAATTGAAATTTCAGGTCTGATCATAGGCGTACAACTTGTCGCTCAGGGCTTCGTGGTTTGTTTGGTACTGAAAGGCGCGCCGCAACACAAGAGAATGCGTCCGTCATCCGGCTTCGGTCAGTTGATAATCATGTAGGAATAGGTCTCGGAATCCCCCGGATCGTTCCGGTAAGGGATATCGGCAACCTTGATATCCGTCCCCGCCCAGTCGATCTTCGCCTGCTCAAGTATCGCGATCAGGCCAGGCAACAGCTCTTTTTTGCCACGCCATATCACGAGTACGGGTTTTTGAATGCGGGACGCCGGATTGGTCGTTTCCTGATGCACGATATTGGCTTGTGAGCCCAGAAGCCGCAGGTTCGAGATGATCTGGGGTCCGTCGCCCAGCATGGTCGCAAAGGAACCCTGTTCGTTCAACTGCCCGTAGAACCCGGCATAATCCAACTGGCCGATCGGCGGCTTGTTGGACGATCCATAGACCAGATAGTAGGAAAGGACTGCAGGCACAATCAGGGCTGCGAGGCAGCCGATCAGGCCGAAATCACGAATGCCTTTCCGGTTGACCCCCAGTTGCGCGAGCCAGATCACCAGCAATACCGGCAACAGGAAAAGCACGGGCTGCAACCAACGGTCCTTGACTTGCGTGGCGCCGCTGAACGTTACGCCGATCAGCACAAGAGCGATGGCTACGGCAATGAGACGTCCGATGAGGCGTGTTCCCTCGTTCGCCGTTTCCGCCTTTGGAACCGCCGCCTCTCCCTTTCTGTTGAAGAGCCATGCCAGCAGGAAGACGCCGAGAGCAACGCCGCTGAAGTTCAAGCCGGCATAAACCATATCGCTCAAACCGGTGATGCGGCCGAGAATAATGCTGCCTGCCTCATCTATGCCGAGTTTCGACACCCGCCCCAGCACTTGCGAACTGTGGCTGAGCATCCAGAGCGCCGTCGGTGCGAGAGAAACGACGAAGACGGCAAAGGATAGCAGGCTCTTTCGCGACAAAAGCACGGAACGGTAGGCCGGTATGCTAAGCCCCGCCAGAAACAGGCTCGCGATAAAGAATGAAGCGTTGAACTTGCCGAGAAGCGCCGCCGTGGGCGCAAGACCGAGGAAAAACGCGGAAACCCACGAACGCGATTTCATGTGCCAGGCGAACGCCAGAAGCAGCCACGCGCAAGCGGCGGTGCTGGCGACACTATGGGTCAGCGCACGCTGGGATTCCCATGCCAACTGGGGAATGAGAAACAGACCGAGCATCGCAGACGCCGCAACCGGTTTCGCTATGCCCAGCAAGCGGGCAGCGAAATAAACCGAGACGAACATGCTCGCCAGCAGCGAGAACTTCACCAATTGCAAGGTGAACAGGTTAACGCCAAAAACCGCCGTGGCCGCGTTGGTCAGCCAGGTATAAAGCGGCGGCTGCGATCCTCCATAACCCCATTCGAGAATACCGATATAGGAGAGCTGTTCCGCATCGTCGAGCCCGGCGCCATTGGATACAGTCGCCACCAGAACAGCCTGGAAGGCAAAGTAAACCAGCACGAAAACCAATGCCGGATTCTCGCCGAAGACGTTTCGAAGGTTTTTCATCTGCAATGACACGTTCTAGGGCACGTTCCGGATTTCGATTGTGGATTAGCGCTTCTATCATGCGGTTGGCCCAACTGGCATGGATATTTCAGGGCCTGACCATATGATTTGCGTCGCTGCGGCGGCAGCATTCGAGGTTGCCCTCCATACAGGCCCGAGGCTCGCAACGCAATCACAGGCGAAACACAGCTTTTTGATGGCCATTTCCGAATCACTTCGAAATCGCCGCAGTGATTCTTTAAATGTTATTCTGAAGTAGAAAAATGCCTGCATCGAGCAACCATACCGGTGCTCACACCTGACGATACTCACTGAATATTCTTATCCATGAAATCAGTTTCGGCATGGTTAACCAAATAATAATATGTATCATTTTGACCCAATTATCGATCTAACTGTATGATTTTCATACAGTTGCGAATACAGGCAAGGTAAAGGGGCCAAGCGACGAATCGCCTGAAAAGTTATAAAAACGCAATTTTTTATCAACAATCGCAACATGTTGAAATGTGAAGTTATATGACCTGCCGCGCCATTTGTGGCACTTATGAGGTGCTGATCCTAGGGGGATCTTAGATCAGCCGAGACCCGGACGCCTTTAGCCCCAAGCACCCAGCTCCGGGTCTCGTTGAAAATCCCCCCCCCAAATCTCCTCTCCATCCGTTTCAAAATGAAACAGGCCCGTGACGTTACAAGGGGCAGGCTGTTTTTAGCTCTGTTCACGTTTCAAATCACGAACAGGTGAAACTGAAACCTTTGTCAGCCCCGTCCGAATTAGCCATTGTAACAGCACGACTGTCCCTTTCGGCCAGGCGCGGGTTTTCAAACGGGGCTCGAACAATGAACAGCTTTATGAAGCCGCTGCCGGACACGGCAAAACCCATGACGGAAGCAGGCAGATGAACAGCAAGTCCATTTTCTACCGGCACCGTCTGCCGGTCCGGCTGACGCACTGGATCAATGTCGTTGCCATCATTTTCCTTCTGATGAGCGGCTTGCAGATCTTCAACGCCCACCCTTTCCTCTACTGGGGGCAGTTCGGCGCGAACTATGACAAGCCCGTTCTGGCGATCGGAGCCATACCGGACGGTAACGGCATTCGCGGCGTCACGATGATCGGTGAAACGGCGATCCGAACGACCGGAGTGCTTGGTGCGTCCGAGTATAACGGCCAGTTGCGCAACCGCGCCTTTCCGGCATGGATCACATTGCCCAGCTATCAGGATCTGGCATCGGGCCGCCGCTGGCATTTCTTCTTTGCATGGATTTTCGTGATCAACGGCACTTTCTATCTCTTGTGGAGCCTGCTTTCCGGCCATTTCCGCAGGGATCTGCTACCGAACACCGATCAGTTGACGCCGCGCCATCTGGGGCATGAAATCGTGGATCATGCACGATTGCGCTTTGCGAAGGGAGACGCCGCAAAGCGCTACAATGCCCTTCAAAAATTGGCCTATCTGGCGATGGTCCTGATCGTTCTCCCCGGCATGGTGCTGACCGGCCTGACCATGTCACCGGGCCTGAACGCGGCCTTTCCATGGATGCTCGATCTCTTTGGCGGGCGGCAATCGGCCCGCACAATTCACTTCATCTGCGCGTTTCTGCTGGTTTCCTTCGCCCTTGTGCATGTCGCCATGGTGCTGCTTTCGGGCTTCTGGAACAATATGCGCTCGATGATTACCGGTCGCTATGCCATCAAGCACGGGGAAAAGCAGGAAGGACCGCGTTCATGAGCAAACTCCTCTCCCGCCGCCGCTTCCTCACCGGCTCAGCCGTCACCGCAAGCGGCCTGCTGCTCACGGGTTGCGATGCGCTCAACGAAAACGCCAGCGTGCAAAAAGTGCTGCGCATGGCGGAATCCTGGACCATGGGCGCGCAACGCCTTATCACCAAGCCCGATGCGCTCGCCCGCGAATTCACGGAAGCCGACCTCTCACCACGGTTCCGTTCCAACGGCACATCCATGCCGGAAGGCGAAGACTATGCGCGCCTCATGGAGGGAGGATTTGCCGACTGGCGGCTGCGGATCGAGGGTCTTGTGGCGCAGCCTTTGAACCTTTCGCTCGCCGAGGTGAAACAACTGCCATCGCGCACCCAGATCACCCGTCATGATTGCGTGGAAGGCTGGAGCGCCATCGGCAAGTGGACGGGCGTGCAACTGGGGTTGCTGCTCAAGGCGGCGGGGCTGAAACCCAACGCGCGTTATATCGTGTTTCACTGCGCCGATGATTACGAGCGTAGCACCGATGGCTCCGGCCTCTATTATGAAAGCCTCGATCTGATCGACGCACTCCATCCCCAGACGATCCTCGCCTATGGCATGAACGGCGCAGATTTGCCCGTCGCGCACGGCGCGCCGCTGCGGCTGCGGGTCGAGCGCCAGCTTGGCTACAAGCACGCCAAATATCTGATGCGGATCGAAGCAGTCGAAAGCTTCACGCATCTCGGGCGCGGCAATGGCGGGTTCTGGGAAGATCGCGGCTATGAATGGTATGCGGGGATTTAAGCGGTACAGGCGGATCGAGCGTTCCGGAATGGATGGCCGGGTCAAGCCCGGCCATGACGAGGGCTGAGCATTGGAGTAAAAGCCCCTGCATCGTCATTCCCGGCCTTGAGCCGGGATTCCAAGCCTGAGCGCTCAACGGCACACAGCGCCGAATGTTTTGCCGTTCAGGAATGGATGACCAGCCGGGGCACTGCGTCAACGAGAACGCGTGTCGGTTCGGCCTGCGGGTTCATAAGCACAGCATCCGGCTCGCCGGTTTCCACGATGCGGCCTTGATCCATCACCGCCATGCGGTGCGCCGTGGCGCGGACCACCGCCAGATCATGCGAAATGAAGAGATAGGCGACGCCGGTTTCCTTCTGGAGATCATGCAACAGATTGAGGATTTGCGCGCGCACAGAAACATCGAGCGCCGAAACCGGCTCGTCCAGCACAATCAGATCGGGTTTTGTCGCAATCGCGCGCGCAATGGCGACGCGCTGCCGCTGTCCGCCCGACAAGTCTCGTGGCGAGCGAGCCGCCATATCAGCGGTGAGGCCAACCCGCTCCAGCGACGAGGCGACTGCTGAAGCGATCTGCTCTTTCGGCATGATAGCGTGAAGCCGCAGCGGATCTTCGAGGATGCGCCCGACCGTCGCCTTCGGATTGAACGCGGCCAGCGGATCCTGAAACACCATCTGGAAACGCGATCGAAGCGTGCGCAGCGCACGCCCATGAAGCTTCGTCAGTTCGACACCATTGAGGCTGACCGACCCCATATCCGGCTCTGTCAGCCGCATGACCAGTTTCGCCAGCGTCGTCTTGCCGGAACCGGAACTGCCAACCAGAGCCAAGGTTTCTCCGGCATGGATTGTCAGATCGATATCCTTCAACCCGCCAAAGGAATCACGGCCGAAGCGCTTCGCAATATTCTTTACGTCCAGAACAGCTGTCTTCTTCGCCTTGGCCATCAACGCACCTTCAATGTTGTCGCGTCGATCTCCGGCAGCCGCGTGCGGCGGGGAGAATCGAGACTCAGATGCGTGGCGATAAGCGCCTTCGTATAGGCGTGTTTCGGCCTGGAGAGAACCTGCGCCGCCGGTCCATGCTCGACCAGCCTGCCCTTGTAGAGCACGGCGATATGGCCGGCGAGTTGCGACGCAAGCGCGATATCGTGTGTCACAAACAGAAGCGTCAGCCCATCCTCACGCACCAGACGATCCAGCAAATCCGCAACATGCTTCTGCACAACCGTATCAAGCGCACTCGTCAATTCATCGGCGATGATGAATGCCGGATTGGCGGCCAATGCGGCGGCGAGCGCGATGCGTTGCTTCTGCCCGCCGGAAAACTCATGCGGAAAACTGTTGAGCCGCAAGAGCGCGTCGGGAATACGCACGCGATCCATGAGTTCGGCGGCACGGACCCGCGCGGCGATCCATGTCCAGCCGAGATGCTCGACAATCACTTCCGCAATCTGGTCGCCCACCCGCATGACCGGATCGAGGCTTCCATTCGGATCCTGAAAAACGATCCCGATATCCTTGCCCAAAGTGGGAGCCGAACTCATCGCCGGAAATACGATTTCGCCCGTTTGACGCGCCGCTTTTGGCAACAGGCCCGCGACCGCCATGGCGAGTGTCGATTTTCCCGATCCGCTTTCGCCGATCAGCGCCAGCCGCCCGCCCTTCTCAACGTCGAGGCTGACATTTTCAAGAACCGCGCGCCCGCCATAGGAAACCGTCAGATCGCGGATCGAAAGAAACGGAACACTCATGGCTCATCGCCCCCGCGGCGCGTCAGCGCGTGGCCAAGCAGATGGATCGCAAGCACGGTCAGCACGAGCGCGAAACCCGGAATAATGGAGAGGAACGGCGCTGCGCGCAGGACTGTCCGTCCCTCCGCGATCATCGTGCCCCATGTCACGCTGTTGGGATCGCCGAAGCCCAGAAACGACAGCGATGCCTCGATCAGGATCGCAGCGGCGACGGAAATGGCGGCCAGCGATGCCGTCGGGCCGAAGGCGTTGGGCAGGATTTCCCGAAACGCGATTTCGAACGGCCCCATGCCCAGCGTTCGGGCGGCGGCAACGAAATCGCGTTCCCGCAGCGACAGCACCTCGGCCCGCGTCACCCGCGCGGCTTGCGTCCATCCACCAAGGCTGATCGCGACGATCAGCGTCGGGATGCTTGGCCCCAGCACGCTGATTGCGGCGAGCGCAAGCAGAAAGCCCGGCACGGTCTGGAAGGCTTCCGTGATCCGCATCAGCACATCATCAACAATACCTCCGAGAAATCCGGCCAATGTTCCAACGATGCTGCCAATGATGAGCGCCGTCGCCGCCGACGCGATGGCGACCAGCAGGGTTGTCCGTGCACCATGAAAAAGCGCCGCCAATACATCACGCCCCAGCCTGTCCGTGCCGAGCGGATGCGCGCCCTGCGTGAAGGGCCGGACGAGAGGATCGCCAACAATCGCCAGCGGATCGCCGGGAAAGATGACCGGCGCGATCAGCGCCATCAGCACCAGAAGGGCCAGAAGCGCCGCGCCGACCCGCCCTTCTCTACTGCCTGAAAGCAACGCCGTCACGATTGGGCACTCCCGACACGCGGATCAAGTCTGGAATAGGCAACATCAACCAGCAGATTTGCGATGATCACAGCAACCGCCCCGAACAGGATGACCCCGAGCAGTAGCGGAATATCGCGCCGCGACACCGCTTCGGCAGCCAGCCGCCCAAAGCCCGGCACGGCAAAAACGCTCTCGATCACCACGCTGCCGCCCAGCATCGTCGCCGCTTGCAGCCCAAGCATGGTGACAACCGGCAACACGGCGTTTCGCGCCACATGCCGCCAGACGATCCGCCGTCGCGAAATGCCGCGCGCCTTGAGCGCCATGACGAAGGGTTCGCGCCATAGATCCGTCATCCGGTCGCGCATGAGGCGCAGGTACAGCGTGAGGTAAACCATCGAGAGCGAAGCGACCGGCAGGACCAGATGCCGGCCGATATCGGCTGCGCGGCTCAGCCCTGTTTTGCCGGAGGCAATGGTTTCGATACCGCCGATAGGCAGCCAGCGCAGGAGAACCGCAAAGACCACGATGAGCACAAGACCCAGCCAGAAACCCGGTATCGCATAGAGCGCCAGAGAGCCGATGGAAAGGAAGCGATCCCGCCGCGATCCCGGTTTCGCACCGGCGACAACTCCTAGCAGCGAGCCAAGGAAGAATGCGAGCGCGGTGGAAATCCCCATCAACAGCAGCGTGACCGGAAGGCGTTCCAGCACCACCTGCAAAACCGGCCTTTGAAATGCTGAAGACCAGCCGAAATCGCCGGTCGCCAAGGCCGAGACATAGGCGATGAACCGCTGGACCGGACCCTGATCCAGCCCCCATGCCTGTCGCAAGGCTTGCAACTGTTCGGCATCGACGCCGCCCAGTGTCGCCACATAGGCGTCGACAGCATCGCCGGGGGCGGCTTCCAGAATGAGGAAACTGCCTACCAGCACAATGCCAAGCACAGGAATGGCGCCCGCCAGACGGCGCAAAAAGAAACCCACCATGGACCTATGCTATTCGTTTCCTGTCGATTCGCCACTCCCCGCCGTCATGCCACGCCGGGGAGTCCGCATTTCGCTATTGCTGCAAGCCCGTATTGGCCCAGCTTGAGACGGCCCAGCGCGGATTGTCGGAAACATTCTGCACCTTGTCGCTTGCCACAGTGATGAACGAGAAATTGGCGACATTGATAATCGGCAGGTCAGCCGTCACCTTGCGCTGCAATTCCTTGTAGATTTCCGCGCGCTTCGCGTCGTCGATGGTCGATGCGCCCTCGGCGATCAACTTGTCGACTTCGGCGTTTTCATAGCCATACTGGTTCGAGAAGGGCACACCTGCCGGCAGGCCGCTCTGGAACAGCACCGTCGTCGAGATTGCCGGGTCCGAGCGATAGACCGGCGTCGCGACTGTGATATCGAAATCATGATCGGTGTAGACGGCTTTCAGATGGGCGGGCGTGTCATTCGAGACGATTTCCGCGTCGATGCCGACCTTTGCGAGCGCCTGGCGCAGATAGTCACCGAACTGCTTGGTTTCATTGAAGAATGGCGCTGGCAAAAGCTTCAGCTTGAAACGCGTGCCGTCCGCGCCCTTCCTGTATCCGGCTTCATCGAGCAGGCTTTCGGCCCTGGCCGGATCGAAGGCATATTGCGTCGTGTCCGATGCGTGGAATGTCTTGTCGAATTCCGGTACCGGGCCGGTTGCGGGCTTGGCATAGCCGAGGAAAATCGTCTTGACGACGAAATCCTTGTCGATGGCGTGGGCGATGGCCTGACGCACTTTCGGATCGGCCAGTTCCTTGCGGCGATGGTTGATTTCAACGATGAGCTGATAGGTCAGCGCCTCGTACCCGTTCTCATAGACCTTCAGGCCCGGCACCTTGGAGATGCGGTCGAGATCGGCGAGCGGAACGGCGGAGAATGCCGCAAGCTGGATCTGGCCTGCTTCCAGCGCGTTGCCTGCCGCAGCGCGATCCGGCAGCACCTGAAACACGATTTCATCGAGCGCAGGAGCATTTTTGTCCCAATAGTTTTCATTGCGCTTCAGCAGATAGTATTCACCGGGCTTGTGCTCGCCGAATTTGAACGGACCAGTGCCCACCAGCGCCTGATTGGCCGGATTCCTGGCGATATCCGTACCCTCGTAGAGATGCTTCGGCAAAACCGACGTCACCACCGGCAAGGCGTTGCGAATAAGCTGGAACGGCGTGGGCTGGGAGAACCTGAACACGGCGGTATGTTCATCGGGGGTCTCGACCGTTTCCAGATTCTTGAAAACGACACGGCCCAGATTTTGCAGCTTCTTCCAGACTTCCAATGCCGAGAAAGCCACGTCTGCCGACGTGAACGGCTTGCCATCATGCCACGTCACTCCTTCACGCAGCTTGAATGTGGCGGAAAGCCCGTCATCCGAGCCGCTCCAATCGGTCGCAAGCAACGGCTTCAGACCATCCTTGCCGTTATAGGATTGCTCGGCGAGAGACTCCACCACCTTGCTGGCGACGAAGAACACGCCATTGGACGCGACAATGGCCGGATTGAGGTTGGCAGGCTCGCCATCGGACGCCACGACCAGACGGCCGCCGCGGGCAGGCTCCACGCCCTGCGCCCAACCGACACTTGGGATCAGGAGCAACGCCGCCGCGCTGGCGGAACCCGCAAGCAAGGCACGGCGATTCAGGATGATGTTTTTCATTGAAGCCACTCCTCGGAGCTAAAAACCGGATGATAAATCACAAACCTGTTCCTCGATAAGCGCAAGTGCGGCTCTTGCGCCCGCCTCGGCTGGAACCTGTATGCCAAGTAATTTGAGCGCGGAACCAAGCGCCGTTACCGCCGCCACGGCAAAGGAAGGTTGCGCGGCGTAGCCCATATGGCCGATGCGCAGCACCTTGCCCGCCGTGTCCTTGCGACCCAGCGACAACAAAACGCCAAACCGGTCGCGCAGCAGATCGCGCAGCGCCACATCGCTCATGCCTTCCGGCATCCTGAAAACCGTGGCCGTCGGCGCGGCGATTTCTTCGCGCACCGGCCAAAGCTCCAGCCCAAGCGCCTTCACGCCGGCCCTTGCGGCCCCGGCGGTTTTCGCATGTCGCGCCCAGACATTTTCCGGACCTTCCGCCGCGTAGCGGACAAGCGCTGCATCCAGCGCATAGATTTCGGCAATCGAGGGGGTCACCGGAAAGGGGTTGTCCGCCCGCCACGCGTCTTTCCAATCCAGCAGGCTGAGGAAGGACGCGCGCGGGGCATTCGGGTTGGAGGCAATCTTCGCCCATGCGCGCGCGCTGACGGCAGCGAGCGTCAGACCCGGTGTACTGCCAAGGCATTTCGATGGAGACGTGATGAAGATATCGGCATGGACATCATCCGGATGGACGTCCATGCCGGCGAAGGATGAGACGGCATCGACGATCAGAAAGGCGCCATGCCTTGCAGCGATTTCACCGATCTCGCGAATCGGATTGAGCGTGCCGGACGGAGTATCGTGATGGCAGACCGCCACGACGCCAATATCCGGGCGGTCCTTGAACGCCTGTTCGACCGAAGCGGGATCGATGGCATCATCAAAATCGACTTCAAGTTCGATCACCTCGCGGCCATAACGTGTCGCCCACGGCGAAAAGCCTTTGCCGTAAACACCGGAGACGAGATTCAGAACCACGTCGTTCCTACCGATCAGCCCCGCGGCAGCGGCTTCAATCCCGAGGATCGCCTCACCCTGAAGAATGACCGGCGGCGTCGAAACGCGAAGCGCCTTTGCGAGCTTGCCGATCACAGCCTCGTAAAAATCCTGAAACGCCGGATGATAATCATAAAGAACCGGCTGTCCCAAAGCGCCAAGCACTTCCGGATAGGCTTGAACCGGACCGGTGGTGAGCATGAAAGGGGGGACGTGCAACATGGGATTCAAATCACAACCCGGAGAATTTCAAGAACATCGGACAATTCAAAAAACAACGGCAACGCACCAGGATCAATTGAACCCGGCCAGCCATCGCGGCGCAACCCTAATCCTGAAATCCGGGCGCTCCAAGATCAATTTTTTCGCCTGACCGGCGATTGTGAAAACAAAATCCCGGAAAAGACCAGGAACAGCATCATCCATTGCATCGACCACGCAATCTGCCGATTCCGGGGCGGTGCTTCGTGATTCAACAGTCTCGTCTGGCTCATTCATTCTGATGTTTTTGACATCAATAATGCTGGATGGTATATCGATCTTATCGAGATGCGGGGTTTGTTTTTGATCACTTCGGCTCAAATGCGCGCGGCGCGCGCCCTGCTTGGCATAGACCAGCGCCAACTCGCTGAACTGGCGGGCGTTTCGTTGCCGACCATCCAGCGCATGGAGGCAAGCGACGGCACGGTGCGCGGCGTCATCGATACCTTGACGAAAGTTATCGAGGCGTTTGATCGCGCAGGCATCGAAATGATCGGAGAAAACACTCCTTGCACCGGCAGCGGGCGAGGCGTCCGCTTCAAGCTACCGAAGGAGCCGCAAGCTTTCTGATTTCGAGATAATGCAGCGTGACGGCGATCGCCGACCTCGTGCTCCCAAAGCCCCGGCCAGACGATCCCGCCAGTGTGCGCAGGCAGATGCGCAATGTTTGAGCGGAGTGGTTTTGAATGGATGCCAGTATAAGAAAATCGGCAAAGTGGGACCTTTTCACCCCCAAGCTCGTCACAGTCCTCAAAGAGCACTATCGCCTGCCCCACCTCAAGGCCGACGCCATTGCGGGTCTTACCGTCGCCATCGTCGCCCTGCCGCTCTCCATGGCCATCGCCATCGCCTCAGGTGTCACGCCGGATCGCGGGCTCTATACGGCGATTGTCGGCGGCTTCATCGTTTCCATGCTCGGCGGCAGCCGCTTCCAGATTGGCGGCCCTGCCGGGGCCTTCATCGTGTTGATCGCGGCAACCGTCGCAGTGCACGGCGTTGACGGCCTGATTCTGGCCACCATGCTTTCCGGCCTGATGCTCATGGCAATCGGCTTTCTCCAACTGGGCACCTTCATCAAATATATCCCCTATCCGGTGACGATCGGTTTCACGTCCGGAATCGCCGTCATCATCTTCGCGAGTCAAATCAAGGATTTGTTGGGACTAACTCTCGCGGGGCCTGAACCCTCTCCCCTAGTTTCCAAGCTGACCGCGCTTTTCGACGCCCTTCCGACCGTCAGCCTTGCCGCTGTGCTGATTTCCGCGCTCACCATCGCCATCATCATCCTTTGCCGCCGCTATCGACCGCACTGGCCGGGATTGCTGATCGCCGTAACGGTGGCGTCGTTGGGCGCATGGGTGCTGGGACTTCCGGTCGAAACCATCGGAACGCGCTTTGGCGGCATCCCGCAAACCCTGCCCGCGCCGCAACTCCCTGTTCTCTCCATCGAAAAGATCATCGCCGTCCTGCCTGCCGCGATCAGTTTCACGCTGCTCGGAAGCATCGAGAGCCTGCTTTCCGCCGTCGTTGCCGACAGCATGACCGGCCGCCGGCACCGCTCGAATGCCGAACTGGTGGCCCAAGGGGCGGCCAACATCGGCTCCGCGCTCTTCGGCGGAATGTGCGTAACCGGCACGATCGCCCGCACCGCCACCAACATTCGCGCTGGCGCGCATGGCCCCGTGGCTGGCATGTTGCACTCGCTTTTCCTGCTGCTCTTCATGCTGATCGCAGCGCCGCTCGCCTCCTACATTCCGCTCGCGGCCCTTGCCGGCATTCTCGCCACGATCGCATGGAACATGGCCGAGAAACATGACTTCGCCACCCTTCTGCGCGCTTCATGGGGCGACGCCGTCGTTCTGCTTTCGACCTTCCTGCTGACGATTTTCCGCAATCTGACGGAAGGCATCGTGGTCGGTTTCAGCCTTGCTGCCCTGCTCTTCCTGCATCGCATGGCAGAATCGGTGAACGTCCAGAGCGCCCGCCTCGCGCAAGACGACCGGGATCGGGCCAATGGCGATGAGCATGCCTATGACGAAATCCTGCCGACCGATCCGGATATCGCCATATTCCGGATTTCCGGCGCGTTCTTCTTTGGCGCAGCGTCCAGTGTCGGCGCGGCGCTGGATCGTATTGGCGCGCACCCGAAAGCCTTTGTAATCGATTTCTCGCAGGTGCCGATCATCGACTCCACTGCCGCCGCCACGCTGCAAGGCTTCATCCGCAAGGCAAAGTCGCACGGAGCGCTGATATATCTAGCCCATGCGAACCCGGCAATCCGCCACGCCTTGGTGGCTCACGGTATACGGCCGCCGCTGGTAAAATTCGTTGCCACGACCGAGCGCGGCCTTTCCCTCGCCCGATCGGCAATCAAGCGGGCGGAAAGTGCCTGATTTCAAGCCTTTCCGCGCGCAATGAAATTCGGATTGGCAAAGTCCGCGTCATGCGGCTGGTTGCGTTTGCCATAAACCAAAGGCTTGCCATCCAGCGTCAGCGTCGTGCCGCCCGCCGCGCGCAAAACAGCGTCGCCCGCTGCGGTGTCCCACTCCATGGTGCGGCCAAAGCGCGGATAGAGGTCCGCCTCGCCCCGCGCCAGAAGCCCGAATTTCAGCGACGAGCCGACCGAAACACAATCAGTCACATCATATTGCGCAAGATATTCGTCGGTTTCGGGCGTCCGGTGCGAACGGCTGGCCACGGCGACAAAGCCCGCCTCGCGGGAGCGGCAGCCGATTTCCTTGCGGGAAATCTGTTTCCCATTTCCATCCACATGCACTTCCTGCGCGCCCGACGGCGAGCCAACAAAAAGCACGCCCCTAACCGGGGCGTAGACGACGCCGCAAACCGGCGCTCCATTCTCGATCAACGCGATATTGACGGTGAAATCACCATTGCGATTGATGAACTCCTTTGTCCCGTCGAGCGGATCGACCAGATAGAAATGCCTGCCCAGTTCCCCCGGCACATGGCCATCGGAAATTTCCTCCTCGGCGACCACCGGAATGGATGGCGTGGCAGATCGCAGCGCCGCAACGATGATCGCTTCAGCGGCGTGGTCCGCTGCGGTCACGGGTGATGAATCCGCCTTGATCGTGACATCGCAGCCATTCTCATAGATGCGCAGAATTTCCTGTCCGGCAGCGAGCGCCGCCGATTCAAGAATGGCCATCAAGCCGTTGATTTCAAACAATTTCAAGCCATACCTCAAATCGACCAGGAATCTTCATCAAAACTCGGAATGATCCCCCGTCCGGTCAGCAGCCTGCCGATCTCGACCGCCAGCGCTTCCGTGCTGCGCCCGCTTGTCTTCAGGTGCAGTTCCGGGTTTTCCGGCGTTTCATAAGGGCTGTCGACGCCGGTGAAATTCTTGATTTCACCGCGCAACGCCTTTGCATACAACCCCTTCGGATCACGCCTCGCACATTCTTCAAACGGCGTATCGACAAAGATCTCGATGAACTCGCCGTCGGGCAGCAATTCGCGCGCCATGCGGCGCTCCGCCCGAAACGGCGAAATAAACGACACAAGCACGATCAGCCCCGCATCGGCCATCAGCTTCGCAACCTCGCCGACCCGCCGGATATTCTCCACGCGATCTTCTTCCGTGAAGCCGAGATCGCGATTGAGGCCGTGACGCACATTGTCACCGTCGAGAATATAGGTGTGCTTGCCGAGCGAATGGAGCTGCTTCTCCAGCACATTGGCGATGGTCGACTTGCCGGAGCCTGACAGGCCGGTAAACCAGAGGACAGCCGGCTTCTGGCTTTTCTGTTCAGCCCGGCTTGCCTTGTCCACGTCCAGCGCCTGCCAATGCACGTTCGAGGCGCGGCGCAGGGCGAAATCGATCATGCCCGCACCAACGGTCGCGTTCGTCATGCGGTCGATCAGGATGAAGGAGCCGGTCGAGCGATTGTCCTTGTAGGCATCGAAGGCCAGCGGCTCCTGCGTGGAGAAATTGCAGACGCCGACCTCATTGAGATCGAGGCTTTTGGCCGCTTCATGGGCGAATGTGTTCACATCCACCCGATGTTTCAGGTCAGTCACCGTCGCCGCCACTTGATCCGTCTCGGTGCGCAGGATGTAGGAGCGGCCTGGAATAAGCGGATGCTCGGCAAACCAGACCACATGGGCGGCAAACTGGTCCGCAACATTCGGCCTCGCCTCCGGCGCGACCAGCATATTGCCGCGCGACACCTCGATTTCATCCTCAAGGACGATGGTAACGGCCTGCCCTTCGACAGCCCGGTCGAGATCGCCGCCATGCGCAACGATCCGCTTGACGCGCGACGCCTTGCCCGATTTGGCAACAACCACCGCATCGCCAGCCGCCACCGAACCGGATGCCACAGTTCCGGCGAAACCCCGGAAGCTCGAATCTGGCCGGTTCACATATTGCACGGGGAAACGGAATGGCTGCGCCACCGTATCATGTTCGACCTGTACCGTTTCCAGGTGATCGAGAAGCGGCGGGCCGTCATACCACGGCGTATTGGCCGAAGCGGCGATGACATTGTCGCCAAGCTTTGCAGACAGCGGAATGGGCTGGATCGACTGGAAGCCGAGATGGCGCGCGAATTCGAGATAGTCGGCGACGATGGTGTCGAAAACGTCCTGCGAATAATACACGAGGTCAATCTTGTTCACCGCCAGAACGATATGGCGTATGCCAAGCAGCGAAGCGATGAAGCTGTGGCGACGCGTCTGCCGAAGGATGCCCTGCCGCGCATCGACCAGAACGATGGCGAGATCCGCCGTGGAAGCGCCTGTTGCCATGTTGCGCGTATATTGCTCGTGACCAGGCGTGTCGGCGACGATGAACTTGCGCCTGGGCGTGGCGAAAAACCGATAGGCGACATCGATGGTGATGCCCTGCTCGCGTTCGGCTTCCAGACCGTCCACAAGCAGCGAGAAATCGATTTCAGCGCCGTTGGCTCCCTGCTTCCGACTATCGTTCTGCAAGGTCGCAAGCTGATCCTCGAAGATCAGCTTGGTGTCGTAGAGCAGGCGCCCGATCAGCGTCGACTTCCCGTCATCGACAGAGCCGCAGGTGAGGAAGCGCAGCAGCGACTTGTTTTCCTGTTCCGCGAGAAATTCTTCAACCGCGGCGGTTGCGGTAGCGGTGCTCATTTCAGAAATACCCTTCCCGCTTTTTCTTTTCCATGGACCCGGCCTCATCCTTGTCGATCAGGCGGCCCTGCCGCTCGGAGGTGCGGGCGACCAGCATTTCGCTGAGGATTTCAGGCAGCGTCGCCGCGTCCGATTCGATCGCGCCGGTCAGCGGATAGCAGCCGAGGGTGCGGAAGCGCACCAGCTTCTGCTCGATCTTCTCGCCGGATTGCAGTTTCATCCGGTCGTCGTCGACCATGATCAACATGCCGTCGCGCTCGACAACCGGGCGCATGGCTGCGAAATAGAGCGGCACGATCGGAATGTTCTCCTGCACGATATATTGCCAGATATCGAGCTCGGTCCAGTTCGAAATCGGAAAGACGCGGATCGATTCACCCTTGGCGATGCGCGTATTGTAGATATTCCACATTTCGGGGCGCTGGTTCTTCGGATCCCAGGCCTGCTGGGCATTGCGGAACGAAAAGATGCGTTCCTTCGCGCGCGACTTCTCCTCGTCGCGCCGCGCGCCGCCAAAGGCCGCGTCAAACCCGTATTTTTCAAGCGCCTGCCGAAGCCCTACCGTTTTCATCAGGTGCGTGTGTGTATTCGAGCCATGAACGAAAGGGCTGATCCCCTGCTTCACGCCATCCTCGTTGATGTGCACGAGGAGCTTGAAGCCAAGACGTTCTGCCTCCTTGTCGCGAAACGCTATCATCTCCTTGAATTTCCACGTCGTATCGACATGAAGAAACGGAAAGGGCGGCGGCGCGGGATAGAAAGCCTTCATCGCCAGATGCAACATCACCGACGAATCCTTGCCGATGGAATAGAGCATCACCGGATTGGCGAACGTAGCGGCCACCTCACGCATGATGTGGATGGCTTCTGCTTCCAGTCTCTGGAGATGCGTCAGCCTGATGGCTTGTTTTTCCGCCGATCCGGCATCGCCGGAAACAGGGCTTCCGGCTGCGTCATTGCGGTAGAAAGGCTGTGAAATGCTCATGATCTCGATTGTGTTCTTTCGATTGTTTCATGGCCCGTGGCGGCTCGCGCATGACCGCTCATTACTGTTTGCCGCGCCGCACTGCAACCGATGCTTCGGCGATGGAAACCAGAAAAACATGGAATGTCAGAATTATGTTCTCATGCGCTATATTCGTTCTATTGACGGGCAACGGTCAAGAATATGAATCCGGCCTCTGCGCCGCGCCGCCACCCCTTACGAAGGCGGCTTGCGCAAAATTGTTCTTCCCCGGATCAGAATCTGCTAGTCACGAGGAATGACAGTCTCTCAGCGCAGCCATTCCGGCACCCAGATTTCGCCAAGGTTTCGGACATGACGGCGCGCGTTCTCGTAACCGGCGCCAGCGGCTTCATTGGCCGCGCCATGGTGCCTAAACTGCTGGCGGAAGGCTTTGACGTGCGCACCGCGTCGCGCCTGCTCAGTTCCATAACGGGTGCGGAAGCCGCCGTCCTGCCTTCTCCGGAAGCCACGGACGATCATTTCGACCGGCTTGTGTCGGATGTCGATCATATCGTCCATCTCGCCGGGATCGCCCATTCCGGCAATGCCTATGGCTCCCGCGCCTATCATGAGGCCAATACGGTCCTGACGCAAAAGCTTGCGCGTGCGGCGAAACATTCGATCAACGGCAAGTTCATATTCATGTCGTCGGTCAGGGCCCAATGCGGCCCTACCTGCGAACACATGGTTCGGGCATCGGACCGTGCCACCCCGCAGGATGATTATGGCCGGTCCAAGCTTGCCGCCGAACAGGCCATTGCCCACGCCTATGGTCCCGATGACCCGCGTTTCACCATCCTGCGGCCTGTGCTGGTCTATGGTCCCGGCGTCGGTGGGAACCTCCGCGCGCTGATCAGGCTGGCGCGTCTCCCCGTGCCCCTGCCCTTCGCATCGCTGCAGTCGCGGCGGTCGATGCTCGATCGCGACGCGCTATGCGAAGCGGTGGTCCATTGCCTTCATGAATCCCGCACCAACGGCCAGACCTACCTCGTCGCAGACCGGACGCCCATCAGCGTCGCCGACGTTCTGGCCGCAATCCGGAAAGGCATGGGGCGCGATGCCGCGCTCTTTTCATTTCCGCTGCCGCTCATGCAGATCGCCGCCACCACCACGGGGCAGAAACAGCGCTGGCAGGCAGTAACGGGCGAATTGACAGCCGACCCATCACCACTGATCGAAACAGGATGGACGCCCGTTTCAAACACCGCCAGAAACATCGCAAAAGCCATCGAGACGGAACTGGCAAGGACATAGGAACTCAAGGAAAAAACGGGGACAGAAACTGCGTATTCTTTCCATGATAGTTGTCATTCCAACGATCCTGCTGGCCGCGGCGTGGGGCGGGTTTGCGATCTGGCATCAGGTTCCTCTGGCTGGCGGATGGCTGACCGCCGCAGTGTGTGTCTGGGGCCTGCTCTCCGCCGTCACACTCATTCTGGTTTTCACGCATGGTATGCGGCGCGTTTTCCCCTTCTATGGGTTGTTCGTTCTGGCGCTGCTTTTTTGGTGGAGCACGATCCACCCCTCCAACGACCGCATATGGGCCGCGGATGTCGCGGAAATGACCAAAGGCGCGGCAAACGGCGAAATCGTCACGCTCGACAATGTGCGCAATTTCGACTGGCGCACCGAAACCGACTTTACGCCGCGCTGGGAAACCCGCCAGTTCGATCTGGGCAAGCTGGCCACGATCGACCTTTTCCTCTCCTACTGGAGCAGCCCCGCCATCGCCCACACGCTGGTTTCATTCGGGTTTTCCGATGGAAAATTCGTAACCTTCTCGGTCGAGATCAGAAAGGAGAAAGGCGAGCAATTTTCGGAGATCGGCGGTTTCTTCAAGGAATTCGAGACAAGTGTGGTGGCCGCTGACGAGCGCGATATCATACGCCTGCGCACCAATATACGCGGCGAGGACGTCTATCTCTATCGGATTGTCATGCCGAAGGCGGCGATGCGCGCGCTCTTTCTCGCCTATGTCGACGAAGCCAACATCCTCATCGAGACGCCGCGCTTTTACAACACTGTGACGGCGAACTGCACGACAATCGTCTACAACATGATCCGGCACATCATTTCCGGCCTTCCCCTCGATTACCGCCTGCTCTTTTCGGGCTATCTGCCGGAATATATCTATCGTATCGGCGGACTGGACAAGCGCCACTCGCTCGATGAATTGCGGCAAATGGCGCACATCAATCAGCGCGCCATAAAAGCCGATCAGGATCCCACCTTTTCCCTAGCGATCCGCGGCGGCATCCCCGCCCTGCCAACTGCGGGCAACAACTGACCTGTTTCTGCGAGGCGACCTAGTAGTAAAACGACAATCATGAGTTGCAACCGGCTACTGCAATCGAAAATTGCAACACGTTTCGTCGCCCAATCGGATCGATTGGCAGAACTCGCATTGCGCTCATTGTATCATCATCATTTTTCGGAAAATCATGGTTTATATTTCGCAAATCAAATCAATTACAGGTTGTTAATCATGAATCGCATACACGCATAGCTAACCATTATATTTAAGCTTGAGGTCACTTCTGGCCGGGTATTGTCAGGTCAGTTCAGGGAAAAACAACCTGGGCGTGCAAATAAAATCAAAAGCTGCAAGGAAACAGGACATGACAAAACTTATCGCACGTTTCGTGAAGGATGAATCCGGCGCAACCGCCATCGAGTACGGTCTGATTGCCGCCTTGATTTCGGTCGGGATTATCATGGCTGCACAAGGTGTCGGAGAATCGATCACCGGTACATTTGAAAATGTTTCCGGCGCCATGGATGCTGCGGGTGGTGGCGAAGGCGGCGAATAATGAACCGTCGAGGCTGCCTTCGGGCAGCCTCATCCTCCCGCCATGAGGACAGAAGCAGAAGCCTGCTTTTCTTCTCATCGCGAGATGGGTTCCGATGTTTACAGCACGAACCTAAATTCAGACCGCCTTTGGGCGGTCTTTTTTCGGGTCGAGGTCAGATCGAGCCTTGCATGCGTTATGTTGAAATCACGAGATGGCTGGGGCGCCTGGATTCGAACCAGGGAATGCCGGTACCAAAAACCGGTGCCTTACCGCTTGGCTACGCCCCAATCAGGAACTGCTGCAAATGAAAAAACCGTCAGGCAGCGCGGCCTTATAACCGCTCGCACAGGCGAGCGCAATGGCGGTTTCCACAGTTTCAGGCAGATTTTCAGCGATGCCCAGCCTTGCATGCGCACACCGGACAAGCCGTTGATCTGGATCGTTTTCATCAGGCATCAAAACTGGTATGTCCGGCAATATCAATCATACGGGCCTTATCCATTGCTGTCATTTCTCGTTCTTTTTCTGGTTGCCGCGGTTGGTTGCGCGGTTCTGCTGGCTGTCCTGATACGCGTCCTGCCCCGGCGGTTTCTCGCAGCCGATGTCAATGCGCGGTCCAACCATGAAGTTGAAGCTCGCCAGATCGGCGGATTGGCGGTCATTCCCGTGGCGCTGGTTCTGCTCGCATGCTTCGGACCCGGCTTCGGATTGCCAACAGGCTCCCTCCTTCTTGTCCTCTCGGCAGCGCTGCTTCTCTGGCTCATCGGCTTTCTGGATGACCGAAGCCCGCAGCCCGTTTCAGTCCGTTTTCTGGCCCAGGGAGTAGCCGCCGCTCTCTGCGTCTATGCTCTGCCGGAGGGCTTGCGCGTGCTGCCCGACGCCATTCCGATTGTGATCGAAAGGGCTCTCCTGTTTCTCGGGCTGGTCTATTTCATCAACATCGTCAATTTCATGGACGGGCTGGACCTGATGGTCGTGTCCGGACTGGGCTTGCCATTGATGGCGCTTGGACTGTTTGCCGCGATTGGATTGGCAGGTGCCGGAGCGGGTACATTCGCGACAATCCTTGCAGGAGCACTGGCCGGGTTCGCACTTTTCAACAAGCCCAAGGCGCGCGTTTTTCTGGGAGATTCAGGCAGCTTGCCGCTTGGCCTACTCGCAGCCATGGCGCTCATTCTTGCCGTGCCAACACTGGGTCTGGCCGCCGTTCTGATCCTGCCGCTATATTTTCTGGCGGATGCCACAGCGACGCTGATCAAGCGCCTCATCGCCGGAGAGAACATTCTCGCGTCCCACTCGCAGCACGCCTACCAGAACGCCAAGCGAAGCGGGTGGCCAGTTGCAAGAATCATTCTGTCACTGACGGCATTGAACGTCATTCTGGCCTTGTGCGCCCTTCTGGTAGCATGGGCGCCAAACCTGCCGGTAACGCTTGCCGGAGCTGCCGCGGCGCTTGCAGCGACAATCGTCATTCTGCTCCGGTTCAGATCGCGCCCATTGCGATAGTCAAAGCCGACGCAAGGCAACCGCGATATAGAGGCCAATCTGGCCGGTCACTGTCTGGCGGTGAATGCCCGACAGGCGCAAGGCTGAAAGCCTGCCCCAAAGGCTGTTCTGGCGAATCCCCAGAAACAGGTCGAACGTCTCAGAAGCCTTGTCCGACAGAAGCGAGCGGCACTCGCTCAATCCCTCGATATTCCGGTCTGTCCAGCGGGCAAAACGCCCGCTTGCGAGCATGCGCATGCGGGTCAGGCGAGCGCGGATCCCCGTGTTCGCTCCCACCTGATTGCTGCCGTGCTGCCTGTATCGCACCAGCGGTTCACTGGAGTAGAAAACGCGTCCGCCAGCGCCCGTAACCAGCAGGTAGCACCACCAGTCATGGCTGACAAACGCGCTTCGCCTCGATGCCTTGGCGACCAGATCCCGCGCCCGCCGGTTCAAGGTCATCGTATTACCACCAGCAATGCTCTGCACCAGCGCATTCTCGAATGAGGGCGATCTGGTGAAAAGCGGAGAGAAACCCCCATCATCGCCGCGCTCGCTCATCGTGACCGTGCGTGAACAATGGAGCAGCGGAACATCGTTCCCATCGCCCTTCATCCAGTCGATCGCGCGCTGGAGCTTGTCATCAACCCATATGTCGTCCTGATCGCAGAACGCATAATAATCCGCCACAATATCCCGATTGGTGAGCATCGAGCGGAAATTTTCCGCAAATCCGTTGCGAGGGCCTTTCAGAACAACGAAACGGCCCTTGCTCCAGCGCTGGCGCCATTGCTCGAGAATGGCCAGCGTATCGTCCGAGGAACCGTCGTCCGACACCCATACATCGATATGCGGGTGGGTTTGCCGCAGCAGCGAATCGATCTGTTCATCGAGATAAAGCGCACCGTTCCACGTTCCCATGAGGATCGCGACGGTTTCCGGCATGTCATTCATCGGCAATGGTCTCGATCAAACCAGTATTCGGCGAACCGGCGTTCGGCTTTGCGGAACCAGCCGTTTTTTTCCGGGCAATGAAATCATAAAGAATATGCCTCACTTCGTCGGAGTCCTGATGCTCTATCGCCAGACGAAGCTTGTCCAAAAGATCCGGCAGTTCTTCCAACGCGTGGCCCGTGCGCTGCGTGGCGCGCATGATTTTCGTGTGACGCGTCGGCATGACACCCGCCGGATCATAGAAAAGCTCTTCATGCAGCTTTTCGCCGTCACGCGCACCAATAATTGAAATTTCCACGTCACCGTCAGGATTGTCACGATCCCTGACGCTTAAGCCCGCGAGGAGGATCATGTTCTCGGCAAGGTCATAGATCCGGACGGGCTCCCCCATCTCCAGCAGCAATATGTCGCCGCTTTCGGACAGTGCGCCCGCCTGAACGATAAGTTCAGCCGCTTCACGGATAGACATGAAATAGCGGGTCATTTCCGCATGGGTGACGGTAAGCGGGCCGCCCATGGCGATCTGCTCCCTGAAAAGCGGAACTACCGATCCATTCGAACCGATGACATTGCCAAAGCGAACGCAGGCGAAATTCCGCTTCATACCACGCTTCTCGGCTTCCATGCCGTAATAGCGCACGATCAGCTCCGACCAGCGCTTCGTCGCGCCCATCACGTTCGACGGATGAACCGCCTTGTCGGATGAAATCAGGATAAAATTCTGCACATCGCAGGCAAAAGCGCATGAGGCGAGAGAAACCGTGCCGAAAACATTGTTTCGTATGCCTTCAACCGGATTTTCCTCGACGAGAGGAACGTGCTTGTAGGCGGCGCAATGGTAAACCGTCTCGACCTTGTGCTTGCGCAATACACGCTCGACCAGCGGCATTTCGGTCGCCGAGCCGAGCACGGGAACGATCTCACAAGAGGCGCCCAGTTTCAGCTCCCGTTCGATCTGATAGAGCGCATGTTCGTTGAGTTCGAACAGTATCAGCTTTGCCGGACAAAGCTTGACGATCACCCGGCACAATTCGGAGCCGATCGATCCTCCCGCCCCCGTGACCAGTATGGTGCGCCCCTCAACCATTTTCTGAAGGAGTTCGGGTTCCGGCGGAACGGGTGAGCGCCCGAGAAGATCGTCGATATCGATATCCCGTACCGTGCTGACGAGATATTTTCCCGATGTGAGATCCGTGATGGCCGGAAGAATACGCGTTTTGACCGGCTTCTGGCTCAATCGCGCCAGCAGGTCCCGCCTCTTTCTTGCATTCAACGATGATGTCGTAACGATCACTTCGTTGACGCCGAAATTTTCGATAAGTTCTTCGAGCTTTGCTGTCGGATAGACCCGAATTCCCAGAATTTCCATTCCGTGCAAGCCGGGATCATCATCCACGAAAGCTGTCACATAACTTTCCTGATTGGCCTTCAGGGCGTTTGCAAGCTGCCGTCCCGCATCACCGGCACCGAAAATAAGACATTGTTTGGAAAGAAGTTTTTCCCGCAGTGGGTTCCACAATAGCCACTTTGCGCCAAAACGGCTCCCTGCGATGGCAGCGATGGCCAGGAACAGATAGAAGGCGGGCACCGAGCGCGGCACGCCTTCTATGCCCGTCATTTGCGTCAGGAAGGCAAGGCAGACCCACAGCAAGACAGAAATACACACTGCCTGGATAATCGTCCATACGGCGCGGTCGGGCAGATAGCGGATCACCGAGCGGTACAGTCCGAGCCTGACGAAAACCGGCAAAGCGATGACCGGAGCCGCAATCATCAGCAGAAGCTGGTGAGCGTTGGGAATGAACAATTCCCCGAAACGCAAAATATACGCAAGCCACGCCATCAAAAACAGCATGACCGCATCAAACCCTACAAGAAGAGTTTGCTTCCAGCGGCGAGGAAGCAGGGAAAGCCACTCACGAAACTGCTTGAATTTCATGGATTTTCAATACTTTCACATGTCACGCAACAGTTTTTACCGACCTTGTTGCAAAGCGCCATTGCTCACTTGCTCCATCCTCACCGATACGCGAGGTGCTCCCCCAGCGAATCCCGCACCCAGTAAAGTGGTCCCAATTCATCAGGTTGGTATAGCGGCGAGTCGTTATAGACCCTTCATGGCATTTTTGGGTCAAATCTTGTTCAAAAATCAACGATTAAACCCCAGTATTCCACCACTCATTGATAACCGCCAGACACTATATCCGGACCCAGACGTTATGGGCTTTGCTGGCTGTTTATCCACGCTCTTCCGGGCTGGCCTATCATCGTGATCCAGACATCATGTGAAGGATCAGAACATGGAACAAACAACCCATCTCAACCTCCCCTACATCATGCCATCGCAGGCGCAGAAGCACGTTACCCACAATGAGGCGATTCGCGCTCTGGATGCGCTGGTCCAGCTTTCCGTTCTTGACCGCGACCTCGGCGAACCTCCACTTTTTAGCGATCAGGGCGATCGATATATCGTGGCTTCCCCGGCGACAGGAGCATGGGCAGGCTATGAAAACCAGATCGCGAGCTGGCAAGACGGTGCATGGGCATTTTTCAGTCCGCAAACCGGCTGGCAGGCATGGCTGGCCGATGAAAAAACTCATGTCGTCTTTGATGGAAACGCATGGACTGAAGCCTTCCGTGTCAATCCCGTACCGCTATTGGGCATTCATGCTGAAGCAACGGCCCAAAACCGGCTGACGGTGAAAAGCAACGCCAGCCTGTTCGATCAGGAGACAGGCGACCATCGTCTCGTCATCAACAAGGCCGGAACGCCTGATACCGCAAGTCTGCTCCTCCAGCAGAACTATTCGGGCCGGGCCGAGATCGGCTTGACTGGCAACGATGATCTTCACATCAAATCCAGCCCCGATGGCACGACATGGCGCGAGACGTTGATCGCTGAAGCCGACACAGGAGCGGTCATGTTTCCAAATGGAATCAAACACTCTTCAACGGGACACAAGATTTCCAGTCTCGTTTTCACCCCCGGCAGCGACGGTGAGGTTTCAGTCTATCGAAACGACACCGCACGTGGTCAAAACCCGCGCCAAAGCAGCCTCGCCGCAATCAGCGGCGATTTGCTGACCTTGAATGCGGATGTCTCGTCCCTGTTCTTTCATGATTTCATGAGGAACGTCTCCTGTGTGCGCATCTGGAATATATCCAAGGCCCCCTGGCAACCGGCCTGGGTGAAATGGAATCCGGCTGCCAATCAATTGCAGGTGACGAACGAGCAAGACATATCGGGCTGGCTTGCAACAGAGTTCATAGAGATTGGAGATCCCGAGGGTGTCACTCCCGGACGCTGCATCGCGGTCGATATTTCTCCGATGCTTGAGCGGAGGCTTGGAGCTATTTTCCGGCAAAGCGGCCTTTTGCTCAAGGCTGGAATCAGCGGAAACGGATCTGTCAGCCTATCGGTTTCCCATTCGGGCACACCGGGATCGTTCCTCATCGCAAACAGTCCTGCCGACGGCGCACTTCACAATGAATGCTTTATCGTGCCCTCGACGGTCGGGTCGCCGATCTCCGGCTCGAATCTCATATTCATCCGCGAAATGGGGGCCAATCCCACCCTGTTGGGAACAACCATCCTCAGCGTCGTGGGCGTCTTCGTTTGATGGCACAGGCATCACACCGGGATCGGCTCCCCGGCATAATGCGGGCAAATCAGAAACGTCGGCGTTCCGATCGAGCTGAAACTTCCGCATAAAACTGTTACCGGCGATATTTCCAGAAGGAAACATCGCCGATTTCATCAGATCTAGAGCTTCTCGCTCTTGAATGATGGATTCTGGGTGAAGTAGCCGTGGTCATACAGTGTTGGCGTAGGCGCTACACGGAACATCAGCGCGTCGAGCACCCGATCCAGATATGCCGCTTCCCCACTTTCCTGGCTTCCCGTCACCCCGCAGTTGAGCAGATAGGTGCCGGGGAGAAGCATGCAATCAAAGCCGAACGTCACGCGATATCGATCCCCCGGGGAGACTGATTCTATCCGTTCATCGGGGCTGTTTGTGGTGTTCATCCCGGTAAGTGCCAGCCCGCTCAAGGTCTTGATGAGCGTCCCGAAAATAATCTTCCGCGCTTCTTGGGTAAACTCAACGTCGTAGGACAGCTGATAATGCTGCCCTGTCCGGATCGTGTTGACGGACTGGTTCTTCGAATTGAGGATCCGGATATTCTCGATACGGGCACCCAGCTTTTCATAATCCACACGGCTCGGAGATTTGAGGCTCGGATCCAGAAACTCGACCGGAGCATCATCCTCCCTGCTTTGCACTGTCGGGTTGATTGCTTCTCCAGCAGGGCTGTGATCCGGCAGTTCGGTGCCGCCCTGGCCCATCAACTTGATGGCCGAACGCACCTCCTGCGCCCGCTCTCCCGACAGGTTCATGAGACGCTGATATTGGCTTGTGACGGTCTTCGGCTTGCCTTCGAGGAGAACCTCGCCGCCGTCGATCAAAATGGCGCGGGAACAAAGCTGGACGATCGTCTGCGCGGCGTGACTAACGAACAGAATTGTGCCGCCTCGATCCTGAATTTCTTCAATCCGCGCAAAGCATTTGCGTTGGAAAGCCTCATCGCCGACTGCGAGCGCCTCGTCTACCACAAGGATATCCGGGTCTACATTGATGGCGGTTGCAAATGCAAGACGAACATACATGCCGGACGAATACGACTTGACCGGCTGATCGATGAACGGGCCAATATCCGCAAATTGCGCGATGCTCTCGAAGCGCTCATCAATCTCGCTGTTGGTAAGACCGAGAATCGCAGCGTTCAGATAGACATTCTCACGACCGGAGAATTCCGGATTGAACCCTGAGCCAAGCTCAAGCAATGCCGCAACGCGGCCCTTTACCTGCACTGAACCGCCGGTCGGCTGAAGCGTCCCGCAAATGATCTGAAGAAGCGTGGATTTTCCAGAACCGTTTCGACCGATAAGACCGATCGTTTCGCCGCGCTTCACATTGAACGATATATCTTTCAGAGCGGCAAAGTCTTTATAATACCGGTTTGCCTTGCGTCCGACGAGGCGTTGCATCCGCGGCAGCACCATCTGCTTCATGCGATCTTCCGGCCGCGCGAACATCGCAAAGTGCTTGGATACATTATTGACGCTGATGGCTAGGTCGTCTGACATGAAAACTCTTTCATCTTGATTGGTGTCCCGCTCCGGCTTTGTTTTGGAAACGTGAAAAGTCCCGGGTTGAGCAGCGTCGAGAATTAAATCACGTCGGCGAAGCCGCGTCGTGTCATGTTGAAGAAGCGGAAGCCAGCAAATGCCACCAGCAACGCAACAACGAGATAACAAAAATAGGCAGTCCAGTCAGGCAGGATTCCGAATATCATAACCTCTCGCAACTGTTCTGCAGGTATGGTGATCGGATTGAAGACTATCCAGTTTTGCACCCCGACCGGCAAAGCCTTTCGCTCGAAAAAGATGGGTGACAGAAACATCATCGAAGATACGATGGGCACCAGAATCTGGTTTATGTCGCGAAGATAGGTTCCGAAAGACGCAAAGAACCAGCCGAGCCCCAAAATCAGTATGATGAGCGGAAGCAGCACGACCGGCACAAGAATGATCGTCCACGGAACTGCATTCATAAAGACAATCTGGAATACAAGAAGAATAGCCAGACTTATTACCCCGTGAAAGAGCGCCGCACCCGTTGCGACGACAGGCAAAACCTCAAGGGGAAACACGACTTTCTTCACGAAATTCGCATTACTCAAAATGAGTGACGGAGCGCGGGAAACAACTTCGCTGAAAATCTGAAAGACAATAAGCCCGGCGAACAGGATGATTGCAAATTCCACCATCGAATGGTCCGAACCCTGGCGACCCGGGATAGACCAACGGGCTTTAAAAACCGAGCCAAATACAAAGGTATAGACACCCAGCATGAATAACGGGGTCAGCATCGACCAGAATATCCCAAGGATCGACCCACGGTAGCGCCCCAGAACCTCACGCTTGGTCAGGTCATATATCAGTTGAAACTTCATTCCTGATTTTCCTTGTAACGCCCGATGCCTGCCTATACTCGCCAAAGCATAGAAAGCTACCCTCGAATTCGATTTGTCCGGTTCCGGCGCTTGCACCGATTCCGGCTTGCAGACTGTCAGACGGTTGAGATCATTTTGCGACCAAGTCAATCTGCCATCAGGTCGCCGCTCGAAACATGTTGAACGGCGGCTGCCGCCGGAATTGCACCAATTTGACAGTCAGGCGCAACCCGCCTGCTTGAAATGGCAAATGGACAGCAGCGTCTGTTTATGTTTGAAGCAATCACGACGCGAGACTGCGGTGATATTTTCCTTGCGGAATTTTGTGGATTGCCACGTCGCCCAGTGAAACATTTCCTGCCGCATCGCAGGGATCAAAGCGAACTCTGAACGCAGGTCTTGGAACAGGGAACACTGCAAAATATCGATTGGCGGCACGTTCGCGAAACGAAAGCAAAACACTTTCCGCATCATTGAACCCGCTACCCGTCTCCAGATATATTCGGGGCTGCCCAAGTTCACCGGCCCCATTCGGCAAATCCATCTCGAGCATATAATGCCCGACCCGCAATGCTCTGAAGCCTTCCCAAAAAAACTCGAACTGGGGGTCATTGCCAATGATCTCCCAGGTCGTCACATCGCCAACACGCTGTACCTGCTTGAGATGATTGAGTGGATGCAACAGGACTTTCCGCGAGACAAAATCGGACAACCAACTATACACCCGGCTTAGACGCGGCTTTGCCGATCGCAACTGGGCGCGCGCCGCACGTTCCGCATGGATGCGCCCGATCTCCTTGTTCTGCCACTCCGACAGCGATGCACATCTCTGCGTTAGTTGCGCTACCGTCTGCTCCTGCTCCAAAAGGCTGTTCCGGGTCACATCGAGGTCGGAACGAAGCTGATCCGCAACGCGCTTTCCGCTTTGGATTTCATCTATCAGAATGGTTTCAACCCGGCGAGATTCCGACAGGACCGGGTTACCCAGATTTTGCGAAGCTCGCTCCAGTTCCATCCGGATATGCTGGAGCCGGTCCAACGCTTTCTTGCCATGGGTCGCATCACCCTCAAGAGCGATCAATGCCTTATATGCATCTCGCGTCCACTCGGCCACGAAAGGAGAGGCATCAAGCTCGAGAGCTGTCTGTCTATGGTGCTGGAAATCGCGGGAAAGATGCTTCGATATATCTTCTTCGGCTTCGCTTATCTTTCTCGGCCAATCAATTGCCAGCTCGTCCCCGATGTTCCTTACCGCCGCTTCCCAATCGTCCAGAAAATCTTCATAGGACAAGAGTACGCGGGTACGGCCTCGCGTGCTCGCTTCGGCATCCAGGGCGTGCCTCAGCCACAGCAAGGCCGCATAATCCAGTGGCAACCCGTCCCGCTTGTTCAGGGAGGAAGCGACGGCCAGCGGGTTTCGCTGGATAACAATATATTTTACATCAATACCCAACTCGCCCAGCGCGCGTTCCAACAGGGGCACAAAGCGACAAATACGCGGTTCCTTGAGAACAAAAAGCTCCGAACTGCCGTATTCCTCGATGATCAGACGCTTGATTTCATTCAGATAAAACGCGGCTCTGTCTTCGCCAAGCGAAGCGATGTCGAAGGCTCGCCAGTCGTGCCAGCTACTGCCCCCTTCAACCAGCATCTGGTCGTGAAGCTTGATCAGCTCCTCCGGCTCCCAGTGCCCGGTTTGATTGCTGAGATGCGCGCCCAGAAGGTTCTTCGGCAGCGTTGCCCCCAACAGGCTCACAATCCGCGTCAGCGCACTGGTTCCGGAACGGTGCATGCCAAGAACGACAAGCGCAGTACGTCGTCCGCCTTGCGGCGTACTTTGCTCCAACGTCCGGGCTTCGGTATCATCTTGCATCGGTATTCAAGCAACTCCGGTTGACGGCGCAGCATTGCCCGTCAGTCTCTGGACTGTGTACTTTACGGCATCCTGCCAGTGCGGGGCCATCCAGCCAAAAGTGTTATGAAGCTTATCATTCGAAAGACGCGAGTTCGCGGGGCGTCGGGCCTTCGTCGGATAGTCGCTGGTGGCGATATCGACAACGTCCGCCCACGGCCCGCCCGCAGCGCGGCTCTCGCTGAAGATCGTTCGGGCGAACCCGCTCCAGTTCGTCTCGCCTGCGCCGGTGAGGTGATAGGTGCCATAGGGAGCGCCAGAAGCCGGCAAGCGCCGGGCGATGTGCAGGATGCCGTCGGCAATATCCAGCGCCGAAGTCGGATTGCCCCATTGGTCGCTGACGACGGACACCTGATCGCGGCTTTCAGCCAGACGCAGCATCGTCTTCACAAAATTCTTGCCGAACGGGCTGTAGACCCAGGCGGTCCGGAGGATGACGTGTTTCGGATTTGCGGCGCGCACAGCTTTCTCTCCGGCGAGCTTGGTCGCGCCGTAAACACCCTGCGGGCCGGCGGCGTCCTCCTCCGTATAGGCACGCTCGCCATCACCGGCAAAGACATAGTCGGTCGACAGATGGATGACCGGAATATCGAGCTTCGCCGCGGCAGTAGCCACCGCGCCCGCACCGGTCGCGTTGATCGCACGGGCCAGTTCGGGTTCGTCCTCCGCCTGATCCACCGCCGTATAGGCGGCCGCCGACACGACCAGATCGGGCCGGTGCGCCGCGATCGCGGCAAAGACGGTTTCAGGAACGGCGAGATCGAGTTGCGGGCGACCAACGGCGATGATGCTCGTGTCGTCGCACCCGGCAGCACGTTCGATCAGACTCCGGACGACCTGGCCATCGCGTCCGGTGACCAGGATTTTCATGCCGCGCCCTTGGCCGATGCACCCAGGCGCTCACCCGAGTAACGGCCGCTGCGGATCGGCTCCCACCACCACTCATTGGCTAGATACCAGTCGATGGTGCGGGCAAGACCCGTCTCGAAAGTCTCCTGCGGTGTCCAGCCAAGATCGCGCTCGATCTTCGAGGCGTCGATGGCATAGCGCCGATCGTGACCCGGCCGGTCGCTGACAAAGGTTATCTGCTCGCGATAGGACTTGCCGTCCTTGCGCGGACGCTTGGCGTCGAGCACGTCGCAGATCGTCTCCACGACACCCAGATTGGTTCGCTCGGCACGGCCACCGATATTGTAGCTTTCGCCGGGCACGCCCTTCGTCGCCACCAGTGCGAGAGCACGGGCATGATCCTCGACAAACAGCCAGTCGCGGACATTCGCCCCCGCGCCATAGATCGGCAGCGGCTTGCCGTCCAGCGCATTGAGAATGACCAGCGGGATCAGCTTTTCCGGGAAATGATAGGGGCCGTAATTGTTCGAGCAATTGGAAAGAACGACCGGCAGGCCATAGGTCTCATGCCAGGCGCGCACCAGATGGTCGGATGCCGCCTTGGACGCCGAATAGGGCGAAGACGGCGCATAAGCCGTTTCTTCCGTGAAGATGCCGCTGTCGAACGGCAGGTCGCCGAAAACCTCGTCGGTGGAGATGTGATGGAAACGGAACGTTTCCTTCCTCTCCGCCGGCAGCGCGCGCCAATAGGCCAGCGCGGCGTTCAGCAGCCGGAACGTGCCGACGATATTGGTCTCGATAAACGCCGCGGGGCCGTCGATGGAGCGGTCGACATGGCTTTCCGCCGCCAGATGCATGACAATATTGATATTGCGGCCGCGCAGGATCTCCAGAAGCGAGGCATCGTCGCAGATGTCGGCCTCAATGAAGCTGTAGTTCGGATAATTTTCAATCTGGCGCAGCGAGGCCAGATTGCCTGCATAGGTCAGCTTGTCGACGTTGACGACCTGATTGTCCGGATTGCTTGCCAGATGGCGGCACACGGCAGAGCCGATGAACCCTGCGCCCCCGGTCACGAGAATGTTCATCACGCGGTCTCCGTCTGGTAATCGAACACGTCCGCATCGCGCAAAAGCGGCGCGCTGCGATCCTTGTCGGAAAGCTGCACCTCGCCCGCAGCCATGGGCCACTTGATCCCGATCGCCGGGTCGTCGAAACGGATCGAGCGATCATGTTCGGGCGAATAGCCGTCCGTAACCTTATAGACCACTTCCGTGTTCTCCTCCAGCGTCAGGAAGCCATGTGCAAAGCCCTTGGGGACGAGAATCTGGTTCCACTTGGCCGCCGAAAGCTCCACCGCCACCCATTTGCCAAAGGTGGGTGAACCCTTGCGGATATCGACCGCCACATCCAGCAGCGAGCCGCGCACCACCCGCACGAGCTTGTCCTGCGCGCGCGGCGGCAACTGATAGTGCAAACCGCGCAGCACGCCCTTGGCCGCCGAGAATGAATGATTGTCCTGCACGAAGGCCAGATCGATCCCGGCTTCGGCGAAACTCGCCGCATTGTAGGTTTCGGAGAAGAACCCGCGATCGTCGCCGAACCGCTTCGGCACAATCTCGAGCACGCCGTCCAGCCCAAGTTTCCTGACGTCAAGCATTGCTTTCAAACTCCCCTGCCCGGCGACGCAGATATTTCGCGTAACCGGTCTTGCCCATCATGTCGGCGCGTTTCACAACGCGTTCGGCGTCCAGCCAGCCATTCTGCAACCCGATCTCCTCCGGGCATGCGATCATGATGCCCTGCCGGTGCTGGAGCGTGCGCACAAAGGCCGAGGCCTCGTGCAGGCTGTCGTGCGTACCGGTGTCGAGCCACGCATAACCCCGCCCGAGCCGCTGCACATGAAGATTGCCGCGCTCCAGATAGACGTTGTTGACTGTGGTGATCTCCAGCTCGCCGCGCGACGATGGCTTGATCGAGGCGGCGATGTCGAGCACGTCATTATCGTAGAAATAAAGCCCCGTCACCGCCCAGTCGGATTTTGGCTGTTCCGGCTTTTCCTCGATCGAAAGCGCCTGACCGGTCGCCTTGTCGAACGCCACCACGCCATAGCGCTCCGGATCTTCCACCTGATAGGCGAAAACGGTCGCCCCGGACGGGCGCGCCGACGCTTCCTTGCACAGGCCCGACAGGTTGTTGCCGTAATAAATATTGTCGCCCAGGATCATCGCCACATCGTCGTCGCCGACAAAGTCCCGCCCGATGATAAAGGCTTCCGCCAGACCATTGGGCTGCGGCTGCTCGGCATAGCTCAAACGCAGGCCAAAATCGCCGCCATCGCCCAGAAGCGCCTGAAATCCTGGCAGATCGCGCGGCGTGGAAATGACCAGAATGTCCCGGATCCCCGCCAGCATCAGCACGCTCAGCGGATAATAGATCATCGGCTTGTCGTAGATCGGAAGTATTTGCTTGGAAACAGCAATAGTCAGCGGGTAGAGCCTCGTGCCGCTACCGCCTGCAAGGATTATACCCTTCATAATTGACGTGTCCGATCCCTTGTTTCTGAAAATTGAGCTCAACCGCGCATATACACGACGCCCTTCGGTTATCGCATCAAACGCTTTGTATCAAGACGTTACACCGGTTCGTGCACCAAAACGCGACCGGACTGCACGCTTGCCGCTAACTGCCTCTGTATGTCGAATATGACCACGGGCTGACGAGCAGGGGAACGTGAAAATGTCCATCCCTGTCGAATATATTGAACCGGATTGGGACAACATCCAGAAATGGCGGGGCCGATTGATGAGCGCCCAGCTTCGAAAAATAGTCAGCGACATGAAACCGAAGCTCAAATCCGCCGACTTCCATCTCGTCACCCGACAGAAGCAGCTCGTCCGTCCTGCCGTCCAGATTGGCCGCCGCGCTTTTCAGAAGCGAAGTTTCACGGTTCCCGCACCGGTACAACTCAATTTTCATGCCTGCGGCGGGTCGCCCATTGGCAGTATCGAGAACATGCGTCGAAAGCTTTCCCATAATCGTCCTGTCTTAAATCGTGGATTGCATTGATCCGCTCATGCGGAAGGCGCGGCACCCCGCAAGAGCGTCATGCGCTGCCCCTTGCGAGCCGCTCCCTGGCCTTGCCGATTGCACGCAAAACATTTTCCGGCGTGGCTGGCGCATCAAGTTCGGGAGCGAACCGATTGCCAATGACAGAAGCCACCGCATCCCGAATGGCGAGCCACACCGATATGCCAAGCATGAGCGGCGGCTCTCCGATCGCTTTCGACCGATAGACCGTCTCCTCCTTGTTCGGCATATTGTCGAGAATGCGAACGTTGAACTGCGGCGGCACATCGCGGGAGCCGGGGATCTTGTATGTCGATGGCCCGACTGTTCTCAGCTTTCCATCCTTGTCCCACCACAATTCCTCGCAGGTGACCCAGCCCATGCCCTGAATGAATGCGCCTTCAATCTGCCCGAGATCGATGGCCGGATTGAGCGGGAACCCGACATCCTGAAGCAGGTCGACGCGCAGGCACCGCGTCTCGCCCGTCAACGTATCGACCGCCACTTCCGCCGCTGCCGCGCCATAGGTGAAGTAGAAAAACGGGCGGCCGCGCATCGTCGTGCCGTCCCAATGGATCTTCGGCGTCGCATAGTGACCGGCCTCCGAAAGTTGCACGCGTTTCGCCCAGGCCATTTTGGCCAGTTCGCCGAATGAAACGGATTCATTGTCGGCATGAACACGCCCTTCGCGGAAGATGATCTTCTCTTCCTCCACCTCGAAATGATCCGCAGCCACCGTCGTCAACCGTGCCTTGATGGCGCTCGCCGCCTTGAATGCCGCCATGCCGTTCAGGTCGGAACCGGTGGAAGCGGCAGTCGCGCTGGTGTTCGGCACCTTGCCAGTGGCCGTCGATGAAATCTTGACCATATCCAGATCGACCTGAAACACCTCGGCCACGACCTGCGCGACCTTGATGAACAGGCCCTGCCCCATCTCCGTGCCGCCATGATTCAGGAAGACAGAGCCATCCTGATAGACATGCACCAGAGCGCCAGCCTGATTGAGCGAGGTCAGATTGAAGGAAATGCCGAATTTTACCGGCATCATTGCCAGACCACGGCGGATAACCGGATCGGCGGCGTTGTGCTCGTCAATTTCGCGCCGGCGCCGCTGCCACTCCGCCGAGGCGAGCAGCGCTTCGGTCACCTCCACCAGCCTGTTGTCCTCGACCTTCTGGCCGTAAGGCGTCATATCGCCGGTTGCGTCACCGTAATAGTTGACAGCACGAACCTCGTTCGGATCCTTGCCCAGTTCCCGTGCAATCGTATCGATGATCGCCTCAATGGTGATGATGCCCTGCGGCCCGCCGAAACCGCGAAACGCGGTGTTGGAAACCGTGTTGGTTTTGCAGGCATGCCCGGTGAAACGGGCATTGGCGATAAAATAGGAATTGTCGGTATGCGTCAGCGTGCGCGTGATGACCGGGCCTGTCAGGTCGGGAAGATTACCCGCCCGCGCCAGATATTCGACGTCCAGCCCGAGGATGCGCCCGCGCTCATCGACACCCGCCTTCCATGTTGCGACGTAATCATGCCGCTTGCCTGTGCCAACCATGTCGTCGCGGCGCTTCAGGCGTAGCTTGCACGGCTTGCCGGTTTTGGCCGCGACCAGCGCCGCGGCACCGGCAATGATCGTCGCCTGGCTTTCCTTGCCACCGAAGCCGCCGCCCATGCGACGGACCTGACATTCAACGGCGTTGGCGTGAAGACCAAGAATATGTGCCACATGATGCTGCACTTCAGTCGGATGCTGCGTCGAGGAATAGACCAGCATATCGCCCTGCTCGCCGGGGATGGCATAGGCGACATGGGTTTCCAGATAGAAATGGTCCTGCCCGCCCATCCTGAGCTTGCCGTTGATAATGCGAGGTGCCGCCATCAGGGCCGCATCCACATCGCCCTCCGATACGACCTGCGGCGGCAGGACATAGCTCCTGAGGGCGTGGGCCTGCTCGATATCCAGAACCGGTTCGAGCGGCGCAATATCGAGTTTCACCTTTTTCGCCGCGCGATAGGCCGTCTCGAAGCTGTCGGCGGCGACCACCGCGATCACCCGGCCCTCATGATCGACAATGCCTTCCGCAAACAGTGGCTCGTTCGGCACGACAGGGCCAACATCATTGTGCCCCGGCACATCACGCGCCGACCACACACCGGCAACGCCGGGCATGGCCAGGGCTTCCGTGGCATCGAAGCCTTTCAGCGTGCCATGCGCCACGGGAGACATGACGAATGCCGCGTGGAGCGTACCGGGAAGTTCGGGCATGTCGTCGATATAGATGGCTTCGCCTGCCACATGCCGGGCGGCGGAATCATGCGCCACGCCCTTGCCGACGATGCTGCGGTGAACCGTTTTTGCCTCAAGGTTCTGGGCTTCGATATTCATAGCGCCATGACCTCCACGGTTTCACCTGCCACATCGCGGCGGAAACGCTCAACCAGATTGGCGGCGACCTCACTGCGATAGGCGGAACTGCCGCGCCAATCCGTCAACGGCTTGAAATGCCCGGCAATTGCCTCGCCGCAAGCCTTTGCCGCTGCTTCATCGAGACGGTTGCCGATCAGCATGAATTCGGCTCCCTCGGCCCGTTGCGGCGTTGCCGCCATGCCGCCAAAGGCGATCCGGGCGTGACGGATGAAGCCATTATCGTCCAACCTGACCGAAAAGGCGGCGCAAACCGTCGAAATATCCTGATCGTAGCGTTTGGAAACCTTGTAGACGCGGAATTCCTGCCCCGGCGCTGGCTTCGGGATCGTCACCGCAGAGACAACCTCATCGGGCCTCAGCTCGGTCTTGCGATAGTCGAGGAAAAACGCTTCGAGCGGCATGGAACGCACACCGTCCAGCGAAGCCAGCTCGATTTCCGCTGCCAGCGCGATAAGCGCTGGTGGCCCGTCACCAATGGGGCTCGCGGTGCCGATATTGCCCCCAACCGTCCCCATCGAGCGGATTTGCGTGGAGCCGAAACGCCGGATCAGCGTTGCGAAGGATGGATAAAGCGGCGCGACCTTCGCCAATATCTCTTCCCATGTCACCGCCGCGCCAAAACGAATGTTCGTTCTCGTTTCCCTGATGGAGCGCAATTCCCGCACATGGGCGGTCGAAATAACCTCGCTCCATTCCGCATGATAGTCGGCGAGCGCAACACCGAGATCGGTGCCGCCTGCCAGCAGAACGGCGTCTGGCCGCTTCCGGCGCAGTTCAAGAAGTTGCCGGAGCGTCGTCGGCTGATGAAAAATCGCATCGGAAGACGCGACGAGCCGCTGCGCTTTCAAAGCCTTCAGCGCGGTACTTTCCGGCCCCGGAATGCCCGTGCCGCCATCGTGGATCACCTTGCGCGCCGCCTCGACAATCGGCCTGTAGCCGGTGCAACGGCACAGGTTGCCAGCCAGTGCATCGTGAATGGCTTCATCATCGGCATGGTCGGCGCTGGCTGCAAGCCCTGCGAGAGACATCACGATCCCCGGTGTACAGAAACCGCATTGCGACGAACCGTTTTCGGCCATCGCCTCCTGTATGGGATGAAGCGCCTCGCCCTTCAAACCCTCGATTGTGACGAGGGCGCGGCCGTCGATCTGGCCCATGACGAGGATACAGCTATTGGCGGCGTGATAGCGAACAGCACCGCCGTCAACGTCGCCGATCAGGATAGAACATGCGCCACAGTCGCCCTCGGCGCATCCTTCCTTCGTACCGGTCAGGCGGGCATTGCCTCTCAACCATTCAAGAACTGTCGTATCCGGGCGGATATCCGCCTCATGAATTTTACCGTTCAGATAAAAACGAGTCGTACGTGCCATTCAAACCTTCCATCCCGGCCAGCTTCCGACGACAAGCGGAAGCCGTCAAGTGGCTGGCCCTCAAAGCGGCAGATTTGCTATGCGGTAAACAGTATCGGCAAAGAAATATTCCTCAAGATTATTCCCGGTTCCACCGCGATCGACCACCAGAAAATCCGATACATCGCCCAGCGACAACAGCGGGTGGTGCCAGATATTGCGGCCATAGTTCACGCCCTGATGGCCCTCAGCCTGAAAAGCGACCGGCTTGCCCGGCTTGCCGTCCTCATCGTCGGCGACAATCACGATGTAAGGCCGGTTTTGCAGCGGAATGAACGCCTGCGAACCCAACGGATGTCGCTCCATCATCGTGATATCGATGGGCGCTGCAAAAGGCTGCCCGCGAAAGATATTCATCAGCACATGCGCATCGGGGCCAGTCACGTCCGCCCTCGCCAGCGCGTGAAAACGCTGCGTCGTGCCATTGTTGATCAGGCGGATTTCCGCGCCATCCGTTTCGATCACCTCGCCAAAGGGCGCAAACGCCTCCCTCGTCAGCGGGTTTGCCTTCAGATCCAACATCTTCACTTCGCCCACTCCGGCTTGTGATGCTGATGCCAGTGATTGGCGATATCGATGCGGCGCGTTACCCAGACCCTGTCCTTCGTGCCGATATAGTCAAGGAAGCGCTCCAGCGCGGCTATGCGGCCCGGACGGCCGACAAGGCGGCAATGAAGACCGACGGACAGCATCTTCGGCGCGCCTTCCTCGCCTTCACGATAAAGGACGTCGAATGAGTCCTTCAGATAGCTGAAAAACTGGTCGCCGGAATTGAAGCCCTGCGGCGTGGCAAAGCGCATGTCGTTGGCGTCGAGCGTATAAGGCACGATCAAATGCGGGCTATTCGGACCTTTCACCCAATAGGGCAGCTCGTCGGCATAGCTGTCGGCGGAATAGACGAAGCCGCCCTCTTCCATCACCAGTTTCAGCGTGTTGACGGACGGTTTGCCCTGATAGATGCCGAGAGGGCGAGATCCGGTCACTTCCGTGTGCAGCCGCACGGCCTCGCGAATATGCTCGCGCTCCACCTCCGCGGGAAAATCCTTGTATTCGAGCCAGCGCAGGCCATGGCTGGCGATTTCCCAATCGGCCTCCTTCATCGCTGCAACCGCTTCCGGATTGCGCGCCATCGCCAGTGTCACGCCGTAGACCGTCACCGGCAAATTGCGACGGGTAAAGGCGCGCCAAAGACGCCAGAAGCCGGCCCGCGCGCCATATTCGTAAATGGATTCCATGTTGATGTTGCGCTGACCCTGCCAGGCTTGCGCGCCAACAATCTCGGACAGAAGGCATTCCGAAGCCGGATCTCCGTCGAGGATACAGCTTTCACCGCCCTCTTCGTAGTTGACCACGAACTGCACGGCGATATTGGCACTTCCCGGCCAACGCGGATCGGGCGGATTGCGGCCAAAGCCGATCAGATCGCGGGGGTAGACTTGGCTCACGGGATATCTCCTTTGCTTCACAACCTGCGAAGCTGCATTGATTCCGTCAATTCATAAATCAAAAAAGCCGCGGCGTTTGCCACGGCTTTTCAATAATCTGTTTCAGAAAAATCGACTTACCTGAAACGGTCGACGATTGCCGAGATCGCCGGAACGGCGGTTGCAGCAAGGGCAAGCTTGATCAGATCACCGATGATGAACACGCCAGCGCCATAGGCCAATCCCGTTTCGAAACCGAAGAGATAGGCCATCCACAGGAAGCCGAGCGCAAGAACGGCGGCTTCCGCAACCAGCATGGCCGCGCCGAGCTTCAGCGGATTGTTGGCGAAGCCGCGATCGGCGGCGCGACCGACGATCCATGCGGCAGCCAGATAGGACAGCAGATAACCAGCGGTCGGCCCGACCATATAGGCCAATCCAATACCCTTTTCAGGCGTTCCGGTGAAAACCGGCATGCCGAGAGCGCCTTCGAGCAGATAGAGCGCCATCGTCGCAACAGCGAGACGCGAGCCATAGGCTGCGGAAATCGCAAACAGGGCGAAGGTCTGCATCGTCACGTTGACATAGACGAGATCAACCTTGATCTTGGCGGAAACGGCCATCAACATGGAGCCCACAACCGCCAGCGTGACGAACCACACGGCGCGCGCGAGCTGGCCTTCAGGCTGAAGTGTCTGTGCGAGGGCACGGGTTTGGGTAGCTATCATCACGTCATCCTCCGGATCAGCTTTCACCACACTATGAAAGCGGTATATTAAGGAAGTCCCTGCACCGCAATATGCCAAAAGGCGGAGAACTGCTGTTTCCTCATGTCACTTGTTTTCGATCGTACCTTTGAACCGGATTACGGCAACGCCGTCACTGTCGGGCCGGATATCCTGCGCATCACCGTCAACAATCCGGGTGCTTTCACATTTTTCGGCACCAACACCTATATTGTCGGGCGCGATACGCTGGCGATCGTCGATCCCGGGCCGGAGGATGAAGCACATCACGCTGCGCTCGTCAGGGCCATAGCAGGCCGCCCCGTGAGCCATATTTTCGTCAGCCACACCCACCGCGATCACTCGCCGCTTGCCGAACGGCTGAAGCGGGAGTTCAACGCCGCAACCGTTGCGGAAGGGCCGCACCGCTCGTCGCGCCCGCTGCATATCGGAGAGGTGAACGCGCTCGACGCCAGCGGCGACTATGATTTCCGGCCGGACATCACTGCCGCCGACAATTCGGTCATCCAGGGTGACGGATGGGCGTTGCGCACCGTTCATACGCCCGGACATGCCGCGAACCATGCGGCGTTCGCCCTTGAAGAACACAGTATCCTGTTTTCGGCGGATCACGTCATGGCATGGGCGACGACCATCGTCGCGCCGCCCGACGGCGCAATGTCGGATTATATGGCCTCCCTCGAAAAGCTTCTTGCCCGTGACGACCGGCTCTATCTTCCCGGACACGGCGGCGCGATCAGGCGTCCCAAAACCTTCCTGCGCGGCTTGCGCACGCATCGCAAAATGCGGGAACGCGCCATTCTCGAACGGGTGAGAAAGGGCGACAGGACAATTCCGGACATCGTTCAGGCGATTTATCGCGATACCGACCCGCGCCTGCATGGCGCAGCAGCCCTTTCCGTGCTCGCCCATATGGAGGATCTCACAGGGCGCGGCCTGGTCACAACAGAAGGCAACCCGTCTATCGACGGGATTTATTTTCCCGCGTAAGCACCGGTTTCACCCCTCCTCCTCAGCGGGGGGAGCGAGCACCTGCTGGTCGAGCGCCGTCAGGAAGCGATTGATCAGCCAGGCGTTGCTGCCAAGATCGTACTGGCCATAGCGGGAGGCGGAGCGTATATCGACATAGGTCGTTTCGCCTTCATCGGTCAGGCGGATCACCGTGTCGCTGGGAAGCGCCAGAATGGGAATATAGGCAACCGCCTCAACCAGAATCTCGCTTTCATTTCCCGGCACGCCAAACCGGCCGATCACCGTCCAGCGCTCATCGCCAAGAACAGTCATCACCGCTTCGAGGATGCGGTCCGGCGACCCTTCATAGCGGCGGCCGGTCACCTGCGGATAGGTTTTCGTCTGCGGTTCCTGACGGGCCGAGAAATCATTGTTCACGGTGTTCATCGCCGCCGTGCGCTCGTGCAGGGCTTTGAAGAATACGGGCGGGTCCAGAAGATCCGTCGAAAGATCGTTGAGCTTCGGCAAGGTCGTCCAGAGATAGAGGCCGAAAGCAAAGGGGCTCAGCACGACGGCAGCCATGGCAAGGCCCCAAAGCGACCGGATGCCCCCCTTATCGCCCCAACGCCAGAGGCTCACGAAGCCCTTGCAGGCGAGCAGGACGGCCAGAAGGGCAAGACCCACCACAAGCACGAAAAGCCAGAACAATTCCGGCTCCGACACCCAGCCTATGCGCTGGCTCACCACCGAGAGCAGCAACAGGACCGCCGAGAAAATGGCAAGCCTGACCGACCAGATAGCCGAGCGCGAACGGCGGCGCTCAAAATGCAATTTCATGGCCCGACGCTTCCCCTCGCTGGCGCTTGAACAACAGTCGTCTTTTATCCGCAGCCGTTCGCTGGGTCAAAGCCCATCACACCCCCCGATGGGGCCGGAGCCGCCGATCCGGCTTTGCCCTATTCCTGCCATGGAAAAAAGCAGACTCAATAAATTCGCGGTGTGGGGCTGTGAGGGAAGACTTTATGACGGAAATCAATATGGACCCACATATCGAGGAAAAGGCCGACACGGCAGCATCCGCGCCCGCGCCGATTACGCTTGAGGCTGTCGAGGTCGAGCTTGCGCTGAACATGCAGGATATTCTTGCGGACGGCTTTGAAGGCGCGCTTCGGAAGGCGGCAGATATCGTCCATGGCGAGATATTGTTCAACATGCCAGCGCCCGCCGATCACTATGCCCAGCGGATCGGAGCCATCGCCGTGCCAAATGGCAGCGTGGATCAGGTGGTATTCGTAACACTCGCCAGGGATGGAACCACTCTTGCGGTATCATCCGAGGATGAACGCAACGCCAGTTTCAAAAGTCTCGGCCAGAATCTCGCCGCCATAATGCGCGGGCTGAAAACCCCGGAGAACGAGGAGCGTTAGGGTCGACCTGTCATGTCCGGGCTTCGTCGCCCAGCCAATTGGCCAAAAGCCGGATATCGTCGTCGCCCGTATCGTGCGCCGCCGCGGCCCATTGCGTGTCGAGCCGTGCATTGCGCTCCGCCAGCATCTCCGCCACCTGCGCGCTGGAGATCGAGAACGGGTCGGTTTTACCTGCGATCAGAAGAATATCGGTATCACTGAGGTCCACCGCCGGCTGATCCCCAAGCACGGGCGACGGGCGCAGAAGCGCCGCCCGTTTCACGATATGCGGATGGAGCAGCATGAATGCCGCAAGAAAATTCGCGCCGTTCGAGTGGCCGATAAACGCGATCCTCTCCGGATCGATCCGGTAGGACTGAATTGCCCCCGCGATGAACGCAGCGAAAGCTTCAGCCTCGCTTCTGATGTCCTTTTGATCGAATTTTTGCGGAGTGAACCGCCTGAACCAGCGCGGCGTTCCCTCATCAGTGGCGCGCCCGCGTATGCCGAGGAGCGTGGCGCGTGGTGCCGCGCGATGCGCAAGCGGCAGAAGGCTGGTTTCGTTGCCGCCGGAACCGTGCAACAGGAAAAATACCGTCCCATCCGGCGTCTCCGGGGTGTAAAACCGGTGCACAAACGGGAGATCCCGATAAATCACCCGCTCCTCACCGGGCATGGCGAATTGCGGCAGCAGCACGCGCGCATCCTCGCCCTGAACAGGCGCGAATTCCGGTATGAAAAGCCGGGCTCCCAGCGACGCACTCGGCTCATCCACGGTCATGCCGGGGCCATCGGTCGCGAACTCGAAGAGAACCCCGCCCGGTTCGCGGACATAGAGCGAGTGAAAATATTTCCGATCGTGCGTGTTGGTCTGGCCCGCATTTCGGGATCGCAGCTTTTCCTCAAGACGCTCCACATCCTCAACGTCCTTCGCACGAAAGGCGATATGGTCGATCGTGCCGGTTCCCGGCGCACTGGACCAGAAACCCTGCGCATCACGAATATCGATGATGTCGCCGGATTGCGACTTCATCCGCTGAATATTGCCTTCCGTTTCTGCGGGCTGATATTCGAAGTTGTCGCGCAGGAAGGTTAGCGTCATCTCGGGAGATTCGGTGAGGATCGTCGCGCCGCGAATGCGCTTGATCGCATGTTCGACGAGTATGTTCCCGGCATCCCACGGATTTCCGGTTTCCAGGCCCGAAACACCGACAAGCTTTACGATAATGCCGTCAGGGTCCTTCAGCCGCAGCGTCGGTTCGCCAAACTCGTTCATCGGGCCCTCCGGCCTGAAGCCGAAGGAAAGGGCTCGTGTCAGCCAGAAGCCGATGCTCGACGGATCGATGGCGAATGAAATCTCGCTGGTCTGGCCATGACCGATGCGCCCGGGAGAGCCATCCTCCCACACGAGAAATGTGACCAGCGTTCCGGGCGTTGCCGCGCCGTCCCCGTAGAACAGATGCAGTTGCATCGCGTCCTCGAAGCCCGCCGTTTGCTTGACCAGCCGCAGGCCGAGAAAGCCCGCATAATAATCGACATTGGCCTGCACGTTTCGCGTGATCAGCGTAACGTGGTGAATTCCAGCCGCCATGAAAATCCCTCTCCGCTTTTGAAACTCCGAAAGAAGGAGCCGGCTGGCAGCCTCAGGCCCCGGCGTTCTTCACCGCCGCCTGCGCCGCCGCCAGTCGAGCGATCGGAACGCGGAACGGGGAGCAGGACACATAGTCCAGGCCAGCTTCCTCGAAGAAATGGATGGATGCCGGATCGCCGCCATGCTCGCCGCAAATGCCAAGCTTGATGTCGGGACGGGTTGCCCTGCCCTTTTCGACACCGAGCCTGACCAGTTCGCCAACGCCATGAACGTCGATCGAGACAAACGGGTCCTGATCGATCACATGGCGCTGCTGATAGGCGGGCAGGAAGGATGAAGCGTCGTCGCGCGAAATACCGAACGTGGTCTGCGTCAGGTCATTTGTGCCAAAGGAGAAAAACTCAGCCACTTCAGCAATGGAATTTGCGCGGATCGCCGCACGCGGAAGTTCGATCATCGTTCCTACGAGATAGTCGAACTTGATCCCGGTTTCCTTCATCACCTCCCCGGCAACGGCATCGATGCGCGCCTTGACGAAATCCAGCTCTTTCTTGAGCCCGACCAGCGGCACCATGACTTCCGGGACAACGGCCTCGCCTGTCGCCTTTGCCGCTTCCACCGCCGCCTCGAAAATGGCGCGGGACTGCATTTCAGCGATTTCCGGATAGGAAACCGCCAGACGGCAGCCACGATGGCCGAGCATCGGGTTGAACTCGTGCAACGCCTCGGTGCGGTCACGCAGCCTGGCCGGATCGACGCCCATGGATTGCGCGACCTCGGCGATCTCTTCCCCGGTTTTGGGCAGGAACTCGTGGAGCGGCGGATCGAGCAGGCGGATCGTGACCGGAAGCCCCTTCATGATCTCGAACAGCTCGGTGAAATCCGACCGCTGCATCGGAAGGAGCTTGTCGAGAGCCGCGCGACGGCCGGTTTCGTTGTCGGCAAGGATCATTTCGCGCATGGCGATAATGCGAGCACCTTCGAAGAACATATGCTCGGTGCGGCAAAGACCGATGCCCTCGGCGCCGAACGAACGGGCCGTTCTCGCATCTGCCGGCGTTTCGGCATTAGCACGCACCTTCATGCGCCTTGTGCCGTCCGCCCATTCCATGATGCGTCCAAAATCGCCCGAAAGCTCGGGCTGGAGCATGGGAACGCTGCCTTTGAGCACCTGCCCCGTGCTGCCATCGACGGTGATGATGTCACCCTTCTTCAGCGTCACGCCCATCGCCATCAGCGTCTCATTGCGATAATCGACGCGAAGCATTCCCGCGCCCGAAACACAGGGCTTGCCCATGCCGCGCGCAACAACCGCCGCATGGCTGGTCATGCCGCCGCGCGTGGTCAGGATAGCTTCCGCCGCGTGCATCCCGTGAATGTCCTCCGGGCTGGTTTCAATGCGCACGAGGATGACCTTGCGGCCTTCCTGCTTCGCATTTTCCGCTTCTTCCGGCGTGAAAACGATTGCGCCAGTCGCGGCGCCCGGTGACGCCGGAAGACCGGTGGCGATGATGTCGCGCGTCGCCTTCGGGTCGATGGTCGGGTGCAGAAGCTGGTCCAGCGAAGCCGGATCGATGCGGCTCACCGCCTCTTCCTTTGTAATCAGCCCCTCTTCCGCCATCTCAACGGAAATCCTGAGCGCCGCTTTCGCGGTGCGCTTGCCGTTGCGCGTTTGCAGCATCCAGAGCTTGCCGCGCTCAATCGTGAACTCCATGTCCTGCATGTCCGCGTAATGGCTCTCGAGGCGGTCGGAAACCTTGCGGAATTCCGAAAACGCATCCGGCATCAGCTTTTCCAGCGACGGACGATCGGAGCCAGCGGCAATGCGTGCTTCCTCGGTGATATTCTGCGGCGTGCGGATACCCGCGACCACATCCTCACCCTGCGCATTGACCAGAAACTCGCCGTAAAGCTTGTTTTCGCCGGTCGAGGGATTGCGCGTGAAGGCAACGCCCGTCGCCGAGGTTTCGCCCATATTGCCGAAAACCATGGCCTGCACGTTGACGGCAGTGCCCCAGTTTTCAGGGATTGAATGCAGTTTCCTGTAGGTGATGGCGCGGGCATTCATCCAGCTCGAAAAGACCGCGCCAATCGCGCCCCAAAGCTGCTTTGCGGGGTCCTGCGGGAAGGGTTCGCCCAGTTCTTCCTCGACCTTCGCCTTGTAGAGCGAAATCACGCCCTTCCAGTCTTCAGCGGTCAGCGCCGTATCCACCTCATGGCCCAGACTGGCCTTGGCGTCCTCGAGAATTTCCTCGAACATCGCGTGATCAAGATCGAGCACGACATTGGAATACATCTGGATGAAGCGGCGATAGCTGTCATAGGCAAAGCGTTCGTCACCGGACTCACGCGCGATCGCCTCCACTGTATCGTCATTCAGGCCGAGATTGAGAACCGTGTCCATCATCCCCGGCATGGACGCGCGGGAGCCGGACCGCACGGAAACCAGAAGCGGCTTTTCACCGTCCCCGAACCGGCGATCGGCGATGGCAGCCACATGATCCAGCGCTTTCACGACTTCGCCGTCGAGCCCGTCCGGATAGGAATGGCCATTCTCATAGAATTTGGTGCAGACATCCGTGCTGATCGTAAAGCCCGGCGGCACCGGCAGACCGAGATTGCACATCTCGGCGAGGTTCGCTCCCTTGCCGCCCAGGAGATTGCGATCCCTGGCGGACCCCTCCGCCTGACCGTCACCAAACTTGTAAACCCACTTTGCCATCGCGTCCTCTCCGATAGGGTAGCGCAGTTGTTGAGCCTGCTTTATGACATAGCCAAGGCGTTCACCATCAAAAAAATGCTGCACTGCAAAACTAAAATCGATTTGATAAGTTTCCGGCAGCCTGCTTCGATGACAGACTGCCCACTCTTGCAATTACGCAAACCGTTAAATAGAACATAGCATGAACAATTGAAAGGATGCGACATGCGCAAGACCGGCAAACTGGATTATCTCGAACTACCGGCAACAGGCGGCACGCTGGATCATGTCAAGGCGTTCTATAGTGCCGCTTTTTCGTGGTCTTTTACCGATTACGGCCCGACCTACTCCGCCTTTGATGAAGGTCTCGACGGCGGCTTCGACGCCAGCACAAACGAAGCGACACCCAAACCTCTGCCCGTGCTCTATTCGGAAAACCTTGAGGAAACACTGGATGCCGTCGAAACGGCGGGCGGCAAGATCGTCAAGCCAATCTTTACGTTTCCCGGCGGCCGCCGCTTTCACTTTACCGATCCGGCAGGCAATGAACTGGCCGTGTGGGGAGAATAGCGGCAACACGTGAAACGCGGAGCCAATCTGCGTCGTGTCAGCTTGCCTCGCGCAGTTGTTCTGCTGTCTGAAGATCGACGGAGACAAGCTGCGACACGCCCTGTTCCGCCATGGTGACGCCAAACAGCCGGTTCATGCGGGCCATGGTGATCGGGTTGTGTGTGATGACGACAAAGCGCGTATCGGTCGACGCCGCCATCTCATCCATCAGATTGCAGTAACGCTCGACATTGTGGTCATCGAGCGGCGCATCCACTTCGTCCAGCACGCAGATCGGAGCCGGGTTCGTAAGGAACACAGCAAAAATAAGCGCCATGGCCGTCAACGCCTGCTCGCCGCCCGAAAGCAGCGTCATCGTCTGCGGCTTCTTGCCGGGCGGGCGGGCAAGAATTTCCAGACCCGCATCGAGCGGATCTTCCGACTCGATCAGTTGCAGTTCTGCCGTGCCCCCGCCAAACAGATGCGTGAACAAGCGCTGGAATTGCACATTCACCACCTCGAACGCCGCCAGAAGCCGTTCGCGGCCTTCGCGGTTGAGACTGTGGATCGCCTGACGCAATTTCTTGACGGCTTCGATAACGTCTTCCCGCTCGCCGACGATCGCCTCCAGACGGGCGGAGAGTTCCTGCTGTTCTTCCTCTGCGCGCAGATTGACCGCGCCCAGCCGCTCGCGCTCGATCTTCAGCCGTTCGAGCTGACGCTCGACCGCCTCGACATCGGGCAAAGGATCATTGGCCCCGAGTCCCGTAAGCCGCATCGCTTCATGTGGCAAGCAGTTGAGCGCTTCGGCGATACGCGCCTCGGCCTCCTTGCGGCGCTCCTCGGCGGCGGTCAGCCGTTCCTCGGCGCGGGCGCGGCCCTCGCGCGCGCTTGCCAGCGCCTGAATCGCTTCATTCGCGGCCTTGTCCAGTTCGGCCTGCCTGTTTTCGGCGACGGCGAGCCGGTCCGCCGCTTCCTTTCGCAAGGCTTCCGATTGCGCAAGCTGGGTCAGCAATGCCCTGCCCCGCTGCTCGATCTCGTGCGGGGCGTCGGCAAGGTTTTCCGCCTCGCTTTCCGCCTCTCCACGGCGCTCTCTCAACGAGAGTATCTGCTGATCGGCGTTCTGCGCACGGTTGATCCAGCTCTTGCGCTCCGCCGCAATCATCTCAAGGCGGCGCTTGCGGTTTTCCGCCTCGCGCCGCAGGCCGTCATGGATGGCGCGAGCCTCGGCAAGCCCGGCCCGATCGTTCGAAACCTCGGCCATCATGCTGTTCAGGCGTGCGTCGACCTCGCCAGGATCAGCCGCCGCCGCCAGGCGATCCTCGGCCCCCACCAGCGCTTCCTCTGTCTCCGACTGGTTGGACAGGATGTGGCTTCGGGCTTCTTCCAGCGCGGCCTTGCGGCTGGAAAGCTGCCCCGCTGCACGCTCGGCATTGGCCAACTCTTCACGCGCGAGAGACAGGGCGCGCTGCTTGCCGCGCCAAAGATCGCGCGCCAAACGCTCAGCCTCCACGGCATTTCGCACCACCGCATCCGCCGCGGCCAATCCGTTCTCCGCCTTGCGCAAGCGCGCTGTCGCCTCGACGGCGTCGAGTTCCAGTTCGGCAAGCCTGTTCTTCTGGGCAAGGCGCTGCGCGGCGGGCGTCGGCGCATCGGCGCTGGCGGTATATCCATCCCAGCGCCAGAGATCGCCTTTCTTGCTCACCAGCCGCTGCCCGACCTTTAGCTGGCCTTGCAGTTTCGCACCGTCCGATGCCTCGACGATGCCAATCTGCGCCAGACGACGCGCCAACTGCGCCGGTCCGCGCACAACTTCCGCCAAAGGCCTGATACCGGCATGAAGGATCGGCTCTTCGCCGCTCCCGACCGTTTCGGCCCAATAAACCGGGGCTTTCCGGTCCAGCGGCGCATCCAGATCCTCGCCAAGCGCGGCACCCAGGGCCATTTCGTAGCCCTTTTCAACCTTGACCTGCTCGACGATGGCCGGAAACGCCTCCGATGTGCCGGCACTGATCATTTTGGCGAGCGTTTGAGACTCGGTTTCGATACGGCTCAACTCGCTGCGTGCATCCTGCAATGGCTGGCGCGATGATGCTTCGGCGTCACGAGCCTCCTCGACGGCCACTTCCGCTGCAAGCGCAGCCTCTTCCGCCGCCACCAGATCCATCTCAGCCGTTTCCACGGCCGCCTTCTTTTCGGCGGGATCGGCAATCGCGGCGATCTGCGCGGCGATGGCGGCGATATCGCGCTCCATGTCCTCCAACTGGCGGGCAAGCCTGTCGCGCCGCTCCATGCTGTCGCGCAGGATGCGCTCGACCTGCGCCCGTTCGGCGCTGGCTTCGGCACGCTCCGCCGTCACTTTGGCGAGCGAAGCTTCGCTGTTTTTCAATCTCGCATCGGCCGCTTCGAAAGTAATGCGCGTCCCGGTTTCGCGATCGTCCGCCGCTGCATTGTCTTCGATCAGCGATTGTTCTTCATCGCCAAGGCGCGCGAGCACCTCGGCATTGTCATGGACCATGCGTTCTTCACGCGCGATATCGGCGCTGAGCTGTTCCAGCCGCTTCTGCAACTCAAGCTGCCGCGACTTGACGCGCTGCGCTTCCTCGTCGATCTGCGTGCGCGCAATCGTCAACCGCTGCAACGCAGCAGCGGCCTTCGCTTCGTTCTCGCGCAATTCCGGCAGGCGATGAGCCGAAATCGCCTGCTCCTTGGCGGCATTCATCTGCGCCTGCGCCTTGTCACCGACAAGCGAGGTGGCCACCGCCAGGGCTGACTGCGCTTCACCCTCCTGCCCCTTTGCCTGCGCCCATCTCAGATGCAGCAAAATGGCTTCGGAGCGCCTTATGTCGGCGGACAGCGACTTGAACCTGTTGGCCTGCCGCGCCTGCCGTTTCAGGCTCTCGATCTGCGTATCGAGTTCGCCGACGACATCCTCCAGCCGTTCCAGATTCTGCTCGGCGGCGCGCAACCGCAACTCTGCCTCGTGGCGGCGCGTATGAAGGCCGGAGATACCGGCGGCCTCTTCGAGAAGGGCCCGGCGGGCCTGCGGCTTCGCCTGAATAAGCTCGCCGATGCGGCCCTGCCCCACCATGGAAGGCGAGCGTGCGCCGGTGGATTGGTCCGCGAACAGAAGCTGCACATCCTTGGCGCGCGCCTCTTTGCCGTTGATGCGATAAACGGAACCGGCCTCGCGCTCGATGCGGCGCGAAATCTGCACCTCGTCGGCGTCATTATAGGCAGGCGGCGCGTTGCGATCGGAATTGTCGAGAAAAAGCGTGACTTCCGCCGTATTGCGCGCCGGGCGCGTGCCGGAGCCGGAAAAAATCACATCGTCCATGCCGGACGCGCGCATGTTCTTGTAGGAGCTTTCGCCCATCACCCAGCGCAGCGCCTCGACGAGGTTCGACTTTCCGCAGCCATTGGGCCCGACAATGCCGGTCAGGCCGGACTCGATGACAAACTCCATCGGCTCGACGAAGGATTTGAAACCGAGAACGCGAAGCTTGGTGAAGCGCATCAGCCCCCCTCACCCGCGCAAGCCGAAATGCAAAGAGCGGACGCACCAAGGCCTCCGCCCCAGCCAACCGGGCAGTAATCAGAGAAGACCGTCAATGATCGCCGACATCTCGTCAACCGAAAGGGCTCCAGCGTATTTCGTGCCATTGATAAAGAACGTAGGCGTCGCATCGATACCGAATTCGTTCGCGCCCCGTTCCCGCACTGCATTCACATCATTCAGCAATTGCTGGTTCGTCAAGCAGGCCTTGAAGGACTCCTGTGTAAAACCGGCCAGTTTGGAGATTTGAAGCAACGGTTCTTCGGCATTTGCCGCGCCCGCCCATTGCTGCTGCTGCTTGAACAGCACATCAACCAGCGGGAAATACCGGTCTTCCGGCGCGCAACGGGCCAGCATGAAAGCGGCGGCGGCACGGGGATCGAACGGAAATTCGCGGAAGATCAGGCGCGCCTTGCCGGTATCGATATATTTCTTCTTGATTTCAGGCAGCGTGGTCGTGTGGAAATGTGCGCAGTGCGAGCAGGTCATCGAGGCATATTCGACGATTGTCACCGGCGCACTCGCATCGCCAATCGACATGTCTTTCAACGTACCGGCCTCAAGCAACTTGGCCATATCGACCGTCCCCTGACCCGCAGGGGCATTTGTTGTCGCGCCTGTCGTGGTTGCATCGGTGCCCTGGGCGCTGGCCGTGCCGGATGAATCACTGCACGCTGCCAGCGCCAGTGATGCGGCGGAAACGCTCGCCAAGGAAAGAACACGCCGACGGTTGATCATCAATGTCATTCGAATCACCTGTTTCTGGTGTTGAGTATGCAATAATTTATCGCGCTATGGCGAGATATGCGCTTCTTTAAGGCAGCTTGAACGCCCTGTCTTTGAATTTTTCGTGAACATCGCTCGAACGAGCCGGGCAAAGCCCTATTTCCTGGGCGACCGCGACATCACTTGCCTGCCAAGTTTCTGGAGAGCGGTGCGAAGCCGGTCATCCTCGATACCGATCGTTACGTTTCCGAGCTGCTGCTCCCTGGCCGCTTCAAGGACAGGCTCCCTGGGCCGTATTCGGCGCGGCGCGGCTGAAACCGGCTTTTGCTCGATCCTGATGCGCCCCACCGCCGGAAACCCCAGAAAACCATTCACGCGATCGATGATCTCACCTGTTTGATGCTGGATGCGGATCGCCGTGAACCCCTCGCAAGCAATCACCAGTGTCGCGGGCTGAAACGGATCGTCCTCATGCGCGCGACGCGGCCAAAGCAGTTTCAACGGGCGCGACTGGCTGCCGAGACCGCTGCCCAGAATATCCTCCCACGACTGAACAAGCGCCAGATTGATGCCTGTCCGCTTGCGCAACACGGGATCGACGACGTCCGCCGCCATGTCGGCCAGTGGCCTGAAACCCGATCTGCGATTATCCTGCGTCATTGATCTCCCAGCCGTCTCCTGCCGAGCCGTCAGCGCTGATTATAGCTGCGGAACCATTCGACAAACAAAGGAATTCCTTTATCCAGCGGCGTCAAGGGCCGGAAAGTGAGATGCCGCGCCGCAAGATCGATGTCGGCATAGGTTCGCTCGACATCGGCGGGCTGCATCGGCTCGAACGTCTTGGCCGCGTCGCGCCCCGTCGCCTTTTCAATTGTCGCTATGAAATCCATCAGGCGCACTGGCTGGTTGTTTCCCAGATTGTAAACGGGCGCCGTTCCGGCCGGGTTGTCGAGAATTCGTCCGGCAGCGGCGACCACGCCCGAGACAATATCATCGATGAAGGTGAAATCCCGCTGCATATCGCCATTGTTGAAAACCCGGATCGGCTCGCCCTTCAGGATGGCGTCGGTGAAAAGCCACGGGGCCATGTCGGGCCGGCCATACGGGCCGTAAACCGTGAAAAACCGCAAACCTGTCGAAGCAATCCCGTGCACATGGGAATAGGAATGCGCCAGAAGTTCGCCCGCCCGCTTGGTGGCGGCATAGACGGAGACTGGATGATCCACAGGATCGCTCTCCGAAAAGGGTATCTTGCTGTTCGCGCCATAGACCGAGGAGGAACTGGCATAGACAATCGGCGGTCGCCTCGGCATGGCCCGCGATTGCTCGAATATCGTCACTTGTCCCTGAACATTCGTGTCCACATAAGTTGCGGGATTTTCGATGGAATATCGCACACCTGCCTGCGCGGCGAGATGAATGATGACGTCGGCGTCTGCATCATCCCCGATCGCCGCTTTCAGCGCTTCGGGTTTGGAAATATCGGCCCTGGCGAAACGGAAATTGTCATGCGCCTCCAGCACGGCAAGGCGCGTTTCCTTCAGCGAAACCTGATAATACGGGCTCAGATTGTCGATTCCGACGACCGTATGGCCTTCGCTGGCCAGCCGTCTTGCAACATGAAATCCGATAAATCCGGCCGCGCCCGTTACAATTGCTTTCATTTCTGCCCTCGGTGAAATTGTCGGTCAGGCTATCACCCGGTTCTTCGTCGCCAGTTCGGGTAGGGATGCAAGCGCGGTGGTGCCGCGCTCCGCGCAAATCATCGCCACCGTAAAGGCAAAGATCGCATCGGTCGCATCATGCCCGAACATGATCCCGAACATGCCGGTAATCAGGTAGCTGCTGACCAGCAAGAGCGAAAAGGCGATCGACAGGTCCCGTCCCGGTCCCGGCGTTTTCTTCCATGCGGCCAGAATCGGGGCGAACAGCATCAGCGCCAGTGCCAGCGCGCCGAAAATTCCGGCGTCCACGGCCGCCGTCAAAAACCCGTTATGCGGGTGCGAATAGGCCAGCTTGTCGCGAATCTCGCCCGGCACTTCGGCGCGGACCGAATCCATGCGGTTTTGCGGCCCGTAACCGGTCAACGGGTCCTTGGCGATGGCCGCTATCGCTCCCTTGTAAAGCGCAACGCGAGCGCTCAGCGAACTCAACACCTCGGGATCTTTCTCCAGAAGCGCCAGATCCTTTTCTATTGCCTCGACCCGCTTGGAAATCTGCGGCACCACCACGCCGATAACGAGCGAAAGAAAGACCGCCCCCGCGATTGCAACCGTGCGCAGATTGAAATCCAGCTTCCGGTTGCGGAAATACCAGAGCAGGATGACGAGATGAACTGGCATGACCAGCCAGGCCGAACGCGTACCCGACAGGAAAGCGCAGGCGAGACCGGCGATAAAACCGGCAATGGCGATTGTCCGTTCAACCCGGCTGGACGATTGCAGGTTCAGCAACGCGATGCTGCCAAACAAAACGGCAAAAAGGCCGAAAACAGCAGCGTTTCCCGCGCCGCCCTCGGCTCTTGGCGTAAAGAACAGCACCTGAACAATGCTCAGGAAAAATGCGCCGATCATGCCGATCCCTGCGCCCACAATGAAAAGCGGTATCAGGCTGCCGTCTTGCGATTGCCGCAGACGAGGCAGGACGAACCAGATGGAAACAAAAGGCAGAACCCGCACGATCCATTTCAATCCGTCCGCAGGATCGGGATTGATCAGAACGCCCAATGTCATCACCACGGCATAGGCCGACATGCACATGGCGACCAGACGATCCGCTTTGGTGAAATCGGCGCGAAAGCGCCCCATCGCGAGCGAGAGGATCGCCCAGGAAAAACTTGCAACCAGAAGAAAAGACGCCCCGCTTGCCAGAAAGCCCGGCATCAGCGCAAAGAGAAACACGAATATGCGATTATTCCGGTCCAGGCCGATCTGCATCCCCTTGCCCTGCGGCATCATCGCTGCCATCAATTGGCGAAAATACATCGGTTTCCTCGTTACACTAGAGAATCAGCGGACCAGAGCCGCATCATATACGTCCAGAACTCATGCAGAACATGCCTAATCGACTCCTTGGCTGGTACGACGCCCATCACCGGGAACTACCCTGGAGAACATCGCCCCGCGATCTGGCCAGGGGAATCAAACCGGCCCCCTATCGTGTCTGGCTTTCCGAAGTCATGCTGCAACAGACAACCGTTGCAGCGGTGAAGCCGTATTTTCAGCAATTCATGGAAAAATGGCCTTCTGTCAATGATCTGGCGCAAGCCGCCGATGAAGACGTCATGCGGGCATGGGCCGGACTTGGCTATTATTCGCGGGCCCGCAACCTGAAAAAATGCGCCGAAATGATCCTGTCCGAGCATGGCGGGCGTTTTCCCGGCGATGCGGCAGGCCTCAAAAAACTGCCCGGCATCGGCGATTACACGGCTGCTGCGATCGCAGCCATCGCCTTCAACGAGCGGGCGGCCGTCATCGACGGCAATGTGGAGCGGGTGATCTCGCGCTGTTTCGCCATTTCGACACCCTTGCCAGCCGCGAAGCCGATCATCCGCGAGCATGTCCAGTCATTGACGCCCGCCGCCCGCCCCGGCGATTTCGCCCAGGCCATGATGGATCTGGGGGCGACCGTCTGCACACCGAAACGGCCGGCCTGCGCGATCTGCCCGCTCAATGAAGACTGCGCGGCATTCAAGACGGGCAACCCCGAGCTTTATCCGGTGAAAGCCGCGAAAAAAGATAAGCCGATCCGCATTGGTGCGGCTTTCATTGCACGGGAAAATGATGGGGGATCGGTCTATCTGCGCAAGCGTCCGCCTCGGGGCCTTCTTGGCGGCATGAGCGAGGTGCCGACGACAGGCTGGACATCCTGCGCGGACGGAGAGACGGGAGCGGACGCGGCCCCATTTCCCGCCGACTGGAGGCCAAGCGGCAGCGTGACCCACATATTCACGCATTTCGAGTTGCGGCTGACCATATATCGCGCGGATATCGGCACGAAACTCAATCGCGAGGATGGATGGTGGTCGTTGCCTGCGGATTTGCCGGGAGAAGCCTTGCCAACCGTCATGAAAAAGGCAATAGCCGCCGCTATTCCAGATGCGTTTGAAAAAGGGAGATCCAACGCATGACCGGCACAACGCCAGTAAAGCACATCGTTTTCGATATCGGTCAGGTGCTGATCTACTACGATCCGGAAGTTCCATTCAAAACCATCATTCCCGATAATGAAGAACGCCGCTGGTTCTTTGCAAATGTCTGCACGCATGACTGGAATATCGAGCAGGATCGCGGGCGGAAATGGGTGGACGCGGAGGCGCTTCTGATCGAGCAATATCCGGAGCGGGAACAGCAGATCCGTGCATTCCGGCAAAACTGGCACCAGATGATTACACATTCGATTGACGACAGCGTCGACATCATGCGGACACTGATCGCCGGTGGCCATGACGTGACCATGCTGACCAATTTCGCATCGGATACGCTGCGCGAGGCATGGCAGCGCTTTCCGTTCCTAACCGAAAGCCGCGGCGTGACGATTTCCGGCGATATCGGGCTGCTGAAGCCCGAAAAGGCGATCTACGATCACCATATCGCGGCATTCGATCTCGATCCGGCCGCAACCCTGTTTATCGACGACAGCCCGAAGAACGTCGCGGGCGCGAAGGCCGCCGGTTGGCAATCGGTCCAGTTCATCGACCCCGCGACATTGCGGTCAGATCTCGACGCACTGGGTATCCGCATCTCCTGAATGCAAAAACGCCCAAGGGATGACCTTGGGCGTTTCGCTATCAGACTGTGACTGGAAACCAGCCTGATACCAGATTCTAGTACCGTCGCATCAAGCGCCTGCGGAAGCCATCTGCCCCCGGATCGTCGCGCGCAAATCATCGATCGACTTGAGTTCGCCATTTTCCTCGTAATGCCAGAAGGTCCAGCCGTTGCAGGCGTCAAAGCCCTGAACCTTCGCGCCGATCTTGTGGATCGAACCCGCCTCGCCCTGCGACGTAATGGTGCCGTCAGCGCGGATGATCGCGCCGAAGCGCTTGCGCGCGTCGTGCAGGACCGTCCCCGGATTAAGCAATCCAGCTTCGATGAGGCTGACGAAGGCCACGCGAGGTTCGGCGCGCTTGCTGGTCATGACCGTCAGTTCTGCGCCGCCAAGCGGCTGAACGGCCTCAATGCGCGCGGTTGCCGCATCGATATATTTCTGTTCGCGCTCGATCCCGACAAAGTGGCGGCCAAGGCGCTTGGCGACAGCGCCGGTCGTCCCCGAGCCGAAAAAGGGGTCAAGCACGACATCGCCCGGCTTCGACGAGGACATGAGCACGCGCGCCAGCAGCGCCTCCGGCTTCTGGGTTGGGTGAACCTTGACGCCGTTCTCGTCCTTCAGGCGTTCCGCGCCCGTGCAAATGGGGAAAAGCCAGTCGGAACGCATCTGAAGATCGTCATTGGCGGCCTTCATGGCTTCGTAATTGAAGGTATAGCCCTTTGCTTTTTGATCGCGCGATGCCCATATCATGGTTTCGTGGGCGTTCTGGAAACGGCGGCCACGGAAATTCGGCATGGGATTGTTCTTGCGCCAGACCACGTCATTCAGGAGCCAGAAGCCCAGATCCTGCAAGGATGAGCCGACGCGGAAAATATTGTGATAGGAGCCGATCACCCAGATGGTGCCATTGGGCTTCAGGACGCGGCGGCAGGCGAGCAGCCATGCCCGCGTGAAAGCATCATAGGCCTGAAAGCTTTCGAACTGGTCCCAATGGTCGTCCACCGCGTCAACCTTGGTCTGGTCGGGGCGATGCAATTCGCCTTCCAGCTGGAGGTTGTAGGGCGGATCGGCAAAAATCACGTCAACCGAATGGTCGGGCAGTCGCTCAAGGGCGGAAACACAATCGCCTTTGATGATGGTATCGAGCCAGTCGGATTTTGGCGCAGAAAGGGGAAGATCTTTCAAAAGACGAACAGCAGACATGTGATACTCGCATACTGAGGACACAGAAACAAAATATGCGCGTATGGTTACTCAACAGGGTAAACATGGGGTTAAGCCGACGACGGCTTTTCAAATTGACCGGTCGGAAGGCTCCCACCTTCGACCATGAATGCTTTGCTTGTCGCCACATAAACGTATAGCAATCGCCTCAATCCTCCCTGCCCGGCCACGTTCGGGCGGAATTTCCAAAAGTGAACGGATCATGGAACCAGAACTTATTATTTTCGACTGCGACGGCGTGCTCGTCGATTCTGAATTTCTAGCGGCACAGGTCGAATCACAGCTTCTCACCGAAACCGGCTATCCGATCGAGGCTGAGGAAATCGCCGAGCGTTTCGCCGGGCTGACCTGGACGGACATCCTGCTTCAGGTCGAGCGGGAATCGGGCCTGCCAATCTCGGCGTCGCTGATCGACGCGTCGCGGGATCTCCTCAACAAGCGGCTCCGGGAGGAGTTGCAGGTCATCGATGGCGTGGAAAAAGCCGTTTCCGCATTGCGCTACCCGAAATGCATCGCCTCGAACTCGACCAGCGACATGCTCAAGATGATGCTCGAGCAGAGCACGCTCTACAATCAGTTTGCACCTAACATCTTCGCGGCCCGCGAAGTGGGCGACAAGCAGCCGAAGCCATCGCCGAATGTCTATCTGCATGCGGCGCGGAGCTTCAATGTTCACCCGTCACGCGCCATCGTCATCGAGGATTCCTCGCATGGCGTTCACGCCGCATGTGCCGCGGGAATGCGCGTTATCGGATTTACGGGTGGAAGCCACACCTATCCGGGCCATGCGGAAAAGCTGGCGGCTGCGGGCGCGGAAACCGTTATCAGCCACCACCGCGACCTCGGCGCGGTGATCGAGGCCTATTCGGTCTGGTCCGACGCGGTCTGAACCGTTTACCCCGATAATTTTGCGGAATTTTACTGAAGGCATCCTTACACATCGGCCCAGAATCGGAAACGATTTTGGGCCGATGTGTAGATTCAATAATTTAGAGCGTCCTATGTGCGTTCAGATGAACGCATGGCGCTCTATTGCGAGGCCTTTTTCTTTGGCGCGCCTTCATCGAAGCCCACGAAAATCTCAATGTTGCGCTCGGTTGGCTGGGCAAATGTAACGGTCCGGTCGTTCATGAGAAACTGGGTGGCGGAGTTTGTGCTGGTAACCGAAACCTGATGTGTGTTCAGCTTCGAATAGAGCACTTCATCGCCCCGTGTCGCAGCTACGCGAATGGGCAGAGACACGGTTCCGGGCTTGAATTTCGGTCCGGGAACCACCTTGCCTGCGACCGCCACATTCATCGTGATCTGGCCGTTCGCATACTGGCAGGCGCGCGTGGTTTGCATGACCGCAGCCTGATAGATCAGGTTTTCCGCGGTTTCCTCAGCGCCCTTCGCATAATTGTTGATGAAGGCCGTACCCTCGCGTACGGTGACGCCGGGACAATAGCCGCGCAGTTCGCTGACCGTGATCTCGCCGTCATTGACCGTTGCCTGTTGCGCTGTGTTGGCGCTGCTGGCGTTTGTGCCCGGCGCGCTGGTGGTACATGCGGCGGCGCTCAAAGCAAAGGCAACTGCGCAGAGCTGCTTGAGGAGCGGAAGATTGTGTGATGCTGTTGCCATGAACAAAAATTTCCTACACTGACTATTTTCACTCTATATCAACGCGACGGCGATTATGCGACGTGCTTTCCATCGATCCTGGCCCAAGCTGGCAACGCTTGTGGAAAGCCTGAATACAAAAGGCGAATGAAATGAAATATGCAAGTACCCGCGGAACCGCCCCCGTTCTGGGCTTCTGCGATGCGCTTCTGGCCGGGCTGGCCCGCGACGGCGGTCTGTATCTCCCCGAAACATTTCCCCAGTTTTCTTATGAAGAGATTCGCTCGCTGCGCGGAAAAAGCTATGCCGACATCGCAATCCGGGTGCTGACACCGTTCCTGAACGACGAAATAAAGCCTGTGGATTTCGGGCGCATGGTGCGTGAAGCCTATGCAACATTCCGTCACGACGCTGTCGCTCCGCTGGTGCAATCGCGCTCCAACGAGTTCATTCTGGAGCTGTTCCATGGCCCTACCCTTGCGTTCAAGGATGTGGCGATGCAGCTTCTCGCGCGACTGATGGACCATGTTCTGGCCGAGCGGGGCGAGCGGGCGACGATCGTCGGCGCCACGTCCGGCGATACCGGCGGCGCGGCGATAGAGGCGTTCGCCAACCGCGATCGCACCGATATTTTCATTCTTTTCCCGCATGGCCGCGTATCCCCCGTGCAGCAGCGCCAGATGACGACATCCGGCGCATCGAATGTTCATGCCCTTTCCGTGGAAGGAAATTTTGACGATTGTCAGGCGCTGGTGAAGGGAATGTTCAACGACCTGCGCTTCCGCGACGCCCTTTCCCTTTCCGGCGTCAATTCGATCAACTGGGCGCGGATCATGCCCCAGATCGTCTATTATTTCACATCGGCGATAACGCTCGGCGCACCGGACCGTCCGGTTTCCTTCACCGTTCCCACGGGCAATTTCGGCGATATTTTCGCAGGCTATGTGGCCAAGCGCATGGGGCTTCCGATCGAGCATCTCATCATCGCGACCAATGACAACGACATTCTGGCGCGCACGCTCGAAACCGGCGTCTACGAAACGCGCGGTGTCGTGCACACGACATCGCCATCGATGGACATTCAGGTGTCGTCGAATTTCGAACGCCTGTTGTTCGATACGCATAACCGGGATGCGCAGGCGGTGGTCCGGCTAATGGATGGCCTGAAGCAATCGGGCAGATTCACCATCGAAAAGGACGCGTTGAGCCGCCTCAGGGCGGAGTTTTCCGCTGGCCGGTCGACGATCGGCGACACTGCGTCCCTTATCCGATCCATGGCCAGGGACAATGGCTACATCATCGATCCGCATTCGGCCATCGGCGTGAAGGTGGCGCGCGAAAATGCCTCCGCGACGACCCCCATGGTGGTTCTTGCCACCGCCCATCCCGCCAAATTTCCGGCTGCGGTGGAAGAGGCTTGCGGCGTCCATCCGGCGCTGCCACATTGGCTCAGCGATTTGATGGGAAGAGAAGAAAACTTTACAGTGCTTCCCAACGCGCTGGAAAAGGTAGAAGATTACATCAACCGACATTCGAGAGCGGCACGGTAGGAGTATTGAATGGGCGTAGAAGTAAGCCGCCTTTCCAATGGGCTGACAGTTGTTACAGAGACAATGCCCCATGTGGAAAGTGTTGCACTGGGAGTGTGGGTCAAGGCTGGCTCCCGCAACGAAGCAGAAGATCAGCATGGCATAGCCCATCTTCTTGAGCACATGGCCTTCAAGGGCACCGAGAACCGGTCCGCCTGGCAGATCGCCACTGACATCGAAGACGTCGGCGGCGAAATCAACGCTGCAACGAGCGTCGAAACGACGTCCTATTATGCCCGCGTCCTGCGCGATGACGTTCCGCTCGCCATCGATATTCTGTCGGACATCCTGACCAGCTCCAAATTCGATGAAGACGAGCTGGAACGCGAGAAAAACGTCGTGCTTCAGGAAATCGGCGCGGCGCACGATACGCCCGATGACGTTGTATTCGACCATTTTACAGAAACAGCCTTCGGCAAGCAGGCCATCGGGCGCGCTATACTGGGAACCCCCGAAACCGTCCAGTCCTTCACCTCGGCCGACCTGCGCACCTATATGAATACGCAATACAGCGCGGATCGCATGGTGGTGACCGCGGCAGGAGCGATCCGGCACGACCAGTTCGTCAAGGAAGTCGAGAAGCGTCTGGGCTCATTCCGTCCGACATCGACGGCACCCGCGCCGAAACCGGCCACCTATCTCGGCGGCGATTTCCGCGAAACGCGGCCTCTGATGGACGCGCAGGTTCTGATTGGCTTTGAAGGGCGCGCCTATCACGTCCGCGATTTTTACGCATCGCAGCTCCTTTCCATGATCCTTGGCGGCGGCATGTCCTCGCGGCTGTTTCAGGAGGTGCGCGAAAAACGCGGGCTTTGCTACTCGATCTATTCCTTCCATTGGGGTTTTTCGGACACCGGCATGTTCGGCGTTCATGCCGCGACCGGTCGTGCCGACCTGGAGGAACTCGTTCCCGTCATCCTGCAGGAATTGCGCGCTGCGGGCGAGACGATCAATCAGGCGGAAGTCGACCGCGCCCGGGCGCAATACCGGGCGAGCCTTCTGATGGCGCAGGAAAGCCCCGCCAGCCGGGCTGGCCAGATCGCGCGCCAGATGATGCTTTATGGCCATCCCGTCACGAATGAAGAGCTGATGGACCGGTTGTCCAAGATCACCGTCGAGCGGCTGATGGACCTTGCCAGACGCCTGTTCCAGGACACGACGCCGACGCTGGCGGCCGTGGGACCGGTCGAAAACCTGATCGGTTTCGACAATGTCCGTCATGCCTTGTCGACAGACGTGTCGCCTCGGCAGAAAATCGCCATCTGATCCTGTCAGGCGCCATGATCGCATTGCCGTTCATGAAGACCAGCCAGCCGCCGGTGCGTGGAAAGCGGCTTTATCTGCGCGCGCCTGTCCTTGCCGATTACAAGGCATGGGTAGAAATCCGCGAGAAGAGCCGCGATTTTCTGACGCCATGGGAGCCGCTGTGGAACGAGGACGATCTCGAGCGCAGCGCTTTCCGACACCGCATAAGGCGATACAACGAGGAAACACACGCTGGCACCGCCTATCCCTTTTTTCTTTTTCGGAACAATGATTCCCGTTTGCTCGGCGGCATCACGCTCGGCAATATCCGGCGCGGCGTCGGACAGAACGGAATGATCGGCTACTGGATCGGGGAGCCATATGCCGGTCAGGGATACATGTCGGAGGCCCTCCAGCTTGTTATCCCCTTCGCATTCGATCAGCTAAGGTTGCACCGGCTCGAAGCTGCCTGTATTCCATCCAATGAACGATCTATCCGTATTCTCGAAAAAGCCGGATTCAGGCGAGAAGGACTGTTGCGGTCTTATCTGAAGATCAACGGCATGTGGCAGGATCACCTCCTGTTCTCGCTTATCGAGAATGAACGGTGATCAGGGTTACAAAACGGCAAAGGCGCTTATTGGTGTCCCCAATCCAAATCCTTCCGGGCAAAGTCCTTCTATGGCTGTCTGCCCTCTTCATCTTTCTGTCCATCGGCATCCAGGCGGCAAGCGCCGTGGAGCCGATCAAGATATCGAAAGAGGAAACGGCGCTCGATCTTACGAAAGCCGTCGAAATCTACCGGAACCAGGGGGAAGGATTTCAGGTGTCAACCGCACCCGGCACGGACGGAATCGTCCGGCGCATCGAGGTTCAATCCAACGACGCCCGCGCCACCGGCGACTGGGCCGTGTTTGCGCTCGCCAACCCGACCGACGAACAGATCGACCGCCTGATCGTCGTTCCCCATTTTCGCCTCGTCGGCTCCGGCTTCATCTGGCCCGATCTCGGTTCGACGCGCATCACGTCCATCACGCCGAGCGAGGGCTTCGCGCTCGATCGGCAGGCAAGCAAGGATGCCGACGTTTTCCTGATCACGCTCAATCCGGGTTCCGTCATCACGTTCGTCGCGGAACTGGCCTCGCCCAACGTGCCGCAGATCTATCTCTGGGGGCCTGACGAGTACAAGGATACGCAGAACTCCTACACGCTCTATCGCGGCATCCTGCTTGGTATCTCGGGGCTTCTGGCGCTGTTCCTGACCATCCTTTTCGTTGTCAAGGGCACCTCGCTCTTTCCGGCCACCGCAGCGCTCGCATGGGCCGTCCTCGCCTATATCTGCGTCGATTTCGGTTTCTGGAACAAGCTTATGGAAATCACACCCGGCAACGAGCAGATGTGGCGCGCGGGAACGGAGGTCGCGCTCGCGGCCACCCTCGTGGTGTTCCTCTTCACCTATCTCAACCTTAATCGCTGGCACGACCATTTCAGCTACGGCGTCATGGCATGGGTGCTGGGCCTCATTGTCCTGTCGGGTGTCGCGATTTTCGACCCGCCGATCGCTTCCGGCATCGCGCGTTTTTCGTTCGCGCTTACCGCGATCGCCGGTGTCGTGCTGATCGGTTATTTTTCGTTGCGAGGCTACGACCGCGCGATCATGCTGATACCGACGTGGCTGCTGATCCTCATATGGCTCGCCGGTAGTTGGCTGACCGTTACCGGGCTGCTTGACAACGACATCATCCAGCCTGCGCTTGGTGGCGGTCTCGTCCTGATCGTCCTGCTCATCGGTTTCACGGTGATGCAGCACGCCTTTGCTGGTGGCGCGCTTCAGCAAGGCCTTTTCTCCGACATGGAGCGACAGGCGCTTGCCATTATCGGCTCCGGCGATATCGTCTGGGACTGGGACGTGCCGCGTGACCGTGTCGTCACCACGCCTGATCTGACAAGCTTTCTCGGCTCAAGCGCAAGCTCGCTCAGCGGCGCCGTGCGCAACTGGCTGCCAAGCCTTCATCCCGACGATCGCGACCGTTTCCGGACAACGCTGGACGTGGTTCTGGAAAACCGCCGCGGACGCATTTCCCAGACATTCCGGCTGCGCGCCAATGACGGCCACTATCACTGGTTTGCCCTGCGCGCGCGCCCCGTCATCGGCTCGGATGGCGAGATCGTGCGCTGCGTCGGCACCATGGTCGACGTTACGGAACAGAAGAAGGCCGAGGAGCGTCTTTTGCAGGACGCGGTTCACGACAATCTCACCGGTCTTCCCAATCGGGAAATTTTCCTTGACCGTATCGGCTCCGTCATGACGCTCGCGCAGACGGAAAACAAGGTGCGGCCGACGATCTTCATCATCGATATCGATCGCTTCAAGCAGGTGAATGACGCCCTCGGCATGTCTGCCGGAGATACGTTCCTGCTCACGATTTCCCGTCGCCTGCACCGCTTGCTCAAGCCGCTGGACACGCTCTGCCGCCTTTCAGGCGACCAGTTCGGCCTGCTTCTGGTCTCTGAAACCGATCCGGCGCGGATTGCGACATTCGCGGAAGCTGTGAAACAGGCCATCCGCGCGCCCATTGCTTATGCAAAGCGCGAAATCGTGCTGACCGCCTCCATCGGCCTCATCACATGGACGACATCGGCCGCTTCCGCCGAAGACCTCGTGAAGGATGCGGAGCTTGCCATGTATCAGGCCAAGCGTTTCGGCGGGGACCGCATCGAACCCTTCCGCCCCGCTTTCCGCTCTGCCGGCAGCGACAAGCTCCAACTGGAATCCGATCTGCGCCGCGCGGTCGAGCGCCAGGAGATCAGCATGGTCTACCAGCCGATCGTGCGCCTTTCCGACAATCGCATTGCCGGTTTCGAAGCGCTCATGCGCTGGGATCATCCACGACGCGGCGCGATCCCTCCTTCCGAGTTCATCCCGATTGCGGAAGGCTCCGGGCTGATCGTGCCACTCGGGCTCTTCGCCCTGCAACAGGCGGCGGAAGACCTGCTCAACTGGCAGCAGGGCTTCGAGGGCGTACCGCTTTTCGTCTCGGTGAATATTTCAAGCAGCCAACTCATCCGGCATGATCTGGTCAACGATGTCCGCAGTGTCATCTCGCGATCGCGTGTTCACCGGGAAAGCCTCAAGCTGGAACTGACCGAATCCATGATGATGGACAATCCGGAGCAATCCGCCCACATTCTCGGCCAGATCAAGGCCATGGGGGTCGGCATTTCGCTGGATGATTTCGGAACCGGCTATTCGTCGCTTTCCTATCTGACCCGCTTCCCCTTCGACATGATCAAGATCGATCGTTCCTTCGTGAAGAACGATCATCCGCAACGGGTGACACTGCTGCGCTCGATCGTCAGCATGGCGCATGATCTTGGTCTTTCGGTCGTCGCGGAAGGCGTGGAAACGGAAAACGACGCGCTGCAACTGCGTCAGCTTGAATGCGAATATGCGCAAAGCTTCATGTTCAGCCCGCCGATGAAGGTCGAGGCGGCAACAAAACTGCTCAGGGAACAGTTTCCGGTTCAGGCATAGTTACAGATGGGGTAGAAGCCGCGACCGCTCAGGCGTGTCCAGCTATCGCGGCAAGCCGCAAGGGGTCTATGCCCATTTCCGTGAGCATCCGCTCATACTTGCTGTTGAGCTCGAGATCGAAAAGGATTTCCGGCGATGCTTCGCAGGTGAGCCAGCCATTCTCCGCGATCTCAGTCTCCAGTTGCCCCGCGCCCCAGCCGGAATAGCCCAGCGTCATCAGGGCGCTGCTCGGGCCCTTTCCGCACGAAATCGCCCGCAGCACCTCAAGCGTCGCCGTAAGGCAGATGCCTTTGGACACCGGTATGGTCGTGTCTACCGTATAATCGCCAGAATGGAGCACGAACCCGCGGCGCGGATCCACCGGCCCGCCATTGCGGACAACCAGATGCTGGGCGGCCTCGGGCAAATGGATCGCCTGTTTTTCATCGACGATACCCAGTTCCACCAGAAGCCCCGGAAACTGCATTTCCTTGGCCTGGTTGATGATGAAGCCCATGGCCCCCTCTTCCGAATGGGCGCAGATATAGATCACTGAGCGACGGAACCGCCCGTCCTGCATGCCAGGCATGGCAAGCAGGAATTGTCCGGTCAGATACTTCGGTTCATCTCTCACGATTTGGGAGCACATAATGTATTGATGGTATCAAGGAATGAAGAAATAACAATGCACATGATGTATCGAAGGTATCGGCGGAAAAAATCAAATCGATCTTCACGCAAATATGATACTGACGAGCATATCAGGCCTTGATCCTGCCTCTCCATGACGGCACCTCATATTCGATGAAAACATTTATCGTCACACCGATCTTCGCCCTCGCACTGTCATCCATGACGGGCATAGCCGCCGTCGCCGAAAGCTCGGCTTGGACGGAGGTTGACGGCGGCCGTGTCCGGCTCGTGATCGAAAGCGCCGAACACCCCTCGGACGAATTGCGCGGCATCGTCCAGATCGATCTCAAACCCGGCTGGAAGACCTATTGGCGCGAGCCGGGCTCTGCCGGTGTGCCACCGCAGATCGACCTGACCGGGAGCGTCAATATCAACAGCGCGGACATCGCATTTCCCGCACCCTATCGCTTCGACGAGGGCGATGCAGCGTGGACCGGCTACAAGAAATCCGTTTCCCTGCCGGTTGTGTTCAAGCTCGATGACAAGGCCGACGAGACCCATCTGCGCGGATATGTTTTTCTGGGCATATGCGAAACCATCTGCATACCCGTGCAGGTGCCGTTCGACATGAATGTTCAGGCCGGCGTGCCAGATGTGCTTTCCCGTACACTGGTCAATGCCGCCTTTGCGCGTCTGCCCGAGGCGGCAACGCCTGAATTTCGAATCACGCAGGCGATCCGCGATGGCGAGCGCTTCCGTTTCTACGTCAATCTGCCGGATGACGCAGCGGATGCCGATCTTTTCCTTGCGACCGCCGACGCACCTATCGGCATGTCCAGACTGGAGAAGCGCGACGGCAAAACAGCCGTATTCACGGTACCGATCACTGCCAGCCACGGGAAGCCGGATGTTCGCGCTCACTATACGTTGAAGCAGGGCGGGAAAGCAGTATCCGGGGAGATCGTCATTCCTTGAGCCTGCGCTCTCGACTTTGTCCGGTCCCCTGCCTATTTGTTTGAATATCGTGCATTCATTTCAGCCCGCAAGGAGATATTTATGACCATCAAGATTGGCGACCGGTTGCCCGCCGCGACTTTCAAGGAAAAGACTGACAACGGCGTCAACGAGTTCTCCACCGACGATATTTTCAAGGGTAAGAAAATTGTCCTCTTTGCTGTGCCGGGCGCTTTCACGCCGACATGCAGCATGAACCATCTGCCGGGCTATCTGGAAAACCGCGACGTCATTCTCGGCAAGGGCATTGACGGCATTGCGGTCGTGGCGGTCAACGATCCGCATGTTCTTGGCGCGTGGGCGAAGGCGACCAATGGCGAAGGCAAGATCCAGTTCCTCTCCGACGGCAACGCCGCCTTCACCAAGGCGATCGGACTGGATATCGATCTTGCCGCAGGCATGATGGGCGTTCGCTCGAAGCGTTATTCGATGATCGTCGAAGACGGCGTCGTCAAATCGCTGAATATCGAGGAAAACCCCGGTCAGGCCGTCACTTCGGGCGCGGCGTCACTGCTGGAACAGCTCTGATACCCAATCGATAGAAAAAGATTGCAGCGGCTCAGGCCGCTGTTTTCATTTCGTGGACTTGAACGGCGCCATGCCCAAACGGGCCAATTCGTCAGCGCGCTCGTTTTCAGGATGCCCGGCATGTCCCTTGATCCAGTGCCAGCGCACGTCATGGCGAGCCCGGGCCTCGTCCAGCGCCTGCCAGAGTTCGGCATTCTTGACCGGCTTCTTGGCGGCTGTTTTCCAGCCGTTACGTTTCCAGCCTTCAATCCAGCCCGATATGCCATCACGCACATAAACGGAATCGGTGTAGAGATCGACGCTGCAAGGCTGCTTCAACGCATTGAGCCCTTCGATCGCAGCCATCAGTTCCATGCGGTTGTTCGTGGTATCCGCTTCGCCGCCCGATAATTCCTTCACATTGCCGTTCCAGCGCAGGATAGAACCCCAGCCACCGGGACCGGGATTTCCGGAGCAAGCGCCGTCGGTGAAAATCTCGATCGTTTTCACGCGTCAACACCCGTTTTTGCAAGGCCATATTCCGTCGCCGAAACGATCTGGCGGTGAAAGCGCATCCGCCGGACATATTCCATCGGGTCCTTCTTCACGACGAAGCTGCCGTCAGGCACAGTCAGCCAATCGTAAAGCCTTGTCAGCATGAAGCGCAGCGCCGCGCCACGGGCAAGAACCGGCAAGGCCGCCGCTTCTTCATCGGAGAACGGCCGCACCGACGCATAGCCGGCGAGAAGTGCGGTGCCTTTGGTCAAATTGTAGGAAAAGTCTTTCTCGAAACACCACGCATTCAGGCAGATAGCCACGTCATAGGCCAGAAGATCGGTGCAGGCGAAATAGAAATCGATCAGCCCGGACAGTTCGTCGCCGAGAAAGAAGACATTATCCGGAAACAGGTCGGCATGGATGACACCCGAAAGGAGATGCTTGGGCCAGTTGGCCTCCAGAAAGGCCAGATCGGCCTCCGTTTCGCACGCCAACCCCTGTTCCACCTCATCCGCCCTTGCCTCGACTCCCTTCCACAAGGGACACCATCCGTCCACAGACAGCGCATTCTTGCGCTGCATCCGGAAATCCTGCCCTGCAAGGTGCATCCTGGCCAAGGCCACGCCGACGGCATAGCAATGCTGCACCGTCGGACGGCGCATCCACATGCCTTCAAGAAAAGTGACGATGGCGGCGGGACGGCCAGCCAGTTCCCCTATTGCGGAACCGTTTTTCTGGTGCACCGGAAGCGGGCAATGGATGCCGTTGCCCGCCAGATGCTGCATAAGGCCGATGAAGAAGGGAAGTTCGTTGCGGTTCACGCGCTTTTCATAGAGCGTGAGGATATACATCCCCGCCTCCGTATGGAGCATGTAGTTGGAATTCTCGACGCCTTCCGCGATTCCGCGATAGGACATCAGCTTTCCGATGTCGTACTCGTTCAGGAAGTTCGCGAGTTCGATCTCGTTGATGTCGGTATAGACAGCCATGTCAGTGATTTCCGTTGACGAATGCCATGTCCTGGCTCGTCAGTTCCACGTCGCGCAAATCGCGCATGACGAGAAAATTCTCGTTTTCGATGATGGTTTCCGCCAATTCGATTCGAACGTCATAGATCCCGCCGAAAGCCGAAATGATCTCATCGACAATGATTTCCGGCGCGGACGCGCCGGCCGAAAGACCCACCACGCGGATCGGCTCCAGTGCGTTGAAATCGATTTCACTGGCGCGCTGCACCAGCAGGGACATTGTCGCGCCCGCTCGTTCGGCAACCTCGACAAGCCGTTTCGAATTGGACGAATTGGGCGCGCCGACGACGAGGAAGAGATCGCATCCGGGAGCCGCCGCTCGCACCGCGTCCTGCCGGTTGGTCGTTGCATAGCAGATCGATTCCGCAGCGGAGGCCTGCATCGCTGGAAAACGCTTCTGCAGCGTCGCAACGATATCCGCCGTGTCATCCACCGAAAGCGTCGTCTGCGTCACGAAGCCGAGATTTTCCGGATCATCCGGCTGATAGTTCAGCGCGTCCGTAACCGTTTCGATCAGGGTGACGGCGCCGTCGGGCAACTGCCCCATCGTGCCGATGACCTCGGGATGCCCGGAATGGCCGATCAGAATCACGTGGCGGCCAAGCCGGTTGTGGCGCATGGCCTGCTTGTGAACCTTGGACACCAGCGGGCATGTTGCGTCGAGATAGAAGAGATTTTTCGTTTCCGCATCCGCAGGCACGGATTTTGGCACGCCATGCGCGGAGAAAATAACCGGCTGGCTGTGATGCTCGGCCGGAATTTCGTTCAGTTCCTCGACAAACACGGCTCCGCGGGCCTGCAAACCTTCCACAACATAGCGGTTGTGGACGATTTCATGCCGAACATAGACCGGCGCACCATATTTCTTCAACGCCAGAATGACGATCTGGATCGCGCGATCAACCCCGGCGCAGAAGCCGCGCGGCCCGCACAGGCGGATTGTCAGGGGAGGTTTGTTCGTCATTTTTGCCCTTCTCGCTTCTTTTCCCGCACCCGTTCAGGAACCAGCCCAAAGGAATTGGGCGGCAACCGTCCGGAAGTCAACCCCGCTACGCGGTCTTGCCTGCATTTCGGCTGCGCCACAGATAGACGCCGAGAACGCCCGCCAGCGCAGCGGCCAGCCCATACCATGTTACCGCATATTGCAGATGGTTGTTGGTAAGGTCGATGATGGTTACTCCTCCGGCGGGCAGCCCGCCCGGATTGGCCGTGGCGTCCGCATCGATGAAGAACGGGAGAACGCGCTCCCTGTCGACGCTGGCCTTGCTGGCCATGGAGGACCAGTCCTTCCAGTAATAGAGGTTCTTGCCGGGCTCGTTGTCAGGAACAAGGGAGGACGGTTTCTCGAAAACCGGGTTTCGGGCAAGGCCGGTCAGCGTCACGGTTCCGGTCACCTGCCCTTTCGCGCGCAAGGCGGGATCCTTCAAATCATAGGGCACGAAGCCGCGGTTGATCAGAATTTCGCGGCCATCCTGAAGCTGCAAGGGCGTGTAGACATAATAGCCGCTCATGCCCCGGTGGGTAGCGAAGAAATAGCTTTCCCTGTCGTGCAGAAATTCGCCCGAGACAGTGACCGGCCAATAATCCACTTCGGCCTTTTCTGCGAAGAGCGCCTCGATCCGCGCCAGCGATTCTGGCGGCTGATGCGTGCGCTGCTCGATCGTCGCAAGCAATCCTTCCTTCCAGTGAAGGCGCTGGACCTGCCATGTGCCAAGCGCAAGCAGAACGGCCATGGCGCCAAGTCCGAAGACCAGTACCAGCCATGGGAAGGCGTTGCCGGATTTTTTCTCGCCTGCGTAAGTCACTCGCGACCTGCCAGTCGGCCTTCGGCCGCTTTGTGCTTGTATTGAAGGGCGATCAGGACACCCTTCATCCAGCGCAGTGCAAACAGGCAGAGCGCTATAGCCAGGGGTATCCATAGAATGAAATGCACCCATAGCGGCGGATCGAGATTGACCTCCATCCAGAGCGCTCCGCCAACGACGATAAAGCCGATGAGCAGCATGACCAGGACCGCCGGTCCGTCGCCGGAATCGATGAAGGAATAGTCCAGACCGCATGCGCCGCACCGTTCCGCCGTCGCGAGGTAGCCGTTAAACAACCTGCCCTGCCCGCAACGCGGACATCTTCCTCTCAACCCGACCGAGATGGGGTCTACGGGGGGATAATGTGCGGAATCCTGGCTCATCGAGCATCTCTCATTGCAATCCTACCCTATAGAAACCGGCCACGGGCCGGAAATGAGAAAGGCGGCCATGATACCATGACCGCCCCCTTTTCAATCACGTCACTGACATATCAGTGAGCAATCGGCGCGCCCCACGAACCCCAGATATAAATCGAGAAGAACAGGAACAGCCAGACAACGTCAACGAAGTGCCAGTACCATGCAGCAGCTTCGAAGCCGAAGTGTTCCTTCGGCGTGAAGTCTCCGCGAATGGCGCGAATAAGACAAACCAGCAGGAATACCGTGCCGACGAAAACGTGGAAGCCATGGAAACCCGTCGCCATGAAGAAGGTCGCGCCGTAGATCGAATCCCGGAACGCGAACGGCGCATGGGCATATTCATAGAACTGCACATAGGAGAACAGGACACCCAGCAGGACCGTCAGGGTCAGTCCCCATACGAGGCCCTTGCGATCGTTGTGCAGCAGGGCATGGTGCGCCCAGGTAACGGTCGTGCCGGAGAGCAGCAGGATAACCGTGTTGTACAGCGGCAGGTGCAGCGGGTCGAGAACTTCCATGCCCTTCGGAGGCCACTGGCCGCCCGTATATTCGGCGCGAGCGAACTGCTGAAGCTCATTGGGGAAGAGACTTGCATCGAAGAACGCCCAGAACCAGGCAACGAAGAACATCACTTCGGAAGCGATGAACATGATCATGCCATAGCGCAGATGCAGCGTAACAACGCGCGTGTGATGACCTTCCTTGCCTTCCTTGATCGTATCGCCCCACCAACCATACATGGTGTAGAGAATGATCAGCAGGCCAATGAAGAAAATCCATGGCGTGGCGAGATTGACGCCAAACAGATGGAATTCCCCACCGCTGAGAAAGCGCATGTAGGCAATGCCACCGATGGCCATAACGAAAGCTCCAACGGAGCTGAGGAACGGCCACGGGCTTGGATCAATAATGTGATAGTCGTGGTGCTTCTGGTGTGCTTCGGCCATTTCAACCCCCGAGGATCATGTCATGTTTGCGCCGCCGTTCCCGGCGGAAATGCTATAGTTGTCCAGTCTTGTCCGTTACAGCTTTGTCAGTTGCGGCAACAGGCTTTGGCGAATCGATCGGAAAGAAGGTGTAGGAAAGCGTGATTGTATTCACGCCCTTCAGTTCCGGCGAATTGACGATGTCAGGATCAACAAAGAAGACGACAGGCATCTCCATGGTTTCACCTGGCTTGAGTGTCGTGTCCGTAAAACAGAAGCACTCCACCTTGTTAAAGTAGGGTCCGGCGGCAAGTGGCGTCACATTGAAGGTCGCCCGGCCCGCAGTCGGCTCATTGAATACGTTCTTCGCTTCGTACTGGATCTGCGTCGTCTCGCCGATGCGGATCGTGACCTCACGTTGCACCGGCTTGAAATCCCAAGGCAACGAGCCCGACGTATTGGCGTCGAAGCGAATGTTGATTTTCTTGTCGAGAATGACATCGGACATCTGATCGACACGTTGCGTCGTGCCGTCAAAACCCGTCACCTGGCAGAAGAGCCGGTAAAGGGGCACAGAAGCATAAGCCACGCCAATCATGCTGACGAAAAACGCCGCACAGGCGAAGGCCATCGTGCGGTTTGAACGCTGCCTCTTCAGCTCGACTTCGGTCTTCTCGATCATCTTTTGCTCCATATCCGCCGGTTACATCGGGCGGTCAAGCACATTGACGCCGAGCTTCGCCCAGGTGCCGATGTAAACGATGATCACAAACGCAGCGAGCGCGAAACCAAGCGCCATGGAGCGGCTGCGCTGCGCCTTCTTCTGCTTTTCGGTGAGCTTTACCTGTTCGCCAGTCATAGTGTTACAAGCCTGCAATAAACAGCGCCTTGCCGACCAGCACTTCGCCAAGAAGCACCGCGTAGAGCGCAAAGAGATAGAAGATCGAGAACGCAAACATCGACTTGGCCGGCTTCAGCGTCGCTTCGCCCAAGGGAGCGCGCCAGACTTTCCATGCGTACCAGAGGAATGCCGCTCCCAGAACGATCGCCGTCACGCCATAGGCCAGACCGCCGAAACCCAGAACCCAGGGCATGACGCCAACGGGAACCACCAGCAGCGTATAGAGGAATATCTGGAACTTGGTCGATGCCGGGCCGTAGACATTCGGCATCATCGGCACTTTCGCCTTCTCATAGTCGTTGGACATGAAAAGAGCCAGCGCCCAGAAATGCGGTGGCGTCCAGAGAAAGATGATGAGGAAGAGAACCACGCTCTCGAAGCTGATCGAACCCGTCGCGGCGGCCCAGCCAATCATCGGCGGGAAAGAACCGGCAGCGCCACCAATCACGATATTCTGGGGCGTCGAGCGCTTGAGCCATATCGTATAGACGACCGCGTAGAAGAAGATCGTGAACGCCAGAAGCGCGGCCGAAAGCAGATTGACCAGCAGGCCGAGCGTCACGACGGAAAAGGCCGACAGGATCAGCCCGAAAACAAGCACCTCGCCCGACGATATGCGCCCGGCGGGAATCGGTCGATTGGCGGTGCGCTTCATGACGGCGTCAATATCGGCATCGTACCACATATTGAGTGCGCCGGAAGCACCTGCGCCAACAGCAATGCAGAGAATGGCAATACCGGCGAGAACCGGATTCATGTGGCCCGGCGCTGCGAGCAGACCGACGAAAGCCGTAAAGACGACCAGCGACATAACGCGCGGCTTCAGCAGCTGAATATAATCCGACGCGCTCGCCTCGGAGAATCCGAGGTTCGTATCAGCGTTGGTATTTTGCTCAATCAGCGACATCGCCTGTTCGTTACTCTCTGTTTCGTTGTTAAATTCCGGGCCATCGCGATGATGGCCCGGATCTGTTCGCAATCAGCGAATTCTCGGGAGCTTTTCCCACTGGTGGAACGGCGGCGGAGAAGACAGCTGCCATTCGAGCGTCGTCGCACCTTCACCCCACGGATTGGCACCAGCCACACGCTTCTTGGCGAATGCCTCGAACACGCCGTACAGGAAGATCAGAACTGCGACACCCGACAGATAGGAACCGTAGGAAGAAACCGCATTCCAGCCCGCAAACGCATCGGGATAGTCGATGTAGCGGCGCGGCATACCGGCAAGCCCCAGGAAGTGCTGCGGGAAGAACACCAGATTGACGCCGATGAACGTGACCCAGAAGTGAACATGGGCAATCTTCTCGTTGTACAGATAGCCGGACATCTTGGGGAACCAGTAATACCAGCCCGCAAAAATGCCGAACACAGCACCCAGCGACAGAACGTAGTGGAAGTGTGCAACCACGTAGTAGGTGTCATGCATCGCGCGGTCGAGGCCGGCATTTGCGAGCTGAACGCCCGTCACGCCGCCAACCGTGAAGAGGAAGATGAACCCGATTGCCCAGACCATTGGCGGCTTGAAGGAAATCGAACCACCCCACATCGTAGCGATCCACGAGAAGATCTTCACGCCGGTCGGAACAGCGATGACCATCGTCGCGAAGACGAAGTAACGCTGCGTGTCGAGCGACAGGCCGACCGTATACATGTGGTGAGCCCACACGATGAAGCCGACAACACCGATAGCGACCATCGCATAGGCCATGCCGAGATAACCGAAGATCGGCTTCTTGGAGAAGGTCGAGACGATGTGGCTCACCATGCCGAATGCCGGCAGGATCATGATGTAGACTTCCGGATGACCGAAGAACCAGAACAGATGCTGGAACAGGATCGGATCGCCGCCACTCTCGGGAGCAAAGAATGCGGTACCGAAGTTACGATCCGTCAGCAACATGGTGATGCCGCCAGCCAGAACGGGCAAGGACAATAGCAGCAGGAATGCCGTGATCAGGACGGACCAGGCAAAGAGCGGCATCTTGTGCAGCGTCATGCCCGGAGCGCGCATGTTGAAAATGGTCGTGATGAAGTTGATCGCACCAAGGATCGACGACGCACCGGAAATATGCAGCGCGAGGATCGCCAGATCCATGGCAGGACCGGGCTGGCCGACCGTCGAGAACGGAGGATAGCTGGTCCAGCCGCCACCCGTGCCATAGCCGCCGGCAGGACCGGGAACGAACAGCGAAAGGAGCAACAGGAGCAGCGCCGGCGGCAGAAGCCAGAACGAGATATTGTTCATGCGCGGGAACGCCATGTCAGGCGCACCGATCATGATCGGAACCATCCAGTTGGCAAAGCCGCCGATCAGCGCGGGCATGACCATGAAAAAGATCATGACCAGACCGTGAGCGGTCGTGAACACGTTGAACATGTGCTTGCCGGCATCGAGCGCTGCCTCGCCCTCGTAGCCATAAACCATGGACGCAAGGCCATGGAAAATCTGGATGCCGGGCTCCTGAAGCTCAGCACGCATCGTGATCGACAGGGCACCGCCGATGATACCCGCAATGATCGCGAAGATCAGATAAAGCGTTCCGATGTCCTTGTGGTTGGTCGAATTGACCCAACGCACCCAACCACGCGGCTTGTGATCGTGGTGATCGTCGTGGGCTTCGTGAGCAGTTGAACCTGCCATGAGATAGCTCCCGTTCCTCAAATGCAAAGTGCGGCTGGCTTAGTTGCCAGCCACATTGATATTCTTGTTTGCGTCAACCGATGCGGCGAGCGTCTTGTAGGCGCCCGAAAGATCACTGCCGGCAGCAGCATACCACGCATTATACTGTTCTTCCGATACGACACGGATCGCGATCGGCATGAAGGCATGATCCTTGCCGCAGAGTTCCGAGCACTGGCCATAGTAAAGGCCTTCTTTCTCGGCCTTGAACCAGGTTTCATTCATGCGGCCCGGCACGGCGTCGATCTTGACGCCGAATGCAGGCATTGCAAAAGCATGAATGACGTCGGCAGCCGTCACCAGAACGCGGACGGATGTATTCACCGGAACAACCACTTCATTATCCACAGCGAGAAGGCGCGGATAGGCCGCACGGTCTTCCTTGCCTGCCGCGGCGCGGTCTTCATCTTTCAGAATCAGCGAATCAAAGCTCAGCGGGTTTTCGGCTGCCTGATATTCGTAGCCCCAATACCATTGATAGCCGGTGGCCTTGATTGTCAGCTTCGGATCTTCCGGCGAAAACTGCGCCGTCAGAAGCTGGAAGGAAGGGATCGCCAGGAACAGCAGAATCACCACCGGGCCGACTGTCCAGATGACCTCGATCAGGGTGTTATGACTAGTCTTGGACGGAACAGGATTGGCGCTTTCACGGAACCTGAACATGACCCAGAAGAGCAGAATCATCACGAGGACCGTGATGGGGACGATAAACCAGAGCGTATACTGCTCGAACCAGGTAATCTGCTCCATGATGCCGGTCGCGGCAGGCTGGAAACGCCACTGCCAAGGTTCCGGCTGCGCAGCAAAAGCGGCTCCAGCGCTCAAGGTCGCGGCCAAAGCGCCCGCCATCATCACTATGCTTTTTTTCAACCCAAAATCTCCCGAAAGAAGGCCACGCTTCAATGCGAATGAGCCGCACGTTCTACCCCGCGCGGTTCTTTGTTGTGTTCAAACCATACATTAGCCAATACCGCAAGAAAGCCGAACGCGATCTCGTGCGGCATTTTTGCGCGTTAATGGCCAATGTGTGGAAATATCGTGGTTCTTACACAACCTCGGAGAGATTTATCGATTTCGGCCAGACCTACAGTGCCAAAACCGCTCTTTCTTTGATAGAGATCAAACTTCTAACAAAATGGGTGGAAAAAGCTTTATGCAGCATTCTTTCCAAGTTTGGCGGAGACGTTTAACTTCGTAATGATTCGAATGGGAGCTTTCATGTCTTTTTCCGCTTTCCGTATCGCAAGCCAAGGCCTGCTCGCACTTAGCCTTCTCGCCCTTTCGGCTTCGCCGTCATCCGCGCAGCAGAGCGGGAAAGTTCGCTCGTCGCATGGCGCATGGTCGATCCTTTGCGATACGCCCGCAGGCGCCTCGAGCGAGCAATGCGCATTGATACAGAACGTCGTGGCCGCCGATCGCCCGGAGATGGGCCTTTCCGTCGTCGTGCTTAAAACCGCGGATAACAAGGCGAAAATCCTGCGGGTTCTGGCTCCGCTCGGCGTTCTGCTTCCCAACGGCCTTGGCCTCAACGTCGACGGCAAGGATATCGGGCGGGCCTATTTCGTCCGCTGTTTTGAAGACGGCTGCTATGCGGAAGTCATTCTCGACGACCAATTGGTACAGACATTCAAGTCGGGCAAGGCTGCGACATTCATCGTATTCCAGACGCCGGAGGAAGGCATCGGGATTCCGGTCGAGCTGAACGGATTTGGCGAGGGATTCGACGCCCTCCCCTAACCGGCCGCCTTTTAGGCATTGCCCCGAGCCGTTTCGCATCCTACATCCGGACAGATCCTATCTCTGCCAACCGGATGACAAACCATGAAAAGCCTTATCGACAGCTTTGACGCACCTCGGGAGAAGATTCACGAGCTGGTTTCAACAAGCCTGCGCGGCGTGGATGACGGCGAACTCTTCATCGAGTACCGCGAGGCAGAATCACTTCTCTTCGACAATGGCCGCCTGAAAACCGGTTCGTTCAACCAGGATCAGGGGTTTGGCCTGCGCGCGGTTGCGGGCGAAGCGGTGGGCTATGCCCATGCGGGAGAATTGTCCCTCACCGCGCTCAAGCGCGCATCGGACGCCGCATCCGCCGTCAAAGCCGGATATGCGGGCCATTATTCCGCCCCTCCTCCCGGCACCAACCGCAACCTTTACAGCGATGAGAACCCGCTCGGCTCGCCAGCTTTTGAAGCCAAGGTAAAACTGCTTCAGGAAATTGACGCCTATCTTCGCGCAAAAGACCCGAAGGTCCAGCAGGTTTCCGTTTCGCTGGCCGGTTCATGGCAGCAGGTGGAAATCCTTCGCGCCGACGGTCATTTCGTGCGCGATATTCGTCCGCTGGTGCGGCTCAATATCTCCGTCGTTGCCGGAACGGGTGACAGGCAGGAGACAGGCACATACGGCATGGGCGGACGCAAGGGCTTTGGCGAGTTCATCGCGACCGACAGCTGGAAATATGCCGCTGACGAGGCGTTGCGGCAGGCGTTGGTCAATCTCGACGCCATCCCTGCCCCGGCAGGCACGTTCGATACCGTGCTTTCGAGCGGCTGGCCGGGCGTTATGCTGCACGAAGCCGTCGGGCATGGGCTGGAAGGCGATTTCAATCGCAAGAAAACATCCGCCTTTGCCGGTCTGCTCGGGCAGCAGGTCGCGGCCAAGGGTGTCACGGTTGTCGATGACGGCACGATCACGGAACGCCGCGGGTCCCTGACGATTGACGACGAGGGAACGCCCACCAACAGAACAGTTCTCATCGATGACGGCAAGCTCGTTGGATATATGCAGGATCGCCAGAACGCGCGACTGATGGGCATGAACCCGACTGGCAATGGCCGGCGCGAATCCTATGCGCATGTGCCCATGCCTCGTATGACCAACACCTGCATGCTGGCTGGCGACAAGACGCCGGAAGAAATCATCGCATCGGTGGACAAGGGCATCTACGCCGTATCGTTCGGCGGCGGGCAGGTCGATATCACGTCCGGCAAGTTCGTTTTCGGCTGCACCGAAGCCTACATGATCGAAAAGGGCAAGATCGGCGCGCCAGTGAAAGGCGCGATGCTGATCGGCAATGGCCCCGATGCGATGCACCGCGTTTCCATGATCGGCAACGACATGAAGCTCGATACCGGCATCGGCATGTGCGGCAAGGCCGGTCAGGGCGTTCCGGTCGGCGTCGGCCAGCCGCATCTGCGCATGGACCAGATGACCGTGGGCGGCACGGCGGTTTGAATGCACGACCTGCGTCGGTAATGTCACCGCCGTTCCGGCATGGATTCCCGGGTCAAGCCCGGGAATGACGATAGGATGATATTACCATCGCGACGCCGGAAGCCCGGACAGTTCCGCAGCATTTCAATTTCGTCATTCCCGGGCTTGACCCGGGAATCCATGCCGGACCCTTTCGCGGTCCGGCTATTTCTTGGAAAGCAGCGCCACGGCCTCAACATGCGGCGACCAGAGAAACTGGTCGACCGGCACGACACGATCGATGCGATAGCCGCCCTTGACCAGAATATCGAGATCCCGGCCCAGCGTTACCGGATTGCACGAAACGGCAACGACACGGGGAACCGCGGATTTCGCGATCTCCTTTGCCTGCGCCTCCGCCCCGGCGCGCGGCGGATCGAACACCAGACCGTTATATTGCGCCAGTTCCTTTGCCATGATCGGGCGACGGAAGAGGTCGCGCTTCTCTATCGTCACCGGCTTGATGCCCTGAACGCTACGAATGCCGCGATCCATTGCAGCCAGTGCCGCCGCGTCGCTCTCGACAGCATGGACGGCTGAGGTTTCAGCCAGCCTCAACGCGAAGGTTCCAATACCGGCGAAGAGATCGGCCACGCGCTTTGATTTCGCCAGATGAGCTTTCACGAGTTCCGATATCGCCTCCTCGGCCTCGACCGTCGCCTGAAGAAAACCGCCCGGCGGCGGCACGACCGGCACCTTGCCAAAGTGAATCAAGGGCTTGTTCGGCTCGACAGTGATCTCGCCTTCAACGGTTAGCCGCGCGAAACCTTTTTTGATAACAAATACCGTCAAGGCCTGCCGCTTGGCGCCGTCAGGCACGCCACAATCATTCGCGGCAATGTCCAGCCCCGATGCCGTAACGGTCGCGGTGAGCTTGAAAGGCTTCATCCTGCCGCCCAGAATCGCGGCGAGATCACGAAGATCGGCCAGGTGCTTGACTATGGCGGGCGTTGTTATCGGACATTCGGAGATGTCGATGATCTCATGGCTTTGATGGCGATTGAAACCCAATATGGCCCCGTGATCGGTATTGCGCACGGCGAAGACAGCGCGGCGGCGGCTTTGCGGCGGGCAGGCGATCAGCGGATCGAGCTCGAATTTCAACCCGCGTCCCGCCAGTGCGTCCTGCACAAGACCACGTTTCCAGGCCTGATAGGCAGCGCTCTGCCAGTGTTGCAGGGCGCACCCGCCACATTCCTCGAAATGCGAGCACGCAGGTTCCACACGCTCGGTTGAACGCTCCAGCACGGCCATGAGGGTCGCCCGATGCTTTTCCTGCGCGATGTTCACTACCTCGCCCGGCAGCGTGAAGGGCACATAGGCAGGCCCGTCTGGAGTCATGGCAACGCCATCGCCCCCTGCTCCCATACGCTCTATCGTTACGTGACTTGTCATTTGTCCTTCTTTCCGCCGAGCAGAAATTCCTTGTTTCCATCGCCGCCTTCAATGGGTGACGGGCAAAATCCGAGCGAGCGCCAGCCAGTCAGCGTATTCAGCCAGGCTTCCAGCTCAATCGCGATTTTTTCAGCCTGCGCCGGATCGCGCAACAGGCCGCCCTTGCCGATAGCCGCCTTGCCCGCCTCGAACTGTGGCTTGACCAGCAGCACGCAATGGCTATCCGCGTCCGCCAGATCCAGCGCGGGCGGGAGCGCCAGTTTCAGCGAAATGAAGCTGACATCCGACACGACAAGGCCGAAGGGCTGATCGCCAATATGATCGCGGTTGAGTTCCCGCGCGTTCAGCCCCTCATGATTCTCGACGCGGACGTCGCCCGTCAGGCTTTCATGCATCTGGCCATGGCCGACATCGACCGCGATCACCCGCTTTGCGCCCCGCTCCAGCAGCACTTGCGTGAAGCCTCCGGTCGATGCGCCGATATCCAGCGCCGTCGTGTCCGCCGGATCGATACCGAAATGATCGAGCCCGGCAATCAGTTTCAGCGCAGCGCGAGAAACGTAACGGCTTGCCGGGTCGCTCACCTCGATCCTTGCCGCTCCAGCCGTCGGCGCACCCGGCTTGGTGACGACGATCCCGTCAACGCGCACGGTTCCCCGCCCGATTGCGTCGCGAGCGCGCGAGCGGCTGGCAAAGAAACCGCGCTCGACCAGAAGCTGGTCAAGGCGAAGGCGTTGGGCTGGAGCATTGTTATCCTGCATCGCGCCTACATGATCGAAGGCGCGAACAGTTGCAAGGAAATGCTGCGTTGCCTGTCAAATCAGGCGCGAATCGAGCCGACAATCTGCTCGCGGCCCAGCGTGGCAAAGACCGAATTGACGATCCCGCTGGTATCGAGCCCCGCTTTTGCCATCATGGATTCGGGCTTGGCATGATCCAGATAGACATCCGGCAACACCAGCGTGCGAACGCGCAGACCCTGCTCCAGAAGACCTTCCGCCGCAAGGAAATGCAGGACATGGGAGGCGAAGCCGCCGATAGCGCCCTCCTCGACCACCATCAATACCTGATGTTCCCGCGCCAGGCGGCGGATCAGATCCTGATCGAGCGGCTTGGCGAAACGCGCGTCGGCCACCGTCGTTGACAGGCCAGCAGAGTCCAGTTCTTCCGCTGCCGCCAGACAAGGCTGGAGCCGTGTCCCGAAGGAAAGCAGCGCGATTTTCGAACCTTCCTTGACGATCCGGCCTTTGCCGATGGCCAGAACCTCGCCACGCTCGGGCAGTTCAACGCCAACACCATCGCCGCGCGGGTAGCGGAAGGAAATCGGCCCGTCATCATATTCAGCAGCCGTTCGCACCATATGGCGCAGTTCCGCCTCGTCAGCAGCCGCCATCACCACGAAACCCGGAAGCGCCGCCAGGAAACCCGTATCGAAGGAACCGGCATGGGTGGCGCCATCGGCCCCCACCAGACCGGCGCGATCGATAGGGAAGCGGACGGGAAGATTTTGCAACGATACATCATGCACGACCTGGTCATAGCCCCGCTGCAAAAAGGTCGAATAGATCGCGGCAAAGGGCTTGTAGCCTTCCGATGCCAAGCCTGCGGCGAAGGTAACGGCATGTTGCTCGGCAATGCCCACATCGAACACGCGATCCGGGAAAACCTCGCCAAACAGATCCAGCCCCGTGCCGCCCGGCATGGCGGCGGTGATGCCGACGATCTTGTCGTCATGGCGCGCTTCCTCGATCAGGCTCGACGCGAAAACCTTGGTATAGCTTGGCGCGTTGGCCGGTGGCTTGGCCTGCGCTCCGGTGATAACGTCGAACTTGTTGACGCCATGATATTTGTCGGCAGCCGCTTCGGCGGGTGCATAGCCCTTGCCCTTCTGCGTGACCACATGGATCAGCACCGGCCCGTCCATCGTGTCGCGGACATTTTTGAGAACGGGCAGCAGGTGATCCAGATTGTGCCCGTCGATGGGGCCGACATAGTAGAAGCCCAGTTCTTCGAATAGCGTGCCGCCCGTCCAGAAGGCCCGGGCATATTCTTCAGACTTGCGCGCCTTGTCCTGAAGGAACTTCGGCAGGTTTTTCGCCAATTGCTTGGCTGTCTCGCGCAGCGTCCGGTAGGTGCGTCCCGAGACGAGCCGCGCCAGATAGGCGCTCATCGCACCGGTCGGCGGCGCGATCGACATGTCATTGTCATTCAGGATCACAATCAGCCTCGCATCCAGCGCTCCGGCATTGTTCATCGCCTCATAGGCCATGCCCGCCGACATGGAGCCATCGCCGATGACGGCGACAACATTGTGTTTCGTACCCGACAGTTCGCTGGCGACAGCCATGCCAAGGCCCGCGGAGATCGAGGTCGAGGAATGCGCCGCGCCGAACGGGTCGTATTCGCTTTCGCTGCGCTTGGTGAAGCCGGAAAGACCGCCTTCCTGCCGCAGCGTGCGGATGCGGTCGCGCCGGCCCGTGAGGATTTTGTGTGGATAGGTCTGATGACCGACGTCCCAGATGATCCGGTCATCGGGTGTGTCAAAAACATGATGCAGCGCCACCGTCAGCTCGACAACGCCGAGCCCTGCCCCAAGATGCCCGCCCGTCGTCGATACGGTGTCGATGAGTTCGGTTCGCAACTCATTGGCCAGTTGCGGCAGGTCGCTCTCCGGCAGTTTCCGCAAGTCCGAAGGAATGTTGACGCGATCCAGAAGCGGCGTGACGGGTTTCTTCAAGGCGTTTCTCCCGATCTGTCGAGCCCGGAGGCTGTGGGCCTCCGATGGCTGTTAGGCATGTGCGTTCGGTAAAGGATCAATACGATACGGACAAGCGCGAAGTGCGATATATCATGGTTCAGCGATCCGGCAGGGGTACGAACTCCTCCTCATCGCCCGGCACGATGTCGAAACGGCCCCTGCGCCATTCCTCCTTGGCCTGCTCGATGCGTTCTTTGGACGAGGAGACAAAATTCCACCAGATATAGCGTTTCGAGCCGAACGCCGCGCCGCCGAACAGCATGAAATGCGCACCCTTATGCGATTCAACAATGATCTCATCGCCGGGACGAAAAACCAGCAGCCGGTCGGCGGGGAAAGTATCGCCGGAAATCGTAACATAGCCCTCCAGTATATAGATCGCGCGTTCCTCGGCGGCATCAGCCGGGATTTGCAGACGCCCGCCCGCCTCCAGTCGTGCGTCCACATAAAGCGTGTCGCTATACTGCTTGACGGGCGACCCCGCTCCGTGAAAGCGTCCCATGACAACACGGCCCTTCAACCCATTCTCATGAAATTCCGGCATCTCCGTCGTCGCGGTATTGGCAAAGCTCGGGTCCATTTCCTCCAGCGCGTCGGGCAAGGCGAGCCATGTCTGAAGGCCGGAAATCTTCCGGTCGCTGGCACGATCCTCTTCCGGCGAGCGCTCGGAATGAACGATACCGCGCCCTGCCGTCATCAGGTTCACGTCGCCGGGCTGGATCACCATTTCCGTGCCAAGGCTGTCGCGATGGCGGATTTCTCCATCGAAGAGATACGTGACTGTGGAAAGGCCGATATGCGGGTGCGGCTTCACGTCCAGCGCATCGCCGGGGCGCAGGATTGCCGGGCCCATCCGGTCGAAAAAGATGAACGGCCCGACAAGGCGACGCCTGACCGTCGGCAGGGCGCGGCGCACCTCGAAGCCGCCAATATCGCTTGTACGTGGTATGACCAGCGTTTCGATGGCCTCCACCGACGTGACATCGCCGAGCACCGGATCCTTGCATGGAAAAAAGCTCATCGCCCTGGTCTCCGTTCATGGGTTGTCGGAACCATAGAAACATCCGCGCCCACGAGAAAGCGCGCCTTGCGTGAACACTATGTCAAATGCCGGCGGAGGTGCAACCGGGACGCATCTTGCCCATGCGTCCCGTATCGAGCGCTATTTGCCCCATATTTCGGCATCGACCTTACCGCTGAGTTCAGGATACTCAGCAAGATCGAAATGCGGAATGCCCCGCTTCTTCTGATCGAAATAATCCTTCGTCAACTTGGCGACCGTGCCGGAAAGCAGAAGAATCGCGATCAGGTTGATCGTGGCCATCAGTCCCATGGCGGCATCGGCTGCGTTGAACACTGTCAGGATGCTTTCATAAGCGCCCCAGACCACCATCAGCAACGCTGCAAGGCGCAGAACCGTCAGCCCTGCCCGATTGCCGATTCCGAGATAGGTCATCGCGTTTTCCGCATAAGCGTAATTGCCGATGATCGAGGTGAAGGCGAAGAAGAAGATGGCGATGGAAATGAAATAATGGCCGAACCAGCCGATATGTTCCGTCATCGCTTCCTGCGTCAGCGGCGTGCCCGTGAGTTCCGAACCCGGCACCAGCTTGCTCGACAGCAGGATCATGATTGCCGTTGCCGTGCAGATCAGGATCGTATCGATGAACACGCCAAGGGCCTGCACAAAACCCTGCGATGAAGGGTGATGCGGATTGGGCGTGGCGACGGCTGCGATGTTCGGCGCGGACCCCATGCCCGCCTCATTCGAGAACAGGCCGCGCTTCACACCATTGAGCATCGCCGCCGCGACGCCGCCAGCGGCAGCCTCGACCCCGAATGCGCTCTTGACGATATGCGCGATCACCGCCGGCACTTCCGCAATGTTGACGATGACGACATAGAGCGCGACCAGCAGATAGACAACGGCCATGAAAGGCACCACGACCTCGGCAACACGCGCGATCTGCTTGATGCCTCCGAAAATAACAATACCCGCCAGAATGGCGGTGCCTATGCCAACGCTGAGCTTGGAAAAGCCGAACGCGCCCTGCGCCGCATCCGCTATCGCATTTGCCTGAACAGCGTTGAAGACGAGGCCAAATGCCAGAATGAGGCATAGCGAGAAAATTACCGCCGCCCACGGCGCTTTCAGGCCGTTGGCGATATAAAAGGCGGGCCCACCGCGGAACTGCCCCTTTTCATCGCGAACCTTGTAAAGCTGCGCAAGGGCGCTTTCCGAATAAGCCGTCGCCATGCCGACGAATGCAACGACCCACATCCAGAAGATAGCGCCCGGACCACCAAGATAAAGCGCCACCGCGACACCTGCGAGATTACCGGTGCCGACGCGCGAAGCCAGACTTGTGCAAAGCGCCTGAAACGGAGTGATGCCGCCCACGTCCTGTTGCGGGGCGCGCATGACGGACCGGATAAGTTCCGGAAAGTGCCGTATCTGAAGGAAATGCAAACGCAGGGAAAAATAGATGCCAACCGCAATCAAGCCATAGACAAGGACGTAGCCCCAGAAAATCGTGTTCAGGAAATCGATGATCGCATTCATTTCGGTCCCTCTCCAATGACGCTCCGCGCCCGACGGAGGCCGCAGCCTTCAATCGATTTCATCCACCTTTGCCCCAGAAACGATGCCGATCAGCACACTACGCAAAGAAACGAATTTATGGGAGTCGGGAAATAACGGTCCGCAAACTACTCGGGGTCGAGTGGCTCTGTACCTACGGGCTGGCCATCGCGGTTCAGGCGAATCTTCTCGACCTTGTCCTCGGCGGCGCGCAAAAGCGTGTCGCAATGTTTTTTCAGCGCCTCACCGCGCTCATAGATGCGAATCGATTGCTCGAGAGGCACGTCGCCCCGCTCCAGATCATCGACGATCTTTTCCAGTTGCGCCAAGGCTTGCTCGAAGCTCATGGCGGCAATATCGCTATTGTTCGTTTCCTCGGCCATGCTTCATCCTTTCATCAGGCGCTTGATATGAGCCGCCGCTGAAAGCGACAGCCCCTGTAGGTCGTAACCGCCTTCAAGCACGCTGACAAGCCGGTTGGAACTGAAGCGCACAGCGCGATCCAGCAGTTTCGCTGTCGCCCAGTCAAAATCGTCCTCCACCAGATTGATTTCGGCAAGCGGATCGCGGTGATGAGCGTCAAAACCGGCGGAGATGATGATGAGTTCGGGCTGGAACGCGTCGATCGCCGGGAGGATTCGCGTCTTGAACGCGTCGCGAAACTGATCGCCGCTATCGTGCGGCGCGAGCGGCGCATTGACGATATTTCCAACGCCAGTCTCGCCCTTGCCGCCGGTTCCGGGAAAAAGCGGCATTTGATGCGTCGAGCAATAGAGCACTGTAGGGTCGGTCTCGAAGATTTCCTGCGTTCCATTGCCGTGGTGAACGTCCCAGTCCACGATTGCAACCCGTTCGACGCCATGCGTTTTCTGGGCATGACGAGCCGCTATGGCCGTATTGTTGAAAAGGCAGAACCCCATCGCACGGTTCGTCTCGGCATGGTGTCCGGGCGGGCGGGCCGCGACAAAGACATTGTCCGCTTCGCCGGTAAACAGGCTATCGACCGCCGCATTGGCAGCACCGACGGCGAGAAGCGCCGCGCGCCAGCTTCCCGGGCTGACGACCGTATCCGAATCGATGCGCGATAGGCCCTCTTGCGGAATGCTGCTGATGATGCGTTGGAGAAACCGTTCCTCATGAGCATAGAGGATGGTCGCTTCTTCGCCGAGTGGCGCTTCGACCCGATCGAGCGGGTCAAAAACCTCGTCCTCCAGCACCTTATGCAAGGCGCGAAGCCGATCCGGCCGCTCCGGATGGCCCGGTGACGTCAGATGTTCCAGATAGAGCGGATGCCAATAGAGACGCGTCGTCATCCCCGAATATGACAGACGCCAGCGCAAAGCGCCATAACGCCCTCCACAAGCCGCGAGAATGACGCGCCGTTAAAGGATCTCAGTCTTCGATATCTCGATTCCAAAACCTTCCAGGCCGACATAGTGGCGCTCGCGCGATGCAAGCAGGTGGATGGAGGAAATGCCGAGATCCTTCAGGATCTGCGCCCCAAGGCCGATCTGGCGCCACTCTTCCTCACGCGCCTGCGCCTCGGCATGATGCTCGCGCTCCTGCACGGTTTCACGATTGCGATGCTCATAGCCGACGCCGACCGAGCCTTCACGCAAATAGACCACCACGCCGCGCTGTTCCGACGCCATCTTCTTCATGAAGCCGTCCATGGCCGTGCGTTCGCCGAAAACATCATTCAGCACATCCTCGCGCTGAAGCCGGACGGGAACATTCTCGCCGTCGCGAATATCGCCGTAAACCACGGCAACGTGCTGCATCGGTTCCCACGGAAGCTGATAGGTATGGGCCTTGGCCGGTCCGGCGCAGGTATGGATATCGATTTCCGAAACCCGCTCGACCAGCGTTTCCTTGCGCTGCCGGTAGGCGATCAGATCCGCCACCGTCACCTGCTGCAAGCCGTTTTCCTCGGCAAACGCGGCCACTTGCGGGCCGCGCTTGACCGACCCGTCATCGTTCACCAGCTCGCAGATAACGCCAACGGGCGGCAGGCCGGCCAGCTTGCAAAGATCGACAGCGGCCTCCGTATGACCGGACCGCATCAGGACGCCGCCTTCGCGAGCAACCAGCGGGAAAATATGGCCAGGTCGGACGAAATCGACCGGACCGGCGTTCGGATTGGCCAGGTTGCGCACCGTCAGCGTGCGGTCATCGGCGGAAATGCCGGTCGTCGTGCCGTGCTTGTAATCCACCGTCACCGTAAAGGCGGTCGAGTGAGGGGCGTCGTTTTCCGCGACCATCGGCGCCAGGTTGAGACGCTTCGCATGGTCGCGCGGCATGGGTGCACAGACGATGCCGGAGGTATGGCGGACGATGAAGGCCATTTTCTCAGGTGTGCAGTGAACGGCGGCGACGATCAGGTCGCCCTCATTCTCGCGCCCGTCATCATCCATGACGACGACAATTTCACCGCGCTCGAACGCGCGCAACGCATCGGCGACCCGTTTCTGGTTGTAACTCATGATCCGCCTCTCAAATACGCCCGGTCTGGCCGCGATGTCTCAGATAGTGATCCGCAATGGCGCAGGCAACCATGGCTTCACCGATCGGAACGGCGCGAATGCCCACGCACGGATCGTGCCGCCCCTTTGTCATGACATCGACATTCCTGCCATCGGCATCGATGCTCTGGCGAGTCGTGAGGATCGATGAGGTCGGCTTGACCGCAAAACGAGCCACCACCGGCGCGCCTGTCGATATGCCGCCCAGAATACCGCCTGCGTGATTGGAAAGGAATATGGGCTTGCCGTCATTGCCCATTCGCATCTCGTCGGCATTCTCTTCACCACTCAGCCGGGCCGACGCGAAGCCCTCGCCGATCTCCACGCCCTTCACGGCGTTGATCGACATCAGAAGGCTGGCGATATCCTGATCGAGTTTGGCGTAGATCGGCGCACCGAGCCCCGCAGGCACATTTTCGGCGACGACTTCCAGAATTGCGCCGATGGATGATCCGGCCTTGCGAATACCATCGAGATAGGTCGCGAAGGTTTCGACCGATCCGGCGTCCGGCGTGAAAAACGGATTGTTGTCAACCTCGTCCCAGTCCCAGCGCGAACGGTCGATCTCGTGTACGCCCATGCCGACCAGCGCGCCGCGCACGACCAGTCCCGGCACGACCTTGCGGGCGATTGCGCCAGCCGCCACGCGGGCTGCCGTTTCGCGCGCCGACGAGCGACCGCCGCCGCGATAATCGCGAATGCCGTATTTTACATCATAGGTATAGTCGGCGTGTCCCGGCCGGTACTGCCGGGCGATCTCGCCGTAGTCCTTCGAGCGCTGGTCGGTGTTTTCGATCATCATCGAAATCGGCGTTCCGGTGGTGATCATGGTCACGCCATCATCCTGCAACAGCACGCCCGACAACACCTTCACTTGGTCCGGCTCGCGGCGCTGCGTCGTGTATTTCGACTGCCCCGGCTTGCGCTTGTCCAGATAGAACTGGATTTCCGCCTCGGTAAAACTGATGCCCGGAGGGCATCCATCGACAATACACCCCAATGCCAGCCCGTGGCTTTCACCCCAGGTTGTCACGCGGAAAAGATGGCCAAAAGTGTTGTGAGACATGAGCTTATCCGGAACAGAAAATCTGCGCCGTTGTATTGGCCTTTCACCCTGCGGTCAAACAGGTGGCGGCACTGTTTTCCAAATTCCTCTGGAAGAGTGCTTCCGGTACATCTTTTGACACAATCGCCGGGGTAAACTAAGGGGATAAAACACAACTCAATCTTATGATCTGCATCCAGCAGTTGAGAAAAAGAGAGACGACCATGCGCATTGTATTTGCTGTATTCTTTGCCGTCGTTACCCTGTTTTCGACGTTCAGTTTCGCCGAAGACGCGGAAGGCACCATAACAGCGATCAATGAGGAAGCGGAAACCATCACGCTCGATGACGGCAAGACCTACAAGCTGCCGGGCGAGTTTGACATCGGCGCATTGGCCAAAGGCGAAAAGGTCATGGTGAGCTACGATATCGTCGATACCGACCGTTTCATCACCTTCATCGAATCTGCCGAGTAAATCGTTTCTGGTTTAGAGCCAGGTCAACGTCCCATTTTCAAGACGCAGAATCCGGTCTTGCGGAATTGAGAGGTTGGCGGCGGTGTGCCCGTCCAGCCCTTGAACAAGCTTGAAAAGCGCGCGCAGACAGCCGCCATGCGTCACGCAGACTGTCGGGCCGGTCGTTTCAGCGAGCCATCCGGCGATGCGTTCCGACAGCAGCGCATAGCTTTCCGCTGTCGACCCAGGCGGCACGAAATTCCATTTGTCCCGAAGCCGCTGGTCAACGAGATCGTGCCGCTCGGCAGCGATATCATCCATCATGAAGCCTTGCCAGTCGCCGAAATTGACTTCCATCAGACGTGGGTCAGTGCGGTAGGCATGGGGATCAACCCCCATCCGGGTTCGGATGCGCTCCATCGTTTCGCGCGTCCGGCGCATGGGGCTGGCGACGAAATCGAAACCGTCGCCCCGCCCGATCAGCGATTTCAGCATATCGCCATTACGGTCGGCCTGCGTGCGGCCGCGCGCATTGATATCGACCTCGACCTGCCCCTGGATACGCTCCGACACGTTCCAGTCTGTCTCGCCATGACGCGAGAAATAGATGATCTCACGTGCCAAGGTCAGCCTCGATCAGTCCTTGACGACGGAAATGTCGGGAGCGTCGACGGCCTTCATGCCAACGACATGATAGCCGCTGTCAGCGTGATGAACCTCGCCGGTCACGGACCGGGACAGGTTCGACAGGAAATAAAGCCCCGTATCGCCCACTTCCTCGATCGTAACGGTGCGGCGCAGCGGAGCGTTGTACTCGTTCCATTTGAGGATGTAGCGGAAATCGCCAATGCCCGACGCCGCCAGCGTCTTGATAGGACCGGCGGAAATCGCGTTGACGCGAATATTCTTCGGCCCAAGATCAACGGCCAGATATTTCACGCTGGCTTCAAGAGCCGCCTTTGCAATGCCCATGACGTTGTAGTTCGGCATCACCTTTTCCGCGCCGTAATAGGTCAGCGTCAGCAGCGACCCGCCATCGGTCATCAGTTTTTCGGCGCGTCTTGCAATTGCCGTGAAGGAATAGACGGAGATGAGCATGGTCTTGGAGAAATTCTCCTCGCTCGTATCCACGTAGCGGCCGGTCAACTCATCCTTGTCGGAGAAGCCGATCGCGTGAACGACGAAATCCAGCTTGCCCCATTTCTTTTCCAGATTCTCGAAGCATGCGTCGATCGACGCTGCATCGCTGACATCGCAATGCCCGCAGATATAAGCCCCCAATTCATCGGCCAAAGGCTCGACGCGCTTCTTCAGCGCATCGCCCTGATATGTAAAAGCGAGCTCAGCTCCGGCGTCGTGCGCTGCCTTGGCGATGCCCCAGGCAATCGAACGGTTATTGGCAACACCCATCACCAGGCCGCGCTTGCCTTGCATCAATCCAGTCTTCGCGGTCATAACCCAGCCCTTCGTTAAAAAATTCCTAGACTGTCTGCCGTATCGCACAGCGTGGACCAGGCTTCAAGCGGGGCGGCGGAAAAGCTGCATTTTATCAATGGATAGAATTGCGTATAAATTCTTCCAGCGCCGGATTGCCCCCTTCCGGAAGCATGATCCGGACATGGACGAACAGATCGCCATGACCGCCAGCCTTCAGCGCAAGCCCCTTGCCCTTGAGGCGCAAGACGCGATCTGAGCTGGACCACGCCGGTATTTTCACGGCGACACGGCCATCGAGCGTTTCAACTTCGGCGCGTGTTCCGAGAACCGCATCATGCAGGGAGATCGGCAAATCAAGGTGCAGATCGCGATTTTCCAGCCGAAAACGCGGGTGATCCTTGAGCTGGATGGTCACCAGCGCATCGCCGGCTTCGCCGCCCAGAACCGTTTCGCCCTGCCCTTTCAGGCGAATCGTCTGACCGTTTTCCACATAGGTCGGCAGCTTGATAGAGAGTTTCCGGCCATTTGGGAAAACAGCCTCGACTTTTTCCGCGCCCTGCGCCTGCTCCAGCGAAATACCGATCGTCGCTTTCAGATCGGCGCCCTTGACGGGTCGCTGACGGGTTCTCGCGCCGCCGAAGGGGTCTGCGCGGCGCGCACCGCCACCGAAGAGGTCTTTCAATATGTCTTCCGCATCGCCAAAACCGCCTGCGCCGCCCGGACCGCCGCGGAATTCGAAGCCGCCACGTCCGCCGCGCGTGAAGCCCGCGAACGGATCGCCGCCAAAGCCGTCAGGTATGCGCGGCTTGCCCTCGGCGTCGATTTCGCCGCGGTCAAACTGGCCACGTTTGTCCTTGTCGCCAATGACCTCGTATGCCTGATTGATCTCGGCAAACTTCTCCTTGGCCTTCGGATCGTCCTGATTCTGATCCGGATGATATTTCTTGGCGAACTTGCGGAACGCCGATTTTATTTCTTCAGGCTTCGCCGTTCTGGCGACGCCCAGCACGCTGTAGGGATCGCGCATCAATACCTCTTCGCATTGGCGAGTTTCTAAAATTGGACGCTAATTGCCTGTTATATGCGGATTTTCCGAAGAGAATTCCAGTCCGGCCCGTAAAAAAGCCCCGGATCCGCTACATCTCCGTGAAAGACTTCAGAACCCACTGTCCGTCGCGATCCATACAGGTTTCGCCCTGATAGAGCATAATGCCCTCGAACGACTCACGCGATGTCTGGAACTCGCGGCAAAGGCCGGCCTCGTCCTTCTTCTCGGCAACCGCCATGATCGTGCCCTGGCTGCCGGTGTCCGGATTGGCCCAGGGAATCGGCTTCTTGCCCCACTGGGTGAAGTTCAACGCCGACACGACATTGCGGATCGTCAACTGATCGGAGAAGCCCTTGGGATCCTCTTGTTGCGCAGAGGTGACCGAGCCGGTAATGTTGGCTTTGTCGGGAACGGCCTTATCGATGCTGAAGCTGTTCATGGCACACCCGGACACGGTCAGCATGCCTGTAATGACAGCTAGCCGTGCACAATATTGAACTCGAACGCGGCTGCTCATGCCGCAATGACGCGAACTCGGTATCGCGGATGCCAAAACTCTTTCCCCGTAAAAGGCCCGATCAGACATGACTATGCCCGGCAGTGAGTTAACAACTGGTGACTTTACGCTAACCACCGAACCCTACAAGCTGTTTGCGAAGTGGCTCGAGGATGCCACCAAATCCGAAATCAACGACCCTAATGCCGTCGCCCTTGGAACTGTCGATCAGGACGGAATGCCACATGTGCGGATGGTTCTCCTCAAGGGCTTCGATTCGGAAGGCTTTGTTTTTTATACGAATTTTGAGAGCCAGAAAGGCCGTGAAATCCTTGCGTCCATGAAGGCTGCAATGTGTTTTCACTGGAAATCACTGCAAAGGCAAGTGCGAATTCGCGGACCTGTGGAGATCGTCAGCGATGCCGAGGCCGACGCCTACTATCAAAGCCGCCCGCGCGGCAGCCGGATCGGCGCCTGGGCGTCCAGACAATCGCGCCCTCTGGAAAGCCGCTTCGCCCTTGAAAAGTCGGTGGCGGAATACACGGCAAAATATGCAATCGGCAGCATCCCGCGGCCTTCTCACTGGTCCGGTTTCAGGATTCGCCCGGTGTCCATAGAGTTCTGGCACGACCGTCCCTTCCGCCTTCATGACCGCGTGGTTTTCAGACGCGACGTCCCCGAAGGGGAATGGACCAAGGCCCGGCTCTATCCGTAATGACGATTGATGCCACCGCAAAGGGAGAAGAATCCGCTTCTCCCGACCTGCAAACGGTCCGTACACAACTTATTTCCATCTGAAAAGAAGATTGATCCCGCGCTTGCGATTCCTGCCTTTGCGAAGTCACCCCTTCTTGCGGCTGAGAAACGCCATGAACGCCTGTTTGGCTTCATCCGAAAGCAGGCGCTCGCCAAAGAGTTTGGCTTCAATGGCGATGCGCTCGGTAACGTCCTCACGAGGCATCCGTAGCAGCGACCGCGCGAGCTGGATGGCCTGCGGCGGTTTTCCGGCAATGTCTTCCGCTGCCTTCAAAACCGTCGCTTCCAGGGCATCGCCCGCAACAATATGGTAGACGATGCCAGCCTGCTTGGCCTGTCCTGCGTTCAAACCTTCGCCAAGCGCCAGAAACGCGAAAGCCCGCTGATGCCCCATGAGAGCCGGAGCCAAAAGGCTGGACGCGGCTTCCGGCACAAGGCCCAGATCGACGAAAGGCGTCTTAAACAGGGATTCCGGTGTCGCAAAGGTCAGATCGCAGTGAAAATGGATCGTCGCGCCAATGCCGATGGCAAGCCCGTCCACCCCGGCAACAATCGGCTTTTTCGCCGTGGCAAGAGCGTTGAGGAAATCGAGCACCTCGATTCCCATTTCACCGCTCATGGCGAAGGCCATGAAATCCTGCACGTCATTGCCCGACGAGAATGCGCCGGGTGCGCCGAAAAAGACGTGAACGCGCACGGCATCATCAGCATCGCCATCCACAAGTGCCCTGGTCATCGCCGCATACATGGCGCGGGTCAGGGCGTTTTTCTTCTCCGGCCTGTTCATGCGGATGATCTGGATCGCGCCCTGGCGCGTAGTCAGGATATGGTCAGACACAGCTGTTTCCTCGAATTGGCGATTATGGATGGCGAAGCGCAACCCTGCCCGCGGCAAGACTGGGAGCGCCGTTCAGAACCTGATCCTTCAGCGATGACGTCCCGGACAAGAGGTTCTCGGCAAAGAAGCGATTCAAGGCGACGCGGGCCTCGTCATTGTCCGCAAGCGCGCCCTTGGCCAGATATGCGCCGCCGGCGGCAAGGCCGAACAAACGCAGATAGGGCGTAGCGCCAGCAAGGGCGTCATTCGTTCGCCCGGCAATCAGCGCATCCTGAAGCCAGAGCGTTGCCTCTTCCAGATCGGCGAGCGAAGAGACAAGCCGTTCGGACGTTGCGCCGTAGTCGGGATTGTTCAACCCCGCCACCAAACCGGCGATCTCGCGCAGTTCCGCTATATAGCCCGCGACCTGCTGCCCGTCCGACAGTGGCAGCTTGCGCTGAACAAGGTCGATGGCCTGAATGCCGTTGGTGCCCTCGTAGATCGCGGCTATGCGGGAATCGCGCCAGAAACGCGCCGCGCCGGTCTCCTCGATAAAGCCCATGCCGCCATGCACCTGAATGCCGAGCGACGCGACATCCACACCGATATCCGTGGAGAAAGCCTTGGCAACAGGCGTCAGAAGATTGGCCCGTTCCGACCAGTGCTTTGCTTTCCCGGTATCGCCGTCGCGTTCTGCGGCGCGCGCCATGTCAAGCGCATGGGCGCAGGCGTAGCAGATGGCTCGCGCCGCCTGTGTCAGCCCCTTCATCGTCAGCAAGGTGCGCTGGATATCGCGATGCTCGATAATCGGGCTCATTTCGCTGCCGCTCCAGCCCGGCGAGCGCCCCTGACGGCGCTCATGGGCGAAGGACAGCGCCTTCTGAAAAGCGGCTTCCGCAACGGCAACGCCCTGAATGCCCACATTGAGACGGGCATTGTTCATCATCGTGAACATGCAGGCCAGCCCGCGATTTTCCTCACCGATCAGATAGCCGATGGCGCCAACGGGCGCATCCTTTGCAAAGCCGTCACCATAGATCATCGTGCAGGTGGGCGAGCCATGAATGCCCAGCTTATGCTCGATGCTCGAACAGAATACGTCATTGCGCGCGCCCAGCGTTCCATCCGCGTTGACGAGGAATTTCGGAACGAGAAACAGCGATATGCCCCGCGTTCCCGCCGGGGCATCCGGCAGGCGGGCAAGAACCAGATGGATGATGTTGTCCGTAAAATCGTGCTCGCCATAGGTGATGAAAATCTTCTGGCCGAAAATGCGATAGGTGCCGTCATCGGCCCGCTCGGCCCGCGCACGCAGCGCGCCCACATCCGAGCCCGCCTGCGGCTCGGTCAGGTTCATCGTGCCCATCCATTCGCCGGAAACGAGCTTCGGCAGATAGGCCTGCCTGAGTGCGTCCGTCGCGTGCTTGTCCAGCGCCTCAACGGCCCCCATGGTCAGCATTGGCCCAAGCCCAAAGGCGACCGACCCCGAATTCCACATTTCCATCGCCGCGACGGAAAGCATCATCGGCAGGTCCTGCCCGCCAAATTCTTCGGCGCCGGTCAGCGCATTCCAGCCGCCAGACACCCATTCCCGATAGGTTTCCTTCCAGCCGGGCGGCATGGTCACCGCTCCATCCTTCAGCGGCGTGCCGTAGCGATCGCCGATTTCATGCAAGGGTGCAATCCGGTCGGACGCGAACTTTCCCGCTTCCTCAAGAATGGCGTCAACAAGGTCGACCGAGAGTTCGCCTAAACTGCCCTGCGCGATCGCCTCGTCCAACCCTGCAACCCGCTTCAACGTATGTGCGATTTCATCAACCGGTGCGCGGTACATGCTCATCCTCCTGCGGGCATGGGCGTTTGCCCGTCTCAACCTGCCCTCTCCTCGGTCGCGACTCAAGAGCTATTGGATTTTGACGTAAACGTCAATTATGTCTTGCCGCTTTCCGCAACGGCGCAATCGACCATTGCTTGCTGCCAAGGAGAACAAGAATGCTCGCACGCCCGGATAAATTCCTCTGTGTCGAATGCGGCCTGCCGTATGGCGCGGTCGCTTTCCACCATTACGAAGACAACATCGACAATGGCGCCGCCTACTGGTGTGATCGCGGCGTCCCATGTTCGCCGCAATGTTCGTTACAACATTTCCTCACGCGCCGGGCCGAAGGAACGTTACCTGCCTCGCCTGCACCAAACCCAATGGAACATGTCGATTTTTGAGCCTTATGCTCGACGGTTGGCAGTTCGGATGAGAAGCCGACCGTATCCGATTGATTTACGATATCTTAACCACAATCCGGCGACGATGGTTCATGCTCCATCGCAGACCCGACCAACGGATGGGAAATGCTGGCAAGGCGACGGCAAAAGTCGTCGCGTTTCTTGCGATCTGCGTCGGCTTCGCATCTGGCCCTTCCGCCCATGCCGCGTCGGAATTCCAGCAACCCTGGCTGAACAAGAAGCGCGCGCTCATCCTTGACGGCTATGAGCACAATGAATTCAGCCTGCCCGAGATCGTGAAAGATCAGCGCATCGCAGCCTTCATTCACAAGGGTTCCGACGGCATGCCCGCCAATTATCATTGCAGCCGCGAAGCCGAAGGACCGGATCGGGAATTGTGCAAGAAAACCTGGCGCAATTATTCCGTCTCCCGGGAACTTTACCATACCCGCCGCGCACTGGCGAAAGCGCTCGGCCTCAAATGGGGCGCCTATCATCTGGCGCGCCCCGGAAATCCGATCGAGCAGGCCAATCACTTTCTGCGTTACGCCGAACCCGCCGATGACGAGCTGATGGCGCTCGACATAGAGGACAACGACCCCGAAAAATGGATGTCGCTGAGCGACGCCGAATTGTTCGTTGAGCACATCAAGCGCCGCACAGGACGATATCCGGTGCTTTACACTAACGGAAGTACGGCGAAGCATATCGCCGATAATCGTCTGCAATACCCGATCCTCTCACGCCTGCCGCTCTGGTATGCGCGCTACAAGCCGGATATCGGCCTGCATTTTCCGAAAGGAAACTGGGCCAGCTATGCGTTGTGGCAATTCGTTTCGCAAGAAAACTGCACCAAGCGGAGCTGCGCCTACCGGCCGCCGGGAACCAATCTCGATATCGACGTGAATGTTGCCGACATGAGCGTTGCACAACTCAAGCAAGCCTGGCCGTTTGACGATCTGATTGATATCATTCAGCCCGACAATCCACCCTCGGACGATATTCTGGTTGCTTCCGCCAAGACCGATGATGCGGGAATCGATACAAGGCCGACCGCATCTCTCGCCAAAGCCGACAATGACGCTTTGAAAGCCCGGCCCCTCACAGCAGGTCTCTTTGAGACACGCGACGATCGCTCAATTCTCGACATGCTTCGCGAGCCACCCCGGGCGGGCGTTAAAAATGCGGCGCTCAACATCGCGCTGCAATCGCTGACGACGTGTTTTCAAGGCCGCCGGACCATCGCCGTCACGAGCGCGGACGCGCGCTTCGCCGCCATAGAGCCATTTCTTTAGAATGGGAGAGGCACTTACGCCTCACCCTTTTCCCGCGCCATGGCACGCCAGCCGATATCCGAGCGATAGAACCCGCCGGGCCAGTCAATCGCCTTGACCGCCGCATAGGCTCTGGCCTGCGCTTCGGCCACGGTCTTGCCCGTTGCTGTTACGTTGAGCACGCGGCCGCCATTGGCGACCAGTTCTCCATCTTTTTCCGCTGTTCCAGCGTGAAAAACCTGAACGTCCGGCAGGCCTTCCGCCTTGTCCAGCCCCCGAATGACGCTGCCTTTCTCGGGCGACGCCGGATAGCCATTGGCTGCCATCACCACGGTCAAGGCCGGTTCGTCGTACCAGCGGGCGCTCATCTGATCGAGGGTTCCATCCGCACATGCCTTCAGGAGCAACAGGATGTCGTCCTTCAGGCGCATCATCAGAACCTGACATTCAGGATCGCCGAAGCGCGTGTTGTATTCGATCAACTTCGGGCCATCCTTGCCAATCATCAGCCCCGCGAAAAACACACCGGAAAAGGGCGAGCCAAGCTCCTGCATGCCGCGGATCGTCGGCTCGATGATTTCCCGCATGGTGCGCTCGACCATTTCGTCCGTCATGACGGGTGCTGGCGAATAAGCGCCCATGCCGCCGGTGTTCGCGCCCGTATCGCCATCGCCGACACGCTTGTGATCCTGCGCCGTTCCGAAAGGCAGGGCATGTTTTCCGTCGCAAAGGCAGAAGAAACTCGCCTCCTCACCCTCCAGAAACTCCTCGACAACCACTTCCGCGCCTGCGCCGCCGAAAGCACCGTCGAAACAGGCGTCAACCGCATCCAGCGCTTCCTGTTCGGTCATGGCGACGACAACGCCCTTGCCCGCCGCCAGCCCGTCGGCCTTCACTACGATCGGCGCGCCGCGCGTCGCGATATAGGCTTTGGCATCTTCGGCGCTCAAAAAGCGCCCGTAAGCGCCGGTCGGAATATCGAACCGCGCGCAAAGATCCTTGGTAAAACCCTTGGAGCCTTCAAGCTGCGCCGCCGCTTTTGACGGGCCGAACGTGCTAATGCCGGCCAGCCGCAAATCGTCCGCGAGCCCCGCCACCAGCGGCGCTTCGGGGCCGATGACCACAAAATCGATTGCCTTTTCCGTGCAGAACGCCACGACGTCCTCGTGCTTCGTCACGTCGAGCAAAATACATTCGGCTTCTCGCGCGATTCCGGGATTGCCCGGCGCGCAATAAAGCTTCGTGAGCATGGGCGATGCGGCTATCTTCCAGGCCAGCGCGTGTTCGCGGCCACCGGACCCGATTAACAGGACTTTCATACGCATCTCCAAACGAAAGAAGGCAGGGCTTTATATATTCCGTGTCGGTAGGGTGCGACGGCTTGCGGGTCAAGCTTTCCGCCCGATATTTTGCAGGAAAACGCTTTCCTCCTTGACTGCAATCGTCACGGCTGCAAGGTCAAACCATGATGACCAAAAACCACGATATCATTCAGGAACAAGGAAAGCGCGGCCGCGTCATGGACGCGCCTTCAGGGCATTGGGTCTACCGCGCCTTGCCGCCGCGCCTTTGGCGCTATGCGCAGCTTGCCCGCTGGGATCGGCCTATTGGCTGGATCCTGCTGCTCTGGCCCTGCTGGTGGGCGACAGCGCTAGCCGCAAGCGCGGGGGCGCAGACAGGCGCCTCGCCGCTATCCGTCGTGCCATCCCTCTGGCACCTGCTCCTGTTCCTTGTGGGAGCCATCGCCATGCGCGGCGCGGGCTGCACCTATAATGATCTCGCCGACGAGGATATCGACTCGAAGGTTGCGCGCACCCGCTCGCGGCCCTTGCCGTCGGGGCAGGTCAGCCGCAGGCAGGCCAAGCTCTTTCTCGTGCTCCAGTCGCTGGTCGGGCTTGTCGTCCTGCTTCAGTTCAATATGTTCACCATCCTGCTGGGCATCGCCTCGCTGCTGGTGGTTGCGGCCTACCCCTTCATGAAGCGCATCACCAACTGGCCCCAATTCGTTCTGGGTCTCGCATTTTCATGGGGTGCGCTGGTCGGCTGGTCGGCGCATTTCGGTTCGCTGGACCTCGCGCCATTGCTTCTTTATGCCGGGTCGATCCTCTGGGTGATCGGCTATGACACGATCTACGCCCATCAGGACAAGGAAGACGACGCGCTGGTCGGCGTTCGCTCGACCGCGCGCCTGTTCGGGGAGCACACAAAACTTGCTCTTTATGTTCTCTATGGCGGCGCATTGGCCTTCTTCATGGCGGCTTTTGCTGCGGCTCAGGTACCAATGCCAGCATTGGCCGGTATTCTCGCGGCGGGCGCACATATGTATCGCCAGATTCAGGTGCTCGACATCGACAATCCCGATCAATGCCTGCGGCTGTTCAAATCCAACGCCATTGTCGGCTGGCTGATTTTCCTCGGGCTTCTGTTTGGTGCGCTTTGGGTGAGCGTCAAGCCGCTGGTATAAAACCTGCGACTTGATGCCCTAAACCTGCTCCGGTCAGTTGCGGGCTATGATCTCGCGGCCATCGACCACGAGCCGCATTCCGAGATCGCCAACCTTGCGCCGTGCGAGGAAACGCGGGCGGCGACGGCGGGACTCGCGCCCCTTGCGGCGATCCTGAACCGGCGAGGCTCCGACCGGACCGATGCTTTCCTCCAGCGGACGCGCGACGCCATCCTCCTCGACGAGCATCATCGGCAGGTCGTAGATCGCTGCCCATGCCCGCCAGTCAGCGGCAACATCGTCGAGATTGTGCGCAACGAGCAGCGGCACGCAAAGCTGCGGATCGCTATGCATCAGTTCCAGCGTCACCGTGATCTGGCCGTACTCGTCTTCCACAGCGCGCGCCGTCACGCCTTTGAAAGCGCGTGTTGGCAACGCCATCGACAGCGACAGGCCACTATGCGGCAATTGACGGCGCATGACCGCGCCGCGCTCGTGCAGCGTGAAAGTGGCATTCTCGCCATCGTCGCGGGTCGCATAGCTGACGGACTGCGGAAGATGGAAGGGGTCGAGCCTCAGCTCGCAGCCTGCCCAAAGCGGTTTCTGTCCAGTCATTTTCATTTGACGCCTCTGTCTCTCTTGAGAGCCGGTATCCCGGTCTTTCTCGTATTTCCCTGTCGAGCGGGCCGATTTTCCGGCCTCGTTGGGAGAGACAATAGCGCGGGCCGATCACAGGCCGCTTAAAGAGTTCGGTTAAAATTTCCTTGGCTTTTGAAATGGTTATCAAAATGAAACCCGATGCAAGGTTTTGGCAACGGGAATGAACGGTTTATGACTCCGCTCAGATCACCTTGCCCGGATTCATAATTGAGGCCGGATCGACGGCACTCTTGATCTGTCGCATTAACTCTATTGCCATGGGCGACTTGGTGGCCAGAAGCTCATCGCGCTTCAATTGACCGATACCGTGCTCGGCGGAAATAGAGCCATGATAGCTGCGAACGATTTCATGAACGCGGGCGTTAACATCCGCCCACCGTTCGAGGAACGCTTCCTTGTCCATGCCGACCGGCTGGGTGAAGTTGAAATGGATATTGCCGTCGCCCATATGGCCGAACGGCACCGGACGCACACTAGGAATCATCTGGCGCACCGCCGCCGTGGCTTCATTCAAAAATGCCGGGATTGATGCGACCGGCACCGAAATATCGTGCTTGATCGATCCGCCCTCCGGCTTCTGTGCCTCGGACATCGATTCCCGCATCATCCAGAACGTCTGTTCCTGCGCCTTGCTCGACGCGATTGCAGCGTCGCCGATCAGTCCGGCTTCATAGGCATCGCCGAGAATCGCTTCCATCGTCGCCTGCGCATCCTCCTCCGAGCGGGAAGAAGAAATATCGAGCAGCACATACCATTCATATGGCGCAGCAAGCGGATCGACACCGCCTTGTATATGTTTGACGACGAATTCCAGTCCGAGACGCGGCATCAATTCAAAACCGGTCAGCGACGATCCGGCCCGATCCTGCGCCCTGCCGAACAGCTTCAATGCATCTTCCGGGCTTTTCAGACCCGCATAGGCAACGGCCTTGCCGCGTGGCTGCGGAAAAAGCTTGAGCACGGCAGCCGTGATAACGCCGAGCGTTCCTTCAGCGCCAATGAACAGATCCTTGAGATCATAGCCGGTATTGTCTTTCTTGACCCGCCGCAGATCGTCGAGCACCTCGCCGGTCGGCAGGACGACTTCGAGCCCGAGACAAAGCTCGCGGGTGTTTCCATAGGCGAGAACCGCCGTTCCACCCGCATTGGTCGAAAGATTGCCACCGATCTGGCAAGTTCCTTCGGAGCCAAGCGAGAGCGGAAAGAGACGTCCCTGCGACGCCGCCGCATCCTGAACGGTCTTTAATATGCATCCGGATTCCGCAACTAGAAGATTGCCGACAGGATCGACGGAGCGGATGCGATTCAGCCGCGCAAGCGACATAATGATCTGGCGTCCGCTCGCATCCGGCACCTGCCCGCCGACATGGCCGGTGTTGCCGCCTTGCGGCACGATAGCGGTGTGCGTTTGCGTCGCGAGCCTGAGAATGGCGGAAATTTCAGCCACCGTCGCCGGTTTCAGAACAAGCGGCGTGATGCCCTTGAACTTGTCGCGTGGTTCCTTGAGATAGGGCTGCATGTCCTTCGGATCGCGGACCACATGCTTCTCGCCGACAATGGCCGCGAAGCGATCCAGCAGCGCGATATCCAGTGGTTCCGATGCAGACATGTGCTCCCCCTTTCAGATGCGCGGCGCGGCGGCTCTCGCCAGCCGGTCGTTGATTGCCTCGCCCAACCCTTCCATCGGAACAGGCTCCACCGCAATCGATGAAACGCCATTGCCGTCCAGCCGCTTCATATAGTCGAAAAGATGGGTGGCCGCCTCGCGCAGATCGCCTCTTTCACTCAGGTTCAGCACGGCTTTCGCCTGATCCGCTCCGGAAACCCTTGCCGGTCCGAAAGCCAGCAGCGCTTCATTGCTCGATACAGCCGTCGCGTTGAGCCGAACCTGCGCTGATGGCGCATAATGCGACGCCATCATGCCGGGCGCCTGAATGGCCGTGCGCTGATCAAGACGCTTCAATGCTTTTCCGGTCAGTCTCCCGATGTCTTCAGCCGAAAGGCCGCCGGGACGCAACAGGCTTATCTCCCCGCCTGTCACCTTCACGATGGTCGATTCAAGACCGACGGGACATGGACCTGCATCGAGGATCAACGGAATTTTCGAACCAAGATCATCCTGCACCGCTGCCGCCGATGTGGCGCTGATCTTTCCAGACGAATTGGCGCTGGGTGCGGCCAGCGGACGATCGAGCCTGGCAATGATCCGCGCTGCTATACCGCGCGGCATGCGCAATGCAACCGTGTCCAACCCTGCCGCCACCAGAGGATGAATGCGGCTCCCCTCGCGCAAGGGCAGAACCAGCGTCAACGGCCCCGGCCAGAAGGCATCCGCCAGTTTTCTGGATAGCGGATCGAAGATGGCCAGACGCCCGGCCATTTCAAAACTCGACACATGGCAAATGAGGGGATTGAAGCGCGGCCGCCCCTTGGCCTCGAAAATGCGCGCCACCGCCTCGCCATTGGTTGCGTCGGCAGCAAGGCCGTAGACTGTCTCGGTCGGAATTGCGACCAGTTGCCCTGCCGCCAAAACCTCCGCCGCGCGCGACAGCGCCTCATCGCTCGTATCCAGTATCTCCGCCATCGGTTTTCCTTTCGTGCGGCTTGCCTACACGAAGCGCCGCACCAACGGCAAGAACAACTGCATATTCGATAAAATTCGAATGAATGCCGACACCGGATAGCAACCTGCGCGCGATAAAAGAACCATCACAACAAGGGTGAAAGGGCCAGGCAATGAAAAAGCGGATTCTTGCATCGCATCTCGTCGCGCTCATGGCGCTTTGTGGCGCCGCATCGGCGGATGGCTCGTTTCAGTCGCTCGGCAGTTCGCAAAAACCCGCATCCATAACCTATTACGGCTATGATTATATCGACGCCGACGGCAATCATGTTTGCCTTGAATGCGAAGCCGAAAAGGCGGCGGAAGCAGAAAGGGAACGCGCCTATGCGGAACGCCGCGAGCGCGCGCGCCAATACGCGATCAAGATCGGCCAGATCGCCGATGCGTCCAAGACAGGCGCCAAGCCCGGCGAAATTTCCGTCTCCGCCCTGAACGTCGAAAAGGCGCGCGACAATGGCGATGCGGCTGCCATGAAAGCGACACCAATGCGTGCAACAGTTCGATAAGCAATAAACAATCGATACAGGAAAGGGCGCGTGATCTCCAGTCCACGCGCCCTTTCCTGATTTATCGGCCCTGAAGATCAGCCAGCAATTTTCGAGAAATCCGCAACTTCGCCTGTTGCCGTGCGGATGCGCGCCAGCAAGGCAAGGCGATTGGCGCGAACGGCCTCGTCCTCATCATTGACCAGCACCTTCTCGAAGAAGGAATCGACCGGCTCGCGAAGCTTCGCCAGCGCAAGCATCGCGCCGTTGAAATCTTCCTTCCGGATCGCGTCGGCAGCGTCTTTCTCGGCCACGTTCACCGCATTGAACAGGCTCTTTTCTTCCTCGTCGCGGAACAGATCGGCATCGACGGCATCCGCAATACGCGTGCCCTTCTTTTCCTCCGCGGCGAGAATATTGGCGGCGCGTTTTGTTCCCGCCAGCAGATTCTTGCCGTCCTCGGTATTGAGCAGCACGATCAGCGCCTCGATACGACGGGCGACCAGAAGAAGATTGTCGGCTTCCGGCGTGAGCACGGCATCGATGGCATCGTGACGCGCACCTTCATCTTTCAAATAGACTTTGAAGCGATCATGGAAGAACGACAGGAGGTCAGCCAGTATGGGGGTCGCCTTTTCCATCATTTCGGCGCGGATGCGCTTCTCATAGCCGCCAATCGCGAGATCAACGTCCTCCTCGCCATCGACATCGCCGGAATCCTGCGCGCCCTGATCGTCCTCATAGGCGGCAAGCAATTTCTCGATCCGGTTCTGGCAAAGCTCGGCATAAGCGTTTTCAAGCAGCGGCATAAGCCGGACTTTCCAGTCACCCGAGACGACGAGCCGGATCACGCCAAGAGCCGCACGGCGCAGCGCGAACGGGTCTTTCGAACCGGTCGGCTTTTCGTCGATAGTCCAGAACCCCACCAGTGCGTCGAGCTTGTCAGCCAAGGCGACCGCGACTGAAACCGGGTCTTTCGGCACAGCATCGGATGGGCCTTGCGGCTTGTAATGCTCCTCGATAGCAGCGGCGACGGAGGCGTTTTCGCCCTGCAACAGCGCATATTTGCGGCCCATCGCGCCCTGCAGTTCAGGGAATTCGCCCACCACTTCGGTGGTGAGGTCGGCCTTGGCCAAAACCGCGGCGCGGCCTGCCAATTTCAGATCGGCTCCCACAACCGGGGCGATCTCCTGCGCCAGACGCCTGATACGCTCGATACGCGCACCTTGCGTGCCAAGCTTGGCATGGAAGGTGACGTTCAGCGCATCGAGACGCGCCATGCGCTGATCGAGCGGCTTTTTCAGATCAAGACCAAATTTTTCGGCCGATGCGCCAAGCTTGTCGAGATCGGGCAGATCGCCCTGATCGGTCTTCCAGAAGTAGAGCGCATCGGACAGGCGGGCACGCACCACCTTGCCGTTGCCGTGGGCGATTTCCTTGCCGCCGTCCTTCGCCTCGATGTTCGAGATCACGATGAACTTGTTCGACAGCGCCTCCGTCTGGCCCGCCTTGCGGGTGACGAAGCACTTCTGGTTGGCGCGGATGGTCAGGCGGATCACTTCAGGTGGAATGGCCAGAAACTCGGGCTCGAACTCGCCCATCAGCACGACCGGCCATTCGACCAGCCCCGACACTTCTTCCAGCAGGCCCTCATCCTCGACCAGATCGAGACCGGAGGCGAAGCTCAGATTGCGCGCGTCGGACAGGATGATCTCCTTGCGGCGCCCCGCATCCAGAACGACTTTTGCCTTGTGCAGTTTCTCCACATAATCGTCGAAGCGGCGGACGGTAATCGGCTCGCCATCGCTCATGAAGCGGTGGCCATAGGTGACGTTGCCGGAGCGCAGGCCGTCAATATCGAAATCCACGACAACCGGATCTGATGTTTCCGGCCCGAAGGTGCAGACGATGGACTGGAGCGGTCGAACCCAGCGCAGCGAGCCGGATTTCGCCGATGCAACACCCCAGCGCATGGATTTCGGCCAGGGGAAACTGCGGATAATCGACGGCATCAAGTCGGTGATAATCTCTTCCGCAGCGCGACCCGCCCTGGTGATGTGGGCGACGTAGAAATCGCCTTTCTTCGGATCCGTATGGACATGAGCCTGTGAAATATCGCCAAGGCCCGCCTTGCGTAAAAAGCCCTGCACGGCCTGATCCGGCGCGCTTGTCGATGGCCCCTTGATGTCTTCATGCACGTCTTTCGAACGCGCGGTCAGGCCACGAATATCAAGCGTCAGACGGCGCGGCGTCCAGTATTCGGTGGCGGCTTCATAGGTCAGGCCGGCATCGACCAGACCGTCCGTGACAAGCTTCCTGAGATCGCCAGCGGCCTTGCGCTGCATACGGGCGGGAATCTCTTCACTACGGAGTTCAAGCAAAAGATCGGGCATTATGCGCTCTCACGGGTATAGTTGACGCCACCGGCTTCGGTCAGCAGAAACGCCTCGCCGCATTGACGGGCGAGATTGCGCACGCGGAGAATATAGCTCTGGCGCTCGGTAACGGAAATCACGCCCCGCGCATCCAGAAGATTGAACGCGTGCGAGGCCTTGATGCACTGGTCATAAGCTGGGAAAACCATTTTATGGGTTCCCGCGCCCTCGACCGGCGCACCGGCCTTGAGCAGCGCCTCGCATTCCGCTTCCGCGTCCTCGAAATGGCGAAACAGCTTGGCCGTGTTGGCGAATTCGAAATTGTGGCGTGAATATTCCTGCTCGGCCTGAAGAAAGACCTCGCCATAGGTGACTTTTTCCGGCCCTTCGAGGCCGTTGAAATTCAGGTCGTAAACATTGTCGACGCCCTGCACATACATGGCGAGACGTTCCAGGCCATAGGTCAATTCGCCGGAAACAGGTGAGCATTCGATGCCGCAAACCTGCTGGAAATAGGTGAACTGCGAGACTTCCATACCGTCGCACCAGCACTCCCAGCCGAGGCCCCACGCACCGAGCGTCGGGCTTTCCCAGTCGTCTTCAACGAAGCGGATATCGTGCAGCAGCGGGTCGATTCCGATGGCGGCCAGCGAGCCGAGATAAAGCTCCTGCAAGTTGGACGGCGATGGCTTCAGGATCACCTGATACTGGTAATAGTGCTGGAGCCGGTTCGGATTTTCACCGTAACGGCCATCCTTCGGGCGACGCGATGGCTGCACATAGGCCGCCTTCCACGGACGCGGCCCGAGCGAGCGCAATGTGGTTGCGGGATGGAAGGTACCGGCGCCAACTTCCATATCGTAGGGCTGCAAGACGAGACAACCGTGCCTGGCCCAATAATCGTGAAGCGTGAGGATCAGACCCTGAAAGGAGCGGGTCGGGTGCATATGATCGGGTAGTTTGGAGGACACCGGACAGCCTTTTTGTGGAAAAGCATAAAAGATGGCCCGTCCTACAGCATGATCCGGAAAAATGGAATCTCTTTTCCGGGCCATACGGCTGCTCGAAAGGTCAGTGCGACATTTGATCCACTGAGCCGGCGCAACTCATCGGCCTGGTGAACCGTTCAGCCGTTCTTGTCCGGCGTCTTCACCGGCGGCGCTGGGGGGTGGTTTCTCGCGACGCCCGGAAGATCGTCGTCCGGCAGCCCCTCTTTCAGCTTTTTCTCGATCTTGACCAGGTCGGCGGGTTCCGGCTTCAGGTCGCGCGCATGGCTCCACTGGAAGGTGGCTTCCAGCTTGCGGCCAGAGCGCCAATAGGCATCGCCCAGATGGTCGTTGATGGTCGGATCTTCGGGGCGAAGCATAACCGCCTTTTCAAGTTCGGCGACCGCATCGTCAAAACGGCCAAGGCGATAATAGGCCCAGCCGAGCGAGTCGACGATATAGCCGTCCTGAGGACGCAGCTCGACCGCCTTGCGGATCATGTTGAGCCCATCATCGAGATTGATGTTCATGTCGACCCATGAATAGCCCAGATAGTTCAGCACTTGCGGCTGATCCGGGAAAAGCTTCAGCGCTTCCTTGAAATTCGGCTCCGCCTTCGGCCATTCCTTCAGGCGTTCATAGGCAATGCCGCGCTGATAGAAGATCGGCCAGTGGGTGCGATCCGGCTTCTTGATGCGCGCGACGGCCTTCTCATAAAGATCGGCTGCTTTCTGAAAATCCTTCATCTGGCCATAAACGCCGCCCAGCGCCAGATAGCCCCGCATATTGTCGGGGTCAGCTTTCAGCATCGCCTTGAGCTGCTCTTCGGCCTCTTTTGTGCGCTCCAGATCAGCGAGATTCAGGGCGCGTTGCAGATCGGCGTCTTCCTTGTAGATCGAGCCTTCCTTGATATCGCCGAAATAGTCGATCGATTTCTCCTGCTGGCGAAGCTGCGCGCTGATATTGCCAAGCTGGAACAGCGTCGCGTCATGGTCGGGACGCAAAGGTCGCGCCATCTGGAGATAAAGCTTCGAGAACGCCTCGCCGCCACCGCGATTGATGGCGGTCGCGACCGTATAGAGCACTTCGGCTGCGCCTTCCTGCGGGGTATTGACCAGCCGGTCGAGCTTCGCGCCCGACTCAACCGCCTTGCGAAGCTGCTGGATGGCCATGCGGCCGGTCAGCATTTCCTCGCCATCCTTCACCGTCGCCAGAGCGCCCAGTTTTTCGCCGTTGCGCAGTTTGAAAGACGCGTAGGCATTGATGGCGCGCTCATAGGTATCGGGTGCTGCCGCACCATTGGCGCGGTCGTCGATCGTCTGCTGGTAGAAATCCCGCGCCTTCTGCTTTTCACCGGCCATATCGGCGATGAGAGCCGACATATAGGTCTTGAACAGGCCAAAGCCTTCCGGGCCCTCGATCTTCTTAATGGACGCAAGCGCTTCCTCTGTCTCGCCCTCGCCCACCAGAGCCCAGGCAGAAATCAGCGAGGTGACGAGCCGGTCGAGATCGGATTGCAACGCCAGCTTCATCAAATTCCGGACTTCGCGATAGTCCTTCTTCGCCATCGCATCGACGCCGAGCGCAAGGCGTGAGAACCGCTCGATATCGGCGGTCGTCTTCAGCTCCTCGGCGATGGGCAGCGCCTTTTCGAATTGACCGTCCGTCAGCAGGGCCAGCAGCAGGCTTTGCCGCAATTGCAGGTTTTGGGGGTCATAAGCCAATGCCTGCCGATAATAGGAAATGGCAGCGGGCAGATCGTTGTCGCCTTCCGCCACACGGCCGGCAAGATAGGCGCCGGAGAACGAACCCGCATTCGACGCTGCCGGCTCAGCGGCGGCATAGGCATGTCCTGAAGGTATCGTCGTCGCCGAAAGCACAGCGAGACTTGCCGCCAGAACAGAACCGAACAAAAATCCACGCCGCATTATCACATCCTTCTACGATCAACCGAACCCAACATGATCGGAAGATTCAGATTATCCGCCGACTAGCCTTGCAAAGCATGGCCGTTTTTGCGAGCATCATCCGAAAACTCATTCATAAAGGTTAATCACGATGCCGTGAAATCGCAATTCCCTTGCAGGATTTCTCCTGCAAAAGCGAAGCAAATTCAACTCACGCGGCTGATGCAGAATTCGATCACATCAAGCAAGGCGTTTTTCTCAGGCGTGTCTTCCAGCGGCGCCAGGGCATCACGGGCGATATCGCCGAAATGCATAGCCCTCTGGATCGTGTCGCTGATCGCGCCATAGCGCGTCATCAACCCCCGGGCGCGCTCCAGTGCCGCATCGTCGCTTGCGCCTTCTTCCAGCGCGGACTTCCAGAACTGCCGCTCTTCCGCCGTTCCCCGGCGATAGGCGAGGACGACAGGAAGGGTGATTTTTCCCTCGCGGAAATCATCGCCCGTGTTCTTGCCAAGATCCTGCGCGTTGCCGCCATAGTCGAGCGCATCGTCAACAAGCTGGAACGCCAGACCGAGATTGAGGCCGTAGGATCGCAATGCCAGGCGCTCGGCACGGGATGCGGCAGCGATAATCGGCCCGACTTCGGCCGCCGCCGAGAAAAGAGCAGCCGTCTTGGCCTTGATGACGGCCAGATATTCATCCTCGGTGGTTTCAAGGTTCTTGGCCGCCGCGAGCTGCATAACCTCGCCTTCGGCAATCACCGACGCTGATGTCGCCAGCACGTCGAGAGCCTCGAGCGAACCCACATCGACCATCATCTTGAATGCCTGCCCGAGAAGGAAATCGCCAACGAGAACGCTCGCCTGATTGCCCCAGATCATGCGCGCCGTGCTTTTGCCGCGCCGCAAATCGCTTTCATCCACGACGTCATCATGAAGAAGCGTCGCCGTGTGCATGAATTCAACGCTGGTGGCGAGCTTGACGTGGCTGTCGCCTTCGTAGCCAAACATCGTCGCGGACGCGAGCGTGATCATCGGGCGCAAGCGCTTGCCGCCTGAACTGATCAGATGGTTGGCGACCTCCGGTATCATCTCGACATCGGAACCCGCCTTGGACAGAATAAGCGCATTGACCCTGCTCATGCCGTCACTGGTCATGTCGACCAGCGGCTTGACCGATCCGGTCGCCTTTTTCTGTTCACCAAGACTTAAAACTACACCCACGACATTTACTCCCGTATTATGCCGCTTTTAAGCATCTGGCTACAATCGGGCAAGGGGTCGAATACGCGCAGTTGCACTTGCGACCACAAACTGCATGCTATGTCACATGATTGAACTCATCCGAACCAATGATCTAGTGCTGATTTCATTTGTCGAGGCACTGCTGAAAGATGCAGGCATCATGTATTTCATCGCCGATTCGAACATGAGCACCGTTGAAGGGACACTTGGCATCCTTCAAAGGAGGGTCATGGTGGAAAGCTCGGAGATGGCGCGTGCGCGGCAATTGCTTGCGGACGCGGGTTTTGAGGGTGAACTCCGGCCGTGAGCGGCATCGAAGAACATACCGCGCCACCCGACGAAACGGTGGACGCCTTTCATCGCGGGGCCTTCCACCTGGTGCAGCCTGCGTTGAAAGGCCATCGCGCGGGGGTTGACGCCATGCTTCTCGCCAGCGCCGTTCCGGAAGGCTTTTCGGGCCATGCCGTCGACCTGGGAAGCGGTGCCGGGGCTGCCGGTCTCGCCGTGATCGCGCGGTGTTCGCGAGCGCGCGTCACATTGGTGGAACGTTCCGGCTTCATGGCCGATTTTGCCCGGCGGACGCTCGAACATCCCGCCAATGCCGGGATTTCAAATCGTGCAACCTTTCTTCAGGCGGATGTGACCCTAACCGGCAAAGCGCGCAGCGCTGCCGGACTGCTCGACGACAGCTTCGACTTCGCCATCATGAATCCGCCCTTCAACGCACATCATGACAGGCAGACGCCCGACCCGGTGAAGGCTGAGGCGCACGTCATGAATGAAGGCATGTTCGAGCAGTGGATCCGCACGGCAACCGCCGTTGTCAGACCCGGCGGCGGCATCGCCATCATAGCGCGGCCGCAGTCGCTGAAAGAATTGCTCGACAGGCTGACGGGGCGTTACGGGGCGCTTTCGATCGTTCCCATACATCCGAGGCCGCAGGACGCCGCCATTCGCATCGTCATTCGCGGCGTTCATGGAAGCCGTGCCGGGCTGACGCTTTGCCCGCCACTGTTCATGCACGGCGAGAGCGGCAACGCATTCACGCCCCGCGCCGAAGCACTCAACAACGGCAAGACAGGCCTTTTTCAGATATAGCCTGCTGCCGCAGCATCTGCCAGACGGTCGGGCATCGATAGCATGCCCGTGGCAATCCTTTCAGAATCGATCCGATGCCTTTCCTGCCAGTTTATGGCAGCATGGGTCCATTCACCGAGGAGCACACATTGTCCCGAGCCCAACGCCTGCTTGATCTGCTGCAAATACTGCGCCGCTATCGCCTGCCCGTAAGCGGCAAGGTATTGGCACAAGAAACCGGCAGATGGCATCGACCTCGGGCTAATCCGAAAGGCAATCCGCACCGAACGCAAGCTGACGAATACCTATAGCGACGGGCAGCATGCGGCATCCAAGCGCGTGATATGGCCGTTTGCCCCGGGGTTTTTTCGACCGGGTGCGCATTATCGTAGCATGGTGCGAGCTTCGTCAGGATTTCCGCCATTTCCGCGCAGACCGGATTTCTGCACTGGAATCAGATGAGACGGGCTATCCGCGACGGCGTACCGTCCTGCTGAGGGAATGGCGTGCGCAACAGAACATTGCGCCGGCTGATTCAATGCTGCCATAAATTGACAGCATGCCCGTCCACGATGTCTCCATCAACAATGGAGACATCCGATGCCAAACCTTGCCATGGCCCTGCTTTATGTCGACAAAGCTGCTGTCAGCGCTGCTTTTTATGCCGATCTTCTGGGGCTTGAAACAGTTCATTCCTCGCCCAACTTTTCGACCGTAACGTTTCCCTCCGGTTTTGTGCTGGCACTGTGGTCAAAACACACGGCCAGACCCGCGCCGTCGGCTGCCAATGGCAGCGGTGAACTTCTGGTTATGGTCGACAGTCCGGCTGCGGTCGACACGACCTGTGAGAGCTGGCGACTGAAGGGCCTGACCATCCTTCAGGAGCCTGAGGAAATGGTTTTCGGCCGCACCTGTGTGGCCCTCGATCCGGACGGCCATCGCATCCGCTTATGCCTGCCCGACGAATAGCCAGTCGAACAATTGGCTACAGGGAGGCTGCCAATCGGCACCTCCCTTATTGCACTTTGCATTTCGGTGATTACATGGGAATGAATTGACCAGAGGAGACTTCATTTGGCCCGCTTCCTTTCCAAGATCCTGCCGCGACGCTGGCGCCCGGACCATATCGAAATCCCGGTCGTGCGGCTGCACGGCGCGATCATGAGCGGTGGCGGGCAGTTTCGCCCCACGCTTTCGCTCGCCACGACAGCTGCAGTTCTTGAAAAGGCTTTCGCTGACAAGGATGCGCCAGCCGTGGCGATTTCCATCAATTCTCCGGGCGGATCGCCGGTGCAATCGCGCCTGATCTTCCGGCGCATCCGCGATCTTGCCGAGGAAAAGAAAAAGCGAGTCATCGTGTTCGTCGAGGATGTTGCAGCCTCTGGCGGCTACATGATCGCCGTTGCCGGAGATGAGATCATCGCCGATCCCTCATCCATCGTGGGGTCGATCGGCGTTGTTTCCGCCGGTTTCGGCTTTCCTGAAATGCTCAAGAAGATCGGCGTCGAGCGCCGCGTCTATACGGCAGGCAAGAACAAGGCGACTCTCGACCCGTTCCAGCCGGAGAAAAAGGAAGACATCGAGCGCCTCAAGGAACTTCAGCTCGAGATCCACGACACATTCATCAACCTCGTCAAAGACCGGCGCGGCGACAAGCTTGCCGACGATCCCGACCTTTTCACCGGTCAGTTCTGGACGGGCACGAAAGGCAGGGCGCTCGGTCTGGTGGATGGGCTGGGCGACATGCGGGCGCATCTGCGGTCACAATACGGCCCGAAGACCAGGCTAAAATTGATCGCGCCGCAGCGGGGCCTGCTGGGGCGTCGCGTTCCGGGCGTCGGCATGCAAACGCCGGACATGCTTGCTGCGGCTGCAAACAGCCTGATGGATGCGGCGGACGAAAGGGCCTTATGGGCACATTATGGGCTTTGACCCGGGAGCCGGAACCGTCTGTCGCGTTTGCCCACTTTCAAAATCCGACAGAAGCATGATACGAAGAGCAGTGACATTCATCGCGCGAGGAAATGCCTATGCCACAACTGATCTTTTTCGCTCTGGTTGGCGTGGCGGCCTATTACGGTTATCGTTCTTTCAAGAAAGAAGCAGCGCGCGTTTCGCAGCGAGTGCGGCAAGCGGAGCGTGAAGCCCAGAACCGCGCTCAGGGAACGCTCGTTCAGGATCCGGAAACGGGAGAATACCGCGTTCGCAAAGACTGATCCTACAGCCCGGACATGCTCGATCTCGCCGTTTTTCCAGTGAATATCATCACCCTGCTCGCCCCTGCCAAGATCAATCTTGCGCTTCACGTCACGGGGCGGCGGGACGATGGCTATCATCTGCTCGAAAGCCTTGTCGTTTTCACGGCGTTTGGCGACCGGATCACCGTCGAACCGGCGGAAACCGACCGCTTCTTCATGAGCGGGCGTTATGGCCAGCATTTGCCGGACGATCAGTCGAACATCGTCGTTAAAGCGCGTGACGCGCTGCGGGCGCGCATTGGCGATGCCGCAATGCCCGTTTCAATTCACCTGGAGAAGAACCTCCCTCTTGCATCGGGTATCGGTGGCGGCTCCAGCGATGCCGCGGCGACGCTGAGGGCGCTTGTCCGGCTTTGGGACCACAATATTCCGGATGACGAACTGAAAGCCATCGGCCTTGGCCTCGGCGCCGACCTGCCGATGTGCCTGCACGGCAGGCCGCTGATTGCACGCGGAATCGGCGATGAACTGGAAACGCTGAAGGACTTCCCTCGCCTTCCCCTCGTGCTGGTCAATAATGGCCACGAGATCACCACTCCAAGCGTTTTCTCGGCGCTGCAGCGCAGAAACAACCCGTCCCTCGATCCTTTGCCCGATAGCGCAACGCCGCCCGCCATTACCGCCTATCTCGATCGGGCGCGCAACGACCTTTACCCGCCGGTCCGGGACAGGATCGCACCAGAAATTTCCGAGGTAATGGACATGCTGGTCCGCACCCGTGCACGCTTTGCCCGCATGTCCGGTTCTGGCGGAACCTGCTTTGGCATTTACGACAATGACAGGACAGCCCACGAAGCGGCAGGCGCCATTTCCACCTTGCGCCCCGACTGGTTTGTCACGGCCACAACAAGCCTTCCGGCAGGAGGAATGCCCCATGGCTGGGATTGATCAAACCCGTCCCTTCGTTCCCGTAAGGATTGCCGTACTGACGGTTTCCGACAGTCGCTCGCTGGAAGATGATCGTTCGGGGCAGACTCTTACGGACCGTCTGACCGATGCCGGACATATTCTGGCGGCCAGGGACATCGTGACCGACGATCAGGAGAAAATCCGCCAGCGCGTTCTGTCATGGTCAAAGGACGCGGGTATAGACGTCATCATCACCACCGGAGGCACCGGTTTTACCGGCCGCGATGTCACACCGGAAGCGCTCGAACCGATCTTTGAAAAACGGATGGACGGCTTTTCCGAAGTTTTCCACCGGATCTCCTACGACAAGATCGGCACGTCGACCATTCAGTCACGGGCGACCGGCGGCGTGCTCAACGCCACCTTTGTCTTCGTGCTTCCGGGCTCTCCGGGCGCGTGCCGCGACGCATGGGACCATATTCTCAAGTTCCAGCTCGACTATCGGCACATGCCCTGCAATTTTATCGAGATCATGCCAAGGCTTGACGAACACCTCAAGCGGGGCGCCGGAAACAAGGCCTGAACCTATCGCGGTTCGCGCGTGCGCGGATCGGTTTTCGGAGCTGGAATAATTTCCGCTTTCAACCGTCGCGCTGCAAGCCCCCGCGCCAGATCGTCGGCGGTCTTTGCCGATTTCAGCAGTGCGAGCGCCTGCCGTTTCGAGATCAGCAGGCCGTCGGCAAGAGGTGCTGTCTTGCCGAATATCCGGGCGAGAAACGGCTGCCGGTGAACCGGGTTCCGGCTGAAACGGGCCGGTCCCGGCAGGTTGTCGATATGTTGCACCACCGGATCGATCCACCCATCAAGGAGTTTCGCCCCCGGCTCCAGCAGCAGCAGCCATTCGCCGCGCGCCTTTCGCACACCGTCCAGCAGTGACTGGTCTTGCAGGAACATCGCCCCGGCAGCGTCCGCAACCTGATGCGTATGATCGACGGAACCGTGATCCACGACGACGACATCCCGGATCACACCTTCCACCACACCCCCGACCAGCGCCGCCAGAGTCCTGGCGAGTCCCTCGTCGGCATTCCTCGTTTCTATCAGGACAGAAATCATCCCAATCGCTTATCGCATTGCGGCATAAAACGCCAGATTGCGATGCGATTGGTGAAATGTTCTTGATATGTTCTATTTCTGTGATAGGAATAGATTCATTCGACAGTGAGTCGCCTCCGCTTCGACATTCACAGATCCAAAGAATGCTCCGATGCGGTAAGGCCGGACATGCCAAGCTTCCGGGATGCTTCTCAATCCGGATCGAGGTGTGCATCCGGGACTGCCGGACAGTCGCAGGAGACAGGCATGAACGTCATTCATTCAGCTGACAAGGCCGCTTTCGGAACCGGACGTGCGGAACACGCAAACGCCATGATCAATGAAGCCGGGCTGCGCGTCGATCATCGCATCACGCGCGGCCGCGGCTCGGGGATCAACCCGACCGGGCGCTTCGAATCCCTCACCCGCCATATATTCGACGATGGATGGGAGACGCTGGAGGATCTGCCGCCGTTCAAGACCGACGTCCAGATTGAAAAGCCGCGCACAATCATCACCCGCAACGACTCGCCCGACATTGGCTTTGACCGGTCGATCAATCCTTATCGCGGTTGCGAGCATGGCTGCATCTACTGTTTTGCCCGCCCGAGCCACAGCTATATGGGCCTGTCGGCGGGTCTCGATTTCGAGTCGAAGCTTTTCGCCAAGCCTGATGCGGCGCGCCTGCTCGAGCGTGAACTGGCAAAGCACGGTTACGTGCCCAAGACCATCGCCATCGGCACCAATACCGACCCTTACCAGCCCATCGAGAAAAAATGGCGCGTCATGCGACAGATACTCGAGGTGCTCGAAGCCTGTCAGCATCCGGTCGGCATCGTGACAAAGTCCGCCCTTGTCATGCGCGATCAGGATATTCTGGCCCGCATGGCCGAAAAGGGGCTGGTGAAGGTCGCCTTTTCCATCACCACGATGGACGCGAAACTGGCGCGCACGATGGAGCCGCGCGCGGCGACCCCCACACGGAGGCTGGAAGCCATGCGCGTTCTCGCCGATGCGGGAATTCCGGTTTCGGCGATGGTGGCCCCGGTTATTCCGGGGCTGAACGATCACGAGATCGAGCGTATTCTGGATTCCGTCCGCGCCATGGGGGCCATGGAAGCGGGGTATATCCTGTTGCGATTGCCACTCGAGGTCAGCCCCATCTTCAAAGACTGGCTCCTGCGGCATTATCCGGATCGCTACAGGCATGTTCTTTCCCTGCTGCGTTCGATGCGCGGCGGCAAGGACTATGATGCCGAATGGGGCAAGCGCATGCGTGGAGAAGGCCCCTATGCATGGCAGATCGGGCGTAGATTCCAGATCGCGGCAAAAAAGCTGGGGCTTAATCTCGCCAGGCGCCGGTTGCGCACCGACCTGTTTCAGGCGCCTGAATCAGAGGGCGTGCAACTTTCCCTGTTCTGATGCGTTCAGCATATTGCCGGACCGACCCCCGTCCGGCCCTTCTTCATATTCCGGCTGGCACATCCCCTACCCCGCCAGACGGCGATCTCCGCGTCCCACATGCGGAGGTCCTTGCGGAGAATCGAAACTGGTGCGAGTTGTGTATGCAACATGGCCAAATCAGCTTCCGATTCTCCGCTTCTTTTTGATCTCCAGCCCGAACCTGACTTCGCGATCGAAGCGAAGCTCATTGCAAAGGGGTATTCCTTCATCGCTGGCATAGACGAAGCGGGCCGAGGCCCGCTCGCCGGGCCCGTTGTGGCGGCGGCGGTCATCCTCGATCCGAACAATATCCCGGAAGGCCTGAACGATTCGAAAAAACTAACCGCAGCAAAGCGCGAAGCGCTTTTCACCGTCATACTGACGTCATCCCGGGCGGTAGGCCTGGCCAGCCTTTGCGCCACGTCCATCGATGAGACCGATATAAGAAAAGCCGCTCTCGAAGCCATGCGCCGTGCGACCGAGGGCCTGCCGATCCGGATTCATCATGCGCTGATAGACGGAAGAGATGTTCCGCCCGGTCTACACTGCCCCGGCACAGCGCTGGTCAAGGGCGATCAGCGGTCGGTTTCCATCGCGGCAGCATCCATCGTCGCCAAGGTGACGCGCGACAGGATGATGGAACGCGCTGCCACTGCCCACCCCGCTTATGGCTGGGAAAAGCACGCAGGCTATGGAACCGCAGCCCACAGAAAGGCCATGGAAATCCACGGCCCTGTGGAACGCATTCACCGTTTCAGCTTTGCCCCGTTGAAAAACAGGATCTGACGCTTCTTTCCCGCCAGAGAGACAGGCTTTATCCTAGAAGCTATGGGGCAGATCTCCGAGGCTGCACCCAAGCCGGGTTCGTCAATCCAGTGGTCGTCTTATACGACGGATAGAAGCACGCGGCATTGCCCGCTCGGCGCGAGTCCTGGATTGAAGCAGCGAGATGAAACCGACATCCGTCCCTTCGATCTCTCACGATCAAGTGACCCGATTCATCTTTTACCTCGTCCAGTCGTCCCCAGCATCATCGGCAAGCGCGCTGTTCGTAAACGCGAAACAGCGGTTCTGATCGGGTCAGAACCGCCGTCAATTGTGATTAGCAGAGCCGCGTTCAGTTCAGACGCGATTTCACTTCAACGATCGAACGCTTGAACAGATCGCCACTCGCCTTGGCGTCAACCTTGTCTGCCAACAGCTTGCCCGCAGCCGCGACCGCGATATCGACAGCCGATGCCCGGACATCGTTGATGGCCTCGACTTCCGCCTGCGCGATCTTCTCTTCAGCAAGACGCGTACGACGGGCGACATATTCTTCCGTCTTCTGCTTTGCTTCTTCGATCAGTGCATGGGATTCGCGTTCGGCTGCCGCGACGATCTCGCCTGCTTCCTTTTCCGCTTCCTTGCGCTTGCGCTGATAATCAGCCAGCAATTGCTGCGCTTCATCGCGAAGACGACGAGCTTCTTCCAGTTCGTCGCGAATACGGTCCGCACGCTCATCGAGCGAACGGCCAACCATCGCCGGAACTTTCAGATAGACGACGATTCCGAGGAAGATGACAAAGCCGATAAAAGCCCAGAATGTTGCATCAATAACCATCGTGCTCTCCTCAGCCTCTTACCGCTTTGACAGCCGCAGATACGTCAGCCTTGCCGACCTTGCCGCCGAGAAGTTCATTGACGATCTCGGTCGCTGTATCTTCCGCGATCGTGCCGACATCGTGCATTGCCTTGGACTTGATGGCTGCGATCCGCGTCTCGGCTTCGCCCAGCTTCTTTTCAAGCGTAGCCTCGATTTCCGCGCGCTCGCCATCAGCCTGAGTTTTGGCTGCGTCACGAGCTGTCTGGGCGATACCGCCCGCCTTTTGCTTTGCTTCCGCCAGTTCCTGCTCATAGGCAGCGATGGCGGCGTCGGAATCCTGCTTCATCCGCGCTGCCTGATCCAGATCCTGTGCGATCCGGGCATGGCGCGTCTCGATCGTTCCGCCGATGCGCGGCAGAAGGAAGCGGGAAAGAATGAGGTAAAACAGGCCAAACGTAATAGCAAGCCAGAGAACCTGCGATGCGTAAGTGCTCGAATCGAATGGCGGGAATACGCCACCACCTTCGTTCGGCACGCCGGTTTCGCTATGCGTGGCGTCTGGTTGGCCGTGCGCGGCATCCGTGCCATGCCCGCCTGTCGGCTCAGTTGTGGATGCGGCAAACGCCGAGGTCACGAACATGCGCTTTCCTCTTCAGTAGCCCTGATTGAGGGCTTCAAATGCGAAGCCAGCCACGCGAGGCGTGGCCGGCAATTCCGGTTTCACTGATTAAACAGCAAACAGGAGAAGAAGTGCAATGAGCAGCGAGAAGATGCCCAGAGCTTCGGTAACGGCGAAGCCGAATACCAGACGGCCGAACTGGCTGTCAGCAGCAGATGGATTGCGCAGAGCGCCCGACAGATAGCTGCCGAAAATGTTGCCGAGGCCGAGAGCGGTTCCGGCCATACCGAAACATGCGAGGCCTGCGCCGATGAACTTTGCTGCTTCCGCTTCCATGTCAAACTCCTTTAGATTGCGAATATAAGTGCGGATTTCGTTTGGCGGAAACCCGCCGGTGGATCGTTTCTAGTGTCCCGGATGGACCGCATCACTCAAATACATGCAGGTGAGAACGGCGAAGACATAGGCCTGAAGAAAGGCCACCAGAAATTCAAGCGCCGTAATTGCAACGGTCATGAACAGGGGCAGAATGGCGCCGCCAATTCCGATTGCACCGAGACTGCTCAGCGAGACGACGAAGCCCGCGAACACCTTGAGCGTGATATGGCCGGCCAGCATGTTCGCGAAAAGACGAACCGACAGGCTGATCGGACGCGACAGGAACGAGATCACTTCGATGATCACGACGAGCGGAACGATGATGCCGGGCACGCCTTTCGGCACGAAAAGCTTGAGAAAGCCGAATCCGTGCTTGAAAAAACCGTAGGTAATGACCGTACCGATGACCAGAACAGAAAGAGCAAAGGTCACGATGATCTGGCTGGTAACCGTATAGAAGTAAGGAAACAGACCCAGCATGTTGGCGACAAGAACAAACATGAACAGCGCAAACACAAACGGGAAGAACTTCATGCCTTTGGTTCCGGCCGAGTCTCGCAACATCGAGGCCACGAACTCATAGGCCATTTCCGATACCGACTGCAGACGCGTCGGAACCAGATCGCGGCTTGACGACGTCAGAAACAGGAAGGCGGTTGCAACGGCAACCGTCGCGACCATAAATGCAGAAGCATTGGTGAACGAAAGATCGACGCCCCCGACTTCAATGGGAATCCAATTGGAGATCTGGAACTGATGGATCGGGTCGTTGGCCACCTTAACCTCGTCTGCTTTGCTGCGCCAAAAGGCTCAATGCTTATCTTTATGATCCGAACCCTTACCGGATTCGATTCCATCATTCTCTGCGACATATCCGGCACTTCGCAGGATATTCAGCGTTCCGGCACAGAAACCGAGGAGCAGAAACACAATCAACCCCCACGGCGACGTTCCGGCAAAGCGGTCGATCAACCATCCAAGCCCTGCACCTGCAAGCACGCCGGCGATAAATTCGCTGGAAAGCTTCACTGCCTGTGCAACACCGGCATTCTTGCCCGACTCGTTTTCAGCCGATTCAGATTTTCTGCCAACCCCCTTTTCGGCCAGCTTGGCCTCCAGGCGTTTGCGACGATCATCCAATTCGTCCGAAATGGGCTGATGGCCAGCATCCTGCACTTCTCTGGCCGTACCAGCCGATCCGGGCTTCTTACCGCGGGTCAATGGCGTGTCCTTTTTGCGCTGAATGCAAGGCATCAGCCCCGCTTCGAAGTCGCGCGCAACATATTGTCCCGCTCCGCAGTAGTCAAGGCGGCGCGCAAGACTCCCAAAAGGATTTTAATCGTTAAATATCAAACGTGTAGCGATATTGATCCCTATGGTCGCACCCATAAGCCCCATAAGAACGGGCGAATCCGTACGAACTCAGCTCCAACCGCCGCCATATGTGCGGTAGAAAATGTGCGTTCCGATCTTTTTCATTTTCTCCATCGTGCGTGCCCAGCGCGGATTCACGTAGGTCGCATGATAGTGGGTGGAAGAGCCCACTTCCGGCAGCCAGATCTTGCCGGCTGTCACCGCGATGGCGACATCCTGCGCGATTTTCCAGTGTTTCTGCTCTGTGATGCGAAGTTTTCTGCCGTCGCAGGCGAAGGAGAACTGACAGCGGTTCAGCCAGTCTTCATTCTGGAAAACGACGCCGCAGATCGTGGCGGGATAGGCGGGGTTGCGAACGCGATTGAGGATGACCTGCGCAACAGCGGCCTGCCCCTTCACACTTTCGCCCCGCGCTTCGAAATAGATGCCGGTCGCAAGGCATTTCTGCTCCTTCTGGCTGAACACCAGCGGCGGAAGCGCGCTGCGCGCCCAGTTGTGATCGCTCATCTGCGCGGGCGGGATGAAACGTCCCTCCTCGTCATCGTCCTTGAGGATGCTGGCAAAAGGAGACGTACGGGAATAATCGGGCTTGGCGGGCGCGTAAGCGGTCGCGAGAATATCGGCCTTCTCGTTCGTCACCAGGCTCGCCAGCATGGGCGGAACCTGCGGGTCGGCCTTCCTCGGCTTGTGCCGATAGAATGCTTGCGCAATCTGCAATCCGTCTTTTTCAGCCTTCGGCTTTGCGAAGGCCATTTTCACCCCGGTCGTCTGCACAGGGCGAAGCAGCGAGCTGTGCCGTTGCAGGATAGACCCCGCATTGAACGCTTTCGGCGGAGCCTTGGGAGCTACCGCGACGACGCGCCCCTGCTTGTCTGAACGGTTAACGCGCTCTTCGTCGGGCAACAGATCGGCCGGACCCGCTTTTCCGGCAATTGATATCGTTCCGATTCCAGGAGCATCGATACCGCCCCCTGTGATGCTTCCCGTGGTCTGCTCATCGACCATCGCCATGCTTGCCTTGTGTATGGAACCGACCGGCGAACGCTCGAGAAAAGAAGCCCAGCGATTGCCGCCATCCGCGCCAGAAATCATGCTGGCCATATCCTGATAGGCAATCATCGTTGGCGATGAGAGGAGAAATGCCGTGCCTACAATGGCCGGAGCGACCAGATTTCGTGATTGGCCGGATTGCTTCCGGTATTTTGCCGCATTCATTCGCACAGGCGAACGCTTGCCAAAACGCACAGGAAAACGCACGGGAAACTCCACTCAGACGACACACTCGGGACGAAAAACTCTGAAGAAGAAAATGAAGCATCAACCACGTACGCTGTCGTGTACCGGGTTCATGCGCCGCTCTCACACTCATGATTAACCATAGGCGGGCATGGTTAACGTGCATTTAATGCGGGAAGCGGCAGTAATGTTTGCGGGGATAGGAAGCGTGACCGAAGCGGCTTGCTCACCAGTATAAAAAGCGGCAGCCAGACAGATGACCCGAACGGAGAAGGCGAAATGGAGCGGCAGTGCCGCCCCATCGCATTGCTTATTTGCGCTTTTTTGCGCGACCGGCAAACGGATTGTCGGAGGTGCGCAGCACCAGCCGGATCGGAACGCCCGGCATGTTGAATGTGTCGCGCAATCCGTTGGTCAGATAGCGGATATAGGATTGCGGCATGGCATCCGGACGCGAACAGGACACAACGAAGCCCGGCGGGCGGGCCTTCACCTGCGTCATATACTTGATCTTCAGGCGACGACCGGCAACAGCCGGAGGCGGATGATGCGCAAGAACGCTTTCCAGCCAGCGATTGAGACGGCCTGTGGAAATGCGGCGGTTCCAGACTTCATCCGTCTGCGCGACGGCTTCCATCAGCTTTTCAATGCCATAACCGGTTTCGCCGGAAATCGCGACAGCGCGCAGGCCGCGAACCTGAGGCAACAGACGCTCGGTCTTTTCGCGCAGATCGGCCAGAACCATCTGCGGATTGTCGATCAGATCCCACTTGTTGAACGCGATGACCGGCGCGCGGCCTTCGCGGATAATCAGGTCGGCAATCTGCAAGTCCTGCTTTTCAAACGGGATCGTCGCATCGAGAACGATGATGACGACTTCAGCGAAGCGAATGGCGCGAAGGCCGTCAGCGACCGAAAGCTTTTCGAGCTTTTCCTGAATGCGGGACTTGCGGCGCAGGCCAGCCGTATCGAACAGCTTGATGCGGCGTCCCTTCCACTCCCAGTCCACTGAAATCGAATCACGGGTGATACCCGCTTCCGGCCCGGTCAGTAGGCGTTCCTCGCCGATCATCTGGTTGATCAGCGTCGACTTTCCGGCATTCGGACGACCGACGATCGTAATACGAAGCGGCTTGCTCGAATCATAGGCCGGAACCTCTTCGGCGTCCGGATCCTCGATATCCTCGCCCACCAGCTCGCCGAATGGCGCAGCGCCGGGCGTTGCAGGCAGCGAAACGACATTGCCCGCTTCATCGATTTTGGTCTCGAACTCGTCCGGAAAAACGCGCTCTTCGCCGAGAATCTCGACAATCGCATCGCGCAGATCGGGGAAGCCCTGACCGTGTTCCGCCGAGATCGGGCATGGTTCGCCCAGACCAAGCTGGAAAGCGTCGTACATGCCCGCTTCCGCGCCGCGCGCTTCGGCCTTGTTGGCGACCAGAATGACCGGCTTGCCGGAACGGCGCACGAGATCGCCAAATGTCGTATCGGCGGGCGTGATGCCGTGCTTGGCATCGACGACGAAAAGGATGAGGTCGGCTTCGCTGATCGCGAGTTCCGTCTGCGCACGCATGCGCCCTTCCAGCGTCTGCGGTCCGACTTCTTCCAGACCCGCCGTATCGATCACGCTGAAATGCATGTCGTAAAGCTTGGCGTCGTGGACGCGACGGTCGCGCGTTACACCGGGCAGGTCGTCGACGAGCGCCAGCTTCCTGCCGACAAGCCGGTTGAACAGAGTGGACTTGCCGACGTTGGGGCGGCCGACAATGGCGACGGTAAAGCTCATAAGCGGTTCCCCGTTTGGTTGCCGATCAACCGGCTACGGCTGCGCCGGAGCTGCGAATAAGATCGAGCATCGTGTTGGCGCGTTGACGGGCGTTGGCGGGCGATGCCGCGTCATCCGCGATCTGCTGGAACAACTTCGTGGCATCTTCCGAGCGTCCAGCCTTCCATGCGGCAAGCCCCATCGCCTCGCGCGCGATATGACGCATCGGGTTGCCATCCGCTGACAAGATTTCCGCGCGCGCAGCGACATCATCATAGGAGCCGTGGTCGACCAGAAGAAGTGCAGCGCGAAGCCGCGCAATATCGCGAATAGACTGCGGTACGGCATTGTCCTTCGACACTTCGTCGAAAGCGGCAATGCCTCCCTGAACATCGCCCTTCTGCACCAGCAGGGTAGCCGCACGCATGCGCGCCAGCACCGGATAGGCGCCATGGCCTTCCTTCTCGAGGGTTTCGAGAGCGGCAAGCGCTTCGTCGCTCTTGCCGTCCCGCGCGAGGGTCAGCGCGGCGAGGAACTGGTCGCCCGACTGCGACGCCTTGCGCTCATTCCAGTATTCGTAAAAAACGAAACCAGCCGTGCCCAGCACCAGCGCAATGGCGCCACCGATGATCAAGGCGCCAAAACGGTCCCAAAATTCTTTTACCCGATCGGAGCGGAGCTCCTCGTTTACCTCACGAAAAAAACCGTCGTCTGACATGGTGTCCCTGGATTTCCGCCTTCAAGAATTCGTTCCGGAATCAGCGCAAGCCGGATGGCCGTACTTGCGGATTTCAGGCGCTTTTAATCGTAAAAGCCGCAGGATGTAAGGCCCTACAATCAAATTACCGCCATTTGCAAAGTTTTACAGCTTTTCCTGTCCCAGTATCCGTCGAAAATGCTATGTAGCTGCCGCCGGCTGCACCGGCAGGGATCCGACCCTCGCTATTTCGCAAAAATGAAAGCGCTGTCGAATGAAAACCATCCTTTCCATCCAGTCACATGTCGCCTACGGCCATGTCGGCAACTCCGCCGCCGTTTTTCCACTACAACGTCTCGGCCACAAGGTGATCGCGATCAACACGGTGCAGTTTTCCAATCATACGGGCTACGGCGCGTGGAAAGGACAGGTTTTCAGCGCGGACCATATACGCGATGTGCTGGAGGGCCTGAAAGAGCGCGACGTTTTGTCCGGCGTCGATGCGTTGCTCACCGGCTATCTCGGCGACCAGACCACCGGCGATATCATTCTTGAAGTCCTTTCCTCGCTTTCGAGCAACGCCATCTGGCTCTGCGATCCTGTCATGGGCGATGTCGGCCGGGGTTTTTTCGTGCGCGAGGGGATTCCGGATTTTTTCAGAAACCGCGCCCTTCCCCGCGCCAATATCATCACGCCCAACCAGTTCGAGCTCGAATATCTCTCGGGCATGACGGTCGAAAGCCTGGCCAACGCGCAAGCCGCCTGCCGCGCGCTGCATAAAACAGGGCCGGGTATCGTTCTTCTCACGTCGTTGATCCACAAGGACACGAAACCCAACACGATCCAGATGCTGATCTCCTCGAAAGGCGGCGAACAATATGTTGTGACGACGCCAATGCTGCCGTTCAGCGTCGCACCGAATGGCGCTGGCGATTGCACCTCGGCATTGCTGCTGGCCCACATTCTTTCAGGAGCAACACTGCCGGACGCGCTAGGCAAGGTGGCGGCCAGTATCTATGCGTTGTTCGAGGAAACGCTGAAGTCGGGGCATCGCGAGCTGGCGCTGATCGCGTCACAGGATCACTTCGTTTCGGCAGTGCCATTTGAGGTCACCGCACTCTGATCCCGCACAAAAAAGGGTCGGACAGGTTTCCGCCGTCCGATCCTCGCCACATTCTGACGCCAAGGTCGCGCTTCGCCTTCATTGCCGGACTCCGGCTCTCCAGTCCGGCCATATTTCCATGCGTCCTTCCGCTCTCCTGTTTTCTTCCCTGCTGTTCACGTCCCTTACAGCACCATCGCTGGCCGATAGCGCACCCAAGCCGCAATATGTGCTGATCTCTTTCGACAACGCCGGAAGCAACGAGTTGTGGCAGCGCAGCCGCTCACTTGCGGACAAGGCGAACGCCCGCTTCACCTATTTCCTCTCCTGCGTATTCCTGATCGATCGGGCCGACCGCCACGCCTACAAGGCGCCGGACCATGGCGCCGGCAAATCCAATATCGGTTTCGCCGGATCGAAAACCGACATTGCGGCACGGCTTGGCAACATCTGGCAAGCCCGCAATGAAGGCCATGAAATCGCAAGCCACGCCTGCGGGCATTTCGACGGGAAGAACTGGTCGCAAGCCGACTGGTCAAAGGAATTGACCGCCTACAAGCAGGCGCTATCCGGGGCCTGGACAAGAAACAAGGCAGGACAAGAGCCCGAAGAGTGGCAGAAATTCGTGACCGACGAGGTTCGCGGCTTTCGTGCGCCCTATCTTTCGACCAGCAAGGGCATGAAGGCGGCGCTGCGCAAAGAGGGATTTGTGTTTGACGCGAGCACAGTGTCGTCCGGTCCGGCCAACCCCGAAAAGGAAGACGGGCTCTACAGGTTCTCATTGCCGACCATCAAGGAAGGACCGTCGAACCGCCCCGTTCTGGCAATGGATTACAACCTGTTCGTGCGACACACGGGCGGCTCCGAGCGCGTTGACGAAAACAATATATTCCAGAACCGAACCTACAGCGCCTTTCTGGCCGCGTTCGAAAAGCAATATAATGGTGAGCGGATACCGCTCCAGATCGGCCTTCATTTCACGTTGATGAACGGGGATGCCTATTGGCGTGCGCTTGAGCGCTTTGCGACAGATGTCTGCCGCATCAAGGGTGTGCGCTGCGTCACCTACAGCCAGTACCTTTCGGAAACCAGGGGCCTGCCCATGCCTGTTACTGTTGCCGATCCCGGAAACGGCGACAGGAGCTGAAGTCCCGCTGCCAATCGTCCTTTGGAGCGCCGGCCTGATAGAATCTGATCGGCGCTCCAAGTATTTGATTTGGACGTTCATCTTGTCCGAAAGCCGTTTCACGCCTTCCGGGATGTGCTCTAAACGGCTTCTTCGGCCCGACCTTCGAGATAGTGCCGGTCGATGTCCGGTAGAGGTTCGCCTTCAATCGACGCTTCAAAGGCACGCAGGCGCTTGTAGACCGACAGAAGCTCGACAATCGTTGACCATGAGTTGACCAGATACTGGAACGAGGATGTGACCTGCGAGAAGGCGTAGCTGATCTGGTTCAGCAGGCCCAGCGTGATCGTGCCCGCGATGATCGACGGCACCAGCAGGATCAGCGAAAAGATATTGTTCATTTGCAGGTAGAGATATCGCACCACGTTGAAATAGACGTAGTGGAAATACAGCCTGAAATAGTTCTTGCGCACATTGGCGAAAAGCGCCGCGACTGTCGGCGGTTGCGCGCGATCTTCATGATCCTCACCGTAAACCAGTTCCTTGCGGTAGGCGGCCTCGACTCGTTGATTGCGAAATTGCAGACCTGGCAACTTGAACCCGGCGGCCGCCAGTGAAACCGTGCCGAAGACCGACCAGAACAACGCAGCCAGCACGAGAGGATTGGATACAGTGCCAATGATGGGCAGTTCGGTGATATGGCTCGAAAGCCGCACAAGGACCGGTGTGAAAGCAATCAAGGTCATGATCGAATCTATGAAATTGACACCGAGCCCTTCCATGATTGTCGAAAAGCGCATCGTGTCTTCCTGAACACGCTGGGAGGCACCCTCGATATGCCGCAGCTTCAACCAATGATCCATGTAATATTCGTTCATGGCCGTGCGCCAACGAAAAATATAGTGGCTCACGAAAAACGCCGTAAGCGCGCTCACGGTCACGGCGACGAGCGCCAGTCCGAGGAAGGTGGCAATATGTCCATAGACCTCCCCCGTGGTGGCCGTAATGGACTTGGACAGAATACCCTGCACCATATCCCAGAAGGGACCGTACCAGTTGTTGACGGCAACGCTGACCTGCACCTGAAAATAGGTCACGAAAAGAATGACGGACGAGCCGAGGATCGACCATACCTGCCAGCGGTGCGGCGCGTACCAGAACCAGAAACCGGCGAAGAGCAGAACGACTGCTGCGAAATAAAGATAGAACCAGAGAAACGGTTTCGACCAGAAAACCGATATGCCAATGATCGGAGCCGCATCCGCTGCGGCGGGCGGCAGGCCAAGCACCGCGCCAAACTGTTCTCCGGCAAAGAACCAAAACAGAACCGCGGCAAGACTCCACAAGGCTGCCGAAATAAAGAACAGTTTCGGCTTCGGAAAGAATGAGACAAACACGTTCGTATTCCTTGTATTGCGCAAATCGGGCGTAAGGCCCTGGTACCTGTCATCAGGAATAGGAGAGTTGTTGCAAGGCGGCAATTAAATTAGCCGTAATGTTTCGTCTCGGCGTGTTTTTGCCCGGACCACCGCGCGACGGCAGCAGCCAGAACAAGCATCGCTGCCGCAAGAAGGCTGGCCCAGAAAAAGTCTCCGCTCTGGGTGGCGAGATAGCCCGCGACGAGAGGTCCGACGATCTGGCCGAGGCCGAAGGAAGCCGTCATCAGCGCAAAGGCACGGCGTGGAGCCTGCGGCACGAGTATTCGGCTCGCCTGCAGGCCGAAAGCCGTGATCGCCATGAATGTCCCGCCCAGAAAAACGCCTCGAGCAGAGGGCCGGATGGCATAGGCAGGATGACACTTGCCCCGACGCCAACCGCCTCGATAATGCAAGCAAGGGCAAACGAGGCAAACAACCCGAACCGGCGAGCATAGGGCGACCAGATCCAAAGCGAAATGGCCGCACAAGCGCCCGTCACAAACCAGACCAGCGCTTCCATGATCGCATCGCCATTCGCCGCACGGACAATCGTGATCAGGAAGGTTGCGGTAATGACATAACCGAAACCGAACAGGCCATAGGCCACAAGCATGCCCCAAAAAGCCGGGAGCGGCGGCAGTTTCGGCTCGACCGGGGACTGACCGGAGCCGGCGGGTCCGTCGCGCACGAGAACAAGAACCAGTGACAGGCCAACCAGCGACAGACAGGCCGCGCCAATCCAGTTTCCCCGCCAGTTCAGGCCCAATGCCGCCATGCCCGCCACCAGAAGCGATGATATGGCGATGCCCGCGCCAACGCCGGAAAAATGCGTGGCCTGCAAATCCGGTCTGTTGGCAGCGGCAACATGGCTCAGCACGATTGTGGAGGTGAAGATCATGGCGAAGGCGCTGGCCAGTCCCGCCAGAAACCGGATCACGGAAAATGCAGCGACGCTCTCGCTGATCCCCATGGCGAGACAAAGCAAGGCGCTCGATGCGAGCCCCAATACGGCAACAAACCGCTCCCGCCCCCCGGCCCAGCCATAGCCCGCCGCAACAGCCCCCAGAAGATAGCCGATATAGTTTGCCGAAGCGATAATGCCCGCATCGCCCGGCGAAAGCCCAAGATCGGTCATCATGCCGGGGACGATCGGCGTGAAGATAAAGCGACCAACGCCCATGGCGGTTGCCATGGCGATCATGCCGCCAAATGCGTAACGGAGAGGGGATGAGTCCCGGGATTGCATGTGCAGACCTTATGCAAGCGCCCGAAAGTCACAAGCGAATAAATTTGAATGCTCTTATCGGATCATCTCGCCGAAAGTCGCCCCTATCTGAAACCAAGCAGCGGCATGGATCAGAAAAACTCATCCATGCCGCAGCCGCACCCTGCTCACCGTTTGAACGCCTCCGCATACACATCAGGCTTGAAGCCGACAAGCAACTTGCCGTCAATGTCCAGCACCGGACGCTTGATCATCGAGGGTTGTTCGAGCATCAACGCGATTGCCTTTGCCTCGCTCAAATCCTGCCTGGCGTCGTCCGGCAATTTACGAAACGTGGTTCCCGCACGGTTGAGCAATATTTCCCAGCCGACGCTCCCCGCCCAGCGCACCAGGTTGTCACGGTCAATCCCCGCAGTCTTGTAGTCGTGGAATGCATGGTTCACGCCATGATCGTCCAGCCAGTTGCGCGCCTTCTTCATCGTGTCGCAGTTCTTGATGCCATAAATCGTGACGGTCATTTCATTCCTCTGTCGGCAGATGTATCGGTGGGATATTTTGCACCCATTTATCGCTCATTCGCCGAATGGCCAATGCGCAAGGCGATTGTGATGGTGCTGACCGTACAGGCTGTGGATCAAAACCAAACCATGAACCTTCCAGACAATCGGCTCGATCTTGCGTTCAGGGACCGTTTTCCAGTCGTAGAGCATTGTGACATGCGGGGTGAATGATCCGCGCGCATATCTGAAAAGGCCGCTCCGCTTCATCGCCATACCCAGTTCATGCCGAAAATCACGAAGTTCATCGGCTCCCTTCCCGCAAAGCAGCACGAGGGGTTGTTTTCCCCCTGCATGACGGAAACTCATCACGCGGTCGAAACCGATTTCGAACGGCTGCGTTTTCACCAGTCGGGCAGCGTCACACGCCCTGTCGACAACAGATCGCGGCACCGTGTGATAAACTCCCAACCCAAAGATCGAAAGGTGAAAGCAGCCTTCACCGAGAGACTGACCACGCAACATCAATTCATTTTGCATTTGAAGCGTCAGCTTCTCGACACATGAGGCTTCATTTTCATCCGGGCAGATCGCGAACAGAAGATTGTCCAACCGATCGATTTCAAAACCCGGCAAACAAGGCTGGCTCGCACCATCCTCGGAATGCGACCGCGACGCCGCGATCTTCCGCTTCAAAGGTTCGCCATACCGTTGTTGTAGCCCGAAATCGAGTTCCCGTTGCATAATGCAATATTAGAACAAAAAGAGAACATTTCAAGCCGCAATCGAAACAACAAAGCCGGCGTCCAGCGCCGGCTTTCATGAGATCCATAAAAAAACTTAAATCGAAAGGCGCAGCTCAAAAAGCCCGTCGATCATTCCCACTCGATTATTAAAAGGCACACAACCCATTGAAATTGCTTGTAAATGGTTTCTGATGGGGAGAAATTGCCGACGTAGAGGCCGTCAAAAAGTTACGCTTTTGATTTTAAAGGGAAAATCGCCGAAAAAATATTTTTGGCGTCTCGCCAACTATCGGAGCCAATCGGCCTATTTTCGCTCTCACGGTGTTCGGTCGCACACTCGACTCGATCGCAAAAGTACCGTCAGCATAATCTATCACGCCCCGCTAGAGCGATCCATCCATCGCAAACCAAAAGAGCTGGCCTGCTCTCATCCACACTTTGTCGCGCCATCATTCATGCAAGCCCCAGTTTCGATCAGGGTCGTTGCGTCGATTGTCGGCCTCCGGCGGGACCGTCTCGGAGTGCCGGGGTTGACCATCCGATCCTATCCAGCCAAACCGAACGCGCCAACCGGTGCTCTTCCCGCTGTTGCTCTTGTAGCCAATGACCTGCTTATGCACCGTGATGCCCGCTAACACCATCGAACCTGATCCGGTGCCACTGTTAGCAATAAAAACGCTGTCGATCAGGCGATGATCCATGAGATCGCGCTCTAGAATGAGCGATGGGTTTTTGACCGCTTGCTCCCTCCTCCTTCTCTCCGCGAGCTGCTCCCTAAGTTTGCCTCCTTCGGCAAGATAAGCCTCTGCTTCCGGCGCATTCGTTGGCGTACAGCCTCTCTTCATTGGAAGGCGTCCGTCCTTGTAGGCTGACAGGATCGCCGCGGCCGCATCAGGACCAACCTCAAGAACGAGATCGAGCCAATTCCTTTCGCGCATGTAGATATCGGCGCGCTCGGCTTTCGACAGAACACCTCCTTCAAGGACGAGCTTTCTTGTCTTAATGGGCATGATGCCAGGCAGGCTGGCTAGGAAGTCCGTGAGAGAGTGCATCGCCAACCCCATCAAGTCATTTCGTAAGCCACTGACCGTAAGCTTCGACATCGATCATTGGTACGGTGCCGCTAAACTGAAGTTGCGATATCAACTTAAACAAGAACGCCGTCGCCGGCTTGTTCTCGTTGACGAACTTATAGCTCGATACGGCTTGATCGAAGAAGAAATGGCCGTGCGACGCGACACAACCCATATCGAGTCGTCCATCGCCGGCGTCGGCGACTAGGGCCTTTTCGAATGACGGTCCGAGTGCCGGACTCCACTCGCTTTCGAAGGTCAGGAGACCGCCCAAGATTGGGATCAACGGCTTCGCCGGATAAACGCCCTTCGCGTAGGGAATGGGGAGACTTGTGCGGTGTAGGCGACGAACGCTTGCGACCTTCTCCTGTGCGTAGGAAACCAGACCAGCGTCTGCTGTCTGCTTTGCCTCGAAAACAGCATAGACGCTCTCGGCGGGAATGATGGTCTCGTTTTCGTATGTGAAGATGAAGGGCGAATATTGGCGGTCGAAAATCACCACATCGATCTGCTGGCTGAAATTTCCAAGACTGTCCACCACATGCGCCTTCGCCGTCTGGTAGCGCTTCGGCAAATATGTCTCCAACATGCTGATCCAGACATTCTCGCTGGCATCACCCTTCGTGCCCGGATGGTTGAACGACTTACGGACGGTCGCGAGGCGCTGCTGAATATCTTCATGCAGCGAAGAAAGAAGCTGAGACAGAGACCATTCGGACATAGGGAGACCTCACTTTGAATTTTTTGGCCGCCATCACGACAGCGGAAATTTCGGACCGAAAAGCTCACGCCAAGCTCGTAACGCTTCGCCGTTCCGGCCACGGCGCACATGGTCGATCGCAAGAGTTGCTTCGCGCTCCGCCGCACGCAGAAGGTCGCACGCTCGCGTCTTGCGCGCGGTGTCCATGCCGTTGCTGATCGGCGGGCCGAGACCGGCGGGGTCGGGCCACTCATCGAAAATCCGGGCCGCGAGCGTTGCAAAGAACCCCTGAATCTCCCGGTCAAAGCTGCCACCCCAGCCGCCATATAGGCATTGCATTGCCATGACTTCGATGAGAAACGAGGGCTTCACCGGCTTCTCGCCGTGCTTGGGGTTGTTGTTCCAGTATTTCAACATCCGCACGAGACCCTTCCACTCGCTGGAATAGGCCTGGTGCGCGGCGGTGGCCTCCGCTGCATGGGTCTGAGGGTTGGTCCCAATCCACTTGCCGAGTTCGTTGTCGGGAATCTCGAAGTCGTCATCCTTGTCGAACGCAGGGACGACATCGACGCTGATGACGCGGTAATCGGTATTGTCCTCGGCATCGGCCTTCACGCCGAAATCGACGTTGATTGAGCGGTTCTGCTTCCTGGCCTTGTCACCATATTTTTCGACGAGGGCATTGTGAAAGTCGGTCAACACCACAGACGGCGCCTTCGAGCGGTAGTGATCCTCTGAGGATTTCAAGACGAAGAATATGTCGACGTCCTTCAACGGCTTCGTCTTGGTCCAGCGGGCATAGGATCCGGTCAGGAAACTACGATCGATCTTGAACTTGGTGTCGAGATAATCCCGGACCTCTTTCTGGCGCGCCGAGGCGTTTGCCTGCTCTCGATCATTCAACTCAAGGCGGCTTTTGAATTTGCGAAACGCTTCGTCGATCGTGAGCATCAGGCTCTCCTCAGATAAGATGTGCTGGCGCCGAGGCCGCTGTGCTCGACGGTCGTCCCGAGGCTTTGGCGAACCATGCCCTCCGTCGAGCGGCCGCTCGCCTTGCTCCAACCGGCCACGTCGGGACGGCCAGGCTTGCTTTGAAGAAGGAGTCGATACCGCGCCTCGCTCGGAACCAGCCCCGCCTTTCTGATGGCGTATTTGAGCTGTTCAGTATCCGTCCAGAAGCTGCCGTCGCCGCCGGACCAGCCGTAGGCGATGTCGATGTCCCACCGGAAAATCAGCGCGTCCGTTTTCGGATTGTAGATTTCCAGCTTTACGGTTTCGAGGTCACCTGTGTTCAGCCAGGTCTGGACACCGCGCATGTGCAATTCCCAGTCGCCGACAAACTCGGTTGGATCGAGGCCCACAAGGCGGATGATATCCTTCAAGCTTTTGAGGATGTTGTCCGCCACATAGGTGACAGAGTGGGTATAGGTGTTGACGGCGACGTTGGTCATGAGCCCAGAAACCCTTTCGGATCGAACACAAGGGTCTGTGATTTCGCGGTCGCCGCCCCGTCGGCGCTGGAGACAGCCGCATCGAGATCGCGCGCCGTGATGCGGGTGCTGTGCTTCTTGAGCGCGCCCTGGACCCATGCGAGATCGTCAGCCAAGCAAGGCAGCGACACCCGCCAGTCCCCTTTCAGCGGGTCAAAGCCAAGGGCGTCTTCGTTCGCACCGGAACCCTCGATGGCGTCATCGTCATAGAGGCAATAGATCCGCGTGCGTGGACCATCGCAGGTCACCGTGATGGCGGCATCCTTCGGCGCCTGATCAGAGATCACACTGGCGGCGACACCGGAGACGGCAAGAAGCTCCGTCCGTGCATCTCCGGCATTGCCCTGAGTCAATAGATCGACGATCGCCGTCCAGGTCCGTGAGGCGTCGCGCTCGGGCGTGCTCTTAAGTGTACGGCTGGCAACGGTGCTCATGACGCCTTGCCTCCCGACATGCGACCGGCCTTGGCGGCGCGCGCTGCGGCAAACAGATCTTCGATCGTCACGCGTTCAGGATTCATGGCCGTTTGCGGGCTGCTGGCCAAGGCGTTGGCCACCATCTTGCGGATGGCGCGTCCGTCGAGCCCGACGCATTCGGCCGCGCAGCGGTCGAAACCCGAGGCTGTCGGCAGCTTCGCGATGGCCGGATAGGTCTTGCCGAGACCAGTCAGGCAATCCTTCAGGATAAGCCCGCACGCTTCACGATCGGGCAGCGGCACATGGACGACCAGGTCACAGCGCGAGGTGAAGGCCGCGTCGACCGCCTGGGGAAAGTTGCTGGTGGCAAGGAACAGCAGGTTCGGATGCCGTTCGGCCAGCGCGTCGAGTTGAACGAGCACGGCATCGGTTGCGCGGTGGATATCGATCGGATTGGCCTCCAGGCTCATTTTCGACCGGTCGGCGGCAAGTGTCTCGACTTCATCGAGGAGCACAATCGTCGGTCCCGCGGCGGCCGCTTCGGCGATCGATTGTGAGAACAGCTCCGAGACCGCACGTTGGGTCTTGCCCATCGCCGAACTGGTAAGCGCGTGGGGCTCGACTTCGAGCAGGCGGAACCCGCCGCCGGGAAATGTCTCGGCGGTACGATGCGCCAACCCGCGAGCGAGAGAGGTCTTGCCGGTCCCGGGTGGTCCGACAAGCAGAATGACGCCGTGGAGCGGAATGACACTACGGTCGACCTTGCCGCGCATCGTGAAGTTCAGCATCGCCTGAGAGAGGAGCTGGGCCTTCATGCGCTCATCTAGGATGATCGAATTCCACAAGGCTCCGAGCGCGGGATCGGGAAGCCGGCGTGCGCGCTGGATGCCCTTTGGTTGGTTGAAATCCTCGTTCTGCACCGCCGTCAGCTTTTGCATCTTCGTTTGCCTCGTGCCGCCTGCGGCGGTGGTTGAATGTGCCTCATAAAAAGACCGCGCCTGAACAGGCGCGGCGTTGGCGGTCAGCCCTTCGGCGGATTGGGATCGTGCCCGTGGCTGTCGCTCTGGCCGATGCGGCCATCCTTGTTATGGATGCGCAGTTCGGTTTCCTGATTGCGGCTCACCTGCCGGCCGTAGTCGATTGCATCTTGCTTCCTATCGAAATGTCCCGAGGCGCGCTCACCGCCGCCACGCTTAACATCCCAGCCACCATCGTGGTTTGGCACCACATGATGGGTATCTTGCCCGCGCTTATCCGCCATATCTTGATCCTTCCTCAGGGTGATAAAATAAAAAATACCGCTACTCCGAACTTAATATGGGAGGCGAAATGCGCGTTGTCAAGGATCACATATATCGCTACTCTGAACAGCGATGATTTGGAGTATGGAGAGCATGACGTGTCGACGCCACTAGGCGACAAGATCCGGGATCTGCGAAAGGCGAAGGGCTACACCCTCGACAAACTCGCTGAACTCGCTGAATCGAGCAAAAGCTACATTTGGGAGCTCGAGAACAAGAATCCGCCCCGCCCCTCGGCCGATAAGGTTGCAAAGATCGCGGCGGTTCTCGGTGTCACGGCTGACTACCTTATCGACACGACCGAGAAGGTCGGCGTCGAAGACGCCACAGACAACGCTTTTTTTCGCAAATACAGAAAAATGGACGCCGCTACCAAAGACAAGATTCGACGCATGGCTGACCTGTTGGGTGACGACGAATGACGCGCGTCCCGTCACCCGAGCGCTGGGCTTTCGAGATTACTCATCTCCTGAACGCTGTGTTCGGGGCGGATCGTTTTCCGATCGATATTCCGGCGGTGGCACGGGAATACACGGTGCAACGATTTCCAGATGACCCGATTATTAGCGTTCAGGGTGAAAATCTGCCGGGTTTCGATGGTGCGCTATTCAAAGCCCCGGCTGGCCGCAAGGGCTGGGGGATCATCTACAATAACCGGATCAGCTCGAAGGGTCGGATCAACTTCACCCTGGCCCACGAGTTCGGCCACTTCCTGCTGCATCGGGCGGCGTATCCGAATGGCTTCCGCTGCGGTGAACAGGATGTGGTTCGCTGGGATTCTGAATATGGACAGGTAGAGCACCAGGCAAACGTGTTCGCTGCAAACTTTCTGATGCCGCTCGATGACTTCCGCCGCCAGATCCCGGAAAGGGACAAGGTCGATCTCGACATGATCGCGCATTGCGCGGATCGGTATCGTGTTTCGCTCATCGCTGCGACATTGCGTTGGCTCAGCTATACGCAAAAGCGAGCGGTCCTCGTTGTATCCCGCGACGGTTTCATTCTTTGGGCCCGTTCAAGCCCATCCGCGCTGAAAACCGGTGCGTTCTTCCGCACGTCGTCAGGACCGATCGAGATTCCGGCGACATCGCTTCCCGTCAAACAGGACCTGCTCATTGATGGCAGGGCGACTATCGATCATGGGGCCGGTGTCTGGTTCCGAGAACCTGTGCGGGAGATGACGGTGTTCGCCGAGCAGTACGATTTCGCGATCTCGCTGCTTCTGCTCGATGACGCACGGCCATTCGCTTCCTTTGAATCTGAAGATGAACCCGATGTCTTCGACAAAATGATGCCCCAGACTGACCGGCGCGAATGGTGACGAGGAAGTATCGCGCTCGATGAAGATTTGCGTCACAGCGCTCGCTGGCTAATGGCTGGCGATTTTCGTGTCTGGGACCTTGCCAGGCTGTTGGGTTGACGAATTTATGCGGGTAGAAGACGGGCCGTCTCACGTTCACGGGTGCGCCATCAGCGTCGTCATGCGACGGCAGTTATTGGCCAAGGTGACGAGTGTCGACTCGGCGGCGACTTTGGCCAGACCACGCAGAGAGAAGCCTCTGAAGCCGATGGCGCTGTTGATAATGCCGAACGCGGGTTTGACGGTCTGCATGCGTTTTCGGCAATGCGATTTAGCTTGCTCTGTCTGCATTGCGCAGTCCCTCCATCGTAATGCCAGGCCGATCTTGTTCCGATCTCTAAAGCGGTAAACACAGTCTGGCTGGGTAAGAATCCCTAGCTGCGCTGGTCGATGACGAGAGCAACTGAACTCTGCGCCGTAGATTTACCCTTGTGTTCGTGTTATGTTCTGATGAAGTTGCTAAACGGCAACACCGTCCCGGAAAGGACCGATTTTGGGAACGTTTGCAGGTAGGATGAATTCAGATGCTTGCGGGTCCCGAAACTCTGTCCCAAAAGAAACTTATGAAAATAGGTTATGTGCGAGCTTCGACCGACGATGAGGACCTGAACCAGCAGCGTCGAGCCTTGCGCCTCGCTGGCTGCAAGAAGATTTTTGAGGATCGGACTTCCGGCGCATCAACCAAACGCCCAGGCCTCGACGAGGCGCTGGAACAGTGCGGCTCGGACGGTGTTCTCGTGGTCTGGAAACTCGACCGCCTCGGCCGCTCCCTTTCTCACCTCATCACCATTGTCCAGGAACTCGGCGACAAGGGCTGCGGCTTCCAATCCCTCTCCGAGAACATCGACACGACGACCGATGGCGGTCGCCGTGTGTTTCACATCATGGGCGCCCTCGCCGAATTTGAACGGGCGCTGATCGCAGAGCGTACCAAAGCCGGACTGGCCGCAGCGCGCATGCGTGGTGTCCAAATCGGGCGCCGAAAGGCGATGAATGCCGAACAGGTGAGACGCGCGCGCGCCTTGCTGGAGGCTGGCGAGCGTCCGGCAGATATTGCCCGCAAACTGCAGGTCGGGCGATCGACGCTCTATCGCGCACTCGACGTTCAACATGCCAGGGGAGGCCAAGCTGCATGAACGTCGTGCTGTCGAAACCGAAACCGCTTCGCAAGCCTAAGGCTCTGGACCTAGAGCCGATCCGTATTGAGTTGACCCGTGCGCGGATAATGGCGCGCGCGTGGTCTGAAACTATCCCCGAAACAAGGCGCACCGGCCACGCTGCGAGGTTCGCGCGCGCCGCGCTGGAGATATTTGCCGAGGAAGTCGCCCCGGGGGTGAAATTGAGCCCACCCTTCGCAAATATGAAAGGCAAGCTGGACGCCACGGCGGAGCAACTAGCCGACTCCATGGGCCGCCTTGCGGCCGCTCTGCCCATCACGGAGGGCTGCAATGCCCTGACCAGCCTCTACACGACTCTCCTGCCCGGCAAGGAGCGCAGCTCCCTCGGGGCTTTCTACACGCCCGCTGCATTGACCCAGCGCCTCCTGGATCTGGCAACAGAGGGCGGGGTTGACTGGAAAACGGCGCGCGTGCTCGATCCCGCCAGCGGTGGCGGCGCTTTTCTTCTGGAAGCGGCCGCGAGGATGCGCGCCAGCCTGGCAGGCAGCGAGCCCGCCTTCATCCTCGCACAGCTCGGCACCCGCCTTTCCGGCATGGAGTTGGACCCGCACGCAGCCTCTCTCTCGCAGGCCGCTTTGGAGATCACTCTTGCCGACCTCGCACGGGTCAGCGGCCGCGATGTGCCTGTATTCGTCAAGGTTTGCGACACGCTGGAAGAGCAGGCACATGCGATCTACGACCTCGTTGTCGGCAATCCGCCCTATGGTCGGATACAGCTGGCGGCCGCGCAGCGTGCCCGCTATGCTCGTAGCCTTTATGGCCATGCCAATCTTTATGGCGTATTCACGGACATAGCGCTGCGATGGACACGCCCCGGCGGCGTCATCGCTTACCTTACGCCGACGAGCGTGCTGGGCGGGCAGTATTACGCAGCGCTCCGTAAATTGCTGGCTGAGGAGGCTCCACCCGTCGCCATCGACTTCGTCCATGCGCGCAAGGGCGTCTTTGAAGACGTGCTGCAGGAAACGCTTCTCGCCCTCTATCAGAAGGGCGGCGCCCGCACGCGATTCCAAGTGCATTACCTCAACGTCGACAGCGAGCGGCAGGCGCGGCTCACCAAGAACGGCAAAGTGGGCCTGCCCGCCGACGCGACCGCACCCTGGCTCGCGCCTCGGGAGCCCGCTCACGTCGCGCTGATCGCAGCGGCCGAAGATCTGCCGTCTCGGCTGGCTGACTGGGGCTATGAGGTTTCAACAGGCCCGCTCGTATGGAATCGCTTCAAGCTACAAATGCGCGCCAGAGCCGGCCGGGGCCTCCATCCCCTCATCTGGGCGGAAGCTGTGACCGCTGACGGCCGTTTCGTGTTCCGCGCCGACAAGAAGAACCATGCTCCCTTCTTCAAACCTGAAAAGGGCGATGAATGGCTAGTTGTCGAGCGGAGCTGTGTGCTGGTCCAGCGCACCACTGCTAAGGAGCAGCAGCGCCGCCTCATCGCGGCCGAGCTGTCGCAGGAATTCATAGAGACGCATGGCGGCGTTGTCGTCGAGAACCACCTCAATATGGTGCGCGCGGTGGGCGCCCCGAAGGTCTCGCCGGCCGCCGTCGCTGCCGTGCTGAATAGCGAGACGATTGATCAGGTGTTCCGCTGCATCAGCGGCAGCGTCGCTGTTTCCGCCTTCGAGTTGGAAGCCATCCCTCTGCCCCCGGCTTCCGCCATGGCCCCGATCGAGCAATTGGTCCAGCGGGGCGCGACGCGAGCCGCAATAGAGAAGGCCCTGCGCGGCGCCTATGGACTTAAGGCATGAGCCTCCCGTCGCTTCTGCCTTGGAACGAAGTCCATGCCCGGCTACCGGTGATTTTTCCGGAGGGATCGGCCAATCGCGATCGCTCGATTTGGGAGATTTCGGCGAAGACCATCTTCGTTATGATTTACGCCGGTGCTGTGGAAGGAACGGACAACTGGATACGTCCGGATCAGGTCACTCGCATGACCGACCAACAGGCCGGCCAGACCGGCGATGACGCGCGGCTGGAGTGGGCGAAGGCGTCGATCCGGCCGAGCAAGGCCGACGTGCCGGGCCGCTGGTACGCAGTAAACACGCGGGAATCGATCCGCGATGACACGATCCGATATGCGCTAATCCAGAACGGCGCGGTGATCGAGCGGCCTGGATTATCGACGACGTCGCCGGCCGGGCGGTACGCGCTGCAAGCCGATTTCGCGGCGCTGCTGACAACAGATCTGGACGAGGCAACATTCATCGCAAAGGCGGCCGCCTGGCGGGCAAAGCACCTTAACGCCGGGGCGCTTGCGCGTATCGCCATCGTCCGCAAAGGCGCGGCCGGCGGCGGCGAATATGAACTCGTTACGTTTCCGAACGGCGAAACACGCCGGATGAGTACTGGTCCCAGCGCGGACATCTCAAAGGCCGTTATCGAGGTCTTTGCGTCGAAATTCCTCAAGAAGCCTGGTGTGATCGCCTTGAGCGAAAGCGGCAACAAGGTTGTTGCGCGGGATGACGAACTGGCCAAAGCGATCGGCCTGACGATCCCGGCCGACAAGAGCCTGCCCGACATTGTGCTGGTAGACTTGGGTCCCGCCCATCCCCTGCTGATCTTTGTCGAGGTGGTACACACCGATGGGCCGGTGAACGAAGCACGCAAGACCGCTCTACTCCAGATTTCGGAGGGCGCCGGGTTTCCATCCGAACACGTTGCCTTCGTGACCGCCTATCTTGATCGTGCCGGACAGCCCTTCCGCAAGACGGTCAGCAGTCTTGCCTGGGGCAGCTACGCGTGGTTTGCCTCTGAGCCGGACAGCCTCATCGTCTTCAGCGGAAAGCTGCTCTCGATCGAGGGCAGCTAAAGCTTCCCGGTGGCTCTGGTGTGATGTCGCGAGGCGGCCCTGATCCGTGTTGCGGAGACCCTGCGGGACGCCGTTCTCTGATCTAAGATCAAACGCTGGGGTTTCTGCGGAATGCGGGGTCCGGACCTCTTGGCAAACCAACAAGATTCACCGAATGGTTACCAGAAGAAACGCGATGTGATCTTGGGGGGACGCCGCTTTGCTCGAACGTATCCAGTTGTTAAGAAATATAGGCCAGTTCGACTCGGTAAATGCAGGCGCCCAACTCCCGTTCGCGCAACTTACGCTTATTTACGCAGAAAATGGGCGCGGCAAGACCACGCTTGCCTCGATCCTCCGTTCGCTCAATTCCGGCGCCTCCGAGCTTGTTCTGGAACGACACCGACTAGGCGCCGCTAAGCCTCCACACGTCGTACTCGGCTTTGCAGGCGGTCCGATCCAATTTCAAAACGGCGCCTGGCCAGCCCCGATGCCGGAGATCGCAATCTTCGACGACGCTTTCGTAGCGGCCAATGTCTGCTCGGGCGTCGAAATTGCCGCCGGCCACCGCCAGAATCTCCATGAGCTGATCCTGGGCGCGCAGGGCGTCGTCCTCAACGCAACCCTGCAGGTCCACGTTGCGCGGATCGAGGAGCATAATCGAACCCTCACCCAGAAAAGCAACGTAATCCCGGCGGCCGCCCGCGGGGACCTAAGTGTCGACGACTTCTGCGCCCTCCCCGCCGATCGAAACATCGACGCGGCGATCGCCGTCGCTGAACGAAATCTCAGCGCCGGGAAGTCAGCCGACGCCATCCGACAGCACGCCGAGTTCTTGCCGCTCTCTCTGCCTGCCTTCGACGTCGCGGGACTGAACGATCTTTTGGCCCGTTCACTTCCTGATCTTGAAGCAGAAGCCGCTGCCCGGGTGCGCACGCATCTACGCAGCCTAGGCCGGGGCGGCGAGACTTGGGTTGGCGACGGGATGGCGCGCATCGCGACGGCGTCGGAGGGCCACGACCACCAGGTCTGTCCCTTCTGTGCCCAGGACCTGGCTGCCTCTCCCGTGATCCGCCACTACCAGGCTTATTTCAGCGATGCCTATGCGGGTTTGAGAGCGTCCATCAACGACGTCGGCCAAGGCATCAACACCACGCACGGCGAAGAAGTGCCGGCAGCATTTGAAAGGGCCGTGCGCATTGCAGGCCAGAGCCGCACATTCTGGAGCGCTTTCACTGACGTTCCCGAATTGAACGTCGATACCGCCGCAATCCTGCGCGCCTGGACCGCCGCGCGGGAGGTCGTTCTAACTACGCTGCGCGCGAAGGCCGCCGCCCCCCTCGACCGCACGGAGCTGGCACAAGAGACCATCACGCTGATCACGGAATATGATTCCCACCGCACGGTCGTCGACACGATTTCGAATGCGCTCCAAGCGTGCAATGCGCCGATTGCGATCGTGAAGGAGCAGGCAGCCGCGGCCAATCTCGCCGCGCTAACCGCCGACCTCACGCGGCTGCAGGCCGTCAAGACCCGCCACAGCGATCCGGTCAACGCGTTCTGTGCTGACTATGTCGCCGAAAAGGCAGCGAAGACCGCTACCGAGGGCCAGCGCAGGCAGGCGCGCACGGCTCTCGACAACTATCGTCAAAACATCTTCCCCGCCTACGAAGCAGCCATCAACACGTATCTCCAGCGCTTCAATGCGGGGTTCCGGCTAGGCTCCGTAAGTCCCGTCAACACGCGTGGCCGGTCGTCTTGCAGCTACAACGTCGTCATCAACAATGTCGCGATAGCGGTCACTTCGGACGCCGGTCCAGCGTTCCGCAACACTCTTAGCGCCGGCGACCGCAACACCCTCGCGCTCGCCTTCTTCTTCGCCTCGCTCGACCAAGATCCGCAGCTCGCGCACAAGATCGTCGTCATCGACGACCCCATGACGAGCCTGGACGAACATCGCGCGCTGACCACCGTCCAGGAGATGCGCAGGCTGCTCGCGCGGGTGAGCCAAGTGATAGTGCTTTCACACTCCAAGCCATTCTTATGCCAGCTCTGGGAAGGTGCAGATCCGGTAGGCCGTCAGGCGATCCTCATTCGACGTGACGGGACCGGCTCCACTCTCGCCGCGTGGGACGTCAAACAGGACTGCATCACCGAACATGATCGCCGGCACGCGCTCGTGTCCGCCTATTTGAACGCGGGCGATCCGGCAGTAGAGCGCCGGGTGGCGGCGGCGCTACGCCATATCCTAGAAGCCTTCATGCGGGTCGCTTATCCAGCGGCATTCCCACCGGGAATGTTGCTCGGACCGTACCTCGGAATTTGTCAGCAGCGGGTCGGGCAGCAGAATGAGCTTTTGGTTCAGGCCGATATTGACGAACTACGGGCAATTCTCGTCTACGCCAACCGCTTCCATCACGACACAAATGCAGCCTACGAAACCGAGGCGATCAACGACCAAGAGCTGACGCACTTCTGCACGCGTGTGCTCGCATTCGCGAAGCGCGGGTAGATAGATGGCGATGACGATCGACGTGTGGGATGTCGCGGCAATGCAGGAGTGGCTCACTAAAGTCATTCTTGCCGAAATCGAGAGTCCGACAGGAACGCGGGCGGCGTGGGGTGACGAGCGGTAATGGTCAAGCTATTCGTCGGCATGACCGATAAAGACTGGTATGATTACCTCTCCCGTCGGCCAGGAATCGAGGAAGTTAATTTCTGGCAGCCGAGCGGACGCACTAAATTCCGCGCGCTTCGCTCCGGTGAGCTCTTCCTGTTCAAGCTGCACAGCCCGAACAACTTCATTGTTGGTGGGGGAATATTTGCCCACGCTTCGCTCGCGCCCACATCGCTGGCTTGGGAGGCTTTTGGCGAGTCAAACGGTGCGACCTCCTTGCTGCAGATGCGCGAACGCGTCGCCCGTTACCGACGTGAGCCTTTCGATCCTCGAGCCGATCACCAAATTGGTTGCCGACTTCTGGAGCAGCCCTTCTTTTTCCTGCGCGAGGACTGGATCCCTGTTCCGGAGTCCTGGGCGCCCAGCATTGTTGTAGGCAAGGGATTCGATACTGGTGAACCCGAGGGGCGAGGTTTGTGGGACGCGATTCAGATTCGCCTTGCTGCGCGACAGCTCTCAACATCGGACGAGATCGTCCGTTTCGGACCTCCTCGGCTCATTGCACCGCGCCTCGGTCAGGGAACATTCCGCATCGCGGTGACCGACAGCTATGAACGAAGGTGTGCCGTGACAGGCGAGAAGACTTTACCGATTCTCGATGCTGCCCACATTCGAGCCTTCTCGGAGGGAGGATCCCACGAGCTGAACAATGGAATGCTTTTGCGCACGGACATACACCGTCTTTTTGACCTTGGATATGTTACGGCCACAACAGATGGTCGGTTTGAAGTGGGGCGGCGCTTAAAGGAGGATTTCGACAACGGTCGACATTACTATGAACTTCATGGTCAGCGTCTTATTCAACCTGAGCAGATTAACGCCCGCCCCTCTGCGGGGGCGCTTGAATGGCATCAGAACAATCGGTTTCTCGGATGAAGCGGGTATCGAAGACAGGTCGAGTGAGAAGCGCTAGCGCGCCGGGAAAGCAACGCAGGCTACCCATTCGCAAGCGCACAAACGCTATCGAGCGCAAAGGCGTAGCCCACGTTCGCACCGTGGTGGAGGATGCAAACTGCGTCTTCAAAGAAATCGACCGCGCCAGTGATTATGGTCACGACGCCTTCGTCCTCCTCGTGGACGACGAGGAAGTCACTCCGATGGAGATCGCGCTGCAGATTAAGGCCGGTCGGAGCTTCTGCCAGGCTAAGACCTGTAAGTTTTCGGCGACCAGAGCGCAACTCACTTTCTGGGCGCGGCATCCGTTCACCACGCTCGGCGTTGTCTACGACCCGGATGTCGAGTGCGCTTGGTGGGTGGACTTGAGGGAGGAAGCCCGCTCGCAAAGTTCCGGAACTGCCGGCACAACTGTGACCTTTTCGAAGCAGGATTGGAATAGGTTCGATGGACACGGGTTTGAGAAGGTCTTGCTACCTACGCTTCTCGGCGAACCGCCGCGGATAAATCTTGAGACAGCTTTGGCCTGGGCCGTAGACACGGATTCTGGGACCCACGACCTCGGTACGCGGGTCCTTCTCGCACGCTTTCGTCGGGAACCCGAGACATGGGAGGCCATTTTTCGGGAATTTCGCCGACGTGGCTCCAATGCGTCCTTTTCCGTATATCGCGGAATTGTCCGCATTATGGGCCATCCGGACGAGGGATATTTTAGCGACGAGGTTCCATGGTCTATCCGCAGCCCGCGTCAGGTCGAGGTAATGAGCTTTGGGAAGGCAGAGGTAGTTGCGCTCCTGCATTTCGTGGATGATCGGGGATTTGAACGCGGCTGTTCTGGTTACGGACTGTTCGCCATTATCCCGTCTATAATTGACGTCTTGAAAATCCTTAGCGAGATCGCCAACGACGGCGACCTCTTGGACGAGATCAGGAACCACGCTACTTTACTGCTAGCCATTCATACTGATGATCCACAATGGTGGTCGCTATGGCTACGGAAACGTCCGGTTTCAGTTGATCCGCCTCAACTTTGAGTTCTCCTGTAAATCTACCGCGTTCAGCATAGCCTCCAATTCTGGAAGATACTCTATGATCACTCTTGAAATCTTCGAGGACGGCGGTGTTTTCCGTCATGGCGATGACTATGATCGGATCGTCGAAGAGCTAGATGATGCGCTTGAACAGCGCGACGGCGGGACGCTCGCGCCTTCAAAGTACCTCAAGATGCTAAAGGCGCTCGTCGATCGTCACCCCCACTTCATCGATGGCCATGCCCATCTGGGCCATGCGCTCATGGAGGAAGGCAAACCCAAGCTTGCACTCCAAGCCTGCCTTCAGGGTTTGGAAGCAGGTGAGCGTGCGATCCCCGCCGGTTACGCCGGTTCGATCGAATGGGGCTTCCTGGAAAATCGTCCCTTTCTGCGCGCGGCACATGGCGTCGTCCTGTCGCAGCTCCGGCTTGGCCAACGCAAGGACGCTCTGCGACTGATGGAGAGGATGCTTGCCTGGAATCCCAACGACAATCAGGGCATCCGCTACCTGATTGGCCCGGAATATCTTCGCGCCGGTGAAACGGCAAAGGCCGAGCGCATTTTCACCGATGAAGCCGCACACTACCCGCCTTATCATTATGAGCATGCCCTGATGCACCTGAAAGCAGGTGATCCCGTCTCTGCCGCGACCCGGCTGCGTTATGGTTTTGTCGCGAACGGCTATATCGCAGAGATGTTGTCAGGGAACCCCGAGCCGCCGGCGCTTGCGATCTGGCACCGCTCGAACCTTGCCGAACCGGAAACGGCTCGGGACTATCTGAATCAATGTGGCGACCTATGGCAGCGAACACCGGATGCTATGGCCTTTGTACGCTGGCTGCATACGCATCCGAAAGTCCTCGCCGAAAGGGCCGCCGTCCTTGAATGCCAGGAGGCGATGTTATGGGAGCACGACTTTGAAAAACGGCAAGCGCTGGGCTTGAAAGATGAGGCAGCTCGCACGAGGATCGATGACGTTCTTTCGGCGGAGATCGTTCTGAAGAAACCCGACCGTCATGGGCGCCTGATCGAACCATGGCGATATCAACGCGCGCGGTTTTGAAGCCGCGAGGACGGTGCCCGGCTTCATGGTTCTTGGGTTCGTCCGAAAACCATGAAGCAGGGCAGCACGGCTCATGAGGCGGGTCGATCCTCAAAGCCACTCATATTTGATAAATAATCCGCATTTACTCGTCAAATATGACTTAAAGATCGCGCGCCTTTTCCATCTCATCGCCGACGAAAGCAGCCTCATAGTCGCGCGCCAGCGCGCCAGAGACGCCAACCTGCCTGAAGGCGTCCCGCCATCCGTCCGCAACCCGCTGCGCCGTTGTTCGGATGATCCCCCGTGCCTCGGCCTCGGGAATCTCGAAAAACTCGCAGGCTTCCAATGCGAGGTTGATCGACCGATCATGGCCCCCGCCCTCAAGGATCGCCGTCTCAAGATGAGGGTTGCGGTCCGGCGCCGGGTTTACGTCGAATACCGGCGACAAACGCCACTGACCCGCCCCCACATAGAGGAAGCCGTGGTTTTTCAGGTGATCGTCCTTGTTGGACACGAGGATCGTGAAGATCAGACGCCGGTAGAGTTCCCGGAAATCGTCGGAAGGATCGGATGAATTAGCCCGCATGAAATCGACGATCTCGGTATAGGAACCCAGCACCGCCCCCGTCTTGCCAAGTGCGGTGCGCGCGGAGATGTAGGGAATCCGTGCGGCCCCGCGCCGGTCGAACCGCTGGATCAGCGCTACCGGGAACGGCGTGTCGGCCAACTCCAACCGTGTCTCGGGCGTGCGGATACCGCAAGCCGCCGCCAGGCGCAGGGTTGCGACCTCGACGCGCTCGATGGGCTGCTGATCGTGGACGGAGGTGAACTTCGCCAGCCACAGCGCATCGCCGTCCCTGACATTGGCTTTGGGGCGAGCGCCGCCGGAGCCGCCGGCGCCGGCCAGCGCCTGCATTTCCTCGGGCGAGATTTCCTTGCCCTGCTCATAGGCGCGCGCGATCGCCGTGATGGTTTCGAGATCGACCAGGCGCGGGACGGCGTCCGCTGCCTTGCCGCGAATGACCTCGCCCTTGTCATCCAGAAAGCGCAACGCGCCCTGCCGGCAGGTATCGTCGGAAAGAGTCAGATACTCGAATTCGTTGAGACCATTGCCATAGGCGCGTTCGAGCAGCCTGCGTCCCCAACTGTCCGGAGCCGCATCGGCGAAAACGCCGGCCAATGCATCGCGCATGTTGCCGGGCTGTCCCGACGTGTGGAATGGGCCGGCCTCAAGAGGGAAATCGGGCTGTATGGCGAAGGCGCGCTGGTTTTCGATCCATTCGGCACCGTAAGCGAAAGTCGAGAATTGCCGTGGCCCGGTATGGGTGAAACGCAACTGGCCCACCGTTGTCCGGCCTTCGCCAAGCGCGACATGGGCGACGAAATCGGCCATCAGAAGGAGGCCCCGTCAGGATCCACAACGTCCTGCCGATCCTGCGTCTCCTCCGTCTGAGCCTTCTGCTTTTTCAGCCTTGCCGCGAAGGAGCGGCCCCGCCGTGGCGCTTGCTCCGCTGCCAGTGCCAGCCCCAGATCGTCCTTGCGGATATCGATCAGGTCAGCAAGCCGCTCGAGAAGTCCCAGCACAACAAGAACGTCGGCCAGAGTTCCGATGGCAACGCCGGGATCGCCTCGTTCAAGGCGGGCGATGGAACTCGGCGAGGTTCCCGCACGCAAAGCGAGATCCGCCACGGCGATGCCACGCCGCAGACGCGCGTTGCGGATATCGTGGCCCAGCCGTTCCAATGCTGGTTTCGCCTTGGGGGAACCCATCTCAATCATCCATATCTGGCGTAATATATCTTTCAATTAGTCATATATGGCTAATTACTACCTCGGTCAAGATTTTCAGCCGTGCCCCCGGCAGCGTGGGCATTTCGTTTCGGCATCTGGGGGAAAATCATATTCTTGATCTCAGCCATTGGCGGTCAGCGCCTCGAGATAGGGCCGAATGACCGTGGCGACCGCCCCTCGCTCAGCCTGCCTGGCGATCTCGCCCGGCGTCGCCTTGCGCTGGCGCAGCGCCTCCTGAAGCCCTTCGATCGCCACGGACAGGCCAATCTTATTCCGATACCGGAAGCAATCGGCGATCGTCTTTGTGATGCCGAAGACCTTCACGGGCACCCCCTCGACAGGGTGGGTCTCAACCTCTTCGACCAGCAGACGATCTGTGAAACGCACCAGCCGAATGGGCGTGCCGTCAGATTTCGGGGACCAGTCCTTCTGACCCACGGCGAGCCAAACTTGCCTCGGCAGTTGATCGGTCAGCCCGTGGAACGACAGGGCCGAAACGAGGCAAACCACGCCCTTCGGAACCCGTTTAGCCACCTCAGCAAGACTGTGGTGAACGTCGAGGGGCGCATCGGAAAGCTGATAAAGTCCCCGGGCCAGCCGAAGCACCTCGCCGTCGCGTTCCATGCGGCTCATGGTGGCAGCCGTTACGCCCGCCTCGCGCAGCTCTGCCAGGCGCGAAATTCCGCGAGCGGTCAGCACGGTATGGGCGATTTGGCGTTGGGACATGGATGATGGCACGATACGGAAACCCGGAACATAGATCCTAATATCCGAGGATTTGTATCATTCGTCGTAGAATGAGGAAAGGGCCGGAGTATGTTTGCACCGGGTGGGGAAAGCCTTCCTCTGGGCCCGAGCCCACGGTCTCGACCGATCCCTTCTGCGGGGAGACCCCGCAACGCCCCCTGAGAGTGAGAGTGCGGAGGGATTTTCCGTGACGGGTTGAGGGCTGGAGAAGAGGTCTCCGGCGCCCGTCATGGAGATTGGTCCCATGACCCAGGTTTCAGTTCTCGATGCGCGTCGCGACATGAGCGGCGGCTACAAGGTCGATGTCGGCCGCGGCGAGCGGATCGGTCGCGTTTCATCCGAATGGTTTTCCCGGCCCTCAGACGAGCGATATTTGTCGTTGTCCGAGCTAGCGCGCTCCGTTCGGGACCGCGCCGATCGCAGCCGGACCCGTGTCGTGGAGAGCGCACTCATCCATGTGGAGGCGAACCGCAGCGACGCGGAACGCCTGGCGTTGATCCTGCCCGGCACGGATACGCCTATCGCCCCGACCCATTGGAGCTTCGGCCAACTGGCCAGCCTGGTCGGCGCGCCGGCAGCCTATCTGCGCCAGCTTCCCGCACCGCTCGCCGCGATCAATCTGCAATATGGCCTGACGTCCAATCGGGCTGAGCAGATCAAAACGCTCGAAACCGACAATGGCCGCGTCGAACTGCGCGCCGTTACCGGCCCGGACTATGGCCGCATCTACGACCACGAACTGGTCGAGGCCGTGCAACGCATTGCCGGCAACGGCACCGGCGACACGCGCTGGAAAGTGCCCGGCGTGCTCGACTGGTCGACGGGGATCTACAATCCGCGCGTCGATATCACCAAGGACACGACGACGCTCTATGCCTCGGATCGCGACGTCTTCCTCTTCCTGGTCGATGATTTGAACCCGATCGAGGCCGGCCGGCTGCCGGATGGCTCGCCGGATCTCTATTTCCGGGGCTTCTACTGCTGGAACTCCGAGGTCGGCGCCAAGACGCTCGGCATGGCGAGCTTCTATCTGCGCGCGGTCTGCCAGAACCGGAATCTCTGGGGCGTGGAGGATTTCGAGGAAATCACCATCCGCCACTCCAAATATGCCGCCAACCGCTTCGCCCATGAGGCGGCGCCGGCGCTGGCGAACTTCGCCAATTCCTCAGCCCTGCCTTTCGTCAACGGCATCAAGGCAGCCCGCGAGCGGATCGTGGCGCGCACCGATGAGGATCGTACCGATTTCCTGCGCCGCCGCGGCTTCTCGAAGGCCGAGACCGGCAAGATCATCGACACGGTGCTGGCCGAGGAAGGTCGCCCGCCCGAGAGCATCTTCGATTTCGTCCAGGGCATCACCGCCGTCGCGCGCGACAAGCCCCACCAGGATGCCCGTCTCGACATGGAGACCAAGGCGAAGAAGCTGCTCGATCGAGCCGCCTGACATCCGCAAAGCCGGAGATGCGGATTTCCGTGTCTCCGGCTTTGCGCTTCCGCGTGTCCCCGGTTCCAGTCCGTGGCGCTGCCCCCTTTAGAGGAAGAGGGCGGCGCTTCGCTTCGTGACGGGTTTAGGGTTGAGAGAGAGTCTCTCGGCGCCCGTCGCGGAGACTACCCCGATGGCTACTGCCGTTCAGAAGATCACCCTGTCGTCCTCGCGCGACATCCCCTTCAACAAGCTGGTCCTGTCCCAGTCCAACGTCCGGCGCGTGAAAGCCGGCGTCTCGATCGAGGACCTGGCCGCCTCGATCGCCCGTCGCGGCCTGATCCAGAGCCTCAGCGTTCAGCCCGTCGTCGATGCCGATGGCGTCGAGACCGGCATGTTCGAGGTCCCAGCCGGTGGCCGGCGCTTCCGCGCTCTCGAACTGCTGGTCAAGCAGAAGCGCCTCGCCAAGATCGCGCCGGTGCCCTGCATCGTGCGTGACCGCGACAGCGAGATCCTCGCCGAGGAGGTCTCTCTCGCGGAGAATATCGAGCGTGCCCCGCTTCATCCCCTCGATCAGTACCGCGCCTTCCAGGACATGCGCGCCAAACACATGACCGAGGAGGAAATCGCCGCGGCGTTCTTCGTGCCGGTCAATGTCGTGAAACAGCGACTGCGGCTCGCATCGGTCTCTGAGGCGCTCCTCGACGTCTATGCCGAGGACGGCATGACGCTGGAGCAACTCATGGCGTTCACGGTCTCCGAAGACCATGCGCGCCAGCAGCAGGTCTGGGACGCGATCAAGGATGCCTGGTCCAAGGAGCCCTATCAGATCCGGCGCATGCTGACCGAGACGACGGTGCGCGCCTCCGACAAGCGCGCCGTCTTCGTCGGCATCGAGGCTTATGAGGCGGCGGGCGGCATCGTCATGCGCGACCTGTTCCAGTCCGACGACGGTGGATGGCTTCAGGATGTGGGCCTCCTCGACCGCCTTGTGGGCGAGAAGCTGAAGGCCGAAGCCGAGACGATCGCGACCGAGGGCTGGAAGTGGATCGAGGTGGCCGTCAGCTTCCCTTATGACGCCGCACGCGGCCTGCAGGAGATCACCGGCGCGTCGCTGGATATCACGGCTGATGAGCAGGCGACCATCGACGCGCTGAACGCCGAGATGGCCAGGCTCGAAGCCGAATATCAGGACGCCGACGAGCTGCCGGACGAGGTTGACCAGCGTCTGGGCGAAATCGAGACCGCGCTCGCGAGCTTCGAGGATCGCCCGGTTCACTACGAGCCGGCCGATATCGCCATTGCCGGCGTGTTCGTCAGCATCGACGCCAACGGCTCGCTCACGGCCGATCGTGGCTATGTCCGTCCCGAGGACGTTCCGGTCATCCCGGTCGATGGAGACGGTGACAGCGGGCTGGAGGTCGACAATGTATCGGGCGGACCCGCCAGCCAGACCGTGCAGCGCGCCGTCATCACCATCGGGGGCCAGCCTACCGAGCCGGAAGATGACGAGGAGGACGACAGCATCAAGCCGCTGCCCGAACGTCTCGTCATCGAGCTGACCGCCTACCGGACGCTTGCGCTGCGCGACGCCGTCGCGAACAACCCGCACGTCGCCATGACGGCGCTGCTGCACAAGTTCGTCTCGGACCGGTTCATGACCCGCATGTATAACGGCGCCATGGAAGCGGGCGTGAAGCACATCTACTTCCCCGCGCAGGACGAGGGTCTGGCCGACAGCCCATCAGCACGGGCGGTGCAGGAACGGCACGACGCCTGGGCCGCCGACATCCCGAACGACGACGATGCGCTTTGGGACTGGCTCGCCGGCCTCGACGATGCCAGCCGGATGGCACTGCTGGCGCACTGCGTCAGCTACGGCGTGAATGCGCTCTTCGAGCGGCCAAATCCGCACAGCTCCAGCGGCGTGTCGCAGCATACGCTCGACATGCGGCTCGCCCAGGCCGACCGCCTGACGCGCGCGACCGGGCTGGACATGGTGGAGGCCGGCTGGCGTCCGACCTTCGGCAACTACCTCAATCGCGTAACCAAGCCGCGCATCCTCGAAGCGGTCCGCGAGGCGAAGGGCGAACAGACCGCCCAACTCATCGACCATCTGAAGAAGGGCGATATGGCCAAGGAAGCCGAACGGCTCCTGGCCGACAGTGGCTGGCTGCCCGAACCGCTGCGCCTCGCTCATGTTGCCGATCAGCCTGAGGGCGACGACGCCGGTTATGTCGAGGCGCTGCCGGACTTCCTTGCCGGTGACGATGACGAGGTGATCGAAGCCGACGAGGATGCGTCCGACCTGATCGCCGCCGAATAGGCCCCTTGGCGGGGAGCGACGCCGATCGTTCCCCGCTACCGTTCCCAAGGAGCCTTCAGATGGACATATCCGGCACCGACGCGCCGCGCCGCGTCGTCTTCCAGTATCTCGTCCCGGTTCACGTCGAGGTCGAAGACGGCCTCGTCGCCCAAGTGACCGTGATCGACGAAACGCCCGTGCGCGATCCCACCGTAGTCGAGGGCGACAACACCTACCTCAACGACGCGGTCCGCGCCTCCGACGACGGTCAGCCGTGGCCGTCCTGGCAGTTCGGCTACTGAACCGCACCCGCACCCCCATCATCCACCTCGAGCCCGGCCCTGCGCCAGGCTCTTTTCGTTTCAGGAAACCGCCATGGCGGACTATTTCACACGCTTCTCGTGCCTGCTGGACGTGGGCACCGTCGAGAACGCCACGCGCGCGCTCGACATCTACAACGAGCTGATGGCGCAGAACGCGGCAGAAGACCCTCCGGCCGAACCGTTCCTGCTGTCGATCGAGCCGGAACATGGCCCAACGCGCCTCTGGATGCGCGATCCGGGCACAGCTGACCCACAGCTCCTCATCACCTTCGTGACGCGGTGCGCCGAGACCTTTGGCCTCGCCGGACGCTGGGGCTTCCAATGGGCGGGCGTCGCCTCCGAGCCGCGCGTGGACGGCTTCACCGGTGGCGCCCATGTCCTCGACCTGACGACGGGGCAGTCCATCGAATGGATGAGCAGCGGCCGGTGGCTCGCCGACCGCCTCGCTGCGGGAGGCGCATCATGAGCATCCCGGATCACGCGCGTGACAAGTGCTGTCAGCGGTCCGATCCAGCATTGTTCCCCATCTTTTGGAAAAACGATGGCATCCAGCGTGCGTCACGCCGATGGGGATCACCCACAAGCAATGCGATCGATAGTTTGGGTTTTTTCGTCAAAGCTGATGTTTAAGCGAGCCATCGCCAGATCCTGCGTAACTGCGCAGGCCGAACAGTGCGTTCGCCAAACGGCTCCTGTTGGCGCGCCCGGCATTTCTGCCAGCGCACGCCCCACGAACTGCTGATATCCCGACGCGCCGCATTGATCACCGAAATAGTACTGATCCGGCTGGCCGGCCCTCTGCGCAATCCATATGCCTGCTTGCCGGGGATGGTTTCGTATCGTCGCGCCTTCCGGCGCCCAATAGGTAAAGGGCGGAACCGGATCAGCCTCCATCACGATATTTGGCTTGGCCAGCTCGGTCAGCGGTGGCTCGCTGCCTTGCTGCCCACCGTCGGAAGCACCGCACGCAGACAAGACCATCGCCAGGATTCCGGCTATCGCAACGAGAGATATCTTCATTGAGATGTTCAGCCTCCTCGAACTCGGCGCAAAGGTATTCTCGGAGAATACGTTGCCACACAACACCGCCGACATTTTGACCAAGTAATCCCGAGTGTGTTTCAGGCGCACAAGCGCCAGAGTGAGAGGTCGCCGGGACGGATTCGAGCCGGTGCGGTCGAGAGAGAGCGCCTGCTGGCTCCTCCGTTTCCCGCTCTCCCGAGGTGACCTCCATGACTATCGTTTCCGCGTCCGCGGCCGTTCCGGCTGCGCCGTTTCCGCTTGCCGCGAGCCCTGCGCCCGCCGCCATCCTCACCGCAGCCCACAGCCTTCTCCCCCAGCTCGAACGCGGCCAGCCCGTGGATGCCGCAACTTTGCGCCATGCGATGGAGGTAGCATTCGGCGCTTCCGATACGTCCGGCGCGTGGGACTGGAAGACAGCATACGAGGCCTGCGAAGCGGCGACGGTGCTGTTTGTGCACAAATACGGAAAGGCGGTTTTCCACAAGTCCGGCTCTCCGGCTGCAAGCCTGCCCATGCTGGCCAAGATCGCCAGCCTGATGCCGACGCATACGCGCCGCTCTGAAGAGACCCAGGCCTTCCAGCAGTTCTCGACGCCAGTGCCGCTCGGCCTCGCGGCGCTCGCGGCCGCCGCGATCACTCCTGCCGACCGTGTGCTGGAGCCCTCGGCCGGGACCGGGCTGCTCGCCGTCCTCGCCGAAACCGTCGGCGCCACGCTGATGCTCAACGAACTGGCCGACACGCGCGCGGACCTTCTGTCCTCCCTCTTTCCGGCCATCGCTGTCACGCGGTTCGATGCCGCCCAGATCGACGATCACCTCAATGCGATCGCCGTGCCGAGCGTCGTGCTGATGAACCCGCCATTCTCGGTAATGGCGAATGTCTCCGGCCGAGTGGCCGATGCCGCGTATCGCCACGTCGCCTCGGCGCTCGCGCGTCTTGCCGATGGTGGACGGCTGGTGACGATCACGGGCGCCAGCTTCGCCCCGGAACTACCCGCCTGGCGCGACGCGTTCGCCCGGCTGCAGGAGCGCGGGCGTGTCGTGTTCACGGCAGCGATCGACGGCTCGGTCTACGCGAAACATGGCACGACCATCGAGACCCGGCTGACCGTCATCGACAAGGTGCCCGCCGACGATCGCACTGTATTTCCGCCATCGGCCGGAGTCGCGCCCGACGTCGCCACGCTGCTCGGATGGATCGAAACCCAGGTCCCGCCGCGCCTGCCGGTCACGCTGCCGCAGAGGATATCTGCCGCACCGGCGCCTCGCACCGTGCGCGGCTATCTCGCTCGCGCCACGTCGTCATCGTCAGCCCGTGCGATCGCCGAACCAGAAGGCGTCGAACTCACCTATGAGACCGTCGACTGGACGCCGCCCGAGGGTGGCCGGCTGACCGACGCCATCTATGAGGAGTACGGGCTTCAGGCGATCCGTATTCCCGGCGCGTTGCCGCACCCGACCAAGCTGGTGCAGTCGGCGGCGATGGCCTCGGTCGCGCCGCCGAAGCCGAGCTATCGGCCGACGCTCCCCGCCGGCATCGTCACCGACGGCATTCTGTCTGACGCCCAGCTCGAAACCGTCATTTACGCCGGCGAGGCCCATGGCGAATTCCTCGCCGGGGCCTGGACCGTTGACGAAACCTTCGATCTCGTTTCGGCCGCGCCGGATGATTCCCAGAACGCCGTCCGCTTCCGCCGCGGCTTCATGCTGGGCGACGGCACCGGCGCCGGGAAAGGCCGCCAGTCGGCCGGCATCATCCTCGACAACTGGATGCGTGGACGCCGCAAGGCGGTCTGGATTTCCAAATCCGACAAGCTGCTGGAGGACGCGCAGCGCGACTGGTCGGCGCTCGGCATGGAACGCCTCCTGGTGACGCCGCTGTCGCGCTTCCCGCAGGGCAAGCCGATCACGCTCGGCCAAGGCGTCCTATTCACCACCTATGCCACGCTACGGTCCGACGACCGTGGGGAGAAGCTTTCCCGCGTCAAGCAGATCGTCGAATGGTTGGGCTCCGACTTCGATGGAGTGATCATTTTCGACGAAAGCCACGCCATGCAGAACGCCGCTGGCGGCAAGGGCGAACGCGGCGACGTCTCGGCCTCGCAGCAGGGCCGCGCGGGCCTGCGCCTTCAGCATGCCTTGCCGAATGCGCGTGTCGTCTATGTTTCGGCGACCGGCGCCACCACCGTCCACAATCTCGCCTATGCGCAGCGGCTCGGCCTGTGGGGCGGCGAGGATTTCCCCTTCTCCACGCGGGCCGAATTCGTGGAAGCGATCGAGGACGGCGGTGTTGCGGCGATGGAGGTGCTCGCCCGCGATCTGCGCTCACTGGGCCTCTACACCTCTCGCTCGCTCTCCTACGACGGCGTCGAATACGAACTGGTCGAGCACCAGCTCACCCCCGAGCAGACGCGCATCTACGATGCCTATGCCGGGGCGTTCGCGATCATCCACAACAATCTCGACGCCGCGATGCAGGCCGCCAACATCACGGGCGGCCCTGATGGTTCTGGGGGCACGCTGAACCGTCAGGCGAAGTCCGCCGCCCGCTCAGCCTTCGAGAGCGCCAAGCAGCGCTTCTTCGGTCACCTGCTAACCAGCATGAAGACGCCGACGCTAATCCGCTCGATCGATCAGGACCTGGCCGATGGCCACGCCGCCGTCATCCAGATCGTCTCCACCGGCGAGGCGCTGATGCAACGCCGCCTGGCCGAGATCCCGACCGAGGAATGGAACGACGTCCGCGTCGACATCACGCCGAGGGAATATGTCCTCGATTACCTCGCCCATTCCTTCCCGGTGCAGCTCTACGAGCCCTTCACCGACAGCGAGGGCAATCTGTCGTCGCGCCCGGTCTATCGCGATGGCCAGCCCGTCGAGAGCCGCGAAGCCGTCGCGCGCCGTGATAGCCTGATCGAGACGCTCGCCAGCTTGCCGCCGGTCCCGGGCGCGCTCGACCAGATCGTCCAGCGCTTCGGCACGGATATCGTCGCGGAAGTCACCGGCCGGTCCCGTCGCATCGTCCGCAGGGGTGAACGTCTCGCCGTCGAGAACCGTGCTGCCTCCGCCAATCTGGCGGAAACCTCCGCGTTCATGGACGGTTTGAAGCGCATCCTGATCTTCTCCGACGCTGGCGGCACGGGCCGCAGCTATCACGCAGACCTGTCGGCGCGGAACCAGCGGCTGCGCGTCCATTATCTCCTCGAACCCGGCTGGAAAGCGGACGCCGCCATCCAGGGACTCGGTCGCACCAATCGCACCAACCAGGCGCAGCCGCCGCTGTTCAGGCCGATCGCCACCGATGTGAAGGCCGAGAAGCGCTTCCTCTCGACCATCGCTCGCCGGCTCGACACGCTGGGCGCGATCACGCGCGGCCAGCGCCAGACCGGCGGTCAGGGCATGTTCCGGCCCGAGGACAATCTGGAATCGCACTATGCGCGCGACGCGCTGCGCCAGCTCTATCTCCTATTAGTCCGCGGCAAGGTCGAGGGTTGCTCGCTCCAGATATTCGAAGACGCTACGGGCCTGAAGCTGATGGACGACAACGGCATCAAGGATGAGTTGCCGCCGATCACCACGTTCCTCAATCGCCTGCTGGCGCTGACCATCGACCTGCAGGGCATCCTGTTCACGGCGTTCGAGCAGCTCCTCAATGCCAAGATCGAGGGCGCCATCGCCAGCGGCGTCTATGACCTCGGGCTGGAGACGCTTCAGGCCGAGAGCTTCATTGTCACCGACCGGACGACCATCCATGTCCATCCGGGCACCAGCGCCGAGACGCAATTGCTCACGATCACCCGGCGCGAACGCAACCGACCGACGTCGCTCGCCGGGGCGTTCGATCTTCGCGCCGATCCTCGCGCGAAGCTGCTGGTCAACGGCCGCTCCGGCCGAGCCGCCGTGCAGGTTACGGCATCGTCCATCATGCTCGATGACGGAGAGATCGAGCGTCGCGTCGCGTTGATCCGCCCGATGGAACAGCACCACGCCACCTTCCGCTCGATGGACGAGAGCCATTGGGAAGAAGCGGATCGAAGCAGTTTCGCAGAGGCCTGGACCACCGAGATTGCCGAGGTGCCGGAATTCGCCGACAGCACCATCCACATCGTCGCCGGGCTTCTCCTGCCGATCTGGAAGCGGTTGCCGAACGAGTCGACGCGGGTCTATCGGCTCCAGACCGATGCGGGCGAGCGCATCATCGGCCGCCGCGTCTCGCCAGCCTGGGTCGCGGGCGCATTGGCGACGGGGCCGAGCACGTTGTCCCCGGACGACGCCTTCACGGCGTTGATCGACGGCCGCACTATCCTTGACATCACCGAGGGGATGCAGCTTCGCCGCGTCCGCGTCATGGGCGCCAACCGTATCGAACTCTCCGGCTTCACCGACGCGATGCGCGATCGTCTGCGGGCTTATGGCCTGTTCAGCGAGATCATCTCGTGGAAGCTGCGCTTCTTCGTGCCGACCGATGCTTCCGGCCCTTCGATCCTCGCCAAGGTGCTGGAGCGCTTTCCCGTCGAGCGCATCGGCGAGCGGGAGGCAGCATGATGGCCCGTCATGATGCTTCCGAACTGGCGCAGCGTCTCGGCCGACAGGCCGAGGCGGTCTGCCGTCATTATCTCCCCGCCGGCCACCGCGAGGGCCGCTATTGGCTGGTCGGCGACGTTCGCAACACGCCGGGCCGCTCGATGTTCGTAAGGCTGAAAGGCGGCGACACCGGCAAGGGCGCCGCCGGCAAATGGACCGATGCCGCCACCGGCGAACATGGCGACCTTCTCGACGTCATTCGCGAAAGCTGTGGCCTGGTCGACTTCAAGGACGTCGCCGACGAGGCACGCACCTTCCTGTCGATGCCGCATCCCGAACCCGACCGTCCACATGCTGGCGAGCGCAAGTCACCGGCGCCAACCGGATCACCCGAAGCCGCACGGCGCCTAGTCGGCATGTCGCAGCCGATTTTGGGCACTGTCGTGGAAGCGTATTTACGGGAACGTGCGATTACGGCTCTGCACGGAACCGGATCACTGCGCTTCCACCCCCGTTGCTATTATCGGCCCGACGAGCATTCCCCGACCGAGACCTGGCCGGCGATGATCGCCTCCGTCACCGATCTGGCTGGCCGGATCACCGGCGCACACCGCACCTGGCTTGCTCCGGACGGCTCGGACAAGGCGCCAATCGAGACGCCGCGACGGGCGATGGGCGATCTGCTCGGGCACGCGGTCCGCTTTGATGTACCGGGCGACGTGATGACGGTCGGCGAAGGCATCGAGACGGTGCTGTCGCTGCGATGCGTCTTGCCCGATATGGCCATGGCGGCGGCCCTCTCGGCAGCACACCTCTCCGCCATCGAATTCCCCGAGACACTGCGCCGTCTCTACATAGCGCGTGACAATGATCCGGCCGGGGACGGTGCGATGGCGACGCTGATCGAACGGGCGAACGCGGCCGGGATCGAGGCGATCGTCGTGTCTCCTGTTCTGGGCGACTTCAACGAGGATCTCAGCAGCCTGGGAGTGGAAAGTCTGCGGGCAGCGGCGCGGGTGCAGATCGCACCGCAGGACGTCGCGCGCTTCATGGCACTGACGGCATAGCCGGTAGGAAATGCTGGTGACGGCAACGCCGTCGCTTGGCGCTCGCTTGGATGCTTTCCAGTGGTCAGGGAGAACCGCAACCCGGCCTTCGAGAGGGCGATCGGCCAGCAAACGGCCCGGACCAACAACGTCGGCGCCCGGCTATTTTCCGGCGGCCCGTCGGGCCTTTCCATCGCGAAACAAAATAGCCGGGCTTCGCCGTCCTCCGCTGCGCTCCGGCCCTCTCGCTTCGCTCCGGGTGCAGTTCCGCTCCGCCTGCCGGCTTTCGTCGCCAGAAGGCCGCGAGGGTCGCGGTCACATCGACGAAGGAGCATCCCGATGAGCGAGCACGACGACAGCTACGAGCCGCATCACGCATCGTCCCCCACCGACCACGTCCTCTCCGAACTTCAGCTTTATGGCTACCGTCCCTTTGCGGACGAACCCGACGGAAGGCCACTGCCCGAAGGCAACCACGTTGCCGGCGCCATCGCCGATATCTTCGACGCCCTGATCGTCACCCTGGAAGACACCCGCCTCGAGCCCGACCTCGACGATCTCCTCTGGTCGACCGTCAACGTCTTCCACCGCGCCACCGACCGGATCGAACGCGAGCTGGACGACAATGAGCAGGCTCAGCGCCGCGGGCAACGCGAACAGGATGGCTCCGAGGTGAAGGCGGTCGAGCTGGAACGCCTGACGGCCGAAGGCCAGACGATGATCGAGCGCCGCAACGCCTTCGAGCTGATGCGCGACCAGGCCGCCGAACATTTCGAACGGCACACCGGCTCACCCTGGCGCCCCCGCAGCGGATCGATGGTCAACCATCGCAATCTGACCTCGGCGATGATCGACAGCCGCGACTTCCTCGCCGCGAAGAGGCGGGCCGATAACGAGGTGCTGCTGCCGGCCGGTCCGAAGATCGCCGTCACCGGCGGGCTCGACTTCAACGATCACACGCTGATCTGGGCCAAGCTCGATCAGGTTCACGCCAAGCATCCCGACATGGTGCTGATCCACGGCAAATCACCGAAGGGCGCCGAGAAGATCGCCTCCCGCTGGGCCGACCATCGCAAGGTGCCGCAGGTCGGATTTGCTCCGGACTGGACGAAACACGCCAAGGCCGCACCATTCAAGCGCAACGATCAGATGCTCGACGTGCTGCCCATCGGGGTCATGCACTTCCCGGGCACTGGCATTCAGGACAACCTCGCCGACAAGGCGAAGAAGCTCGGCATCCCGGTCTGGAAGTTCGGCACGGGTGGCGCGTAAGCGCCGCCCACTATCCCAGCATCTCGGGCCGGAATTGGGAGCGCCGGCTGATGATCTTGCCGGACACCATGAACACGCCATCGCCGGTATAATGCAGCGTCTCGGGATGCTTCGGCGACGAGGCGACGTGCGCCTTCACCACCTCGAAAATGAAGAAATTGTACTTCTCCACCAACGCATCGTCGTGCAGCCGGCATTCGAAGCTCGCATGGCACTCGCCGATCAGCGGCGCGCCGACCTCGGCGGCGTCTACGGCCGTCAGCCCGAAATGGGCGAACTTGTCGATCTCGCGCCCGGACGTGTTGCCGATCCCCACCACCGTGTTGGTCAGCGCCGTCGTCGGCAGGTTGATGACGCACTCGCGGCTGTTGCGGATCATCTCGAAGCTATGATTGCCGCCCGAGATCATCAGGCCGACGAGTGACGGCGAGAATTCCAAGATCGTCTGCCAGCCGAGCGTCATGATGTTGGTCTTGCCCTCCCACTTCGAGGACACCAGCACGATCGGGCCTGGCTCCAGATAGCGGCGCACCTGACCAACGGGAAAATCGCTCTTCTTCGGGATCTTCGTCATGCAGCGACCTCGCAGGCAGTTATTCGTGCCGCATCATAGCGGGTGATGTCGACGGCATCACGAGCGGTTGGACGCTTCGCGGACCCGGCAGATGCATCGAAGTCCAATCTTGTGGTGGCTCCTCTCACCGACGGAAAACCACCCCCGCATCCATTCGCTAATCCTTGGTCCAGCCGAAGGCCTGACGCCATCAACCCGTAAAGGGTCGGCTATGCGAGCATGCCGCCGCTCTGCTTCGCCGACGCGGTGATTGCGGCCCCCGGCCGGACACATCGGGCGCCTGTCACGCGGGGGATGGTCTCCCGCCTCCAAGACAGGAGCCGGTACGATGTCCCTCAACGACGCACACGCCTACGCCTTCAGCCTCGCCACCACCCTCATGGTCGCGATCGTCATCTTCAAGGCCGGCGACGGCACTCATTCAGTCACGCCCATCACCGAGTTCGACGGCGACGCCGAGGTCGTAGCGGAGATCGATCCCTTTGCCCCCTGATCGGGGCGATCGCCAGTCGAGGATGCGGAAATCAAACCGATTTCCGCTCCCGCCGACGGACATCTTTCGCTATACCTCAGATCGCGCCGTGGTGGTGGTGGAGGCGCGGCCGTCAGACCTTTATCTCACGGAGACCACCGCTATGATCTTCATCGGTATCCTCGCCAGCATCGCCGCGATCGGCGGCCTCTGCTGGCTTTTGTTCACGCTGGCTGTCTTCGCGCTGCCGTTCTTCGCGGGCGTCAGCGCCGGGACATGGGCCTATCAGACCGGCGCCGGCTGGCTCGGCGCGATCGTCGTCGGCCTCGCCGCCGCCGCACTGACGCTCGGCCTCGGGCAATTCTTGCTCGCCTTCATCCGTCCGCTCTGGATACGCCTCGCAATCGCCCTAGCGTTCGTCGCACCGGCGGCGCTCGCGGGTTATCACGCGACGCATGGCATCGTGAAACACACCATGCCCTCCGACACCTGGCAGATCCTCTTCTCCGTCATCGGCGCAATCGCCGTTGGCATCACGGCGCTGATCCGGGTGACAGCGATGGCCGCGCCCGGGCCGACCGGGCAAAACAGCGCGCGCGCCTGATATCATCACCCGCGGCTGCAGGACAGGAGCTGATGCTTACCTCTCGCTCGCACTCCTCGTCTGTAGGGTGCGCTTGCATGGCGTTGAAGCTGGGGTCCACGGCTAGCCCAGACCGGCGTGCCATCCTCTCGAAAAGCGGTACTGGATGCGGCGCGGTGACAGCACTGCCAGCGTTGCGAGTGGCGATAGCGTGCGATCTCGCGCGCCCGTGCGGAAGCCGGCGAACATTTGGTTTGACATTGCCGGGTGACATCGCGATCGCTCGATGTGACCACGGTCATGTCGGTCGAAGATGGGCGCCACGTTCTCCTGTAATGCGTCTCTGTCAGGTCGACCGCTCCAAAACGGCCTCTTCAATGGACTGATCTGGCCGAAGGTCGGCTGCGCCTCGATCGCCTATGCCGCAACAGCGGCGTCGAAACTTTCTTCCCCTGCCGGCTGCGCCGTCATTCCTCGCGGGACAAGAAAGCCCCTCCTTTGCTGTCAGGCCCCTGCGGGGTGCGCCGTCAATCGCCTCCGGCCTGTCGATCGCCATCGAGGCCGCAATGGTGCGGGCTCGGAACAGAGTTCAAGGAGAACTACCATGGCGACCATCGGCACCTTCAAGAAGACCGGCAACAACGAGTTCACCGGCGAAATCGTCACTCTCAGCCTCCAAACCAAGAATGTCCGCATCGTCCCCGATGCCCGCGCCACCGGCGAGAACGCCCCCAGCCACCGCGTCTTCGTCGGCCGCGCCGAGATTGGCGCCGCCTGGTCCAAGACGTCCAACGAGGGCCGCGCCTATCTGGGCCTGAAGCTCGACGACCCCAGCTTCAACGCCCCGATCTACGCCAACCTCTTCGACGACGAGGAAGGCGAAGCCTTCAGCCTCATCTGGTCCCGCCCCAACGGCCGCCGCAACGGCGAGTGAGCCAGCGCGCCGCCCCGCCCGGACAGTCCGGGCGGGCCTTCGGCTGCGGCGACCGAATCATTTGCGGCCGTGATTGATCCAAGAGAGCTGAAAGAGACATTTCCGGCTAGAAGATACCGCAAAGAGCGACTATTATAGTCGTAGTTTTGGCGTGCACGTAGGTCCGTGTGGGAGGTGATCATGCATGATCACCGCCCGACAATCTCGGGCCGCGCGCGCGTTGCTGGGTTGGACACAGGAGACGCTCGCTGACAAGGCCCGTGTATCCCTGACCGCGCTCAAGCGCCTCGAGTCCGAGAGCGGCCTCGACGTGTTCGAAAGTACGCGCGATGAAGTCAGGCGGGCATTTGAACGTGGCGGGATCGTGCTCCTGAACTCCGACCAAGGCGTGGGAGTGATGCTGGTTCATGGAAAAGGCGAGACCTGACGCTCAACAGATCGCGGCGTTGCACCGTCGTCCTGTGCCCGAGTTTTGCAGCAAAGTTTCGGTGCAATCATCGTTAACAATCTCCTCCGGAACGGTTACATCTCGCCACCGGGGGATGTTGTGACCAAAGACGATTTTCTCGACCAGCCACCGGCAGGAGCAGCGCTCACTGCCTATGACGAGGCGCATCTCAAGCTCTACGTCCGGCTTCTCGACGCAGACGCGCAAAAGGCCGATTGGCGCGAAGTGGTGGAGGTTCTTTTCGGGCTCGATGCCAAGGTCGAGCCGGAACGGTCCCTGCGGGTCTACACCGCCCATCTCGAGCGTGCGAAATGGATGACCACTAGCGGCTTTTGCGAGCTTCTCCAGGGACGCCTGCACTGAGGTGATGCACAAACCGCATCACGTTGCGGCCACTTCGTTCTTCCCACGCACCGTTCAACCGGGAATCGTATCCTCTGCATAACTCGCGTTGCAAAACATCACGCGGAGGCGGTGGAGGATGTCCGAAGACGAAAGCTGGCGGTCTGAAGCCGCCTACGACTATATCGACAAGCTGACGCCCGGCGATCTTGCCTGGGAGTTCCTGCGTCGTAATCCCGAATACAGAAAATCCTATCAGGAACTGCTGGCCACCGGACGGCTGACCGAGGACGTCGCCCGGGATTTCGCCGAACAATGGGGGTTACGATTTCGTCGCAGATCCCCGCAACTCGGCGCTCATCCAACCGATCTTCTGGACCCCGCAAACCGATCCGGCAACGCTTCCGCTCACGGCAGGGCCAAGCCCTGCGGGTGATCTCAGCGTCCACGTTGACGACCTGCGCGCTCACGCCATCATCGAGCATGATGCCGCTCTGATCCGGCTCGCTTTGCGGGGCGAACCCTACGATGTTGTGCTCGCCAACATCGATGAAGCCCGTCCTCTCGGCGGCTTCGTCATGTTCGATGACATGACGCCAGATCGATTGAAGGCCGTCGAGCGCCTCTGGCACGCGATGACCGGCAAGCGTGCCCCACCCGATCCGCGCATGACGCCCCAGAGACGACAGCGCACACGCCAGATGCTCCGCGTTGTCGACGGCCGCGAGAGCGGCGCCACCTATCGCGCTGTTGCCGAGCATCTCTTCCCCCAACATGAGAACGATGCCGCGAGCTGGGTCGGCAGCGCAATCCGTGAAACCACCATCCGTCTCGCTCGTGACGGCATGAAGCTCGTCAGTGGCGGCTATCGCTCACTGCTCCGCCGCCCGCGCCGGAATCATTGATCTCCGCTCAAGTGTCGATTTTGGCATTCTTACTTCGACATCGTCCAAGGCGCCGTCTTCGCGCCACCGTGCTCGTAACCCGCCGCTCATTCGCAGCGGCCGCCCACGAGACCACGGAGGTTCGATCATGGCCGAAAAAGCTGCCAATCTACCGCCACGCTACCTGAGAACGCAGGAAGCCGCCCGCTTCCTCGGCCTTTCCGAGCGTACCCTCGAAAAGCATCGGACCTACGGGACCGGGCCGACCTATCGCAAGCTCGGCGGGCGCGTCGTCTATTCGATCGACGACCTTCAGGCCTGGGCGGATCGCGGTCTCGTCACTTCGACCTCCGATCCACGCGGCGGCACCGTCCTGCCGGCCAAGCGTCAAACCACGTCGCCCGCCGCCGTCGGCGGCCGCTTCCCGCGCTGAGACGACCGGCCATGTCGTCCCACCACCACCATCGCGACGAGCGCGCGCAGCTCGATCTGTTCCGGGCGCTGCCCGGCGATCTCGCGCCCCGCGATGCGCAGGACCTCATGGCATATCCGTTCTTTTCGCTGGCCAAGTCGAAGCGCCTGGCGCCGATCGACTTCAAGGCGGGGTCGGTAAAAATCCGCGTCGAGGCCGTGCCCGAACATGGCATGGCGACGATCTGGGACGCGGACGTCCTGATCTGGGCGGCCTCGCAAATCGTCGAGGCCCGTGACGTCGGCCTGCGCCCGTCACGCCTCATGGCGACCACGCCCTATGAAATTCTGAACTTCATCGGACGCGGTGTCTCGCTGCGCGATTACGACCGGCTGAAGGCTGCGCTCGACCGGCTTCAATCCACCACCATCGCGACCTCGATCCGCCAGCCGACCGAACGGCGGATGCACCGGTTCTCATGGATCAACGAGTGGAAGGAGCGCGCCGATCACCGCGGCCGGCCGCTCGGCCTCGAACTGATCCTCCCCGACTGGTTCTACGGCGCGGTCCTCGACGATGCGCTCGTCCTGACGATCGACCGCAAATACTTCGATCTCACCGGCGGCCTGGAGCGCTGGCTGTACCGCCTCGTGCGCAAGCATGGCGGCAAACAGGAGTTCGGCTGGAGCTTCGATTTTCCGCATCTCCACACCAAGTCCGGCAGCCTCTCGCCACTCAAGCATTTCGCCTACGACCTGCGCGACATCGTCCGCCGACAGCCGCTGCCTGGCTACCGCCTGACCATCAAGCAATGCGTTGGCGGTCCCGAAATCCTGTCCTTCGTATCAACCGATCCCGACGCGCTCGGCATACCGCGCCGCCGTCGCCGCTCGACAACGCGCCCTGGGGATAAGCTGTGAATCATCTCGTGCTATCAGGGACCGGCACTATCGTGCCATCGGGGACCGGACTCTCGTGCTATCGGGGACCGGAATCGTCGATTCCTCGCGCTGAATCAAAAGCTTACGCGCCCTGTAACTTATCTAACCAGAATTACTACGTAATTCTTCTAACGCAGACCGCAATTTTCGCCGCTGTGGACGAGTCCCGGTTTCCCGGGAGATCGTCATGATCGTCGCGCTGCTCAACCAGAAGGGCGGCGTCGGAAAGACGACGCTCGCCCTGCATCTCGCCGGCGAATGGGCTCGGCATGGGCAGCGCGTGACGCTGATCGATGCCGATCCACAAGGCTCGGCGCTGGACTGGTCGCAGCAGCGCAGCCGGGAGGGATTGGAGCGGCTGTTCGGTGTCGTCGGCCTGGCGCGCGACACGCTCCACCGCGAAGCGCCGGAGCTGGCGCGCGACGTCGATCATGTAGTCATCGACGGACCGCCGCGTGTTGCCGGTCTGATGCGCTCGGCGCTGCTCGCCGCCGACCTCGTGCTGATCCCGGTGCAGCCGTCCCCGCTCGACGGCTGGGCGTCGGCCGAGATGCTGACGTTGCTCAGCGAAGCGCGGATCTATCGGCCAGACCTCAAGGCGCGGTTCGTGCTGAACCGCTGTGCGGCCCGCACGATCCTCGCCCGCGAAATCGCCGAAACGCTCGCCGAGCATGATCCGCCGCCGCTGCTGACCACCATCGGCCAGCGCATCGCTTTTGCTGAGGTCGTACAGACCGGGCGGCTCGCGGCGGAACAGGACGAGACATCGCCCGCGGCGCGTGAGATCGCCGCGCTTGCGGCCGAAGTCGCGAGGATCGGCGCATGAACGAGCGCTCCCCGAAACGCGGCTTCGCCTCCCGCCCGGCCGATCCGGAAAGCTGGGTCAAGGCGCCGGACCGTCCGTCGCGGCGCGCGGAGGCCGCCGCCGACTTCACCGCCAGGCTGACGATCGACGTCACCGCCGACATGCGCGGCCGGATCAAGATCGCGGCCTTCCAGCGCGGACAGACCGTCGCCGACATGCTGCGCGCCCTGTTCGAGCGCGAATTTCCACCCAGCGAAGGAGATCCACGATGATCGGCGTCGCCGACGCATCGGGGCGCACCGGCTTGCCGCATGCGCGTGCCGCCGATGTGCTGACCCATGTCGAGCTGACGTGGATCGAGAAGAGACAAGAATTCTGGATCAGGTTCGGTCGCGAGACGGCCGAACAGATCCTCGATCGCCGCCGCCGCGTCGTGTCGTTCGCGCCGAACAGCGTCTTCGCCTTCGTTCGCTGGACTTCCAACGACTACGGCACCGCGCTGTCGCGCCTCGACATCGTCCGCGCAGTCAATGCCGGCGAACGCTGCCAGACCCTGCCATTCGTGCGCCCAGGTGGTGACATTCTGCTGCGCGCCGATGGCTGGCCGAAGGTCGAACGTGTGCTCCAGCTCATCGATGCGATCGAGGCGCGGGGTATCGATCCGATCGATGTTTCACCCGATCACTGGCGCCACGTCCACAACCGGCTGACCGTCGGTGAGACGCCGCGCGCCTACGACGCGCAGCAGCATCGCGCCTTCCTCCTACGCCGGAGGACCGCGCCATGAGCCGCTTCGGATATGTCATGACGACCTACTGCACCGTCATGCTGCTCGGCATTCTGTCGATCGTCTCGTTCGCGCCGAAGCTGATCTGGAATGCCTCGGCGAGCACGCCGATCGGCCTTTATACGATCGGAGCGCCTGGTCGGCTGGACGTTACCGATCTGGTCGCAGTCCGCGCGCCCGAGCCGCTCGCGACCTTCCTCTCGGACGGGGGATATCTGCCGCGCGGCGTGCCTCTCATGAAGCACGTCGCGGCGCTTCCCGGGCAGCGCGTGTGCAGAACCGGGCTCGCCATCACGGTCGATGCCGTGCCGATGGGCGATGCGCTGGACCACGACCGTCGCGGCCGACCATTGCCGATCTGGCAAGGCTGCCGCGTGATCGCGGACGGTGAGCTGTTCCTGATGAACTGGGAAGTCCGCGACAGCCTCGACGGCCGCTACTTCGGTCCGCTCCCCGCCAGCTCGGTCATCGGCCGGGCGACACCGCTCTACACCGACGAGGACGGCGATGGCCGCTTCGTCTGGCGCGCGCCGACGCGGTGACGGCACGCCCATGACCTTGTCTACCGCACAGCCACGGAGAAAATCATGTCCCTGATCGGTCAATTCACGCGCGACGATTCCGGCTTCGTCGGCCATTTGCAAACACTCTTGTTGCAGCAGGATATCATCATCATTCCGGCTGAGCCCTCCGATGCCGAGAATGCGCCGGATTTCCGCGTTCATGTCTTCGACGGTATGAACAACGAACCCGGCGCGGAGATCGGCGCGGGTTGGAAGCGCACCGGCGAGAAGGCCGGCGATTACGTCTCGTTGCAGCTCGACGACCCAACCTTCGATCATCCGATCCGCGCCAACCTCTTCCAGTCGGCTGATGATAAGTCTGCCTGGGGCCTGCACTGGAATCGCCCGCCGAAGCGTGGCGAGCGGGACTGAGCGATGCCCGTCATTCGCTCGCAAACTGTCGTCGGAGGGAGGATCGCCCTCCGACGCACAGCCTTCCTTCTCCTTTCCGGCCTGCTTCTCACCGCGCCGCTCGCGCCTGCCGCCACTGCACAGGAGATGCCCGCCGATCGCCCATCACGCGTCGATCCCTATGCGACGTTCATCGCAGAGGCGGCGCATCGGTTCGGCGTGCCAGAGGTGTGGATTCGCGCCGTGATGCGCGTCGAAAGCCGTGGCGATGCGCGCGCCATCTCGTCTGCCGGCGCGATGGGTTTGATGCAGATCATGCCCGCCACCTGGGCCAGCCTTCGTACCCGTCACGGCCTCGGCGCGAACCCCTACGATCCGCGCGACAACATCCTGGCGGGCGCGGCGTATCTGCGCGAAATGCACGACCGCTACGGTTCGCCGGGCTTCCTCGCGGCCTACAATGCCGGTCCCGGTCGCTACGAAGAATCTCTCGCCGGCCGTCCGCTGCCCGCAGAAACTCGCGCCTATGTCGCCATGCTCGCACCACTTGTCGGCGGCGGCGAGATCATTGCCCCCGTCATGGTGGCTGCCGCCGATCCGCTCGCATGGACCCATGCGCCGCTCTTCGTCGTGCAGTCTGCGAGCAGCGCGACGGTCGCTCCGGCGCAGCGTGAAAGCGCGCCGGATGACGCAGCAACGCCAACCCCGCCGCACGATCCAAACGCGATTGCGCCACGCACCGAAGGGCTTTTCGTCGCTCGCAATGCGTCCGGAGCGCCCCGATGACGGCGTTCGCACCTGATCGGGTAATGGCGTGCTCTGGCGGACGAATGACGGTCCGGGGAGGAGGAGCAGGCAACACAACCGCACGATGGCGAGATAAAAGCGCGCGATGTGCGGCTTGGTGCGGTCGTGTTTTTTCAGGGACTTATGGCGCATCTGCGCGAGGTGCGCCTGATCGGCGCAGCCTTCGCTATCGCGCTTTATTGAGGGAATTCCTCGGCTTTGCGCGATGTGCAGGATCGCGGCCATGAGCGGAGAGGACGATTTCCGCATCCGGCCAGGCCGCATCCGCTCGACCCGGGCTCAGCAGGCGCGGCCCTTCATCGCGCAGGCGCTGGCAGCCGCCCAGCGCGCCGGCGGCAGCATCTCGCGCTCCGGCAAGATCAGCTCCGGCAACCGCTCACGGTTCGGGCGCGGCCAGCGCGCCACGGTACAGGCCAATCGCCTGCTCACCGGCCGATCGCGCAACACGGTGATCAAGACCCGCGTCGTCCGCCATACCGCGCCGGCCGCACCGCTCTCAGCCCACCTCAGCTATCTGCGCCGCGAGGGCGTCACCCGGGATGGGGAGAAGGCCAAGCTGTTCGGGCCGGAGGCTGAGGACGCCGATCCGAAGGCCTTCGCCGAGCGCACCCAAGATGACCGCCATCACTTCCGCTTCATCGTCTCGCCCGAGGACGCGACGGAGTTGTCCGACCTCAAGACCTTCGCCCGCGATTTGATGGGGCAGATGGAGAAGGATCTGGGAACCAAGCTCGACTGGGTCGGCGTCGATCACTGGAACACCGAGAACCCGCACGTCCATATCATCCTGCGCGGCCGCGCCGATGACGGTCAGGACCTCGTGATCTCCCGCGACTATATCAAGGAAGGCATGCGCGCCCGCGCACAGGATCTCGTCACCCAAGAACTGGGGCCGCGCACCGATCACGAGATCCGCAGCAATCTCCAACGGCAGATCGACGCGGAACGCTGGACCAACCTCGACCGGCAGCTTGCCCGCGACAGCTATCGCACCGGTGTCGTCGATCTCGCGCCGCGCCCCGACCGCCAACCGGACGAATTCCACGCGATGAAAGTCGGCCGGCTACGGAAGCTGGAGACGCTCGGCCTCGCCGACCAGGTCGGCCCAGGCCAGTGGGTCGTGTCCGAGAACGCCGAGGCGACGCTGCGCGAATTGGGCGAGCGTGGCGACATCATCAAGCGCATCCATCGCGGCCTGACCGAGCGCGGCATCGAGCGCGGCGCAGCCAGCTATGTTCTCGCCGGGGAAAGCCTCGACAATCCTGTCATCGGCCGGTTGGTCGATCGTGGTCTCGACGACGAGCTGAAGGGCACGGCTTACGCCGTGGTCGATGGGACGGACGGACGCACTCATCACATCAAGCTGCCCGACCTCGACGCGGCCGGCGACAGCGCGCCGGGCTCGATCGTCGAGCTACGCAAGTTCGATGACGCGCAGGGCCGCCGCCGCGTCGCGCTCGCGGTCCGCTCCGATCTCGATATCGAACGACAAGTCAATGCGCCCGGCGCCACCTGGCTCGACCGGCAGGGGATCGCCCGCGATCCCGTCGCGCTCGGCGGCGGCGGCTTCGGCGCCGAGGTGCGCCAGGCGATGGACCGACGGGCCGACCATCTCGTCGGCCAAGGCCTCGCCGAGCGGCAAACCCGCGGCGTCAGCTTCTCGCCGGGGCTGATCGACACGCTGCGCCAGCGTGAGGTGGAGGCATTGGGCGAGAAGCTTGCGGCCGAGACCGGCCGGCAATTCTCGAAGGCCGGAACGGGCGAGTACGTGGCAGGCACCTATCGCCAGCGCTTCGCGCTCGCCTCCGGACGCTTCGCCATGATCGACGACGGTCTCGGCTTCCAGCTCGTGCCCTGGTCACCGTCCCTCGAACACCAGATCGGTCAGCACGTCTCCGGCGTCTCGCGCGGCGCCGGTGGCGTCGACTGGAGTTTCGGCCGCAATCGCGGCCTTGGCATGTAGCCCAACCAAGAAAGGAGTACGCCCGTGTCGGCGACCAAAATCCTCTGGGGCCAGATCCTCACCGTCGCCTTGATCGTCCTGATGACGACCTGGGGAGCGACGCAATGGACGGCCTGGCGGCTGGGTTTCCAGCCGCAGCTTGGCGTCCCGTGGTTCGAACTGGCCGGCTGGCCAATCTACTATCCGCCAGCCTTTTTCTGGTGGTGGTATTTCTACGATGCCTATGCCCCGCCGATCTTCATCGAGGGCGCCTATATCGCCGCGTCAGGCGGCTTCATCTCCATCGCCGTCGCGATCGGCATGTCGGTTTGGCGGGCGCGCGAAGCCAAGAATGCCGAGACCTTCGGCTCCGCCCGATGGGCAGGCGCCGGCGAAGTCCGCGCCGCCGGGCTATTGGGCGCCGATGGCGTCGTCCTCGGGAAATTCGACCGCGACTACCTCCGCCATGACGGGCCCGAGCATGTGCTGTGCTTTGCACCGACACGGTCCGGCAAGGGCGTCGGCCTGGTCGTGCCGTCGCTGCTGACCTGGCCGGGCTCCGCCATCGTCCACGACATCAAGGGAGAGAACTGGACCCTCACGGCAGGCTATCGCGCCCGCAACGGCCGCGTGCTGCTGTTCGATCCCACCAATACGAAGTCGGCCGCCTACAATCCGCTGCTCGAGGTGCGCCGCGGCGAGTGGGAGGTCCGCGACGTCCAGAACATCGCCGACATCCTGGTCGATCCGGAGGGCTCGCTGGAGAAGCGAAACCATTGGGAGAAAACCAGCCACGCGCTGTTGGTCGGCGCAATCCTTCACGTCCTCTATGCCGAAGCCGACAAGACCCTAGCGGGGGTCGCCGCCTTCCTCTCCGATCCGAAGCGGCCGATCGAGTCCACGCTCGCCGCCATGATGAAGACGGCCCACCTCGGCGAGGCTGGCCCGCACCCGGTCATCGCCAGCGCCGCGCGCGAGCTGCTGAACAAATCCGACAACGAGCGGTCGGGCGTGCTGTCGACCGCCATGTCGTTCCTCGGCCTCTATCGAGACCCCGTCGTCGCCGAGGTCACGCGCCGGTGCGACTGGCGCATCGCCGATATCGTCGGCGGCAAGCATCCGACCACGCTCTACCTCGTCGTGCCGCCATCGGACATCAACCGGACCAAGCCGCTGATCCGCCTCATCCTCAATCAGGTCGGCCGGCGCCTGACCGAGGATCTGCAGGCGAAGGGCAGCCGCCACCGGCTGCTGCTCATGCTCGACGAGTTTCCAGCGCTCGGCCGCCTCGACTTCTTCGAGAGTGCGCTCGCCTTCATGGCCGGCTACGGCCTGAAGGCGTTCCTCATCGCCCAGTCGCTGAACCAGATCGAGAAGGCCTACGGGCCGAACAACTCGATCCTCGACAACTGCCATGTCCGCGTCAGTTTCGCCACCAATGACGAGCGGACAGCCAAGCGCGTCTCGGATGCGCTCGGCACCGCGACCGAGATGCGCGCGATGAAGAATTATGCTGGCCATCGCCTCTCGCCCTGGCTCGGTCACATGATGGTCTCGCGCTCGGAGACCGCCCGGCAACTGATGACGCCCGGCGAGATCATGCAACTCCCGCCCGCCGACGAGATCGTCATGGTGGCGGGCACTCCGCCAATCCGCGCGAAGAAGGCGCGATATTATGAGGATCGCCGGTTTCAGGAGCGCATTCTGACGCCACCGACGTTGGTGAAACCGACAACGGCCCGGCCAGACGACTGGAGCACGCTTCCCCTTCCAGCGATACCGCCCGCGGCGACTGCTACCGGCGGCGGGAGCGGATCGGAAGATGAGGATACGACCGACTCCGAGCGCCGGCATCAGCCCGAGCTGAGCCGCGCGAAGCCAGTCGAACGGAAGTCGCCCATCGAAAACGAATTCGAGATCGATCCACGCGATGACGCCGACGAGGACGCCGCTCGCCTCTCGCGCATGAACCAGACCATGCGCCAGGTGGCTCGCCAGGCGTCTCTCGATCCCGGCGACGGCATCGAGCTGTAGGAGGCGACTGTGGCAAAGCCCCGCAAAAAGCAGCGGCTGTCGGTCTATCTCGAACCGGACGTGATGAAGGCGCTCGCCGCGCATGCCGCCCGGCGCGATCAATCCCTCTCACTGATCGCGGAAGCCGGGATCGCCTCCTTCCTGTCGCCCGACGCAGCCGAACGACTGGAAGCGGCGACCACCAAACGGCTCGACCAGCTCGATCGGCGAATGGCGCGGATTGAGCGCGACCTTGGCATCTCCGTCGAGACGCTGGCCGTGTTCGTCCGCTTTTGGCTGACGACAAACCCACCGTTACCAGAGCCCGCCCAAGCTGCAGCGCGTTCCAAAGCCGGCGAGAGGTACGAAGCATTCGTCACCGCGCTCGGCCGGCGACTCGCGCAGGGGCCAAAGCTTAGGCAGGAGATTTCGGAGGATATCTCGCCTTCGGAGCGCCGGGAGTGACCATGCCCACATCATCACTCCACCGTCGCCTGAGTTCAGATCAGCAATTGCCTTGCCACATTGTTCTTAAGCGCTTCGACATCGAGGGTGCTGTCTTGTAAGCTTCATCGTGTGCTGCATCCTTGAGGATGCTGTGAAAGGTCTGACCGAGAGGGATCGCGGGCACATCGTTTCGGATCGAGCCATCATTCTGGCCCTTGTTGATGACGGCGCTGATCGCGTCGGCGATCCGCCGTTTGGCCCCATGAGTTGATGCTGGTTGCTCGCTTCAAGGCCGTCGCCTCAGAGCTTTTCGGCCAGCTTTGCAAGCTGATCTATGGTGCTACCCCAGCCTTCTTCAAAACCCATCTCCTCATGCCTGCGGCTATCTGCAGGGTTCTTATGAAGCGCTCGCGCGATGTATCGCGTGCTACTGCCTTCGTCCTTCATTGTGACGATTGAGGTCAAAGTCAGCCAAGGTTCGGTGGGCTCCCATCCTTCCTTCAGCGCCGTCGTGAAAACGATCCGTTCTTGCGGAACTATATCGAGGAAGCACCCTTCGAGATGGGGTTTGAATTCGCCGCCGTCTTCGCTCATCAGAGTCTCGAAGCCGCCGCCGGGCTTGAGGTCCATTTTCTCAACCCGACAAACGATGGGCGCGGGTATCCACCATTGTTCGAAGTTCTTCGGGTTCGCCCACGCCTGCCAGACCGCAGAGCGTGGGGCATTGATCAGCCTGGATACAGACAGTTCGTTACGAGTCGTCATTGGTCATCTCCGGTGAGTGGTGTTTTTCGACAAAAGCGGCCAAGCGGTCCGTTCGGCCCTCCCAGACAGCACGTTGTTCACTTAGCCAATCTTCGGCGGCAGCCAGACGCGGGAGAATCAGGCGGCAGGTTCGTACCCGTCCGGCTTTCTCAGATCCGACCAGTCCGCTGGCTTCCAGCACCTTCACGTGCTTCAGAAATGATGGAAGGCCCATATCGAACGGCTGGGCGAGTTCCTTGACCGACGCAGGTCCTCCAATGAGCCGTGCGATAACAGCGCGGCGCGTCGGGTCAGAAAGAGCGTGGAAGGCGATATCGAGTGCTGACGGATAGTTTTCCATGTGGCAAACTATAATGAAAGTTGGCTGAGTGACAAACTATTTTCGCAGAAAACAACCGCTAGGGCGCAGCGGATGTACCGGATGGCTCCAAGCTGACATCGAGCCTCCTTATGGGTCCTGAATCCTAAACCGACGCGCCGCACGCAATAAGTACCAACTTAAGAAACTCAAGTATTGCAGCATTCCGCCGTTTCCCTGTATTACTACGCCACAGTACGACGACCGCGAAATGGTTGTTGTCAGGCCATAATTCCTGCCTCTTCTACTCATCCTCGATCCAGGGCCGCACTTCGCGGGCCCGCAAGAGAACGGGGACGACGTGGCGGCCACTCACCAGAAATCCGAGGCGATCCTTCGCGGCGCGCGCATGCTGCGCACCGCGCTCGGGCCCGCCATCGCCCGGTTTCTGGAAGACCCCGCGATCGTCGAGGTGATGCTCAACCCCGATGGGCGGCTCTGGGTCGACCGGCTATCTGAAGGGCTCTCCGACACAGGTGAGCTGCTGTCACCGTCGGCCGGCGAGCGGATCATTCGCCTCGTCGCCCACCATGTCGGCGCCGAGGTTCATCCCGGTGCCCCGCGTGTCTCGGCCGAGCTGCCCGAGACGGGGGAGCGGTTCGAGGGGCTGTTGCCGCCCGTTGTGTCAGCGCCGGCCTTCGCGATCCGCAAGCCCGCCGTCGCCGTGTTCACGCTCGACGATTATGTCGCCGCGGGGATCATGGCGGCGGATCAGGCCGAGACTTTGCGCCAGGCCGTCGCTGACCGGCGCAACATCCTGGTCGCCGGTGGCACCTCGACCGGCAAGACCACGCTCACCAACGCGCTGCTGGCCGAGGTCGCGAAGACTTCGGACCGCGTCGTGCTGATCGAAGACACCCGCGAGCTGCAATGCGCCGCACCCAACCTTGTCGCCATGCGGACCAAGGACGGCGTCGCTTCGCTCTCCGATCTCGTTCGGTCCTCGCTTCGCCTGCGTCCCGACCGCATCCCTATCGGCGAGGTCCGCGGCGCTGAAGCCCTCGATCTGCTGAAGGCCTGGGGCACAGGACACCCCGGCGGCGTCGGGACCATCCACGCAGGCACCGCCATCGGCGCGCTGCGTCGCATGGAGCAGCTCATTCAGGAAGCCGTCGTCACCGTCCCGCGGGCGTTGATCGCCGAGACCATCGATCTGGTCGCCGTGCTTTCGGGCCGGGGCGCGTCGCGCCGCCTGGCCGAACTCGCCCGCATCGAGGGTCTCGGCCCCGATGGCGACTACCGCGTCACCCCCGCAAGCCAGCCCCTCACAGGAGACCCGTCATGATCAAGCATGCCCTGCGCATCCGTCGCCACATCGCCACGGCGGTGTCGGTCACCTTCCTCACACTCGCACTCGCACCGGCCGCCCACGCATCGGGCTCGTCGATGCCCTGGGAAGCGCCGCTTCAGTCGATCCTTGAATCGATCGAAGGGCCGGTCGCCAAGATCATCGCTGTGATGATCATCATCATCACCGGCCTGACGCTGGCCTTCGGCGACACCTCGGGCGGCGCTCGCAAGCTGATCCAGATCGTGTTCGGCCTGTCGATCGCCTTCGCCGCGTCCAGCTTCTTCCTGTCGTTCTTCTCGTTCGGCGGCGGGGCGCTCGTTTGATGGCCGACGGCTCGGATCATGGCGGTGAGTTGCCGGGCTTCTTTGTCCCGGTCCATCGGGCGCTGACCGAGCACATCCTGCTCGGCGGCGCCCCGCGCTCGCTCGCCATCCTCAACGGCACGCTCGCCGCCGCGCTCGGGCTCGGCCTTCGTCTTTGGTTGGTCGGCCTGGGCCTTTGGGCAGTCGGCCATTTCGCGGCCGTCTGGGCCGCCAAGCGCGACCCGCAGTTTGTCGACGTCGTGCGCAAGCATCTGCGCATCCCCGGCCACCTGTCTGTCTGAGGAGCGACGCCGATGATGAACCTCGCCGAATATCGCAACCGCAACAGCCGGCTCGCCGACTACCTCCCCTGGGTCGCGTTGGTCGGCGAAGGTGTCGTGCTGAACAAGGACGGCAGCCTGCAGCGGACGGCGCGCTTCCGCGGTCCCGACCTCGACAGCGCCGTGCCGGCCGAGCTGGTCGCCGTCGCCGGCCGGCTCAACAACGCGTTCCGCCGCCTCGGGTCGGGCTGGGCCATCTTCGTTGAGGCGCAGCGCCATGGCGCCGCGACCTACCCGGCCAGCATGTTCGCCGACAGTGCCTCTGGCCTCGTCGACGCCGAGCGCAAGGCCGACTTCGAGGAGGCCGGCGCGCATTTCGAGTCGAGCTATTTCCTGACCTTCCTCTATCTGCCGCCAGCCGAGGACGCCGCCCGGGCCGAGACCTGGCTCTACGAGGGCCGCGATCACACCGGCGTCGACGCGCATGAGATCCTGCGCGGCTTCGCCGACCGCACCGATCGCATTCTCCAGCTCATCGACGCCTTCATGCCGGAATGCGCCTGGCTCGATGACAGCGAGACGCTGACCTACCTGCACTCGACAGTTTCGACCAAGCGCCATCGCGTCCGCGTGCCTGAGACACCGATGTATTTAGACGCGCTGTTGGCCGATCAACCCTTGACTGGCGGACTCGAACCCCGCCTCGGCGATGCGCATCTGCGTATCCTCACCATCGTCGGCTTTCCGACCGCAACCACGCCCGGCATCCTCGACGAGCTAAACCGCCTGGCCTTTCCCTATCGCTGGTCGACGCGTGCCGTGCTGCTCGACAAAACCGACGCCACCAAGCTGCTGACCAAGATCCGGCGGCAGTGGTTCGCCAAGCGCAAGTCGATCGCCGCCATCCTCAAGGAGGTGATGACCAATGAGGCTTCCGCACTGGTCGACACCGATGCGGCCAACAAGGCCGCCGACGCCGACATGGCGCTGCAGGAGCTGGGCGCCGACTACGCCGGCCAGGCCTATGTCACCGCGACGATCACCGTCTGGGACGACGATCCGCGCATTGCGGCCGAAAAGCTGCGGATGGTCGAGAAGGTCATCCAGGGTCGCGACTTCACCGCGATGCCCGAGACCATCAATGCCGTGGATGCCTGGCTCGGCTCGCTGCCCGGTCATGTCTACGCCAACGTCCGGCAGCCTCCCATCAACACATTGAATCTCGCTCACATGATTCCGCTGTCGGCGGTGTGGGCGGGACCGGAACGGGACGAGCATTTTGCAGCGCCCCCACTGCTTTTCGGCAAGACGGAAGGCTCGACCCCGTTCCGGCTTTCCATCCATGTCGGCGATGTCGGCCATACGCTGATCGTCGGCCCGACCGGCGCCGGCAAGTCGGTGCTGCTGGCGCTGATGGCACTGCAGTTCCGGCGCTATCCGCAATCCCAGGTCTTCGCCTTCGACTTCGGCGGCTCGATCCGTGCCGCGGCCCTCGCCATGCGCGGTGACTGGCACGATCTCGGTGGCGGCCTCACCGAAGGGTCCGACGACAGCGTATCGCTTCAGCCACTCGCCCGGATCGATGACGTCGCCGAGCGGGCGTGGGCGTCCGACTGGCTGGTCGCCATCCTGGGACGCGAGAGCGTGCCGGTCACGCCCGAGGTCAAGGAGCATCTGTGGTCGGCATTGTCCTCGCTGGCCTCCGCGCCAATCAGCGAACGGACCCTCACGGGTCTGTCGGTCCTCCTCCAGTCCAACGATCTGAAACAGGCGCTGCGACCTTATTGCGTCGGCGGTCCCTATGGCCGACTGCTCGACGCCGAAGCTGAGCATCTGGGCGAAGCCAACGTTCAGGTCTTCGAGACCGAGGGCCTGATCGGCACCGGCGCTGCCGCCGCTGTTCTCGCCTATCTCTTCCATCGCATCGAGGACCGCTTGGACGGTCGACCGACGCTGTTGATCGTCGACGAGGGCTGGCTCGCGCTCGACGACGAGGGTTTCGCTGGCCAGCTCCGCGAGTGGCTAAAGACGCTGCGCAAGAAGAACGCCAGCGTCATCTTCGCCACGCAGTCGCTCTCGGACATTGATGGTTCGGCGATCGCGCCGGCCATCATCGAAAGCTGCCAGACTCGTATCCTGCTGCCGAACGAGCGCGCGATCGAGCCGCAGATCACGGCCATCTATCGGCGCTTCGGGCTGAACGATCGCCAGATCGAGATTCTCGCGCGGGCGATGCCGAAGCGCGACTATTACTGCCAGTCCCGGCGCGGCAACCGACTGTTCGAGTTGGGCCTGTCGGATGTCGCACTCGCGCTCTGCGCCGCTTCATCCAAACAGCACCAGGCGCTGATCGCCGCTGTCCACGCTCGCAGCGGCACGCACGGATTCCTCGCCGAGTGGCTCGCCGAGAACCGGCTCGCCTGGGCCGCCGACCTCATCGCCGACCTCACCAACGTCACCCCCCAAGCCGATCAGGAGGCACGCCCGTGACCCGTTCCGTTCGTTCCCGCTCGCGCGCGCTGCGCATGACCGCTGCGCTGCTCACCGCTTCCATTTCCACGGTCCCGTTTCTGGCGGCGCCCGCGCACGCGCAGTTCGGAGGGATCGTCTACGATCCGACGAACTACGCTCAGAATCTTTTGACCGCCACCCGGGCGCTTCAGCAGATCAACAACCAGATTACCTCACTTCAGAACGAAGCGACCGGTCTGATCAATCAGGCGCGTAACCTTACAAGCCTTCCATTTTCGTCGCTCCAGCAGCTTCAGCAGTCCGTCCAGCGGACCCAGCAGCTTCTCGGTGAGGCGCAGCGCATCGCCTACAACGTCCAGAACATCGATCAGGCGTTCCGCACGACCTACGGCAACGCGTCGATGTCCGCCTCGGACCAGCAGCTCGTCGCCGGCGCGCGCGACCGCTGGCAAAACACCGTTGGCGGCCTACAGGATGCGATGCGTGTTCAGGCCGGTGTCGTCGGCAACATCGACACGAACCGCACCCAGATGTCGGCGCTGGTCGGCCAGAGCCAGGGCGCGACCGGCGCGCTGCAGGCGACGCAGGCCGGCAATCAGCTCCTCGCCCTGCAGGCGCAGCAGCTCGCCGATCTCACCGCCGTCGTCGCCGCTAACGGCCGCGCACAGAGCTTGTCGGAAGCTGAGCGGGCGGCCGCGGCCGAACAAGGCCGTGAACAGCGGCGCCGCTTCCTGACGCCGGGCGCCGGTTATCAGCCCGGCAACGCCCGCATGTTCCCTAACGGCAATTGAGGACACAGCCATGGACGGCAAGATGCTCGCCCGGCTTGGCGCCGTCGTGTTCGTAGCGGTCGCGATCACTGCGACCGCCATAGAAATGAGCCGGAAAGAGGAAGCGCCCGAGGCGTGGCCTTCCGGCCGGACCACTCAGGTGCAGGCGGATCCGCTGCGCGAGGAGCTGATCCGTTGCCAGTTTCTCGGCGAGGCCGGTCCGCGCGACCCGGCCTGCCTGCGCGCCTGGGCGGAGAACCGCAATCGCTTCCTGGCGCCGGGTGCGCGACCTGCCGAACGGTTACCGGACGTCCCGCCGGCGCCGCGGGACTCTCTCACACCCCAAGAGCGCCGCAGCGATCCGCCGGCCCTGACGCCCGCCACGCCGATCGTGCCGTCGCAACTCGATGAGGCGAGATAACATCATGGGCGGCACCGGCGTCATCGACCATTTTCTCGAGGTCTTCACGCGCTATATCGACAGCGGCTTCGGCTTGCTCAGTGGCGAGGTCGCGTTCATCGCCACCACGCTGATCGTCATCGATGTGACGCTGGCGGCGCTGTTCTGGTCATGGGGCGCCGATGACGACATTATGGCGCGGCTGGTGAAGAAGACGCTGTTCGTCGGCGTCTTCGCCTACATCATCGGCAACTGGAATAATCTCGCCCGCATCATCTTCGAGAGCTTCGCCGGCCTCGGTCTGAAGGCGAGCGGCACCAGCTTCACCACCGCCGATCTTCTACGCCCCGGCAAGGTCGCCCAGACCGGGCTCGACGCCGGCCGGCCGTTGCTCGACTCCATCTCCAGCCTGATGGGCTATTGGTCGTTCTTCGAGAACTTCATCCAGATCGCCTGCATGTTCCTCGCCTGGGCGCTGGTGCTGCTCGCCTTCTTCATTCTCGCCATCCAGCTCTTCGTCACGCTCATCGAGTTCAAGCTGACGACGCTCGCCGGCTTCGTGCTGATCCCGTTCGGCCTGTTCGGCAAGTCGGCCTTCATGGCAGAACGAGTGCTCGGCAACGTCATTTCCTCCGGCATCAAGGTGCTGGTGCTGGCCGTCATCATCGGCATCGGCTCGACGCTGTTCTCCGAATTCACGTCCGGCTTCGGCGGCGCAACCCCCACTATCGACGAGGCGATGGCGATCGTGCTCGCCGCCCTCTCGCTGCTCGGCCTCGGCATCTTCGGTCCCGGTATCGCGAGCGGCATCGTCTCCGGCGGTCCGCAGCTCAGCGCCGGCGCTGCTATTGGAACCGGGATGGCCGCAGGCGGCATGGTCGCGCTCGGTGCAGGCGCAGTTGGCGCTGCCGCATCCGGTGGTACGGCCCTCGCCGGCGGGGCTGCCGCTGGTGGCGCGTCCACTGCCTACAGCCTCGGCGCGGCCGGTCAATCGGGTGCTGCTGGCGTCGCATCCGGTCTCGGCGGCGTTGCCCGCGCTGGCGGCAGTGCGGCCGTCTCGCCGCTTCGCAGGGCCGCATCGCGCGCTGCCGAAAGTATGAAGTCCAGCTTCAATGCTGGCGGCAAGGCCGCCTTCGAGGCGACGGGCGGCTCCTCCACAATGGGCTCGATCGGCGCTGACGCTGCCGGAGATGGCGCCGCTTCAGCACGTTCCGCCAATGCTGGCAGCCCGCCCGCTTGGGCGCAGCGGATGCGCCGCTCCCAGCGCATGACCCATGCCGTCCAAGCCACGGCCCACGCCGTCCGCTCCGGCGACGCCCATGGCGGCGGCTCCTCCGTCAATCTTTCTGAAGGTGATCGCTGATGTTCAAACGACCCTCCACGCATTACGGCAAAGCTACAGAGCCCGAGACGCCTTATCAACGCGCCGCGCAGGTCTGGGACGAGCGCATCGGCGCCTCGCGCGTCCAGGCAAAGAACTGGCGGCTGATGGCCTTCGGCTCGCTGATCCTGTCGGCCGGATTTGCCACCGCTCTCGTCGTGCAGTCAGCACGCGGCACCATCGTGCCGTGGGTGGTGCAGGTCGATCGCGTCGGTCAGGCCCAGGCCGTGGCGCCGGCCGAGGCCGACTATCGTCCGACCGATCCGCAGATCGCCTTCCACCTGGCGCGTTTCATCGAACAGGTCCGCTCGATCCCGGCAGACGCGATCATCGTGCGCCAGAATTGGCTGCGGGCTTACGACTTCACGACCGACCGCGGAGCGATGGCGCTGAACGATTACGCGAGGTCCAACGACCCGTTCACACGGGTCGGCCGCCAGCAGGTCGCCGTCGACGTCTCTAGCGTGATCCGCGCCTCGCCTGACAGCTTCCGCGTCGCCTGGGTCGAGCGCCGCTACGAGAATGGACAGCTCGCCGAGACCACACGCTGGACCGCGATCCTGACGATCGTCGTGCAGATTCCCCGCAACGCCGACCGGCTCAGGGCGAACCCGCTCGGCATCTACGTCAACGCCATCAACTGGTCACGGGAGCTTGGGCAATGAGGCCGTCTTTCCGTAAAGCCGGAAATCCGGCTTCACGCATATTCTCACTTTCGGCTCTGCGTAGAGCCTCATTTCCGATGGTTCTGCTGGCGACGACGGCTCTCGCCGGATGTGCGACCACCAATCCGCCACCGGAGATATCCTACGACAACGCGGCTCCGGCGGTGCAGACCGTCGATCCTCCCGCGCCCGTCACCGTGGTCGAGCTGCCGCGTCCGCTGCCGCTTCCCGGCCAGTTGCAGCGCGTCCCTGAGACCCGGCGAACACCCGAGCCCACAAATCCGACAGCACGCGTCAACCAGGCAAACGAGGCGGCCCGCGTTCAGCCGGTACGCGACGGCTTCATCAACTCCATGCAGGTCTATCCATGGACGCAAGGTGCGCTCTATCAGGTCTATACGGCCGTCGGGCAGATCACCGATATTGCCCTTCAGCCCGGCGAGCAGCTTGTCGGTTCCGGACCCGTCGCGGCCGGCGACACAGTCCGTTGGATCATAGGCGACACCGAGAGCGGAACGGGCGCGACGCGCCAGATCCACATCCTCGTGAAACCCACCCGCGCCGACCTGATGACCAACCTGGTCATCAACACCAACATGCGTACCTATCACATGGAGCTTCGCTCGACCGAGCGGACTTATATGGCGTCGGTCTCCTGGCAGTATCCGCAGGACCAACTGATTGCGCTGCGCCGGCAGAACGCCGAGGCGCAGGCCGCCCAGCCTGTGGCGAGCGGCGTCGATCTTGCCAATGTCAATTTTCGCTATGCGATCGAGGGCGACCGCGCGCCGTGGCGACCGCTGCGCGCCTTCGACGACGGCCGCCAGGTCTTCATCGAATTCCCGCGCGGCATCGGCCAGGGCGAAATGCCGCCGCTGTTCGTCGTCGGCCCCGAGGGCAACACCTCGGAGCTGGTGAACTACCGCGTTCGCGGCCACCACATGATCGTCGACCGCCTCTTCGCCGCGGCCGAACTGCGCTTCGGCTCCGGCCGCGAGCAGAAGCGCGTCAGGATCGTTCGCACAGACGGGAGGCCGACCTCGTGAGCGAGAATGCGCCCCGGAATGAGGAAGTGCCCGACGACGATGCGCAGCCCCTGACCGGCGAGCCGTTCGGGCGTGCGCCAATGCGGCTGCGCGCCGAACCGCCCCGCGTTACCCGACTGTCGCGGAAGGTACTCGCCGGCCTCGGTCTTGTCGCCAGCGTCGGGTTAGGAGGTGCGCTGATCTACGCGCTTCAGACCCGCGACGCCGGTCGGCCGAACGACGAACTCTATTCGACCGAGAACCGTTCGACCGCCGATGGCCTCGCCGGCCTGCCGCGCGACTATAGTGGCGTGCCTCAGCTCGGTCCGCCTCTGCCTGGCGATCTCGGCCGGCCAATCCTCAGCACCCAGGATCGTGGACAACCGGTGCCCACACCCGGGATGGCCACGCCCAACCCCGGTATCAGCGCGGAAGAGCAGCGCCGCCTTCAGGAGATCGAGACCGCGCGCACCAGCCGCCTCTTTTCCGGATCGGAAAGCCGGGGCGCACCCGCTGCATCGGGAGTTGTCCCAGCACTCCCGCCAGCGCCGGACTTGGCAAGCCTTGGCCTTGCTCCGCCGCCAGCCACGCCCTCGGCGCAGGATCGCCAGAACGCGTTCCTGAATGCGGCGGCCGATCGACGGACGGTGTCGCCCGATCGCGTCGTCGCTCCGGCGTCGCCAAACATCCTTCAGGCCGGAGCGGTGATCTCGGCGGCGCTGATTACCGGCATCCGCTCCGATCTCCCGGGCCAGATCACCGCACAGGTGACTGAGAACATCTACGATAGTCCGACAGGCCGCATCCTTCTGGTGCCCCAGGGCACGCGTGTGATCGGCCAGTACGACAACAATGTGCAGTTTGGGCAAAGCCGTGTGCTGCTTGTGTGGAACCGACTGATCTTTCCGAACGGCCGCTCGATCGTTCTCGAGCGTCAGCCTGGCGCTGACGCCGAGGGCTTCGCCGGCCTGCAGGACGGCGTGGATTATCACTGGTGGGATCTCGCCAAGGCAGCCGGGCTTTCGACGCTGCTAAGCGTCGGCGCCGAACTCGCCGTGGATAACGATGACCGGCTCATCCAGGCCATCCGCAATGGCGGGCAAGACACCATCAACGACGCTGGCCAGCAGATTGTCAGACGCCAGCTCAACGTCGCGCCGACACTCACCATTCGGCCCGGCTTTCCGGTCCGTGTGATCGTCACGCGGGACCTCGTGTTCGAACCTTACGGAGGGTGACATGACAAAGCTCAAGCTCGGCATGATCGTTGACGACAAGCCGATCAAGCTGACTATCGAGTTGCCGGCACTGCTGCACCGCGATCTCCTCGCATACGCCGAGGTCTTGGCTCGCGAAACTGGGCAGCCGGTTACTGATCCGGCGAAGCTGATCACACCGATGGTTCAACGCTTCATCGCTACCGATCGCGGCTTTGCGAAGGCGCGTCGGAAATCCCCGTGACGACCATTGAATCATCAGATTCTAAGATTTTGTAACGGCCGCTCGATCTTTGCCCTTCGCCTTCAAGCGTCGCTCAAGACTCATGTCGACCAGGAATTTTAACGATGGATTTTGATTGGTCACGGACCAGACGGCGCTGAACAAAAACCTATCGTCACCGTCGGCGATTGGGACGAAACGAACACCAGGATAGGCCATGCCACCGGCAGAGTTTGTAGCAAGGGCGATTCCGAAACCCTGCGCGACCATGCTCAGCAGATTTTCGCAACCGACGTGCTGAACGGAAATCGTCGGGCGAATTCCGGAGTTTGATAGTTGCCGGACTAGATAGTCTTCTATCTCGGGACCTCTCGCATCTGCCATTACTAGGAAGGTCTCTTGGCTCACTTCATTCCAGCCGAACCGATCCAAAGAAGTAACCGCGTGGAAAGCAGGAACCGCCAAATAGATTGCCTCTTCCCACAGCCCTTCAGATCGGCAACCCGGTAGTTGCGGATCTGCCAGCATGAAGGCCACGTCGAGCCGTCCATTAAGCAGCGCGCCTGCGATTGATCTGGAAGTTCCCTCCTCGAAAGTCACCTCGATAGCCGGAAAGCTGCGACGATAAGCTGCGAACAACGCCGCTAAAAAGCTGTTGGCAAGGCAGGCCGTTAACCCGACGCGAAGCACTCCTACCGAGCCACGTTTGGCCCGAACCACCGCATCTACAGCTTGGTGAAGATGCTTCGCGCCGATCGCTGCTTCCTCAAGGAAGCGTTCGCCAGCCAAGGTCACGCGCACGCCGGACCTACGCCGTTCAAACAAGGCCACACCAATACGCCGTTCCAATATTTGGACACGCCGGCTTACGGTGGACTGAGATACCGAGAGTATTTCTGCAGTGCGCCGAAAGCTACCATGCTCAGCAGCAAGAAGCGCATATCGCAAATAGCGCAAGTCAAAGGCCATATCCGGCACCTTCGAGTCCTTCTCATCCTTCTTGAGATTCCTGCACCTGGCGCGCCCATCAGGAAGGTCGATATTAGGGCGGCGTGGGACCTGTCAGGGCCGACGCTACGCCAACCCGGAAGCGTCCATCTGCGAGGCCCGCGCCAGTGCCTGCGTGTCGATGTACTCTCGGATGCTCGTCAGTCTACCGTCCCGGACCGTGATGGCGAAGATCCAGTCGTCCTCGAACGTCTTGTTCGTGACTTTGATCTTCCCCCTGGCGAAGCCGACGACGAGGACTCGGTCTCCTTGCGCCACGAACTCCCGGGGTTCCGTAGACGTTTCTATCGACCTGGATGCCGTCTCAAGCAAATCCGCCAGCCCGGCGTGCCCGTGGCGTGTTCCGGCCAGCGGCCAGTCCTCGCCCGGAATGATCCACTCGATGTCTTCGGCGACCAGGGCCAGCAGACCTTCCCTGTCGCCGCGGCCGATCGCGGCGAAAAAGTCTTTCACGATCTGGATGTTCTTCTCAATACTCATGGAAATTTCTCCATTTCGCACGGATCGGATCGTGCTCGATCCGATCCGTGCATCTCGGCCCACCCGGTGGGCACGTCGTGTTCATCAGTCGAACTTGGCCAGGTCCTTGAAGATCAGCGGACCCCAGCTATCGCCGCGCGCCTGCACAAGCAGTCCACCTTCCGACAGCCCGCCAAGTTTGATCGGCGCGAAACCGAGATTTTCGGCAAGCGCACCAATCTCCACTGCTGCCGCTTCGTCGTCGCTCGCCAGGAACACGACTCTCCTGCCACCGTGCACGGCCGGATCCTGGTCAAGGGTGGCAGCGAGCAAATGGTTGAAGCCCTTGACCAGCCTTGCACCAGTGAAGGCCTGCGCAACAAACTTGGAAGAAGGCTGTCCTCCCAGTTCCTCAGGGGGCACGCCGTAGGCATTGGTCACATCGACGATGGTCTTCCCCTGCCAGTTGGGCAGCGCCTTCGCGACATCCGGATGCGCCTCGAAACGAACAGCTAAGAAGATGATGTCCGCCTTGACGGCTTCCGCCAGTGTTTTGGGAATGATCGTGGGTCCGATCGCGGCCGCTTCGGACGCGAAGCTCTCCGGGTCGCGCGTGGTTGCAACGGGTACTTCGATGCCGTTGCGGGCAAACGCCTGGGCCAGGGCCTGGCCGACATTACCGAAGCCGATAATTGCGTAGCTCATGATATTCTCCTTTGGTTTTACCACGCCCGACCGCGCTCCGAGTAATCGAATGGAGCGCCCGGCCGGGCATAGCGCGTCAGAGTTGCGCCAAGCCGCCGTCGACGGCGACCTCGCTGGCGGTCATGAAACTGCTGTCCGATGACGCTAGAAAGGCAGCCACGGCCCCGATCTCCGCCGGATCGGCCATGCGCTGGAGCGGAGTCATCGAGGCGTAGACCTTCTGGCCCTCCTCGCCGAGCGCTTCCTTCGCGAGTTCGGTCGCAGTCGCCCCGGGCGAAAGCACGTTTACCCGGATGCCCGTGCCTTTCAGGTCCTCCGCCCAGGTCCGCGCGAGGTTGCGCACTGCCGCCTTGCTCGCACTGTAGGCGGTCATTCCCGGAGCACCCGTCGTGCCGGCGCTCGATCCGGTCAGGATTATCGAACTGCCCTCGCCCATCAGCGGCAGCGCCTTTTGGACCGTGAAGATCGTACCCTTCACATTGGTGTCGAAGGTTTCGTCAATGTGTTCGGCGGTGATCTTGCCGAGCGCAAGCGGGCCTCCCGCCCCGGCATTGGCGAAGACGATGTCGAGAGTTCCGCGCTCCGCCTTTACGGCCGCATAGAGCCGGTCGAGGTCGGCCTCATCCGAGACCGAACCCTTTACCGCGCGGGCATTGGGCCCAAGTGAAGCCACGGCGGCGTCGAGCGCTTCCTGCCGGCGGCCGAAGATGAAAACAAAGGCGCCTTCCTCGATGAAGCGCTTTGCCGCGCCGAGGCCGATGCCGGTGGCGCCGCCGGTGATCACGGCGGTCTTTCCATTCAGTCTGCTCATGTCGTTCATCCTTCCGGGCTTTCACCCATGATATTGCGGGAGACCCGCGACAGCCTTGAAATAGCTCCGCGTGGGGCAGGCGCTCAGTCCATAAAAGCGCGGATCGGTGGTGCGAAATCGATCCGGTTGGACGACTGCCGTGTCTCATGACAATTCGGCATCCGCGTTTGAATCAAGGCAAATCCTTCCGCAAAAGCTATGAGTTTCAACCGTTCTGCTGTAGGTTGGGCGCCATAGCAGCTCTCGATGACGCACCGTGCGGTGCTGGATTGCACCATGATAGACTGGGATGACATTCGTTACTTTCTCGCCGTCGCGCGCGGAGGCTCTGTGCGAGCGGCAGCCCTGCGCCTTCGGGTCAATCACGCGACCGTGCTGCGACGCATTGCCCAACTTGAGGAGCGCCTCGGAGCGCACCTCTTCGAGAAACTGCCCTCCGGCTACCGCCTCACCGATGCGGGCGAGGAGGTCATGGAGTTCGCAGACCAAATGGAAGCGTCGTCGCACCAACTGGAGACGCGCGTATTCGGGCGCGACCAGAGCGTGCGCGGGCTTTTGCGGGTGACGCTGCCACCTCCGCTCGCGGGACATCTGCTCATGCCGGATCTCGCCGAGTTCGCGCGACTGCATCCGGATATCGAGATGGAGTTCTTGTCGACTGGCGAGCTGGCGAATCTGACCAACAGGCAGGCCGACGTCGCGATCCGCGTCGTCTACGACCGCGAGACCTTGCCGCTCAATCTTCATGGCTTGAAAGGCCCGGAGTTGTTCGGCGGCTTCTATATGTCTCGCGACCGACCCGCTGCGCAGCGCGCTGACACGCCGGATCCCATCCGATGGATCGCCATAAGCGGACATGGAGTACCCGACTGGTCCCGCGAGGGAGAGGCTCACACAACGGGGGTTCCGATTAGGACCACGGACTTTGCGGCGCAACTCGCGGCAGTCCGGCAGGGGCTCGGAATCACGGCGCTGCCGTGCTTCGTCGGAGATGCCGACCCACTTCTGGTGAGGGCGCCGGGCACGGACCTGCATATGTATGGAACGCTCTGGCTTCTCACACAGGGGGAGACTCGCAAGACGAAGCGCGTGCGGCTTTTCACCGAATTTATATCCCGCAGGTTCGCCGCATACGCCCCGCTTCTGGCGGGGCTGTCCATATTGCGCGACTGATGCGTGGCGGTTCAATGTTTGGTGCTCATCGAAACCTCTCCGCCTCCTCAAGATCGCAACGTACCGATTTGGACGGGCACGTTGCGATCTGCTGGCGAGGACCGGATGCCGGTGCTTCATCCGATGTCGACGCTCATGGCGAAGTCCCAGGTGCCAGCGCCGTTTTTGGCCAGGCCGATCATCATCAGACCGAGCGCCTCGAGCGTCTGTGCCATGTGCAGGCCGCCGACATCGAGCGGACGCAGCCCGAGACTTTCGAGGAACGTCGAGACGCGCGCTTTCGCCTCCGCATCGTCGGCTGCGATGAACGCGTCCAGCCGTCCACCCTTGGCAAGTACGTGACCGAATATGGTGTTGAACGCCTTCACGACATGCGCGCCGGCGGGTACGCCCTTGGCGATCTCTTGCGCACCAGAACTGCCGTGGGGGGTGACGAGGCCCGTGGCATCGGGGGCAACCGGGTTGGCGATGTCGATGATCACCTTGCCGTCGAGCGCGTCCCCGTAATCAGTCACCACCGCGGCCGCACCGGAGTACGGCACTGCGAGGATGACGATGTCACCCGCCGGCACGGCACCATACGTCCCTGTCGTCGCTCCGGCTGGGAGCTTGTCGGCCAGCGCCCGCGCCTTGGTGGGGTCGCGGCTGACCACCTCGACGGTGTGTCCAGCCTTGGCAATACGACCGGCGATCGCTGCGGCCATGCCGCCTGAGCCGATGACGCTGATAGTGCTCATGTGCAGTCTCCTTGTGAGCTGGGCTTGCTCGCCCGGTTGATAATTCCGTGTGCGCTGCCCCGGGCGCCACCCCGGGACGACAGAGTTTTTTTGCCGGGCGCGGTTGCGATGCGAGGGGACCTGGCGTCAGATCATCTCAGCCGCAGGAACGTAATGGCCGTTGTCGAGGTCCTCGAGCACGCCGGGCTGAGCCGGAGCCCAACCGAGGGCCTGGCGCGTGATCGCGTTGGATGCCGGAAGGTCCAGCGTGACCAAGTTCGCGAGGAACCCAAAGTATCCCGGCAGCATCAGTACGTCCTTGGGAATGCTCACCGCGGGCACGCCCAGACGGCTGCCAATGGCCTCGGCGATCTCGCGGAACCGGATGCTTTCGCCCTCAACCCCGTGCCAAGCCTTGCCAGCCGAACCCTTCTCCAGCGCGAGGCGGAACAAGACGGCCAGATCGCGGCTGTGCACGGCCGGCCACAGGTTCGCGCCGTCTCCGGGGTAGCCCATGACGCCCTTCTCCTTCGCGAGTCCGATCAGGAGCGGGAGGAAGCCGGCATCGGTCATGCTATGCGCGATGGGAGGAATCCGCACGACCGAAGACCGCACGCCCCGCCCCGCGAGGCCAATGACGGTGGTTTCCACGACGTTACGAGCCCGCAGGGTCCCCTTGTGCTCATCGCCGTTGGGAAGGGCCGGGTCCTCCTCGGTAGCTGGCCGGCCAAGGTCTTCCCAACCGGGCGAGCCAATGCTCGCCGACACGACCAGAGGCTTTCCGGTCCCGGCCAGCGCCTCGCCATATGCGAGCATGATGTCGACCTCGGCGGCGGCCACGGCATCGAGCCCGCCGGAGGGAAGCAGATCTTGCCGGTGCGCGACGTGGATGACGCCGTCGGACTCCGCCGCCGCCGCCTTGAGCCCATCGAGGTCTGAAATATCTCCGCGCCGCACCTGGGCACCGAGCGCGGACACCGCCGCTGCGGACGCGTCCGACCGGGCCAAGCCGGTGACCTCGTGGCCGGCCGCAATGAGGTCTGGGATAATGTACAAACCGATATGGCCGGTTCCACCGGTAACCAAAACGCGCATGTTATGCTCCTTGTGAGTGATCTGTTTTGAGAGGGGGCTGCAGGCTTTCTCAGCCGAGAAGGCTGACGCCGATCGAGAAGTTGGTGTGTTTGACGGAGTGGGTCATGAGGCCCAACCACAGCATGCAGGCGTGCTCCAGCGTTCGCGCCATGGCCAGCGGCCCGGTATCCATCGGGCGCAGTCCAAGGCTCTCGATGAACGCTGAGACTCGGGCCTTCGCTTGCGCGTCGTCCCCAGCGATGAACACGTCCAATGGGTGCCCCTCGACGGGACCGGCCGCCAGGACGTGGGAGTTCTGGGTGTTGAACGCCTTGACGATAACCACATCGGCTGGGGCGACCCTGGCGATCTCCTGCGCGCCGAAACTGTCTTCAGGCGTGAAAAAGTCTGTAAAACTAGCGTTGATGGGGTTGGTGATGTCGACGAGAAGCTTTCCTGCCAGCGCGTCGCCGTACTGCTTCACCACGTCGAGAACGTCGGCATAGGGAACCGCCAGGATGACGATGTCCCCGGCCGGAGCGGCACCGAACGTCCCTGTCGTCGCGCCGGCTCCGATCTGCTCGGCCAATGCCCGTGCCTTCGCGGCGTCGCGACTCATCACCTCGACGGTGTGCCCGGCCTTGGCGGCAAGGCCGCCGATCGCTGCGGCCATTCCGCCGGATCCGATGATGCTGATCGTCTCGCCGTGTAAAGGCCTGGGGCTCGCGGCCCTGTCGGAGGCCCGCGCGAGGGCCAGCGTGTCGATATACTCGCGGATGGTCGTCACCTTGCCGTCTCGAACCGTAATGGCGAAAACGAAATGGTCCTCGAACGTCTTGTTCGTGGCCTTGATACGTCCCGTAGCGAAGCCGACGACCAGAACCCGCTCGCCCTGCGCGACGAACTCGAGGGGCTGTGAGATTGAAGTGTCCACCGCTTTGGACGCCTTCTGGAGGAAGTCCGCCAATCGCGCGTGCCCGCGGTGCGTGCCGGCCAGTGGCCAGTCGCCCGGAATGATCCACTCAATATCTTTGGCAGACAGCGCCAGCAGGCCTTCCCGATCACTGCCGCCCAGGGCGGCGAAGAAGTCCTTCACAACCTGGACATTCTCTTGAATGCTCATCGAAATTCCTCCGCATCACAATAGATCATATCCGCTTTAATCGCATCCGAGATATATGGGTGATCGATCGAGGAGATGTCAAGCGCTTCCAATTTAATCGGATGCGATATATGTTGGCTAGGCCCACAAACTCCGGAAGGATTCTATGTCCCGTTCCCCAGAGGCCGCATCCCAAGGCCCAGAACTTTCGAAATTCCTGTGCTTTGCGGTCTATTCGGCCAATCTGGCCTTTGGCCGCGCCTACAAGCCGATCCTGGACGCGGTCGGCCTGACCTACACCCAATACATCGCGATGGTGGCCCTGTCGGAGCAGAGCGACCAGACCGTCGGCGCGCTCGGCGAGAAGCTGTTCCTGGAATCCAACACGCTGACGCCGATCCTCAAGAAGCTGGAGCAGACTGGCTATGTCAGCCGCATGCGCGATCCCGCCGACGAGCGGCAAGTTAGGGTGAGCCTGACCGCGGCCGGCCGGCGCCTGATCGAGAACGATCTCGGTGCAGCATTGGTTGAAGCTTGCGGCTTGGGTGACGACTTCTCCGTGGTGCAGAAGAACGTCGCTAGGCTGCGCGACAATCTGCTGCGCAACACCAGAGGCCAGCAGGCTGAGACGTGATGCCGTTCAGTTGCTGTGTATCAGCCTGGAGCCTGACGCGCGTTGCGGGGTCATCAGGGCCTCAGACTTCAGAACAAGGCGATTTGGTCCACAACCGGCCCGCCCAACCCAAAGGTAGGCGGAAGCATTTCGTGCGCCGACGATATTCACAGCGAGCAAGGTGTGACTGAGCCTCATCGTCACGTTGCACAAAGATGGGAAATTCAGATGGGAATACGTGAGTTTAAGATTCACGTCAGTGACGATTTGATCGCCGATCTGAAAGCACGCTTGCGGGCGGCGCGATGGCCAGTGACGATCGACGATATGAGTTGGGCCGATGGCGCGAGTCTCACTGCTATTCAGCAACTCGTACGTTACTGGCTTCAGGATTTCGATTGGCGCAGCCAGGAAGAGCGACTGAACCGTCTTCCCCAATTCCTGATGGACGTCGGCGGCGCGGATATTCATTTCGTCCATCAGAAGGGTGTCGGCCCCACGCCGATCCCGATTATCCTGACACACGGTTGGCCGGGCTCCTTCTGCGAAATGGAGCAAATCCTTCCTCTGCTCACGGACCCGGGAGCATACGGGGGCGATCCGGCGGATGCATTTGACGTCGTGGTCCCCTCACTGCCCGGATTTGGCTTCTCCGTGCGCCCGACAAGGCCTGGGATGAGTTCGAAAACAATCGCCATGCTCTGGCACCAATTGATGCGCGAACTTGGCTACGAGCGGTTTGCGGCGCAAGGCGGTGATATTGGCGCCGGCGTGTCGATGTGGCTCGCGCGACTTTTCCCAGCAAGCATTCTGGGCGCTCATGTGAATTACATCCCCGGCAGCTTCAGACCAGGCCTCGTGGATGCGAGCCAACCGCCCTCATCCGACGAGAACAGGTTCCTTCAACACGCCGGCCGATTCTCGGCAGAGGAAGGAGCCTATGCGGCGCTACAGACCACCAAGCCACAAACGCTGGCGTTCTCGCTCATGGATAGCCCTGTCGGGCTTGCGGCCTGGATTGCCGAGAAATTCCACGCATGGACCGATAGCCGGGACGCCCCGGAGTACGGGGTATCGGCTGAAGCCCTGCTCACAGACATCTCGCTCTACTGGTTCTCCGAAAGCATCGATGCGTCATTGCGCCTCTACAAGGAAAACCGGCTGAATCCGCTTGCATTCGAGGCCGATGAACGGGTGGACGTCCCACTCGGTGTGGCTGTATTCCCGCGTGAGTTGCCGATGCCTCCACGCAGTTGGGTCGAAAGGGTGTTTCCTGTCACCCGCTGGACGGAAATGCCGGCAGGCGGCCACTTCGCTGCTCTCGAACAGCCCGAGTTGCTGGCCGAAGACATAAGGGCCTTCTTCCGGCCACTTCGGCGCTAAGTCAGCGAAAATGCTTTCTCTGAGACGCTCGCTCGGTCTGGTTCGCCCATCAGTGCTTACTCGCCCCTATGCGGCGGCCGACCTCGTAGCCAAGGGAAGCCCGCCGATGTGTACGCTACAGCCCGAAAATCCCGCACGGCATTTCGAAGGGGCTTCCAGTATCAACATCTATCGTTCTCAATCGCCTCAGCACTGCAGGAGATTGAGCATGGCAAAGATCGAAACCACGCAAATTCGGAGAACAATCCGGCGGCAGCAGTTGCGGGAGATGGTGCCGATGGCTGACAGCACTATTTATGAAATGGAGCAGCGTGGCGAGTTTCCCCGTCGGTTCGCGCTCTCGCCGCGCTGTATCGTATGGGACTTGGCGGAGGTCGAGGCTTGGCTCACGGCACGGCGGGCTACGCCGATCCGGCGTGCCCAACATCCTGATGTTTCCAAGCGGAAATCCCGCCCGGTCAAAGGGCGGGATCCAGTTCCATCAAGGGCATAGCTTGCGGCAAAAGCGTGGGGGCATGCTTCCGGCCGTCGTTCCAGGCGTCCACGGTATCCGCCCACTGCTGCATCATATGCCGACGCTGCACCTCATACTCGGCCTTGTTGTAGACGCCGCGCGACGAACGCCCGTCCTCGTGCGCCAGGCACTTTTCGATCCAGTCGCTATTGAAGCCTAGCTCGTTTAACAGCGTCGAGCCCGTTCGACGCAGATCATGGACCGTGAAAGGCTCCAGCGGCAGCCCCTCCTTCTTGGCCAAGTCGACGACGGCATAGGTGATCCGATTGAAGGTCGCGCGTGACATCGGGGCGTCCGCATCGTAGCGGGAGGGCAGCAGATACCGTGAGTTGCCGGCACAGGTCTTAAGCGCGATCATGATGTCCAGGGTCTGCCGGCACAGGTAGACGTTGTGTGGCTTCGACCGCTTCATGCGCTCCTTCGGGATAGTCCAGACGGCGTTGTCGAAATCGATCTCGTCCCACACTGCATCCTGCAACTCGCTCTTCCGGACCATGGTGAGGAGGTAGAGCTTCATGCCGAGGCGGATCGTCGGCAGGGTCGCGACATGCTCGAGCTGTTTGAACATGATGCGGATCTCGGCGGGCGAGAGCGCGCGGTCCTTCGGCGTAAAGGTGGCTATCGAGGCCGGACCGACGTCATCTGCCGGATTGGCGACCTTCTCGCCGTGCAGAATGGCAAAGCCGTAGATCTGCTTCAGGATATCACGCACATGGATAGCAGTTGCAGGCGCACCCCGTTCGACGATCTTGCCGCAGTGAGCGCGTAGATCATCCGGTGTGATCTCCGTCAGGAGACGATTTCGCCAAACGGGCATTAGTTCGCGTTCGAAGATGGAGCGACGCATCGCGCGTGTGCTGTCGGCCATGGTCGCGTTGGCCAGCCATTTCTCGCCGAATTCGCCGAAGCTCTTTGCTTCCTTGATCCGGCGCTTCTCCCGCTGCTTCTCGATGGCGGGAGACCGCCCCTCGGTGATCGCGCGCCGCGCGTCGATGCAAAGCTCGCGAGCCCTGGCGAGCGATATTCCGTCACGGGCATATCTGCCGAGATAGACGGTCTCGCGCCTGCCGTTCAGCCGGTAGTCGAGCCTGAACGAGATAGCGCCCGACGGCGCGACGCGCACATACATGCCGTCACGATCGGAAACCTTGTACATTTTGGCTTTTGGTTTCAAGCACTTGAGTGCTGCATCGGTCAACATTGGGGGCCTCCTTGCGGAAAAGTACCGTCACGCGGTTTTTGGAGGCCGATGGCTTCGAAAATGCTTCTATTTCAGTGCATTAGTTCGAAAAAAGTACCGTCATTAGCCTCGATTGACCTGACGGTACTTTCGTTTTTCCGGTTGATCAATGGGGGCGAGGCCCGTCAGCGAGGCCGCCGAACGCCATCTATGCCCACCGATAGATGCCGATAGCTACAGGACAAATTTATTTTTATTTTCAGTGGCTTAGATCGCACCGCAGCGTAGAATCGGCGGCGTTTGGATGGGCCTGAATCATTCCCACTCGATGGTGCCGGGGGGCTTGGATGTTACGTCGTAGACGACGCGGTTGATGCCGCGCACTTCATTGATGATGCGCGTTGCTGCACGGCCAAGGAATTCCATGTCATAATGATAGAAATCAGCCGTCATGCCATCGACAGACGTAACCGCACGCAATGCACAGACGAACTCGTAAGTGCGGCCATCGCCCATCACGCCAACGGTTTGCACCGGCAGCAGCACGGCAAAGGCTTGCCAGATCGTATCATAAAGACCGGCGTTGCGGATCTCGTCGAGATAGATCGCGTCGGCTTCGCGCAGGATTTCCAGCTTCTCGCGGGTGATCCCGCCCGGGCAACGAATGGCAAGGCCGGGGCCTGGGAACGGATGACGGCCAATGAATGAATCCGGCAGGCCCAGTTCCTTGCCCAGCAGGCGGACTTCATCCTTGAACAATTCACGCAGCGGCTCGACAAGCTGCATGTTCATGCGCTCCGGCAGGCCGCCAACATTGTGGTGCGACTTGATCGTTACCGATGGTCCACCAGTAAACGAAACGCTTTCGATCACATCGGGATAGAGCGTGCCCTGCGCCAGGAATTCGGCTCCGCCAAGCTTCTTGGCTTCTTCCTCGAAAATCTCGATGAACAGGCGACCAATGGTCTTGCGCTTCTTCTCAGGATCGCTTTCGCCCTCAAGCGCACCGATGAACCGGTCGGATGCATCGACCAGAACGAGCGGCAGGTTGTAATGTTCCTTGAACATCGACACGACCTGCGCGGCCTCGTTCTTGCGCATAAGACCATGATCAACCAGAATACAGGTCAGCTGATCGCCAACCGCTTCATGGATCAACAGCGCTGCAACGGATGAATCCACGCCGCCCGAAAGCGCGCAGATAACCTTGCCCTTGCCAACCTGCTTGCGAATGGCTTCCACGGCCTGCTCGCGATAGGCCGACATTGTCCAGTCCGGCTTGATACCGACGATGTTGTGAACGAAGTTTTGCAGGAGCTTTGCACCGTCCGGCGTGTGCACCACTTCCGGATGGAATTGCACGGCAAAATATTTACGCTTTTCATCGGCGATGGCGGCAAATGGCGCATTTGGCGACGTGCCAATCACCTTGAACCCATCAGGCAGCGCGGTAACGCGGTCGCCATGGCTCATCCAGACCTGATGGCGGGTGCCCTTGGCCCAGACACCGGCGAACAGGGCGCTGTCTTCCTGTACATCGAGGAAAGCGCGGCCGAACTCGCGATCATGGCCGCCTTCAACCTTGCCGCCAAGCTGCGCGCACATGGTCTGCTCGCCATAGCAGATCCCCAAAACAGGAATATCGGCTTCGAAAATCGCCTGCGGCGCACGTGGGCTGCCGATATCCGTGGTGGAATGCGGGCTGCCGGACAGGATCACAGCTTTTGGCTTGATGCGCAAAAATGCGTCATCCGCCAGCTGGAACGGTACGATTTCAGAATAGACGCCAGCTTCACGCACGCGACGCGCGATAAGCTGCGTGACCTGCGAGCCAAAGTCGATGATGAGGATAGTGTCGGGATGTGCGGCGGTGTTCATGTGCAGCATCTAGTAAAAAAGTGCCCGTTATGCAATCGGCTATATGCCGCGTTTCAACAGACTCGCTCGTTTCAGGGCCTGATCCTGACAGACTCTTGTCAGGAGGAGGTGAGCAATCCATCGCCAATGGCCAGTGCCAGACGATTGACTGCGCCGGCAAGTTTCTCATCTATGATATGGAGATATTCGGTCCAGTCGCCAGCATGGCGCAAATCCGCCGCGCCATCGGAAATCCCGCGCAAGCCGATCAGCGGCACACCGTAAGCCTGACAGGCGCGCAGGTCGGCGAAGGTTTCCATGTCCACCATGTCCGCATCGATGTCGTCATAAGCCGCACCGGACACAATATTTGCACCGGTGGAAAGCGAGGCCCCCGGCAGGCCAGAAATTATATGGCCCATCTTCAGAACTGCGGGCAAATCGAGAAACGGCGTCGCGCCTTTCGGGAAACCCAGCAGCGAAGCATCCATGTCCCTGTAGGAAACGCTGCTGACCTGATAGACTTCGGTCTGCTCCAGCTTACGCGATCCGGCGGAGCCGAGCGACACGACCAGATCGGGCAGTGCGCTCGCCGCTTTCAATCTGGCAAGCCCGCTGGAAACCGCGACAGCGCTCTCAACAGGCCCAACCCCGATCATCAGCGGCGTGAAAAGCGCACGCAGGTGCGGTCCGTATTCGGCTTCAGCCGCCATGACGAAGAGGACGTTCTTGCCACCAATGCTGGATGTGTGCGGCAGCGTCATCGCTTAGCCCTGCAAGCCCGCACGATCCTGCACCACCATCATGGTGCCGGTCATGGTCGCGATCAGCTTTGCCTGATTGTCGAGCACCGCAAAGGCTTGCCCGTCACTGACCATGATCGTCCGGCCCGGCTTGGTGACTTCGCCACGGAAGAGAAACCGCTCTCCCCTGCCCGGCGCGAGCAGATTGACCTTGAACTCGATGGTCAACACCGCCGCCTCGGGCGGCATCAGGGAGAATGCCGCATAGCCGCAGGCGGAATCAAGCGCTGCCGAAATCATCCCGGCATGAAGAAACCCGTGCTGCTGCGTCAGGTCGCTACGGAACGGCATCTCGATTTCGACAATGCCCGGCTCCACACGCGCCAATGTCGCGCCGATAAGTTTCATCGCAGCCTGCCGCTCGAAACTCTCCGTCACCCGCTCCTTGAAATCGGGTTCTGCTATGCGTTCGTTTGCCATGCTACTCCTCTTGCCATAGCGCTTTTCGATGGCGGCAAACTAAAGCGGATTTATGTTGCGGCGCAACATAATATGGGCAATCTAGACCGGATCAGGGGTTTCGCCGCAGCATCGCAACATAGAAACCGTCTGTCGAATTACGCAGCGGCGACAAAACGGTGCCATGCCTTGCAAACAGGGGAAGCGGCACCGTCTTGTCCTCTATTCCGGCTTGCCAGAGCGCTTGCGGGTCAACAGCCACGAAATCGGCATTCTCGTCGAGAAACGACGCGATCTGATCCTCATTCTCCGATGCAAACAGCGAACAGGTGACATAGACCAGCCTGCCGCCGGGTTTCACATAGCTGCGGGCGGCGGCGAGAACTTCACGCTGTTCCTGCTCCCGCCGTTCAAGCTGTTGTTGCGACAAGCGCCATTTCGCGTCCGGCCGCCGCCGCCATGTGCCAGAACCGGTGCAGGGCGCATCGGCAAAAACCAGATCCATCTGGCCTTCAAGCGGCTCAAGATCCCGGGCATGGCCATGCACCTGCGTATTGCGGACGCCCGCGCGTTTGAGCCGATCATAGATCGGCGCCAGCCGTGGACGGTCGGCATCGAAGGCATGAACCTGGCCGCGGTTTTCCATGAAGGCTGCCAGAGCCAAGGTCTTGCCGCCAGCGCCTGCGCAATAATCCAGAACCTGTTCTCCGGGCTTTACGCTCGCCAGCGTCGCGGCGATTTGCGAGCCCAGATCCTGCACCTCGAACCAGCCCTTCTGGAACGCGCCTTCGGCCTGAACGTTCGGGTGGCGACCCATCGCCTCCAGAGGCGGAATGCGAATTGCATCCGGCAGAACGGGCGCTGGCGACGCGCCTGCGTGGGACAATTCCTTCAATACCTTGTCGCGGTTGGCCTTGAGCCGGTTGACGCGCAGATCAACCGGCGGGCGCGTCGAAAGGGCAGACGCCTCCCGAATCCAGTCCTGACCGAAAACAGCCTCCAGATGTGGAGCGCACCATTCCGGCACATCGGCCTGAACATGGTCCGGCGCCTGAGCGAGATCACGTATCGCCCAGGCATCGAGCCGGTCGGCTCCCAGCGGCTCCGGTGCGAAGCGGTCGCCATCCAGCGTGGCGGAAATGTCTTCAGCGCTCATTCCGACATCGGAAAGCAGCACGCCGAAGGCGATGTCGCGGGCGGAATCGCTTTCCATCCGCCATGCCAGCGACAATTTGCGCCGCAGGGCGTCATAAACAATGTTTCCGATGATCGCGCGATCGCCCGCTCCGGCAAAACGGTGCGACAAGCCCCAGTCCTTCAAGGCGTCGGCCACCGGCCGTTTGCGATCATTGATGTCCTGCAATACCTCGATGGCTGCCTGTAGCCGTCCGCCAAGCCGCATGTGAATTCCTTTTTATCCTTTGGAGGGATCGCATAGCGCGCATCGGTCATAAAATAAAGCCGGAGCATGATGCCCCGGCTTCGTTTCGTCAATTTGGTGCGGATAAGCCTGTTCGGCCACGCTGGCCTTTTCGTCGTTAGAACCGGAACCGGGCAGTCCCTGCTCATGTCGCGGAAGGGGCTGGCGGCTCCGGCCGCCTGAAATGAAAAAGGGGCAACCAGGCGGTCGCCCCTCTTCCGAATTACTGGCGAATTACCGGCCGCTCGATCAATCCTTGCCGAGAAGCGTCTTCCAGATGATCGCACCCAGCGCCGCACCAATCAGCGGAGCGACCCAGAACAGCCAGAGCTGGCCCATTGCCGCTGTTTCGGCAAAGAGCGCCACGCCGGTCGAACGGGCGGGATTGACGGACGTATTTGTCACCGGAATCGAGATCAGGTGGATCAGCGTCAGGCCAAGACCAATCGCAATCGGGGCAAAACCGGCAGGAGCCGCTTTCGATGTCGAGCCCAGAATGATGATCAGGAAAAACGCCGTCAGCACGATTTCGATGAGAAGCGCCGCCGTCATGCCATAACCGCCAGGCGAAAGCTCGCCGAAGCCGTTTGATGCGAAACCGCCAGCCGCGAAACCGGATTTGTCGGAAGCGATGACGTAGAGCACCGCCGCCGCAGCAATCGCACCCAGAACCTGCACCACCCAATAAGGGATGAGATCCTTGAATTCGAACCGTCCCGCCACGGCCAGACCAAGGGAAACGGCCGGATTGAAATGCCCGCCCGAAATGCCGCCCACAGCGTAAGCCATCGTGAGGACGGTCAGACCGAAGGCAAAAGCGACACCAAGAAAGCCGATGCCGAGTTCAGGAAAGGCTGCTGCGAGCACAGCGCTGCCGCAACCGCCAAAGACCAGCAAGAACGTGCCAAAAAACTCGGCAGCCAGTTTGTTCAACATGATATCCCCCAAAATTGAACGAAAGCCTAGTTTGTCGGCGAAACCGAATCACCGCGCAAAGTAATTATTGCGTATTTTACAAGCCGGACATAGGCGGTTTCATTACCACATTCTCACAACCGACAGGCGCATCCTGTTATTCACAAATAACAGACATCAATTTACTTGCAGAAGATGCAGCGCGAGAGCAGCCCATAACAGGAAGTTGGCCACAAAACCCACGACAAAGGCAGGGCGGCGCAGCCGGAGCCGATTTGATGTGACATGCACGGCGGCATGGAAAATCCGGCTCGCAACAAAAAGCCAGGCGCAAAGAAGTGTGAAAGTGTTCACACCATTGGTGACAAGCAGGAGAATGCACACCGCATAGAAGAGAACAGGAAGCTCGAACTGGTTCGCGATGTTGCGAATGGCGGTGGCGCTCGGTTCCGGCTCGACGGTCGGAACCCTGAAATCCTGATCCTTGGCGACGCCGTTTCGCACAGCGTCTGCCCGTCGCTTCGACGCCACCAGATAAATGGCACAGACCAGCGCCGTTTGTACGATCATGGGCCAGACGATTGCGGTTTGAAGCATGGTTCCTCGCTGTCCGGCCCGCCTGGGATCACACGCTGCCGGGATAGTTGGGGCTTTCGCGCGTAATTGTTACATCATGGGTATGGCTTTCGCGAAGCCCCGCATTGGATATGCGCACAAAAGTCGCCTTTTCGCGGAATTCTTCCAGCGTCTTCGCGCCGACATAGCCCATCGAGGCCTTCAGGCCCCCAGCGAGCTGATGCAGGACATTGGCGACCGGACCCTTGTAGGCGACCTGCCCTTCGATACCCTCCGGCACCAGTTTCAGCTCATCGCGAACTTCCGCCTGGAAATAGCGATCCGCCGAACCCCGCGCCATCGCGCCGACCGATCCCATGCCGCGATAGGCTTTGAACGAGCGACCCTGATGCAGGTAGACCTCCCCAGGGCTTTCTTCCGTACCGGCCAGCAGCGAGCCGGCCATGGCGGCCGATGCACCGGCGGCGAGCGCCTTGGCGAGATCGCCGGAGAACTTGATGCCGCCGTCGGCGATGACCGGGATGTCATGCTTGTGGGCCGCTTCCACGCCCGCCATAATGGCGGAAAGCTGCGGGACACCAACGCCCGCGACGATGCGCGTCGTGCAGATCGAGCCCGGGCCGATACCGATTTTCACGGCGTCCGCGCCCGCGTCGATCAGTGCTTTGGTGCCTTCCGCTGTCGCCACGTTACCGGCGATGATGCGAATAGCGCTGGAAAGCTTCTTGGCGCGGGTCACGGCATCGAGAACGCGCTGCGAATGGCCATGTGCCGTATCGATCACCAGAACATCCACGCCTGCATCGATCAGGCGCTCTGCGCGCTCGAAGCCGTCGTCGCCGACACTGGTTGCGGCGGCGGCGCGAAGGCGTCCCTGCGCGTCCTTGGCGGCATTCGGGTTAAGCTGCGACTTCTCGATGTCCTTGACCGTGATAAGGCCAACGCAACGCCCCTTGTTGTCCACAACGAGGAGCTTTTCGATACGATGGTGATGCAGAAGCCGCTTGGCTTCGTCCTGCTGAACCGACTCCCGAACCGTGATGAGATTCTCACGGGTCATCAGTTCATAGATCTTCTGGTTCGGATCGGAAGCGAAGCGCACGTCGCGGTTGGTCAGGATGCCGACGAGACGACCCGGCCCCTTGCTCTTGCCTTCGCTTTCAACGACAGGAATGCCGGAAATACCGTGCGCGCGCATGACTGCTTGCGCTTCGGCAAGCGTTGCCTCCGGGCCGATCGTCACCGGATTGACGACCATTCCCGATTCGAACTTCTTCACCTGACGGACCTGCTCCGCCTGAATCTCCGGCGAGAGATTGCGGTGAATCACCCCTATGCCGCCAGCCTGCGCCATGGCGATAGCCAAACGCGATTCCGTTACTGTATCCATCGCGGCAGAAAGGATCGGGAGATTGAGTTCAATATCCTGCGCTATCTTCGTGCGGATATCCGTTTGCCCCGGCATGACTTCCGAGTGACCTGGCTGCAGCAGGACATCGTCAAATGTCAGCGCGAGCGCACCTGTCGAGGATTCAACGATTTTTGCCATTGCCAATTCCTTAAATGATAGCGAAAGCCCACCGGCTGATGGTGCTTCGACTTTGGATAATCTTCAGGTGAATTGGCAGCGGCTCGTAACACGGATATGTCGATATGGAAAGAGACGAAAACGCCTGCCCGCGATTTCACTCCAGATTCATGACATTTGTCCCCTGCCTCCTTGTGGCGGCGGCAGATGCGCGGCCAGATGAAGAGGTTAATAATTCATTCATTGCACAAAGAAAAATTTCGTGATGAGATAGGTTATGGGGTTCTTGCGAAAGCCACCATCAAGAAAGGGAGAAAGTCAGATGAGCAGACCGCGCTTGACCTTCAGAGATTTCCTGAGAATCGCCTTTCGTTCGCTGTTCCATCGCGGCGGCCAGCTCGATCACAGCCGCAGCCAATATCAGTTCGTGACTATAAAAAAGTAGCCCGCCCCTATCGCGAACACCACTCCGCGCCTTCGCGCGCCGCGCATGATTGTTCAGCCGCCTTTTCGACATCCCGGAGCAGGGCGCATGACGCCCTGCTCCGGGATGTCTATCAGCGATAGACGATACCGCCGTCGATCAGCGGCGCCTGTCCCGTCATGTAGTCGGAGTCGGGGCCCGCCAGGTATGAAACGAATGCGGCCACATCGTCTGGCGTTTCCGCCCTGCCAAGCGCGATGCCCTCGACATATTTCTTGTAGGTTTCGCCGATCTTGGCTCCGGTCGTTTCCGAAAAAAGCTTGTCGATCGTCACCCACATATCGGTGCCGACGACACCGGGGCAGTAGGCATTCACCGTAATGCCGGAGGACGCATATTCCTTCGCTGCGGCTTGCGTGAGCGCACGAACGGCAAATTTTGTCGAAGAATAAATCCCGAGAAGGGCAAAACCGTCATGTCCCGCAATGGACGACGCGTTGATGATCTTGCCCTTTTGCTTGCGCGCCAGAAATTTCTTCGCCGCGGCCTGGATACCCCAAAGCACACCCTGAACATTGATACGATAGATCAGGTCGACATCTTCCGGTGTCACATCGGAGATGGCCTTGACCTGGGCAATGCCTGCATTATTGACGATGATATCGAAGCCGCCGAGTTCCTTCTCGGCATGATCGACCGCAGCATGGACCTGATCGCGATCGGAAACATCGGCCTTGAACGTCGTTGCCTTGCAGCCAAGCGCCCGGATTTCCTCGGCAACAGACTTGATCTTGTCGTCCTTCAGGTCAACGAGAGCGATATCCGCTCCATCCCGCGCAAGCCGCAAGGCTATACCACGCCCGATACCTTGTCCGGAACCAGTCACAAGCGCAACTTTTCCTTTAATCGTCATTGTCGCTACTCCTTGTTGATAGGCAATAATGTGCGGCCGTCACTCTATGTCTCTCCCAAAGAGGCTGCTTTGAGTTGGATCAAATCGTGCTGCGCTCAAGTCCGGGATGGCTCGTCAGAGCCAGAACTGATAGCTGGCGGGCACGTAACGATATCCCACATCCAGTTTTTCGACAAAACCGACCGAGGGATAAGGCATATGATACCCGATAAACGGCAGCCGGTCGGCCGCGATCATGTCGAAAACCTTGTGCCGGGTGGCCGCGCCCGCCGCCTTGTCCGTATCGAACGCGACCTCCCAGTCCGGCCGCTGTAGCGATGCCACATAGTGGTTGGCGGTGTCGGCGGTCAGTATCAACTGCTTGCCGCCGGACTCAATGCGGAAGATCATATGCCCCGGCGTATGACCGAATGCAGCTATGGATGTGATCCCCGGCACCACTTCCACGCCGTCAGCGATGAAAGTGGTTTTCTCGGCGAGCGGCTTCACTTTTGCGTTCACGGTCTTCGCACCATTCTCGGCAGGCGTTCCCATTCGGGCCGTGTCGGTCCAGAAATCAAATTCGGCCTGCCCGGTCACGTAGCGGGCGTTCGGGAACGCTGGTCCCTCACCTTCCGTCAGACCATTGATGTGATCGCCGTGCATATGGGTGATCACCACGATACTGACCTGATCCGGCGTATAGCCCGCCGCCTTCATGTTCGATGCAAGTTGCCCAAGGCCATTCTTCCGGCCGCTGTCGCCGAACCCGGTATCGAACAGGATGAGCTCCGAACCGGTGTTGATCAGCGTCGGTGTAAAACCGTTCACCGTTTTGTTCGTTGGCAGAAAGTTCGCCGTCATCAATTCGGCAACCGCTTCCGGCGTCTGATCGGCTCCAAATGTCGGATGCGGCCCGTCGCCGGGACGCAAGCCGTCAAGAATGGTCGTGACTTCAAAATCTCCGATTTTGAAGCGATTGAACCGCGGAACTTCCGCCTCGCTCAACGGCACGGCTGCACTGGCGGCGCGCACCATGATCTGCGGCATGGCCAAACCGCCCGCAACCGTCGCCCACGCCAGAAAAAGGTTCCGGCGCGAAACAAATATCGCACTCTTGTGGTTCTCCTCCGTCTGTTTCGGGATCTGTGATGATCACGACCGTATTGCAGCGGAAGCCACGGCATCAAAACAAGGATTTCCGTTGCACGATCTGCGGTTTCAGTTAGATCAAAAAAGTGAGCCGAAGGGGAATCACTCCTGCTTGATTGCCCGATCCTCATGCCCGCCCGCATGGCTACGGCACCTGCATTGAAGTCAATCCGGAAATGGAATCAACGTCGTGAACCGCGTCGTCCCTCTCGTCCTCGCCATCGCCCTCTTCATGGAACAGATGGATTCCACGGTCATTTCGACATCATTGCCGGCCATCGCACTTGATATCGGCACAAGCCCCATCACACTCAAGCTGGCTTTGACCTCCTATCTCGTGGCGCTCGCCATCTTCATTCCGGTCAGTGGCTGGATGGCAGACAGATATGGCGCGAAGAATATTTTCCGGATCGCGATCGGTGTCTTCATGGTTGGCTCACTGGCCTGCGCCGCGTCGAATTCCCTGGCCGCATTCGTGGTCTCGCGCTTCCTGCAAGGCATGGGCGGGGCGATGATGACACCCGTCGGCCGTCTCGTTCTTGTCCGCTCAACGCCCAAGGACCAGCTTGTTTCTGCCATGGCCTGGTTGACGATCCCCGCACTGGTCGGTCCATTGCTCGGGCCACCGCTCGGCGGCTTCATCACCACCTATTTCACATGGCACTGGATCTTTCTGATCAACCTGCCCATCGGCCTTGCCGGCATCTGGTTCGCCAGCCGCTATTTGCCCGTGATGGAAACGACAAGGGGCATTCCGCTCGATGTTATCGGGTTTATCCTGAGCAGTCTGGCGGCGTCAGGCCTTGTTTTTGGGCTGTCCGTCATCAGCCTGCCAGCCCTGCCCGTCTGGGTCGGTTCCCTCACCATCATGGTCGGCCTCGCCAGTGCGGTTGCTTATGTCATTTATGCCAGACGCACCGCGCATCCCCTCCTCGCACTGGATCTTTTCCGAAATCAGGCGTTCCGCGCAGCCATTGTCGGCGGCAGCCTGTTTCGTATCGGCGTCGGCGCGGTCCCTTTTCTCCTGCCGCTCATGTTTCAGATCGGTTTCGGCATGACGCCGTTCCAGTCGGGTATGATGACATTCGTTTCCGCCATCGGCGCCATGAGCGTGAAATTCGGGACGCGCCACATATTCAAGACTTTCGGTTTCCGAAATGTCATGGCCTATGGCTCACTCGTTGCCGCCGCATTCATCGGCGTCAACGGCCTGTTCACGCCCGAAACACCTTACGCTCTCATTCTTGGCATGCTGCTCATCGGCGGCTTTTTCCGATCATTGTTCTTCACCGGAGCGAACGTCCTCGCCTTCGCCGAGATCGCCGATAACCGCGCCAGTCAGGCGACGCCGATCACCGCCGTCGCGCAGCAGGTCAGCATCGCGACGGGCATCGCTTTCGCAGGCGGAATACTGGAAGTCACAACCCGCTTTCATGGCGAAGGCCTGAAGCTGGCCGATTTTCACATCGCCTTCTTTATCGTTGCGGCGGTGTCGGCTCTAGCCTTTTTCTGCTTCGTCCGGCTCGCGCCAGACGCGGGTCGGGAGGCTTCCGGCCACAGCGTCAGGAAGGGCGCCTAAAGCGTATCGCGTTTAAACAGATCTGTGAGGGAAACTAGCCTTCAAGCGATTCCTGATCGGTCTGCCCGGGCGCGTCCTTCTGCCCCTTGAAGTCCCGCGCGAGCAGATAAAGCTCGACCGATTCAGCGCGCGATGCAGGCGGCTTGACATGGTGAACGGATTTGAAGTGCCGCTTCAGCAGGTCGAGCAATTCGTTTTCCGTTCCGCCCTGAAAGGTCTTGGACAGGAAATGCCCGCCGGGCCTCAGGACTGAAATTGCAAAATCGGCCGCAACCTCGCACAGATGCATGGTGCGGATATGATCTGTCCTGCGATGTCCTGTCGTTGGCGCCGCCATATCGGACAACACGATATCGGGTTGCCCGCCCAGAGACTCGATCAACCTTGCCGGCGCATCATCATCCAGAAAATCCATCTGCAAAAGCGTGACGCCCGGCAACGGATCGACTTCCAGATAGTCGATCCCAACGACGGTCGGCGCATCGATCGGAGAACCCACGATCTTGGCGGCGATCTGCGACCATCCGCCGGGTGCGACACCCAGATCGATGATCCTCTGCCCCTTTTTCAGCAATTTGTAGCGCTCATCGATTTCGAGCAGCTTATAGGCCGCGCGCGAACGATAGCCATCTGCCTTGGAACGCTGGACATAGGGATCGTTGATATGGCGCTCCAGCCACCGGCGGGACGAATCCTTGATCGTTCCTGCCTTCTTTTTCACCCGAGTGTGCAGGCCGCGCGTTCCCGCGCCGCCACGTCCGCCAGTTGTCTTTGCCATTAGTGCCTCGCGCCCCCATTGCGAAAACGCCGATTGCGCCACACGCCGTCCCGCGACATCAGCTCCGTCAAGATGCCCTCCCGCAAACCGCGGTCCGCGACACGCAGTTTCTGGCTCGGCCAAACCTTGCGGATGGCGTCCAGAATTGCGCACCCAGCCAACACGAGATCGGCCCGGTCCGCGCCGATACAGGCATTGGCAACCCGCTCCTCGAAGCTCCACGATAGCAGTTTGCCCGTCATTTGCGTTACGTCTTCGTCTTTCATCCAGATACCATCAATGCGGCGGCGATCATAGCGTTCCAGCCCAAGATGAATGCCGGCAAGCGTCGTCACTGTGCCAGACGTGCCGAGCAGGTGAAACCGCGGGCTGCGGACCATCTGGCCAAGCTTGCCCCGATCGCCGAAACTCTCCAGCAGCCCGGAAACATGATCGACCATCGCAGCGAATTTTTCAGCCGTCACATCCCGCCCGCCAAATCTCTCGGCAAGCGAAACCACACCCACCGGCAGCGACGTCCACGCCACGATATGTTCCGCAAGACGCGGCGAATGGCGTCTGGTTACGTCTATGAGCGCAATTTCAGACGAACCGCCGCCAATATCGAAAAGTACGACAGCATCGGTTCCCCGATCCACCAGCGTTCCGCATCCCGAAACCGCAAGACGCGCCTCGGTTTGCCGGTCGACAATTTCGAGATCCAGTCCTGCTTCCGCCTTCACGCGCTCCAGAAATGCAACGCCATTCTCGGCAGACCGGCAGGCTTCCGTCGCGATCAGCCGCGCTTTCCGGATCGAGCGATTCTGCAATTTTCCATGGCAGAGCTTGAGCGCTTCCACAGCCCGGTCCATGGCGTTGTCGCCCAGACGCCCCGTCGCGCCCAATCCTTCGCCGAGCCGCACAATGCGCGAAAATGCGTCCACGACGCGGAATTGCCCGGCGCGGGTTGGCGTTGCGATCAGCAGTCGACAATTGTTCGTGCCGAGATCAAGCGCCGCATAAAGATCGCTGCGGTTCCAGTCAGGCGCATGGTGACCGCTCCCGCCGTGCGGAGGCCGCGACGGGGCGGATGGACGCACTGGGGGTGCTGGCGGCACAGACGCCTGGGCCGCCTTCCCGTGACTGTAACTTGGCTTGACCTTGTGAAGCACCTGATTCTGCTCAGCAGGCTGAACGCCCTTGCCGCGTCCAGCCTTTCCCCGCCGTCGACGGCGAGCGCGCTTCTTCTGGCTCTTTTCGGAATGCCCCGCATCGGGAACCGCCTGCTGCGCCGACGCGGATTGCGTCGGCTTTCCTTGCGGCCTTGGCCCTTCTGCTGCGGAATTTCGAGACTTTACGCCTGTCATTCCACCGGACACCCCTTCAACTGATGCCACGCGGGCATCCGGGTCAGGGTCTTTCAAAGTCTTGATCCTTCAAGTGCCGCGCGAACTTTCGAACGCAGGCATGGCACATATATTCAACGTTGCCGCAACCTTAGCAGTGCTTTGCCAAATAACCAAGCACTGTTGTGCCCGCAGGTGCCAACCGCTGCCATCTGATCATTCCCAAACAGCCATCCAGCTTTCCGGCGCAAGGCAAGGCTTCGCGGCCGGACATATAAGCATCCAGATCTTTGTGCACTATTCTTGTCGAATGTAGAAACAGGGCCTTGATTGACGGAGCAAATATGTTACAAGGCGCCCGAAATGACATTGCAGTTCGTCAAACCGGGACGAAAATGGCTCAGGCCCTGCCTTGTTGTTTGGCTCACACGTTCAGATTTTTGACGTATTGGGGAATAGGTTAACGGTAGACCCACGGACTCTGACTCCGTTAGTCCTGGTTCGAATCCAGGTTCCCCAGCCAACCTTCAAACTACTGATATCCCATCATAAAACCCATCATCAATGTCTTGCGCTCAACGGTCTTGATTGCCAATTCAATCATGAATTGAATCGCACATATCAGAGAGTCGGGAATAGTAAAACCGATTGAACTCCACCCTTGAAAATGATTTTATCACCGCGTTTGGGGTCGATTTAACAGCGTGAAAGCGCTCTATACGTATTTTCGGGGACACAATGCGCCGATCCAAACTATTCTGAGAGCAGCATTGCTCATGTCAGGAACAGCCTTGTTGTCAGGCATGATTCTGACCACGACCCAACCAGTTTTTGCCGCGTGTACACTGGTACCCGGCCCCGGTGACGACCAGTTCATTTGCGACAGCGGTTCGAGTGGACCGCTGTCGGACACGCAGGGAAACAACAGGCTGGAATTTCCGGCAGGCGGCTCCGGACAGATCAACGGCGATGTGACCTTTGGCGCGGGCAACGATACGATCCTCATGAATTCCGGCACAATCACCGGGGCGGTTGATCAAGGCGATGGGGCCGATCGGTTTATTATCAGCGATGGCACTGTCACAGGCAATGTGCAGCAGGGCTTGGGTATGGATCATTTTGAAATGTCGGGAGGCACGATCCAATCCCTGAATCAGGGGACCGGTACGGATACCTTTGTTATGTCCAGCGGCCATATTATCGACTATTTCGACGATGGCGATCGAGCCCGGATGACCGGTGGACGTATCGGTCGCGTGAATATGCGGCTCGAGGACAACGTCTTCGACATGTCCGGCGGCACAATTGACCGCAATCTTGTCGCGGGATTCGGCAATGACACGATCATCCTGTCGGGTGGCACCATTGGCGGCAATATCAGCGTCAGCGGCGGCACTGACAGCGTAACGGTGACGGGCGGCAGTGTTGGCGGGAATGTCTTGCTGAGTACCGATGAAGATACCTTCACATGGGATGGCGGCGGCATCGTCTACGGCGAGATTGATCTGGGCAGCGACAATGATACAGCCACCCTCAAAAACCTGACCAATGCCAATATTGGCGCCACGGCAAAGCTGACCGGTGGCGCAGGTATCGACAGCCTCGCGCTCGACAATGTCTCGATGGCCAATCCAGCCCGCCTCGAGGCATGGGAAACGATAAATGCCGCCAACGATACGGAAATTACATTCGACAGCAATCTGGTCCTAGGTGGCGCAGATAGCGGCACAGGCACACTCACGGTGGATTCGACCAGCACCTTGTTTGGGGGCGGAGCCAATGCCACAATCACGGCGTTCACGGCCGGACAACTCGTCAATGTCACCAATGAGGGCAGCATCGATCTGACCAATGGGCCTGCAAGCGCCGCCGACAGCTTCAGAATCGCCGGTAATTACACCGGCCAAGGTGGAACGGTATTCCTGAACACGGTTCTCGGCGACGATTCCTCAGCTTCCGACAAGCTCATCTTCGATGGCGGAACTGTTTCCGGCACGACAGGCATGAGCATCGTCAATCTGGGCGGGTCGGGTGCCGCAACAACAGCCGATGGCATCATGGTCATCGAAGCGCTGAACAACGCGAATACCGGTAGCGGTACGTTTGCGCTCAATAACTCCGTCGCTGCGGGCGCCTTTGAATATTATCTCTTCAAGGGTGGCTTGTCGGATGGAAGTTCTGACAACTGGTATCTCCGTTCGACTGTCGTAAACCAGCCCGCCGCGCCTGAGCCGGCGCCGTCACCGTTGCTGACACCGCCGAATGCCGGAGCAACGCGTGTACAGGGGGATATCGTTTCGCTCTATCGCGTCGAAGTGCCGACATATTCGGTTATCGTGCCCGCCGGGCGTCAGGCTGCACTGGCAACGCTCGGCACATTCCACGAACGGCGCGGCGAACAGCGGATCGTCGATTCAGGCGAGAATTTCTCGGCGGCCTGGGGTCGCGTCTTTGGGCAAAGCACAGAGCAAAGCTGGGGCGGCACCGTCGATCCGTCCATGGACGGAACGCTGTTCGGCATTCAGGCTGGCCTCGACATGCTTCGCTCGGAAACCGAGAACGGGCATCGCAACATCGCGGGCCTGTTCTTTGGCTACGCGGCATGGGACGCGGATATCAAGGGGCAGGCGATCGGCTGGAACAATGTGCGGGCCGGTGAACTCAACCTGAACGCCACGAGCATTGGCGCCTACTGGACCCACATCGGCCCGACCGGATGGTACCTTGACGGAGTGCTGATGGGCACCTGGTTCGGCGGCGATTCCACGTCAAAACGCGGCGTGGGTATCGATGCCGGCGGCACGGGCATCACGGCTTCGATCGAAGGTGGATATCCGATACAACTGTCCAATAGCTGGGTGCTGGAGCCACAGGCGCAACTGATCTGGCAGCATCTGTCGCTTGACGATGAAAACGACGCCTTCTCGTCCGTATCGTTCGAAACCGATGACGCGGTGACAGGACGTCTCGGACTTCGCCTTCAAGGCAAATATGACACGTCATCCGGCGTGTTCCAGCCTTACCTGAAAGCCAATATCTGGCATGGTTTCAGCGGAACCGACAGCGTTCTGTTCGGCACCGATCCGATCCATACCGACTTTGGCTCCACGAGCATCGAACTGGGCGGCGGTGTAACGCATGATTTCTCGCAATCATTCAGTGCGTTCGCCACCGCAGACTACACATTCGATATCGACGGTGAAAATATCGAAACCCTGGAAGGAAATGTCGGGCTTCGCTTCAAGTGGTAAAGCCTGAAATCAAAATGACCACGAACCCCGCGGAAGATATCCGCGGGGTTTTTCTTTCTAAAGAAAGCCGATCCAACGGCCAGCAAGAATCGCGCCCGCCCAGAAAAACATGGACAGGAATGCCGATAGCCGGAGCGCGGTTGTCGGCGTCGCCCCTGCCCGCGCACGCGCCCAAGAGGCACTCAAATTAAGCGCTACGGCGTTTACGACACCCAGCCCGACAAGCGTGATCTTGGTAAGAAAAGCCGGGTTCTGCACATAGGCTGTTGGTCTTACGGAAAAGAGACCCAATCCACTCGTTATCGCCAGCAAGACACCGATCGCGCCGACGAGAGACAATGGCGTTGCCATCGCGTCGAGGGGAATTCGCCTGAAGGCCCCGAGAATCCTGAGGTCCAGCGCCACGATGGAACCGATGATGAGACCGATCGAGACTATATGCGTGGCGTTCAGCAGAATATAGGCAATCTCGTTGCGCCGCAGATAGGACGCGACAGGCCACTCGGAAACGGCTTGCAAAAATTCCACGTCCCGCCGCTCTCTCAGTTGGTTCTGATCCGTTCCGGATAGATATCGTAGGTCTTGCCCCCAACCGATATCCGAACCGCTTTCATTCGCTTTTCCGCAGGGTCCATCGAGCGATTGCCAAGCGCAACCACTTCGTCGCCGACCCTGGCCGCGCCTTCCACGAAGCCCGCGCGCGCCGTTTGTCGCGGATTGGCCAACTCGATGTGCCAGAGCCCATCCGTTGCCGTTTCGACATCCAGTGTCGGGTGTGGCGGACCTATGTAGATTTCCTTGATTGTTCCCTTGAGCTCGATCTGGTCGGCATCTGCCCATGACCAGCCATGATGCGCGGCAGCGCCAGACACGATCGCCACCGCGACGGCAGCGCCGCCAAGTAAACGGGTCAACATTGGCACCCTCCTGTCTGCCTCCGCAGGGTTGAGGCAGGCAACAGGGTATGTAGATGCGCTTTTGCCGTCAAATGACGTTATGGTGTCTCCAACCGGCCTCTAGGCATCGAAAGCCCGATCATAAGCCTCGGTTGCGGCCCGTCCCTTCCGTACCACGTCAGCACCGCTATCACCGGGTTTGTAGAGGCTCGATCCAAGCCCGAAGGTGCGGACGCCCACCTTGGCGTATTCGGCGAAGGAGACATCCGAGATGCCACCGACCACGCCAAGTTCTATCGCTGGCGGCAACACGGCACGGATGGCCGAGATACCGGAGGGACCGAGCACGCTGGCCGGAAAGAATTTCAGGCCGGAAGCTCCTGCCTCCGTCGCCATCAACGCTTCCGTCGGCGTGAAGACGCCGGGCAACGTCACCATTCCGGCATCGGATGCGCGCCCGATCACTGCCGGATTGACATTGGGGCTGACCATCAAACGACCGCCCGCGCCTGCCAGCCGATCGACATCGGCCACGCTCAAAACAGTTCCGGCCCCGATCAGGCAGGACGCCGGCGCCAGACGGGCCGCCCGCTCGATCGAATTGAAAGGGTCCGGCGAATTGAGCGGGATTTCAATTGCCTCGAAACCGGCTTCGATGAGACCGCCAACAACGCTTTCAGCCTCTTCCGGCTTCAATCCTCTCAGAATAGCAACCAGCGAGCGCCGCAGCGCCGGCCAAGGGATTCTTTTGCTCATTCCACGTTCCTCTATCCTTTGGAATTTCAAGTTTGCGGCCAGAGTGTGCGGGCCGCTTTGAACAGGCCACGCCTCACCGCCGAATCCGCGTCCACAACAGTCACCGTGACGCCCAGTTCGTTCAATGCCGCGCGGTACAATTGCTCCAGCCTGCCGGAAGCAACAAGCGTTACTTCCCTCGCTCCGCCATACGCCGCTCTGGCCCCCGCCAGTTCAGCCCCGATCAGGACGCCGGAGAGGTGCGCCACTCCGTCCGTTTTCCCGGCAAAGCCCAGCAACTGGGCGGCGCGGACTGAAAACAGCGCGCTCGTTATCCCCACTTCCGACGAAGCGGCCTGCCGGACCGCCTTGAGAAAAGCCGGACCTGCCGCCTCGCCATCGGCGTCGTCCCCGACAGCGTGGGTGAGAATGGAATGCCTGCTGATGACCGCGAACAATTCACCCGTCATGAATGTGGAAAAGCTTTCCACATTGCCTTTATCGAGGCGGACCCATTTTGAATGGGTTCCGGGCATGCAGACAAGTCCGCTTGCCAGCCCCAGGCCCAGCAACTGGGTTTCCTCGCCACGCATGACATCGGGCCGGTCGGACAGTTTTTGCGCAATCCCCGGCAGGATGCGTATGTCGCGGCTCACCCCCTCCACCGGCACAGCGGTTTGCACCAGCGCATCCAGCGAGGCTGGCGTATCGAGATAACCCGCCTCCTGCCACCCCTGCCTGGCGCCCGCCATGCCGCAAATAATGACCGGAAGGGATGGTTCGGCGTGGAGAGCCTGTAAATGGCCGTCGAGCACCGGAGCAAACCCGGCGCTGGCGCAATGCATCATGCCTTCGTGACTGCGCCTTTCGCCAAGAACCTGCCCGTCTTCACCGAGAAGCCACAGGCGAAAACTGGATGTACCCCAGTCAACCGCTGCGTATACCGGTTTCATGCGCTCCCCGCCATTTTCGCTCTCCCCCAGCAGTGCTCACGGTCGCCCAGAATCGGCGGAAAGCACCTTCACGTCCGGCAATAGCAAATCTGCAACGCCAGGGGGAGAGACGGCAAGGCATCAAATTTTGGATTGAGCCAGATCAAACCGGGCGTTAATGCTGTCTGCTAGGGTTTGTTTGGTACTGGTTCAGCGAATGGAAGGGTTGTCATGTACAAGCATATACTGATTGCGACCGACGGATCGGAGTTTGCGCGAAAAGGCGTTGACCATGGCCTGTCGCTGGCAAAGACGCTCGGTGCCAAAGTGAGCGTCGTGACCGTTGTCGAGACATGGCCCGCCTACGGCATGGGCATTGATGGCGCTTGGGCTGCAAGCCCGACGGTCTTCGAGGAATTCCGCAAGACAGCCCTCGAAACTGCGGAAAAAAGCTTGGCCGACGTCACTGCTGCGGCGAAGAAAATCGGCGTCGACATCGATACCGTTCTCGTTGAAAATCAATCCCCGGCGACGGGAATCGTCGACACGGCGGACGAAAAAGACTGCAGCCTTATCGTCATGGCTTCCCATGGCCGACGCGGCGTCAGCCGTCTTCTGCTCGGCAGCCAGGCAACGGAAGTGCTGTCCAGCAGCAAGGTTCCGGTTCTGATCATCAAATAACGATCACTATTGGCGGGCGGCGCACCGGTCGTCATGGATGAGCGAGCGGGATGCGGGCGCTTTTTATGCCTCTTTTTGTCATCCCGCTCTCCCCTCTATAAGCCCAACAAGGATGTGTATTCCTCACCAATAGGGTGAGCGGCATTGCCTGCGCGGCCCGTTATACGGCTGGAACGTGTTGTCATAGGCCCTATAGGAACGATAACGCTGGTAGCACCAGCTTACATGCCCATTCGCCGGGCGCCGGTAAATCGGCCGTGGTCGATAGTAGGGCTCGTAGTAAGGTCTCGGAAAAATCGGGACACCGAGATAGAGCCCGAATGACGGACCCGACCGCCGATGGCTACGATAACGGTCCCGATACCATCGATCGCCGCGATACCAATCGCGGCCACCATGACGCCAGTAGCGGCGCCCGTCGCGATGACGTATCTGCACGATATCCGCAGTTGTTCCTTCAAGATGCAACGGGATCGGGGTCGGAAGATTGAGCGGTGCAGCGTAAGCAGGCGTAAACGAAAGCGCCATGAGCGCGGCGCAAAGCGCAGTTCTGATTGGCTTCATCCTGATCGCCTCCTCGTGAGGCCAGCAAGCAATCCCTTCAAGATCACTTTACGCCAATGAACCCGCGACTGCAAATCACACCGCCATCCAAAGCCCCGTCAATCAGGCCGTCGCTTCCGCCACGCCATTCCGCATGCGGTTGACGGTCGTGACGACAAGCAGCAGGATCAGAAGGGGTTGGAGCCAGACCAGCCAGCCCGGCAACGCCCCTCCCATTCCGATCCAGAAACCGAGAACACCGAATACCACCGCGCGATCGCTCTTGCCCATTGGCCCGTCGTAGCGCCGCGATGCGCCCACCATCGCACCCAGCACGCCAACGAACTCCGTCAGCATGGCGAGGCCGATGATGATCGCGATCGGCAGCGGGCCGAAAGGGGCGATCAGCGCGAACGGCGCATAAAGCGCCACGTCAGAAACCACGTCGCCAATCTCGTTCAGATAGGCACCGACCACGCTTTTCTGATCGTGTTCGCGGGCGAGCATTCCATCGATGGCATTCAGCGCCATGCGCAGGAAGAGCCAGAGAGGCACCAGAAGAAACCAGCGAAGATCGTTCATGAAAAACAGGAAAAGCCCGACCGCGATCGATCCCGCGGCGGCAAACAGCGTCACCTGATTCGCCGTCACACCGCAGGAAGCCAGCCATCGCGTCATCGGGCGTAAAACGTCCTGAAAACGTGCCTTCATCTTGTAGACTGACATTCGAATCCGCCCTTTCTTGTCGATGACGGCAGAATTTCTACCGCATCGGCCAAAAAATCGGAATTGATTTTTGGAAAGCATGATGCGTAGATTCAATATGTTAGAACGCTGCACGCCCATCAGGACGTACAGCGTTCTATGTGAAACAGGGGCATATATGGCAGGGATGCACCGCCTGTTTTCTCCTCTTACGGTTGCGCGTCAGCACGGATATCCCCACGCATGAGCAAGTTTGAATACCGACCATACGTCCAGACATTCTCCGGCATGGTATTGGCCTTTGTCGCGCGTGCGATTACCGGCGTGCGGCCGATCTGGAGCGGGACGACGCCATCGCAGAAGCAACGCATCTATTTCGCCAACCATACCAGCCACGGCGACTTCATCCTTCTTTCCTCCTGCCTGCCGCCTGAAGAACGGGCGCGGACCCGAGCGGTTGCCGGGGCCGATTATTGGCGCAGCAACAGGATTCGTCGTTTCATGGCGGAGGAGCTGCTGCGCACCGTTCTTGTCGAGAGAAACTGGGTGGAACGCACGCAAGACCCGCTCGCCGTCATGCTCGGCGCGCTTGAGGACGGGCAATCGCTGATTCTTTTCCCCGAAGGCACGCGCAACATGACGGAGGATCCGCTTCTGCGTTTCCGCTCCGGCCTCTACAATCTGGCGCTTGCACGGCCCGACGTGGAACTGGTGCCTTGCTGGATCGAGAACATGTCCCGCGTGCTGCCGAAAGGCGCGTTCCTGCCGGTTCCTCTCCTCTGCCGGGTGATTTTCGGCAATCCTGTCCAATTGACCGAAGATGAGGACAGGAAAGACTTCCTGCTTCGGGCCCAAGGCGCACTTCTCGATCTCGATCCCGCAACGAACGGAGAGCGGCCATGATGCCCGAGACAACCCGGCTCTTTCTCGGACTACTCGCGGTGCTGGGGTTCGCAAGCCTGATCGCCGCGGTTTTGAGCTGGCGCGCGGCAAAGCCGATCCCCGCTACGCTTTCCAATCTCAACTCGCGCATTCGTGCCTGGTGGATCATGGTCGCAGCGGTGGCCATCGCCTTTGTTTTCGGCAAGGGCGGCGTGATCGTCCTGTTCGCGCTGATCTCCTTCGCCGCATTGCGCGAATATGCAACGCTCACCCACACGCGGCGCAGCGACCATTGGGTGCTGCTCGGCATGTTTCTGGTTGTTATCCCGATCCAGTATTATCTGGTCTGGGTCGAATGGTATGGGCTCTATTCGATCTTCATTCCTGTCTATTGCTTTCTTGCGATGCCAGCGCTCACAGCACTCCGGGGCGACACGTCCCGCTTTCTGGAACGCATATCGGAACAGCAATGGGGCATCATGCTCTCGGTCTATTGCATCAGCCACGTCCCGGCACTGGTGACGTTGCCTATTCCCGGTTTCGAGGGGAAAAAGCTGCTGCTGATCGCCTTTCTGATCGCGACCGTTCAGGGCAGCGACGTGCTGCAATATGTTTTCGGCAAGCTCTTTGGCAAGCATCGCATTTCGCCCAACGTCTCGCCCTCAAAGACATGGGAAGGATTGATCGGCGGCATTGCCAGCGCCTCACTGCTCGGCGCGTTTCTCTCATGGCTCACGCCCTTCACAGCCATTCAGGCGGGCCTGATTGCCGCCATTTGCTGCATCATGGGCTTTCTCGGCGGGCTGGTCGCATCCGCGATCAAGCGCGACCGGGGCGTGAAAGATTGGGGCCACATGATCGAAGGTCATGGCGGCATGATGGACCGCGCCGACAGCATCGTCTTCGCAGCCCCTGTTTTCTTCCATATCGTCCGTTACTGGTGGACATGACCCGTTTCAGGCAGCCTTGTTGTTCGCCTTCACGATTTCATCCGCCAGCCTGCCCGTCAGTTCCGCCAGATGATCAAGCTCCGTGGTGTAGCTGGCGGCTCCGGCCGTAACGGATCGCAGCTCGATGATCAGATCGTCGATCTCCGCCTGCGGCATGAGCGCTTCCACCACGTCCCAACCGAGCCAGTCGGGCCTTGAATCATAGCCCAAAATCTGCCCGCGGCGCTGCGGCACGATGCTGATGATCTTCGCCGTTGCGTCCGACGGCGTCGCGATCCGCACTTTCATGATTGGCTCCAGCAGAACCGGCGAGCACACGGCAAGCCCTTCCTTCATGGCAAGGCGCGCCGCCATCTGAAACGCCATGTCCGATGAATCCACCGTGTGATAGCTGCCGTCCGAGAGGTTGACGGCGATATCGACCACCGGAAAACCCAGTGGACCGCTTTTGAGCGAGTCCTGCACGCCGGTTTCAACGGAAGAAAAATACTGCTTCGGCACCACGCCGCCGGTGATTGTATCGGTAAATTCAAACCCGCTGGCGCGTGGCAGCGGCTTGATGTCCAGAACGATGTCTCCGAACTGGCCATGCCCGCCGGATTGCTTTTTATGACGTCCCCGCTGCGTAACGCCTTTGCGGATCGTCTCCCGATAGGGAATGCTCGGCTTGCTGCATTCCAGCGGTATCTGGAACTTGTTTTCCAGCCGTTCCAGCGCAACACGAAGATGCATCTCTCCGTGCCCGGACAAAACCGTCTCGCTGCTGTCCTGACTGCGCTGAAGCTTCAGGGAGGGATCTTCTTCCCTGAGTTTCTGCAAAGCGGTCGAGAGCTTGACTTCGTCCTTCCGCTCTTTCGGCCTCAACGCAATCGAATAGACAGGTTGCGGCGGCTTCAACGTGACAATCCGGCTGATTTCTGTCTTCGGCAGGCCAAGCGTATCCCCCGTCTGCGCGTCTTCAAGCTTTCCGAGCGCCACCGTTTCGCCCTCGCCTGCCGATGCCCGTTTCACCTGCTCCCGACCCAGCAAAGAATAGATCCCGGATATTTTTGCGGTTCCGCCATCCGATGTCGCGAGTTCCTGACTGTCGCTGACGGTTCCTGACAATATCCGCGTTACCGAGAGCTTGCCGCCATGCGACGTGTGAACTGTTTTCATGACATGGCCGAGAAACCCGCCATCGGCAGCCACACCCAGGCGTTCCCGCGTAAAGGAGATATCCGGCGCATCATGGCGGATCGCCTTGAGCAGCCGGTGAATACCATTTCCCTTTTCCGCCGAACCAATGAGAACCGGCGTCAGCTTGCCCTCGCGCAGGTCGGCAGCGAGGTCGTCAAAAATGTTGTCACGCGGAGGCTCCACCTCGTCGAGCAGATATTCCATGAGCCGGTCGTCGAAATCCGCAAGCTTTTCGAGCATGTCGAAGCGGGATTCCACCTCGCGCGCCATGTCCTCGTCCGCAATGGATTGCACTTCGCTGGTCGCATACTCCCGATAGATATAGGCCCGCTCCAGCGCGAGATCGATCGATCCGATGATGATGCCGTCCTTCCGGATCGGTATTTGCCGCAACAGCAGCGGCGCCTGGCTGACCGATTGAAGGATCTTCAGGACGTCCCGGATGCCGAGAACGCTCTTTTCGATCTTGTTGAGAAACAGCATTTTCGGAATGCCAAGCTCGTCGAGCTGGCGCATGATCAGTTGCAGGCCGGGCAGCTTCTTTTCGTCGGGTTCCACGACGACGATCGCCGCATCGCTGGCCGCAAGAATGGCTTCCGCCTCGAATGAAAATTCCACGGACCCCGGACAATCGATGAATGTCATGCTTTCGCCCATGAATTCGGTCGTGGCCGCCGTTGCCTCGACACTCATCATGTGAGCGCGGGCTTCCGGCGAAGCGTCGCCGACGGTCTGCCCCGCAGAAATCGGGCTTTGCTTGGCGATGGCGCCCGTTCGGGCAAGAATGGCTTCGAGAAGTGTCGTTTTACCACTGGCGAAGGGACCAACGATGGCTATGCATTTTGGTCCCTTGCATCGTCCACGGACAGAATTTTCCATGATTTCCCGGCTCCTCCACAAGCGTTGCCTGAAGCGGCGGCCGGTTTTCCTTTGCGCTGCGTATTGACCCGACGCAAATTGCCTTGGCCGTCGCAGGCGAGGTTTTGCGCCTCGTCTTGTCCACTATCGTCTCAAGGACTGCGAACAAGCGCAAGAGCTTCGTTCGACTAAAGTAACAAAGCGTGGGTTTCGCAGAAAAGATGAGTGACTTTGCGACAGGTTTCGGCTAATTTGCGGCTCGTCGAGGGATAAAGCCCTGTTCGTTTGCGGGAGAGAGCCGACAAGGCCACCGAAGGGGAAATCGCCCGAAATCTCTCAGGTACAAAGAACCGCAAGCGAGGAAGACGACTCTGGAAAGTCAGGGGAAACCCTGCGCCGAAGGTGTAAGTGCGGCTGGGAGTATTCAGCCCGTGCGAGTCTCTCAGGCTTGAGACAGAGGGGCACAAAGGCCACCTGCTTTATTGCGGGGGCGTTCGTGCGACTCTGGAGTTAAAATGGGCGACATCGCTACAACTGATTTGAAACGGCTTCCTCTCGAGGATTTGCATCAGGTTGCAAACGCGCGCTTTGGCGGCTTTGCGGGATGGTCCATGCCGATCACCTACCCGCTTGGCGTCATGAAGGAGCACCTTCATACGCGGGAAAAAGCGGGCCTGTTCGACATTTCCCACATGCGTCTCTTCGATGTGTCTGGCAAGGATGCAGCGGCGCTTATCGCCCATGCCTGCCCGCTCGACACGGCGGCCATGCCGCTGAACCAGTCGAAATACACATTCCTGCTCGATGAAAATGCCGGTATTCTTGACGATCTGATCGTCACGCGGCTTGGCGACGAGCGCTATATGATTGTCGCCAACGCAGGCAATGCGGATGCTGACGAGACGCATCTGCGCAAGCTCGTCGCGTCCCATGACTGCACGATTGCAGCGCTCGACCGCGTTTTCCTCGCCTTGCAGGGGCCGGAAGCGGAAGCCGTTCTGAAATCCGCCGGACTGCCCGGCACCGATCTCTCCTTCATGCATGGCTTCGAGCCGAAGCCCGGCTGGTTCATGAGCCGCTCGGGCTATACCGGCGAAGACGGCTTTGAGATCGGCCTGCCAGAAGCCGATGCACGCCCGCTCGTCGGAACGCTGCTTGCCGATGAGCGCGTCGAATGGATCGGCCTTGCCGCGCGCGACAGTCTGCGCCTCGAAGCAGGCCTTTGCCTGCACGGCCAAGACATTACGCCAGACCTCGACCCGGTACAGGCGGGCCTGCTCTGGGCAATCGCAAAGCCTGTTCGCGAAAAGGCCGGTTTTATCGGCGCGAAAGCCCTGCTTGAAAAAATCGCGGCAGGCCCCGCACATCGCCGCGTCGGCCTGAAGCCGGAAGGGCGCCAGCCCGTCCGCGGCGAAGCGCAGCTTTTCAGCGAAGGCGGCGACCTGATCGGCACGGTAACATCGGGCGGCTTTGGCCCCTCGGCCGGTTTTCCGGTTGCGATCGGCTATGTCAGCGCAGCTCTGGCCCAACCGGGCACGCGCGTTTTTGCCGACGTGCGCGGCAATCGCGTTCCCGTCGATATTCACCCGCTTCCCTTTACTCCACATCGCTATCGCAAAGGATAATTGAATGGCAACGACCTGGTTTACCGAAGATCACGAATGGGTCCGCATTGAGAACGGCGTCGCGACCGTCGGCATTACCGATCATGCGCAGGCGCAACTTGGCGATCTCGTGTTCGTCCAGCTTCCCGATGTCGGGCAGTCGCTGAGCAAGGGTGACGCGGCGGTTGTCGTCGAATCCGTCAAGGCTGCTTCCGATGTGTATGCGCCGATTGATGGCGACGTGGTTGAAGTCAACGAAGCCGTCGTTTCCGACCCGGCGCTCGTCAACTCCGCCGCCGCCAGCGACGGCTGGCTCTGGAAAATGAAACTCGCTGACGAAAGCCAGCTTTCCGGCCTGCTCGATGAAGCCGGCTACAAAGCGTTGATCTAAGGCAAAAACGATGACCGAAACAGTCCTTCCCTTTGTCAGTCGCCACCTCGGACCGCGCGCAGCGGACGAGCGGGCCATGCTGGCGACCCTTGGTGTGCCGTCTGTCGAAACGCTGATCTCGCAGACGATGCCGCAGTCGATCCGGCTGGGGCGCGCGCTCAATCTTCCGGCTCCGGCAAGCGAGTCGGAAGCTCTTTCCGAGCTGGCTTCGATCATGGACCGCAATGTAGTCCTGAAAAGCTTTATCGGCGCGGGCTATTATGGCTGTCATGTTCCGCCCGTGATCCAGCGCAACCTGTTCGAGAACCCGGCCTGGTACACAGCCTACACGCCCTATCAGGCAGAAATCAGCCAAGGCCGTCTGGAACTGCTCTTTCACTTCCAGACGCTCGTGACCGAACTCACCGGATTGCCGGTTGCTTCCGCGTCGCTGCTGGACGAGGCGACGGCAGTTGCCGAGGCCGTTGGCGTTGCCATCCGTCATCATCGGGACAAGCGCAACCGCATCGCCATTCTGGGCGAAATCCATCCGCAAACGCTCGATGTTGTCAAAACACGGGCCGATCCGCTCGGCATCAGCATCGTCGAGGCGGACGATGTGGACGGCCAGACGGCGGCGGTCATCGTGCCTTGGCCCGATACGAAGGGCGTGTATGGCGCGTATAGCGACCAGATCAAGGCGGCAAAGGCCGCAGGTGCGCTCATTATCGCCGTTGCCGATCCGCTGGCCCTCTCGCTGCTGGAAGCACCGGCGACATGGGGCGCCGACATTGCGGCAGGTTCCATGCAGCGTTTCGGCGTTCCAATCGGGTTTGGCGGTCCGCATGCGGCCTATCTCGCGGTTGCGGAAAACCTGACGCGGCTCATGCCCGGTCGTCTGGTCGGCCAGTCCGTCGACGTCAATGGCCGTCCGGCCTACCGCCTTGCCCTGCAAACGCGCGAACAGCATATCCGCCGCGACAAGGCAACCTCCAACATCTGCACCGCACAGGCCCTGCTGGCCAACATGGCGGCGGCCTACGCCATCTGGCATGGTCCGGAAGGGTTGAAGGCCATTGCCGGACACGCGCACAAAATGGCGTCGCGCTTTGCGACCTCGCTGGAAGCCGCCGGTTTCACGCTGGCCGGAAACGTGTTCTTCGACACGATAGCCGTCACCGCCAAAGGCAAGGCCAAGAACCTTGCGGCAAAGGCGGAAGAAGGCAGCCGCCTGATCCGCGTCATCGATGCGGATACAGTAAGCGTCAGCTTTGACGAAACCTCGACCGAAACCGATCTTGAAGCCCTTGCCGCCCTGTTTGGCGCAAAGCTTCTCGACCAGAGCAATGCGAAGCTTCCCGGCAAGGGCCGCGGCGGCAATTTCCTCACCCAGCCGGTGTTCCATGAACACAAGTCGGAAACGGAAATGATGCGTTTCCTGCGTCGTCTGGCCGACAAGGATCTGGCGCTGGATCGTGCGATGATCCCGCTCGGTTCATGCACGATGAAGCTGAACGCAGCCGCCGAAATGATGCCGGTCAGTTGGTCGAGCATCGCCAACCTGCACCCGTTCGCGCCGACGGCCCATACATCGGGCTACCGGACGATGATCGGCAATCTCGAGGACTGGCTTGCGGAAATCACCGGCTTTGACGGCGTTTCCCTTCAACCCAATGCGGGCAGTCAAGGTGAATATGCGGGCCTGCTCGCCATTCGCCGCTATCACCAGAGCCGTGGCGAAGCCAATCGCACGATCTGCCTGATCCCTTCCTCCGCGCACGGCACCAACCCGGCCAGCGCCTCCATGGCGGGCATGACGGTCGTTGTGGTCAACTGCACGGCGCTTGGCGATGTCGATGTGGACGACCTGCGGGAAAAGGCCGAAAAGCACTCCGCCAATCTGGCAGCACTGATGATCACCTATCCTTCGACGCATGGCGTGTTCGAGGAAGGCGTGAAAGAGATCTGCGAGATGGTGCATTCGCATGGCGGCCAGGTCTATCTCGACGGCGCCAACCTCAACGCGATGGTTGGTCTGGCGCGTCCGGGCGATATCGGCGGCGATGTCTGCCATATGAACCTGCACAAGACCTTCTGCATTCCGCATGGTGGCGGTGGCCCGGGCATCGGCCCCATCGGCGTCAAGGCGCATCTGGCCCCGTTCCTGCCCGGCCATGTGGCCAGCGGCAGCGGACACGCGGTCTCGGCAGCGCCCTTTGGCAGTGCCTCGATCCTCGCCATCACATGGATGTATATCCGCATGATGGGTGGCCTCGGCCTGAAGCGCGCAACTGAAACGGCGATCCTCAACGCCAACTACGTGGCAACCCGCCTGAAGGCGCATTACCCGATCCTCTTTGCGGGAAACAGGGGGCGTGTCGCCCATGAGTGCATCGTCGACACGCGTGTCCTGAAGGATAGCGCCGGCATCAGCGTCGAGGACGTCGCCAAGCGCCTGATCGACTACGGCTTTCATGCGCCAACCATGTCCTGGCCGGTTGCCGGAACATTGATGGTGGAACCGACGGAATCCGAATCCCGTGGTGAGATCGACCGCTTCTGCGACGCAATGATCGCCATTGCCAAGGAAGCCGAAAAGGTCGCGCAAGGCGTCTGGCCGAAGGATGACAATCCGCTGGTCAACGCACCGCACACGGTTGCCGACACGCTGTCTGACGCGTGGAAACATCCCTACACCCGTTCGGAAGCAGCCTTCCCCAACGACAATGCGGACCGCAGCGCCAAATACTGGCCGCCGGTTTCCCGTATCGACAATGTGGCGGGGGACAGGAATCTGATCTGCTCCTGCCCGCCGGTGCAGGCCTACAGGTGATCTAGAACATGCGCTGTCCCCGTTTTATCGACGGGGACAGTTTCGTTTCAGGCCCCAATCAGCCCGCGACCAGCGCCTTCCCTGCCCGAAAAAACGATTTGTTGGTCAAAAGCGTCCATAAACCAAGGGATGAGCGTATCGTCGTTGATTTCGGCCCTGAGCTTGAATAAGAAAAAAGAAAAACTTCAACATCTGGGAGCACTCCATGCGTCGACTTCTTATTGCCCTCGCGGCAGCTACAGCCCTGATCACTCCAGCCGCTGCGAAGGACGTGACCGTCGCCGTCACGGCAATCGTGGAACATCCAGCACTTGACGCTGCCCGCGACGGCGTGAAGGAAGCCCTGGCCGAAGCCGGTTTCAAGGACGGCGAGAACCTGAAATTCATCTACGAGTCGGCGCAAGGCAATCCCGCGACAGCGGCCCAGATCGCACGTCAGTTCGTCGGCGAGGCACCCGACGTGATCGTCGCGATCGCAACGCCTTCCGCGCAGGCTGTCGTTTCGGCCACCAAGGACATTCCGATCGTATTCACCGCCGTGACCGATCCGGTCGGTGCGCAGTTGATTACCAGCATGGAAAAGCCGGGCGGCAACGTGACGGGCCTCTCCGATATGTCGCCGATTGCCGATCACGTTGCGCTGATCAAGGAAATCGTCCCGACCGCGAAGACCATCGGCTATCTCTACAATTCCGGCGAAACGAATTCCGTATCGACGCTGGCCATCCTGAAGGTTGAAGCGGAAAAAGCCGGGCTTGCGGTCGTGGAATCCACGGCCACGAAGTCTGCTGACGTTCAGGCGGCTGCCCGCGCGCTGGTCGGTCGTGCCGATGTTATGTACGTGCCCACTGACAACACGATCGTTTCGGCTCTGGAGAGCGCGATTTCGGTTGCAGGAGAAAGCAAGCTGCCGCTGATCACCGCCGATACGGACTCGGTCGCTCGCGGCGCCCTTGCAGCGCTCGGCTTCAACTATTTCGACGTGGGCAAGCAGACCGGCAAGGTCGTCGTTCGTATTCTCAACGGTGAAGCTCCGGGAGACATTCCCGCGGCGGATGCGGTGGGCACCGATCTCGTCGTCAACAAGAGCGCAGCCCAAAAAATGGGCGTCGAATTGCCGAAGTCGGTCCTCGACCGCGCAACGAAGGTCATCGACTGATCGAGAACGCCGGAGTATCGTTGACGATCATAACTCCGGCATCCAGCAACGCCGCGTCGTTATCGAACTGCCGACGCGGCATTGTCGTATTTGAAAGGGGCTATCTCGCGTGAGCCAATTTGCATTCTGGGGTGCGGTCGAGCTGGGCCTCGTCTTTTCCTTCGTTGCGCTCGGCGTCTATCTGGCGTTCCGCGTTCTCGATTTTCCGGATCTGACGGTTGACGGATCGTTCCCGCTGGGAGCAGCCGTTGCCGCCGTCCTCATCATTTCCGGCGTTAATCCCTGGCTGGCGGCTGCCGTCGCCATGGTCGCAGGCGCGGCGGCGGGGCTTGTCACCGCCACGTTGAACGTGCGCTTCAGGATTCTCAATCTTCTGGCCTCGATCCTGACGATGATCGCGCTGTTTTCGATCAATCTGCGCGTGATGGGGCGGCCCAACGTCGCTCTCATCAACCAGGATACGATGCTCACGCCGTTTTTCGGGCTTGGCATACCGGATTTTTACGTCCGCCCGCTTTTCGTCGGCACGCTGGCGATCATCGCCCTCGTTGTCGTCTGGCGCTTTCTCGAAAGCGATATCGGCCTCGCCATGCGTGCTACGGGCGCCAATCCGCGCATGGCGCGCGCGCAGGGTGTCAAGACAAGTCGCCAGATCTATCTCGGCATGGCCATTTCCAATGCACTTGTGGCCCTTGGCGGCGCTCTCTTCGCACAGACAAACGGCTTCGCCGACGTGACAGCCGGCGTCGGAACGATCGTCGTGGGCCTTGCGGCCGTCATCATCGGCGAAACGCTGTTCGGCACCCGCCGTATCGTCATTGCATTGCTCGGATGCGTCATCGGGTCCGTGCTCTACCGGATCGCCATCCAGCTCGCGCTGTCGAGCGATGTGCTGGGTCTTCAGGCATCCGACCTCAATCTCGTGACAGCGGTGCTTGTAACGATTGCGCTCGTCTTGCCGCGCATGCGTCGCGGAGGAGCATCCTCATGATCACGCTTTCCAATCTCGGCGTCACCTTCGGTCGCGGCACGCCGCTTCAGAAACAGGCGCTGACTGATATCAACCTGACCATCGAGGCCGGATCCTTCGTCACGGTCATCGGCTCGAACGGTGCTGGAAAATCGACGCTTCTCGGCGTTCTGGCGGGCGATGTCCTTCCCACCGAGGGGACCGTCACGATCAGCGGCAAGAACGTCACGAAACAGTCGACGGCAGATCGCGCCAGCCTGGTGGCGCGCGTGTTTCAGGACCCTCTGGCAGGCAGTTGCGGCACGCTGACCATCGAGGAAAACCTCGCTCTGGCCGCTGCCCGCGGCAAGCCCCGTGGACTGGCGCCAGCACTTGCCCGCAGCAGGCGCGATCATTTCCGCGATCGCGTCGCGGGTCTCAATCTCGGCCTTGAAAACCGGATGCAGGATCGGATGGACCTGCTTTCGGGCGGTCAGCGCCAGGCCCTGTCACTGGTGATGGCAACACTCGCAAACTGCGAGGTTCTGTTGCTGGACGAGCATACGGCGGCGCTCGATCCGGGCATGGCGGAGTTTATCATGAACCTCACCCAGTCCGTTGTCAGCGAGCGCAAGCTCACGACGCTGATGGTGACGCATTCCATGCGGCAGGCGCTGGATTTTGGCAGCCGTACGATCATGCTGCATGGGGGCAGCGTCGTCCTCGACGTCGCGGGCGATAACCGCAAGGATCTGAGCGTGGAAGACCTGATCGGCATGTTCCGCAAGGTTCGCGGCGAAACGCTGGATGACGACGCGCTTCTGATGGATTGATCTCCGGGGATCATGCCTCAAAGTTTCCCCGTCCCGCCCGCGATCACCTTGACATTCCTGCATCCGGGCGGGATGTTCACCCCCACATGCCTTTCCGGTATGCCGCAATCAGTTCCCCAATAATTTCTGATCCTCCGCGACATGCCAGAACATCATGGCAAAGCAGGAGAAAAGAATGCAGGCGGTTTTCGACGGCCATAATGATGTGTTGCTCAGGCTCTGGCAGAACGCCGCTGGCGGTGCCGATCCTGTAGCGGAGTTCAAGGCGGGCACCACCAGGGGACATATCGATGGCCCGCGCGCCAGGAGGGGCGGCCTCGCGGGTGGCTTGTGCGCGATCTACATCCCTTCCGGCAACCTTACCCTGAAGGAACCGGATCCCAGCGGCCATTACACGACCCCGATGCCGGAACCGCTCGAACGCTCACCGTCGCTGGATATAGCGCTGACCTTTACCGCCATCGCGATGAAACTCGACAGGGCCGGTGCATGGCGCATTTGCCGGACGACCGCCGACATCCGCAAGGCAATGCAGGACGGCATATTCGCCGCGGTCCTGCATATGGAAGGCTGCGAACCCATCGGGGCCGATCTGGTCGAGCTGGAAACCTTCTACGCCGCCGGACTGCGCTCGCTCGGCCCCGTCTGGAGCCGCAACAATGTTTTCGGCCATGGCGTTCCCTTCGCCTATCCGATGGACCCGGATACCGGCCCCGGATTGACCGATGCCGGCTTCGAGCTGGTTCGCGAGTGCAACCGCCTCGGCATCCTGATCGATCTGGCGCATATCACGGAAAAGGGCTTCTGGGATGTCGCCAGGACCACAGATCAGCCGCTGATCGCGAGCCATTCCAATGCCCATGCGCTCACGCCCGTCGCCCGCAACCTGACGGACAGGCAGCTTGACGCAATCCGCGAAAGCAAGGGGCTCGTCGGGCTAAATTATGCCACGACCATGCTGCGTGCCGACGGACAGGAAGATGCGAAGACGCCATTGAGCGACATGGTTCGCCATATCGACTATCTTGTCGGGAAAGTCGGTATCGATGGTGTTGCGCTCGGCTCGGATTTCGACGGCGCGACCATTCCGCAAGATATTGCCGACGCAAGCGGCAACCAGAAGCTGGTTATCGCCCTGCGCGAGGCTGGCTATGGCGACGACGATCTCGCCAGGATCTGCCGCGAGAACTGGCTGCGGGTTCTGGCTTCCGCCTGGCACGAAGCCGCCTGAGACAAACCGACGGATTTTGCCGTTCCGCAAACATGAAGTAGGCTGCCCGGATCTGGCATTCACCGCAACGGAGGCAGCAATCGTGGGAACCGGAATTGAGCCCAATCATGTCCGTTTGAAGCGCGCTTATGAACATCCCGGCAGCGATGACGGGAAGCGCATTCTGGTTGACCGCCTCTGGCCGAGAGGCGTCAGCAAAGGCGAAGCGGCAATCGATGAATGGATGAAGGAACTGTCGCCCAGCACGGAACTGCGCAAATGGTACGGGCATGAACCGGAGCGCTGGGAAGAATTTCAGAAGCGGTATGCCGAAGAGCTCAGCCAAAGCCATGCGCAGCTCGAACATTTGCGTGATCTTGCCCGCGACAGCCCTGTCACGCTGGTTTATTCCGCACACGATGAAGCCCGCAACAATGCGGTCGTCCTGCGCAACCTGTTGCTGAAGTCGTAATCGGCCCAGGGCACGCCAGTTTTTACCGAGGCCCCTCGCCACGCTTCCACCCGGACGAACGGTCCGGTGCATCGTCATCGATCAGGATGCGGTTCGCCGCACCGTCGAGATCATCATACTGGCCGCTTTTCAGCGACCAGAGAAATGCGACCAGCCCAATCGTCCCGAGAAAGAGCGCTATCGGAATAAGGGTCAGGAGAACGGTCAATCCCTTGCTCCTTTCAAAACTGCGCTGGCGGGCAGGCGAGCTGGCGTGTCTGCTTGCTTTTTGCCCGTTTTGCCAGCCTTCAGCCGCAATGCGTTGCTGACCACGATGATGGAGGACAGCGACATGGCGAGCGCGGCCACCAGCGGCGTGACATAGCCCATCACGGCAATCGGCACCGCAAGGAAATTATAGCCGATGGAAAGGGCAAAATTCTGCCGGATCAGCTTGCCCGCTTCGCGTGAAACGGCGATGGCCAGCGGTGCTGCGGAAAGGCTTTCGCGCAGGAACACGAAATCGGCAGCATTGCGCCCGATATCGGCGGCCGTTGCCGGCGCCATCGAGACATAGGCGGCGACCAGTGCCGGCGCATCGTTGAGCCCATCGCCCACCATCAGTACCTTGCTGCCCTTGTCGGACAGCTCCCTCACCAGAGCCGCCTTGTCAGCGGGCAGCACTTCACCGCAATAGGTGTCGATGCCGAGGGCGCTTGCAAGCTTCTGCACCGCAGGGATGCGGTCGCCCGAAATGATCGCAAGCTGGAGGCCGCGCCGTTTCAGTTCCGCGATCGCTATCGCGGCGTCCGCACGCGGGCGGTCCTCGAAGCTGAAGACCTGAACGATTTTTCCGTTGATCGCAAGGCACGTCTGCGGACCATCCTGGGCAGAACCGTCAAAGGCCTGTCCGGTGATCCATTCGCGTCGTCCGAGCCGGTAGGTGTCAGCACCGATTGCGGCTTCGATGCCGGAGCCCGGATGTTCCTCGATGCGGTCGAAAGCCGCAAGCGCCGACTGTCCTGAAAACAGCGCGAGCGCACGTGAAAGCGGATGACGCGAATATAGCGACAGCTCTGCCGCAAGCTCGAGATATCGGGGCGGGATCGACTGCGTGTCGATGAGCCATGGCTGACCCAGCGTCAGCGTGCCGGTCTTGTCGAAGACCACCGTGTCGATCTCCGCCAGCCGCTCCATGGCTGAGCCGTCCTTGATCATGATGCCGTTTTCAAACAGGCGACGGGCGGCGACAACCTGCACGATCGGCACGGCAAGGCCCAAAGCGCAGGGGCATGTGATGATCAGCGTTGCGATTGCGATATAGATCGAGCGGTACCAGTCGCCCGTTGCGATCATCCAGCCAAGGAAGGCAAGGAACGCGGTCAGATGGACGGCCGGTGAATAGAGTTCCGCCGCGCGGTCGGCGAGACGGCGGTAGCGCGCGCGCCCGCCCTCCGCTACCTCCATCAGCCGCACCATCTCGGCCAGGAAAGAATCGTTCGACGCTGCCGTAGCGCGAATGACCAGCGCGCCGGAAAGATTGAGCGTTCCGGCGCGGATATCCGATCCCGGCCCCACGGGTAGCGGCATGCTCTCGCCCGATGCGATTGAGCAATCGAGTTCAGAACGACCCTCCTCCACCCTCGCGTCCACGGGCACCCGCTCACCAGCCGCCAGAATGATGCGCATCATCGGCTTGATTTCGCTGACCGGGAGATAGTCGCGCTCGCCATTATCGCCAATCACCACCGCGCCGCGCGCCGCAAGTTGCGACAGGCCCCTCACCGCGGAACGCGCGCGCTCGCGCATCATGTGGTCGAGCGTGCGCCCGATCAGCAGGAAGAAGAGGAGCGAAACGGAAGCGTCGAAATAGGCATGCTGGCCGTGGTGGATCGTTTCAAACAGGCTCATCAGAAAAGCCAGCGAGATTGCAAGCGAGATGGGCACGTCCATGTTGAGACGACGCGACCGAATGGCGCTCCACGCCGACTGATAGAAAATGCGGCCTGAAAAGAGCAGCGTCGGCAAGGCGATCAGCGCCGATATCCAATGAAAGAGATCGCGCGTCGCTGCATCAGCACCAGACCATACCGAGACCGACAGGAGCATGACATTGCTGGTGGCGAACCCTGCCACGGCCAGCGCAATGAGCAGCCGTGACAATGTCTCGTCCTTCTCGTCGCCCAGTTCGAAGATATGGGCTTCGTAGCCTAGTTTGCGCAGCGTATCGATGATGTCGGAAGGGGCCGATCCGTCGTCTTTCCAGCGTATCGCCACGCGTCTTGATGAGAGATTGACCCGGCAATATTCGATGCCGGGCAGCGCGTCGAGCGCCCGTTCTATCGTCTGGATGCAAAGGCCGCAATGAACGCCTGGAACGGAAAGATCGAGTTGACGCAGACCATTGCCCAATGACCGGCTCGCCAGTTGCAGCTCTTCCGGCGAAGCGGTCTGCGGCAGTGCGGCGAGTTCGACATTGGCCGCGCAGCAGCTCATTTGTATTCTCCGTTCACGATGACGAAACGGGTGATCTGGCGATAGGGATTGTCAAGGCCGGCGTCGGAGTTGATCTCGGCGATCCATGCGCCATCGCCAAGTTCGACCGGGGCGCTGAGCTGGCCGGGCGCATCGACATCAAGCTCGATCCGGGTGTCATGCGCATCGCCGACCGGGCGCTTGAACTCGACGGTTGCGCCTGTCACCTCGATGGCGCGTCCGCTCCTGTCGGTCAGTTGATAGCTGAACCGGCCTTCGGCGTAATTGGGTTTGCCTTCCCATTGCAGCGCCGCCTGTTGCTTGCCGGTCTGCGACTTTTCGTTGAATTCCTGGCTGGCGACATAGGAGTTGGCGACCACCAGACCGCTCCAGCTATGGATGGCGAAATAGGCCATGATGAGATTGACGACAATGATGACGCCGAAAAACAGACACATGATGCCCAGCATATGCCAGCCGGTGAAGACGCGATTTTCCTGTGCTTTGACGGTCATCAGTTTTTCTCCGGTGCAATGAAGGTCGCCTTGTATTGGGCGGCTTCGCTGCCATCCACATCCGCGACATTGATCTTGAAGGGGGTGCGCTCGCCGCTGATCGACGCGGCAGGCACGCTGACGAATACACGAAGCGTCGTCAACCGGTCGGGCTCGACCGGGATAATATAATCCCCGGCAGCTCCGGGCTGACTGTCCTGCACGGTCACGGTGGCGTCAGGCAGACCTTCGATGGAGACCCGGAATTCACGCGGCTGCGGGATCATGTTCAAAAGCTTGACCGTATAGCCATTGCGGATCGAGCCGTCGGAGAGAAGCACATATTGCGGATTGCGGTCTTGCAATACGTTAACCCCGATGCGCTCACGCATATAGAGCGAGGCGACCAGCATCACGCCGATCAGAGTCCACAGCGCCAGATAGGCAAGGCTTCTCGGCCGAAAAATCTTCCCGATCGAGAAATGGCGGACCTCGCTCGAAAACTGGTTGGGCGCGTCATAGACGCGGCGCGGGTCGACGGCGGACGTGCCCCCGCTGGTCGCGAGCGCCATATTGGCGTGATAGTCGTTGAGCGTGGCATAGGAAATCAGGTCGCGAGGCTTGCCGAGCTTGTCCATCACCGTGTTGCACGCGTCGATACAGAGCGCGCAGGTGATGCATTCCAGTTGCTGCCCATCGCGAATGTCGATGCCCATTGGGCAGGCGGCGACACAGGCATTGCAATCGATGCAGTCGCCGACCGTCTCACCCGCCGCCAGCGCCTTCTTGGAATGAAGCGAGCGCGGTTCGCCGCGCCAGTCATTATAGGTGACGGTCAGCGAGTTTTCATCGAGCATCGCCGCCTGAATGCGCGGCCACGGACACATGTAGGTGCAGACCTGCTCGCGCATCAGCCCGCCAAGCACATAGGTGGTCGCGGCGAGAACCGCGACGGTCATATAGGCGATAGCTTCCGCATGGCCGGTCACGAAATCGATCAGCAGGGTTGGCGCATCGGCGAAATAGAAGATCCACGCGCCGCCGGTCAGAACCGCAATGATGAGCCAGATGCCATGCTTGATCGCGCGTTTGATGATCTTGTCGGACGTCCACGGACCTTTGTCGAGTTTCATCCGCGCGTTGCGATCGCCCTCGACAGCGCGTTCCACAAAAAGGAAAAGATCGACCCATACCGTCTGCGGGCAGGTATAGCCGCACCACGCGCGCCCCGCAGCGGACGTGACCAGAAACAGGCCCAACCCCGCCATGATCAGCAGACCGGCGATATAGTAGAACTCCTGAGGCCATATCTCGATGAAGAAGAAATAGAAGCGGCGGTTGGCGATATCGACCAGAACGGCCTGATCGGGGGCATAGGGGCCGCGATCCCAGCGCAGCCACGGCGTCAGATAGTAGATCGCCAGCGTGACGAACATGACAATCCATTTGAACCGCCGGAATTCGCCATTGACCCGCTTCGGAAAAATCTTGACGCGCGCGGCATAAAGTGACTGCCGCACCTTGGGCGAGTTGACCGCCTGCACATCAATCCGCTCGACCTCGCTATGCTCCGACATGACCCGCTCCTGCTACCCTGACGGTCCGAAAACCGGGATTGTTTTCAGGGCCGATACATCTTTTCATGCGCATTTGAACGACGACAATAACGCGTTCATCGCTTTGACCGGGAGGCGCTGGCCGCCTCCCGGCATTTCATTTATTCACCGCCGCCAAGCGAGTGAACGTATATGGCAAGCTGCTTCACCGTGCTTTCGCCCAGGCGCTTGCCCCATGCTGGCATCATGCCGTGCTTGGGGTTGCGGATCTGCTGTGCGATTGCGGCCTCGCCCGCGCCATAGAACCAGATTGCGTCGGTCAGATCCGGAGCGCCGAATTCCTTGCCGCCCTTGGCGTTGTCGCCGTGGCAGGCCGCGCAATTTTCGGCAAAAACTGTCTGGCCTTCGGGAACCAGAGCGGGATCGCGCGGCGTTCCACTCAGACTGCTCACATAGGCAGCAACCTGGCTGATCTGGCCAGGCTCCAGAATATCGCCATAGGCTGGCATCTCCGACAGGCGCGTATCGGCATCGTCAGTCGAACGAACGCCGTGACGGATCGTCAGAAGGATTTCGTCGATATTGCCACCCCACAACCAGTCATCGTCGTTGAGATTGGGATAGCCGGGGCCGCCTTGTGCGCCCGAACCATGGCACTGCACACAATTGACACGGAAAGCCGCGGCACCACCTGCAATCGCATATTGGCGCAGGTTTTCATCGGCCAGAATCTCATGCACATCCCTGGTCCTGATCTGATCGATAACATCCTGACGGCCAGCCGCGATCTGGGCGTTTTCCTGCCAGAAGTCGCCACGGCTCGACCAGTTGAGAACACCGCTGGTCGCACCGGAAACCAACGGCCATGCCGGATAGGCGATGGTGTAGAGCAGCGCCCAGAAAATGGTGGCGTAGAAAGCCCAGAGCCACCAGCGCGGCATGGGATTGTCCAGTTCGCGAATGCCGTCCCATTCGTGGCCGGTGGTCGGGACGCCGCTTACTTCGTCAACGTGTTTCTCAGTCATTTTCGTCGTCCTTGAACGGAATGGTCGCCGCGGTGTCGGCAATCTGCTTGCTGCCGGGACGGAAGGCGTAGAGAACGACGAAAATGAAGAACAGTGTCATCCCCAGAAGCCCCCAGCTGTCGGCGAAATGGCGCATGGTCGTGTAATCCATGATAATCCCCCCTAGCGCGAATTCGGCGACTGGTCGTAGGTCGAGAAATCGACCAGCGTGCCGAGCATCTGCAGATAAGCGACCAGCGCATCCATTTCGGTCAACGCGCCCGGATTGCCGTCGAAATCACCAACCCTGGCCTTGGGATAACGTGCCTCGATACCGGACGTATCGGCGTTCGGATCGGCCTGTGCCCGAACATCGGACAGCGCATTGTCGACCATCTCCTGCGTATATGGGACGCCGACGGCGATGTTGGCCTTCAGATCGGCAGCGATATTGTCGATCGAAAGGGGCGTATCCTTCAGGAAGGCGTATCGCGGCATCACCGATTCCTGAACGACCGCACGCGGCTCGATCAGGTGCTGCACATGCCACTCATTGGAATAGCGGCCACCCACGCGGGCGAGATCCGGCCCCGTGCGCTTCGAGCCCCACTGGAACGAATGATCGTACATCGATTCCGCAGCGAGACTGTAATGGCCGTAGCGCTCCACCTCGTCACGGAACGGGCGGATCATCTGGCTGTGGCAAAGGTAGCAGCCTTCACGCACATAGATGTTGCGGCCCGCCAGTTCCAGCGGCGAATAGGGGCGCATGCCCTCCACCTTCTCGATGGTGTTTTCGAGATAGAACAGCGGCGCAATCTCCACGATGCCGCCGATCGTGACCACAACGAGCGAGCCGATCAGAAGCAGCGTGGCGTTTTTCTCGATCAGAGAATGTTTTTTAAGAAAAGACATAAATCACATGCTCCTTATTCGGCAGGCTGCGGAGAGGCTGAGGTTGTGGAAGGCGCGAAGCCGGGTATGACCGCTTCTTCTCTCAGCCGACCGCGGATGGTCATGTATACGTTCCATGTCATCACCAGACCGCCAGCGAGATACATCGCGCCGCCAAGCGTACGAATGACATAGTAGGGGAACATCGCGAGGACGGTTTCGGCGAATGAGTACACCAGGAAGCCCTGATCGTCGTATTCGCGCCACATCAGGCCCTGCTGGATACCGGCAACCCACATCGAGGCGGCATAGAGAACGATGCCGAGCGTGGCCAGCCAGAAATGCCAGTTGACCATGCGGATCGAATAGAGCCGCTCGCGGTTCCACAGCTTCGGCGTCAGATAATAGACCGCACCGAAGGTGATCATGCCGTTCCAGCCAAGCGCACCGGCGTGAACGTGGCCGATGGTCCAGTCGGTATAGTGCGACAGCGAGTTGACCGCCTTGATCGACATCAGCGGTCCTTCGAAGGTCGCCATGCCGTAGAAAGCGATGGCGGCCACCATCAAGCGCACGATCGGATCGGTCCGCACCTTGTCCCATGCGCCCGAAAGCGTCATCAGACCGTTGATCATGCCACCCCAGGACGGCATCCACAGCATAATGGAGAAGACCATGCCGAGCGTCTGCGCCCAGTCGGGCAGCGCGGTATAGTGCAGGTGGTGCGGCCCGGCCCAGATATAGAGAAAGATGATCGACCAGAAATGGACAATCGACAGTCGGTAGGAATAGATCGGACGGTTCACCTGCTTGGGCACGAAATAGTACATCATCGCGAGGAACGGCACGGTCAGGAAGAAGGCGACCGCGTTATGGCCATACCACCATTGCGTCACCGCATCCTGCACGCCGGAGAACGCCGAATAGCTCTTGGTGCCAAGGAACGAGACCGGCATCGCCAGGTTGTTGATGATATGCAACATGGCGATCGTCACGATGAACGACAGAAAGAACCAGTTGGCGACGTAGATATGCGGTTCCTTGCGCTTCAGCAGCGTGCCCATGAAAACGACCAGATAGGCAACCCAGACAATGGTCAGCCAGATATCGACATACCATTCGGGTTCCGCATATTCGCGCGACTGGGTGATGCCGAGCAGATAGCCCGTCGCCGCCATGATGATGAACAGTTGATAGCCCCAGAACACGAACCATGCCAGATCGCCGCCGAAAAGACGGGCGCGGCAGGTGCGCTGCACGATGTAGAACGAAGTGGCGATCAACGCATTGCCGCAGAACGCGAAAACCACCCCTGACGTATGCAGCGGGCGTAGCCGGCCAAAATTGAGCCATGGCTCCAGATTGAGATCGGGGAAGGCAAGTTGCGCAGCGATGACCACGCCGACGAGAAAGCCGACGACACCCCAGAACACAGTGGCGATCACGCCATAGCGGATCGGGCCGTCGAGATATTCCGACGTGTCCTGCTGCCTTTGCGCCTTTCCATAGTCGGCATTGCGCAGGAGCAGCGTGGTGAAGAGGATCAGAACGAAAAACAGGATCCACATATGGCTCCTGAATAGTTCGTCATGAGTAAAGGCGGCCATGAGCAGCGCAAAAAACGCTCCCAGACCAGAGATAACGATGCCTGCGGCGTAATTCATAAACAATCCCCCAACGGCGCATGATTCAACCTGCCTTCGGGAACGGGCAGACCGGGTTCAACCAGCACCATTGGGTGATATGGGGGAGAGAGTCCTTGATCTGGATCAAGGCGTTGCCGGCGGCAGCCGTGCATTTTGGTCGCAGGTGAGCTGAGGCAGTATGGGAGGGGAGAAACGCCATGAACAGGCGCAACACGATCTTGCAGTCAGGCGAGGAGAACCCGCTGACAAAAATGAAGGCGATCCATGACGAGCAAACCCTGCTTTGCGACACGCTGGAGCGCATTGCGGATTCGCTGCCCCATTGCACCGACCGCGCCGTTTGCACCACAATCGGCGAGGATCTGGTATCTTTTGTGCGCGAAGTCCACCATTTCGAGGAGAATGTGATCTTTCCGCTGTTCGAGAACAAGTTGAACGAGCGTGCCGAGATGCCCGTCATGATCCAGCGACTGAAGGTCGAGCATCACGAAGACGAATATTTCGCCGAAGAGGTTGCTGACGCCCTGCGCAAGGTCGGCCGGGGAGAGGAAATCCGCAACCCCGAGGCCTTCGGCTATATGCTTCGGGCGTTTTTCGAGACCAGGCGGCGTCACATCGCGTTCGAGCAGGAACAGATGATCGCGCTCTCCCTGAAGGAGAACGAAATCAGATACTAGCGCGCACTGCCAGCCGCGCCATATCGGCCACCGTGACATGGCGGTTGTTCTCGATGACGACGACGCCATCCTTGCGCAGTTTCGTTATCTGCCGGCTGACCGTCTCGATCGTCAGCCCTAGAAAATCGGCAATATCGGCGCGCGTCAGCGGCAGATCAAACGTGACCGGCCCGACCGAATCATGAGCTTCCGGATCGATATGCGTCGCGATCAGATAGAGAAAACTGGCCACCTTTTCCGGTGCCGTCTTGCGGCCAAGCGTGACCATCCATTCACGCGCTTCGTCGAGCTCTTTCAGCGTCTGTTCAAGGAGCCTCTGCTTCAGTTCAGGTACATCCTTCGTCATCTGCTCCAGCGCAGTTTTCGGAAAGGTGCATACCGAGACTTCCGTTGCGGCTTCCGCATTCAGCAAGCTCTCGGGACGAAAGGGGCGACCGAGGAAATCGGGCGCAAATTGCAGGCCAACGATCTGCTGACGGCCATCGGCCAAGGTCTTGGTCAGCTTTATCACGCCGGACAGGATGTTGGCATAGGTTGTGACGCTCTCGCTATCCGCCATCAGTTCGGCGCCAGCCTCCACCATGCGCCGACTGGTTTGCTTGCTCAGCTTCACCAATTGCTCGGGAGACAGCGCCCCGCAAACCCCTGAATGCCGTGCCTCACAGGAACGGCAAAGTACCGGTACCTCGGAATTGTGTATGTCGCGTCTGTCCATCATGCCCTCATGCCAACGCGTCATATAGAAGGTTATTGTAAAGCTTTCCATTCAAAGTCGGCGTCATATTGCCACGCAGCGATCACGGGCGCGGGATATTTGCCATGCAACAGGAGATCAGGACATAAGCGCACGGCGGCGCGGACGACATCACGCATCCACGCCGCCGCGCCAATGATCAGACCGTGATGAACTGCGCCATCATGCCGACATCCTCATGCTCGAGCACGTGGCAATGGAACATGAAGGGATGATCCCGGTCCGCCTCGCGGTCGAAACGGATAAGAAGTTCGGCTTTACCGTCCACCAGCATGACATCCTTCCAGCCCATCTCGTGGGCAGCGGGAAGCTCTCCATTTTTTGTCAGAATGCGGAAAGACGCGCCGTGAATATGGAACGGATGCGCCATTTCGCGGCTTTCCAGCTCCCATATTTCATAGGAGCCCAGCTTCGCCTCAACATCAATACGCTTCATGTCGAAGGGTTCGTCCGCGATCGCCATCAGAACGCCCGAGGTGGTGGCGGTAACGGCCACCCCCACCTCGGCAGCCGACCGGCCCGAATGACTGGAGTGGTCCATTGCGGGCATCGCTTCCTCAACCGCAGCGCCCTGCCCGCCTCCATGCCCGCCTCCATGCATGGAATGATCCATGCCGCCCATATTGCCGCCACCGTGATCCATGCTCTTCATGGGGGACATTTCATGGCCCGAATGACCGCTATTCGCCGGAGCGACGGTACCGGCCAGAAGCGCCTGATTGGCCTCCGTCCGCTCGTCAAAGACGAACGACCGGCGCCTGACGGAGAGCGAAGTATCGGCGGCGCCAGGATCATCGAGCGTCTGCGGCACCGCCGTTACCGACACCGGCAGCTTGTCATCGGGCACGAAACCGAGAACCCTGAGTTCATCATTTTCCCCCTTGTCGTCGGAGAAGGTGCGCAGTTCCACCGGTTTACCGTCGGCAAAATCCACCAGCACCTCGTAGCGTTCGCCAGGCGCAATCGTCAGGCGCTCCACGGCAACGGGTTGCGCAATAAACCCGCCATCCGAGGCAACGACATTCAATGGCCGTCCGTCCTCAAACCGGAGGTGGAAATTTCGCGCATTGGCTCCGTTCAGCAAACGCAGCCGCACCATGCCTTTTGGCACCGAAGCGACCGGGTCCACGGCCCCGTTGACAATGATGATGTTGCCGATGAAGCCATGGATCAGATCCTGAATGTCGGGCGCATAGGCATTGTCGCCTTCGATGACACGACGGTCCTGCATGACGATCGGCAGATCGTCGACGCCGTAGTCCACGGGCAGGCCCCGTTCCTTATCGCGACCGTCGGTCACGGCCATCAATCCTGCAAGGCCAAGATGGGTCTGTCGCGCGGTTTCGCCGTGCAGGTGCGGATGGAACCAGTTGAACGAAGCCGGTTGGTCGACCTTCACTTCCGGCGACCACGTTTCACCGTCCCTGATGATATTGTGCGGACCGCCATCGAGACGCGAGGGAACGAAAAGTCCGTGCCAGTGCATGGTCGTATCTTCGCCGAGCGTATTCTCGACTTCCAGCGTGACCGTCTGTCCCGATTGAAGCCGGATGAAAGGCCCGAGATAACTGCCGTTGACGCCAGCGGAAACGGCTTTTTTGCCAGCCTGAAAAGAATGTTCCCCTTTCAGCAAATGAAGCCGGACTTTGCCTGCAGCATCGGGCTCCAGAAGCGGCGGGATCGGCAGAGGTGTCTGCTCCGACGCAGCAGAGGCAAAGCCTGCATTCAGCATGGGCATGGAAAGATAGGTCGTGGCGCCTAGGGCAAGGGCCAGCGCCTGTCGACGGGTGCAATGTGTCATTTCATTTCTCCATAAAGCTTGAAATTTCCCGCAGCCCCAATGCGTCACGGGGGCGGCGGATCAGGTCAGCTCAGGAATGAAATCGGCGGTCTCAATTCGGCGTCCGGTATGTGGCCGGTCAGCGCGGCCGTGACGATCCGGTAGGTCGAGGCGCGGCCCGTGCGGAAATGCGGCACCTCCATATGCGGCAGCGAAGCAGGCGAACAGGATGTCATCGGGCAGGATGCGATGCTCTTTGCCTTGTTGTGATGGCTTTGGCCCTGCCCGCCTTGATGAGCGGGAGTGCCGCTCGCATCAATCACATGCTGACTATGATTGCCCGCCATTGCCTGCGGCGGATGGAACGGGGAGAGCCCCATCGACAGAAAGACCAGCAGGAACAGGCCGAGCAGGACGTGGTTGCGGCGCTGGCGGTGCAAAAACGCCAGCAACCTGCAACCGTGCGCAAATACCCCTACCCTTTCCCGTCGATCTCTCTTCGTCATGATCCTTCAAATCGCAGGCTGGACATGATTCTTCAATCTCTAGATAGGCAGAAGACGGCAGGATTGCCAACTTCAATCGACACAAAACCGACCGCGTTTCCGTTATCGTTGACCGCTTAAAAAAACTTTCAGGCGACGATAAAAAAGCGCTTGACCTTCCCACGTTGGAAGAGTTCAGGGTCGGCTTATAACGGTTCAGAACATGCTCCCAAGCGCTCAGACCGGTAATCCAGAAGGAGAAGACAAGCATGTATAATGTTGAAAACGGCTCGCCCGCCGGTAACGGTTCGGCCCTCCTGTTTCAGGTGGACGATATGACCTGCGGTCACTGTGTGGGTACAATCAAGGGTGCGATTGCCGAGGTCGCTCCGTCCGCGTCCGTGAACATCGATCTGGCGAGCCACATCGTTTCCGTGACTGGCGCTGCCGACGCCGCGAAGATCGCCGAAGCAATCACCGAAGCCGGGTACACGCCAGAAGCCAAGGCTTGATGGTCTTTGCGGCAGGAAGGCCGGGGATGTGCATCCCCGGCCTTCTCATGTGCCCAACCTAACGTAGACGCCTGTGATTGAAATGATCCGAGCCGCACTGCGCCAGCGCCTCGATCACGCGGCAATCGCCGATGCGATGGCCATCACAGCTTTCCACGACCCGCTGCAATTCAGCTTCCAGAAGCTGCAGGCGCCGGATCTTCGCCCGCACCGCGTCGAGCTGTTCGCGCGCGATTTCATCCGCCTGCTCGCACGGTGCTTCCGGGTCGCGCTGTAACTCGATCAATTGGCGGATGGCCTCTATCGACAAGCCGAGATCCCTAGCATGCAGGATGAAAAGCACCCGTTCGAAGTGTTTCGCCACATAACGCCGCTGGTTGCCTTCCGTGCGTTCCGGCTCCGGCACCAGGCCGATTGATTCGTAGTAGCGTATCGTTTCCACCTTGCAGCCTGTCGCCTCCGACAAGCGGCCGATCGAATAAGCGCGTTCCATTGCGATTTCCTCTTGAACCTATAGTCACTAGAGGAATTACACTCTCCAAAGTCAAGTAACGCTTTGGAGAGTTCGATGCCCAAATCCACCACCAGTGAACACACCGGTGTGATTGAAGCCGATAACGGTGCGGCCAAAAAACACGCGCATTCCCATGACGATCATCACGGACATTCGCATGGTGCGTGCTGTACGCATGATCACGAGCACGAGTCGCACGAGGCCGAAAGCCCGGCAGCCGCATCGTCCGGCAATGCGATCTGGAAGGTCGAGGGCATGGACTGCGCCAGTTGCGCGACAACCATCCGCACCGCGCTGCAAAAACTGCCCGGCGTGGAAAACATCCATGTTTCCGTCACCAACGAAACATTGTCGCTGGCTCTGGATGAAAAACGCACTCAGGCCGCCGCAATCGAGAGCACCATCACCTCCCTCGGCTACAAGCCCAGCCGGGTAAGCGCTGGCAAGGCAACCGCGTCAGATCCGGAACAGACCCGACGCTGGTGGCAGACGGCGAAGGCACGGATCGCCATCACGGCGGGACTTCTTCTTGCTGCCGCCTTTGCCATCGGCTTGATTGAACCGACACTTTCCTACTGGACATTCCTCATCGCCGCGCTGATTGCCGCCGCACCCATTGCGCGCCGTGCATTGATGGCCGCGCGGGCTGGAGCGCCCTTCACCATCGAGATGCTGATGACTGTCGCGGTCATCGGCGCGATCATCATTGGCGCGGCGGAAGAAGCGGCCGTCGTCGTCTTCCTGTTTGCCGTCGGCGAGGTTCTCGAAGGGTTTGCCGCAAGCAAGGCCCGTGCGGGCATCAAGGCGCTCGGTGCGCTGGTTCCCAAGACGGCACTGGTCGAGGACGCTGGCGGATTGCGGGAAATTCCGGCGGAGAGCCTTCGCATCGGACAGATCGTCGTTGCCCGCACCGGCGACCGGATACCGGCGGACGGCGAAGTCATAGAAGGCATGTCGAGCGTCGATGAAAGCCCGATCACGGGCGAATCCGTGCCGCGGCTGAAGGAGCCGGGCGCGCGGGTCTATGCCGGATCGATCAATCAAGAGGCCAATCTGCGCATTCGCGTCGATCGCGCGCCACAGGACAACACGATTGCCCGCATCGTCACGCTCGTCGAAGAAGCGCAGGACGCGAAGGCGCCGACCGAACGCTTTATCGACCGGTTCTCGCGCATCTATATGCCGCTGATCGTCGGTCTTGCCATTCTGGTCGCCCTCGTGCCACCACTTTTCGCGGGAGCGGACTGGTGGACATGGACCTATCGGGCGCTGGCGCTGCTTCTGATCGGCTGCCCTTGCGCTCTGGTGATTTCGGTTCCCGCCGCCATTGCATCCAGCCTTTCATCGGCCGCAAAGCATGGCATTCTTGTGAAGGGCGGCGCAGTCATCGAAGCGCTGGCGAGTGCGGAAGTCGTCGCCTTCGACAAGACAGGCACGCTGACACGCGGCGAGCCGGTCGTCACCGACATCATCGCAACGGAAATGGAGCAAAGCACCTTCCTCGCAACCCTTGCCGCGTTGGAACGCGAATCCAGCCATCCGCTCGCACAGGCCATCGTAAAACAAGCCGACGGCGAAGGACTTGCGCAATTGACCGCTGCCACCGTCAAGGGCATCGCGGGAAAAGGCGTTCAGGGGCAGGTTTCCGGCAGGACTGTATTCGTCGGCGCGCCGCGTTTTGCACGAGAATTCGCCTCCATTTCCAATGATCTCGACGCACAGATCATCGAACTGGAAAGCGCAGGGAAAACCGTCGTCGTGGCTGTTTCGGAACGCAAGATTCTGGGTATCGTCGCGCTTCGTGACGAACCGCGCGAGGATGCACGCCGCGCTATCGCCGCGCTCACGGACGCCGGTATCGCATCGATCATGCTCAGCGGCGACAACAAGGCAACGGCGGACGCAATAGCCAGAGATCTTGGGCTTGACGCCAGGGCCGAAATGATGCCGGAAAACAAGGTCACCGCCATTCGGGAGCTTTCCGCGGAACGCAAGGTCGTCATGGTCGGCGACGGCATCAACGATGCACCGGCGCTTGCCGCTGCCCATGTTGGTGTCGCCATCGGGTCGGGCACGGATGTGGCGCTGGAAGCCGCCGACGCCGCGCTGTTGCGCAACCGTGTCACCGATGTCGCGACGCTGATCGGTCTTTCCCGGGCAACCATGAACAATATCCGCCAGAATGTGGCGATTGCTCTTGGCCTGAAAGCCCTGTTCCTCGTCACCACCATTCTCGGGGTTACGGGCCTATGGATAGCGGTTTTCGCAGATACAGGCGCCACGGTCCTGGTCACGCTCAACGCCATGCGGCTGCTCGGATATCTCCGCAAGGAGGAGGCTGCAAGCGCTTCGCAAAGGGCGGAATCTCTGGCCGCCGCATAGGCTCCTCCGTTACGACAAAGGCCCGCTCAAACCAGCGGGCCTTTGTCTATTCGTCGGGTGTTCAATGGAAATCAGCCGACAAGCGTGCCCTTCAATGCGCCAGAGCGCTTCGAAACCGCCTTTGGTGCGCAATGATCATTCAGCTTGGCAAGATCGTGAATGATCGGGCAATCCGGCCTGTCGTCTCCGTGGCAATGTTCCGCCAGATGACGCAGTGTATTGGCCATTTCGCGAAGCTGGCGCATTTTCGCTTCAAGTTCCTCCACATGCTCCAGCGCGATGCGCTTCACATCGGACGATGCGCGGCTTCTGTCGCGCCACAAGGTCAGCAACTCCCGGATCTGGTCGATGGAAAACCCGAGATCGCGCCCGCGCCGTATAAAACGCAGCGTTTCGAGATCCTGTCCCGAATAACGCCGGTAGCCGGAATCCGTCCGCTCCGCCGATTTGATAAGGCCAATGGACTCATAATGCCGGATCATCTTGGCTGTCACGCCGGATTCTGTTGCTGCTTCACCGATATTCATTTCGTATCCTTTCCCGTCATCATACAGGTTTGGCGAATGATTTTCGCCAAGCCTCAGGATCAGCCGCTCAGGCCACCGACTTATGGGCCAGAGGTGCCTGGAAGCGCTTCAGCCGCAGTGCGTTCGTCAGCACGAAGACACTCGACAAGGCCATCGCGCCAGCCGCGAAAATCGGCGACAGGAGCACGCCATAGACCGGGTAAAGAACGCCCGCCGCGACTGGAATCAGCGCCACATTATAGGCGAAAGCCCAGAAAAGGTTCTGACCAATATTCCTGATCGTCGCCTTCGAGATCGCGATAGCGTTCACCACGCCGCGCAGATCGCCGGACATCAGCACCACGTCGGCACTTTCGATGGCAACGTCCGTTCCGGTACCGATGGCAAGACCGACATCCGCCACGGCCAGCGCTGGCGCATCATTGATGCCGTCACCGACAAAGGCGACCTGCCCTTCCCTGGCCATCAGTTGCTTGACTGCATCCACCTTGCCGTCCGGCAGCACTTCGGCAATCACATTGTCGATGCCGAGCTTCTTCGCGATAGCTTCAGCGGTGCGACGATTGTCGCCGGTAATCATCGTCACTTTCAGGCCCAGATCGTGCAGGGCCTTGATCGCTTCCGGCGTTGTCGGCTTGATGGGATCGGCGACGGCAATGATTGCCGCAAGCTTGCCATCCACGGCAGCGTAGAGCGGAGATTGTCCTTCCGCGCCCAGCCTTTCCGCATCCGTTGCAAAACCCGACACATCCAGCCCGAGACGCTGCATGTAACGATCGGCACCGACGGCAACCTTGCGGCCTTCGATGGTCGCCGCCACGCCAAATCCCGGAACGGCCTCGAAGCCATCGACCGCAGAAAGTGTCAGGCCATCATTCCTGGCCGCGTCGACAATCGCATCGGCAATGGGATGTTCCGAGCGCGCTTCCAGAGATGCCACAAGCGCCAGAACCTCGTTGCGCCCGAAGCCTTCCGATGTTTCGAAATAGCCAAGCGTGGGTTTGCCCAGCGTCAGCGTTCCCGTCTTGTCGACGGCGATCACCTTGGCATCGCGCAAGGTCTGCAAGGCGTCGCCCCGACGAAACAGGACGCCAAGCTCCGCCGCCCTGCCCGTACCGACCATGATCGAGGTCGGCGTCGCCAATCCCATGGCGCAGGGGCACGCGATAATCAACACGGCCACGGCATTGACGAGCGCGAATGTCAGCGCCGGTTCCGGCCCGACAATCAGCCAGATTGCAAAGGTTACGGCGGCGGCCACCATGACGGCGGGCACGAACCATGCCGTGACCTTGTCGACCAGCGCCTGTATGGGCAGCTTGTCGGCCTGCGCCTCCTCGACCATGCGGATGATCTGGGCGATGACCGTATCGCTGCCAACCTTCGTGGCGCGGAAGCTGAACGAACCGGTCTTGTTGATGGTGCCACCCACCACTTCCGAACCCACGTCCTTCGTCACCGGAACCGGCTCGCCGGTGATCATCGACTCATCGACATAGGACGAACCTTCCGTCACCTCACCATCAACCGGCACCTTCTCGCCCGGCCGCACCAGAACGATATCGCCAACGATCACCTCCTGAAGCGGCACGTCGATCGTCTCGCCATTCCGCACAATGCGGGCAGACTTTGCCTGAAGGCCAACCAGCCGCTTGATGGCTTCACTGGTTCGCCCCTTGGCGCGTACCTCCAGATAGCGGCCAAGCAGGATCAATGTCACGATAACAGCCGCCGCCTCGTAATAAACGTTCACCGTTTCCGCTGGCAGAAGGCCGGGTGCAAATGTAGCCACAACCGAATAGCCCCACGCCGCGAGCGTTCCCACCACGACAAGCGAATTCATATCCGGTGAAAGGCGAAACAACGCCGGAACGCCTTTCTTGAAAAAGCGCAAACCGGGGCCAAACAGCACCAGCGTCGTCAGAGCGAACTGAAGATACCAGCTCTCCATCATGCCGATGCGGTCCATGACGAACATATGGATCGCCGGAACGAGGTGCGACCCCATCTCCAGAACAAAGACGGGCAATGTCAGAACGGCCGCGACAATGAGGCTCGACTTCAGGCCACGCGCTTCGATGTCACGCTCGTCGATCCCGTCTTCGGACGGTGCATCGCTTTTGACCTCCCGCGCCTCGTAGCCCGCTTTCCGGACCGCATCGGCCAGCGCCGCGATGCTCACATTGTCCAGTGCCTTGACGCTCGCCCTCTCCGTGGCAAGGTTGACGCTGGCGCTGGCGACGCCGGGTACCGCCTTCAAGGCTTTTTCCACCCGATTGACGCATGAGGCGCAGGTCATGCCCTCGATTTCCAGATCGATGCTTCTTTCGCCCACCTCATAGCCGACAGCCCGAATAGCGCCAGCAACCGCCGCCATATCAGGCGAATCGGCGAATATGACATCGGCCCGTTCCGTCGCGAGATTGACTGTTGCCTTGGCAACGCCCGGAACCTTCGAGATCGCCTTTTCAACACGATTGACACACGAAGCGCAGGTCATGCCCTCAATCGGAATTTGATGAATGGAACCGGTGATATTGACTGTCTTGTTCATAGGTGAGCCCTCTGATCTTTTGCATTCCAGAACAAGATAAGGCTTCCCATCGTGGTAAGGTCAAGCCCCTATATTCCACGACAGAAAAAAGGCGACGCAAGGGATGCACCGCCTTTTTTTCAGCGCTTTCCGTTTCAGGAATTAAAGCTCGATACGCTTCTTTTCCTTCACCGATTTCAGCGCTGCTTCCGCAAGCACAAGGGCGTTCAATCCATCCCGGCCGTTGGGGGAAATGGTGGTCCCTTCCGTGATCGCCTTGATGAAGCTGGCAATCTCGTTGGCGTAGGCCTGCGTATAACGCGTCATGAAGAAATCATAGAGCGGCGGGCGGGTATAGCCCTTCTCATTGGCAATCTCGATGGAGACGGGGCGGCGGTTTTCTGCGGCGACAACGCCCTTGGAGCCCAGCACCTCGATGCGCTGGTCGTAGCCATAGGTCGCGCGGCGTGAGTTGGAAATCGAGCACTGCCTGCCTGAGGCGGTTTCGAGAATGACCGTCGCACTGTCGAAATCGCCCAGTTCGCCGATCTTCGGATCTACCAGCACGGAAGCATGTGCCGTGACGGCAACCGGTTCCTCACCGAGCAGGAAACGCGCCATGTCGAAATCATGGATCGTCATGTCGCGGAAAATGCCGCCCGAGCGCGTGATATAATCATGCGGCGGCGGACCTGGATCGCGCGAGGTGATATGGACCATTTCGACATCGCCAACCGCGTCATCCGCGATGGCCGCATGAACGGCAGCGAAATCCGGATCAAAGCGGCGGTTGAACCCGACCATCAGCTTGGCGCCGGTTTCTTCAACGACTTTCAGACAGGCCCTCACCCGCTCCACATCCAGATCGACCGGTTTCTCGCAGAAGATCGCCTTGCCAGCGCGTGCGAAGCGCTCGATCAGGTCCGCATGCGTATCGGTTGGCGTGCAGATAATAACGGCATCGATATCTCCCGATGCCTCGATTTCTTCAATGGTGCGAATCGCGCAGCCATAATTGGCCGCAAGCTCGTTTGCCGCGGTCGGGAAAGCATCGGCCACCGCGACCAGCGATGCGTCGCGGTTCTCCGAAATCGCCTTTGCGTGAACTTTACCAATACGGCCAGCACCAAGCAGGCCAAAACGAACGGTCATAATCTACATTTCCTATTCTTAGGGCCACGCGGGAAAGCGAACAGCCAAATCGACTAGCGGGAAACCCGCCACATCTGATTACAGAACAAATCAACCGTCAATACGAGTTATGGAATATTCATTCTATTTTTGACGATCATGCTCACGCATTGTCAACCGGCATCCGTCGCCACCCACCGTTCCTCCACGAAGGATCTCGCCATCGCGTGAACCGTTCGTTCGATCGCCACCCCCTCTTCAAAGCTGATGATATGCGCATCCTCGCCGCCTATCGCCTTCAGCAGTTCGTGACATTCGATGATCTTCAGATCGTTGAAGCCAAGGCTGTGACCCGGCGCAGGTACGAAGCGGCCATAGGGATAGTGCTGCGGCCCCGTCAAAACGGTGCGGTAGCCCTGAACCGCCACCGGATCGCTGGCCTGATAGAGCTGGTACTCGTTCATCCGCTCCTGATCGTACAGGATCGAGCCCTTCGAGCCGAAAACCTGTAGCGCGATGCGCCCCTTCCGTCCCCAGGCCGAGCGATTGACATGAAGGGTTCCGGTGATCCCGGCATCGAGGCGCATCAGCACGCTGGCCACGTCATAGGTTTCGACTGTCCGTCGTTTGCCTTCAGCCGTTTGACGGTCAGGATAAGGCTTCGCCATATCTGTCATCACCGAGCGAACGGGGCCGAACAGCGTCCAGAGGATGGAGAGGGGATGGACCGCGAAATCGTCCAGCGCGCCGTAGCCGGAACTCGATTCGTGCTTCCAGTAGAAGAGCGCCTCGGGGGCGGCCATGAAGTCCTCGTCCATCTCGATGCGCAGGTGATTGACCTGCCCGATCGCACCATCCGCAAGAAGGGAACGGATCTCGCGAATGGCCGGGTTCTGGATGTAATTATAGCCGAGAATTGCCATTTTGCCGGATTCCCGCGCCGCATCCAACATTTTCCCGGCATCGGCCAGCACGGTGGCCATAGGCTTTTCACACCAGACATGTTTCCCGGCTTCCAGTGCCGCAATCGCCATTGCAGCGTGGAACTGATTGGGCGTCGTGATCGATACGACATCGATTTCCGGATCCTCAATCAGGGAGCGCCAGTTCGGCGTCCAGCGTTCAAACCCGAACTCGTCCGCGCGTTCCTTCGCCAGCTCGGGGCTTACTTCCGCCAGGCATACCAGCCGTGGCTTCGAGCAGTCGCCAAAGACCGGCGTGACGGAATTCCATGCCAGCGCATGGCATTTGCCCATGAAACCGGTGCCGATAAGGCCGACGCCCACTGAACCCATGCCGTCCTCCCCAGGGATTTGCTCAAAATGAAACGCAACAATCATTCCTGTATGGAATATTCATTTCATCTGTGAGATTGTTCGTCAATCGCTTCAAGGAATGGATATGGAAGATGCCTGCTGAAAAGCCGAAGCCGCAAGTCCCGCCGCGCGATTTCGAGTCGTTGCGGAGCTTCATCATCGAAAAGCGCGAATCCATGCCGAAGCGGCTGACGCAGGTTGGCGCATACGCCTTGCAGAGCCCCGATGAAATCGCCTTCGGCACCGCGGCCAGCATCGCCAGCGCCGCCGACGTGCAGCCAAGCACGCTTGTTCGCTTCGCGCATCATCTTGGATATGATGGTTTTTCCGATCTCCAGACCGTTTTCCGCGAGCGGCTGCGCGGACGTACCTCGTCTTACGAGGAGCGGCTGCGTGCCATCGAAAGCGAGCAGCACAATGAATCGGATGAAACCGTCCTGCTGCATGGCTTCATGACGGCTGCCGCCAGATCCGTCCAGACGCTGGCCGAAAGCATCGATACCGCGGCGTTCCAGCGGGCAATCTCCATTCTCGCCCGGGCCGACACGATTTTCCTTGTCGCCAAGCGGCGCTCCTATCCGCTGATCGCCCACATGGCCTATGCTTTCGGCAAGCTGAAGATCCGCATCCATGTCATCGATTCACCCAACGGGATCGACAATGAGCTGGTGGAGATGGCCGGGCCAAACGACGCCGCCATCGCCGTCAGTTTCTCGCCCTATGCCGCCGAGAGCGTCAACCATGCACAGACCATGATTGCAAATGGGGTTCCGCTGGTCGCCATCACCGATTCGGCATTTTCGCCACTGGTGGCAGGCGCCGCCGAATGGCTGGAAGTCGCAGAGGCCGACTATACCGGCTTCCGCTCGCTATCGGCCAGCATTGCGCTGACCATGGCCATTCCGGTGGCGGTCGCGGAACAACGTCGCAAAACCGCCAGTAAAATGACCCGCAAGCAGGCGTAAGACATCAACGCAATAAAATAGAATACTTATTCTGAATTGACATTTTTACGGAATTATCGTTTCGTCGCCGAGTCAAAACCGGAACGACTCGCTGCGCGTGCCGGCTGCATTCAGGGAGGACGCGATGACGAACAGGGATCTGGGCAATCAGGTCGAGAAGGCGCTCGACATTATTACGATCGGGCGGTCATCGGTTGATCTCTATGGACAACAGATCGGCTCCCGGCTCGAAGATATCGCTTCCTTTGCAAAATCGGTTGGCGGCTGCCCGTCGAATATCGCCATAGGCACCGCACGTCTCGGACTGCGATCAGCGGTCATCACGCGCGTTGGCGACGAGCAAATGGGACACTTCATTCGCAAGCAGATGATCCGCGAGGGTGTGTCTGAGCAAGGCATCGTCACCGACAGGGAACGGCTGACGGCGCTGGTTCTCCTTTCCGTTGAAAACGACAAGACGTTTCCGCTGATCTTCTATCGCGAGAATTGCGCCGACATGGCGCTTTGCGAAGACGATATCGATGAAGACTTCATTCGTTCATCGAAAGCCGTTCTCGTTTCGGGGACGCATTTTTCCAAGCCGAACACGGAAGCCGCGCAACGCAAGGCGATCCGCCTCGCCAAGGACAGCGGCGGCAAGGTGGCTTTCGATATCGATTATCGCCCGAACCTGTGGGGCCTCGCGGGCCATGCGGCTGGTGAAGAGCGCTACATCGCCTCCGACACGGTATCGGGCAAGCTGAAAACGGTTCTGGCCGATTGCGACCTGATCGTCGGGACAGAAGAAGAAGTGCTGATTGCTTCAGGCGAAAGCGACCTGCTCGCCGCGCTCAGGACCATCCGCTCCATTTCCACCGGCACCATCGTTCTGAAGCGTGGCCCCATGGGCTGCATCGTCTATGACGGGCCCATCCCCGCCAATCTGGAAGATGGTATTGTCGGCAAGGGCTTTCCCATCGAGGTCTATAATGTGTTGGGCGCGGGCGACAGTTTCATGTCCGGCTTCCTGCGCGGCTGGCTGCGCGGCGAAAGCCATGCGACTTCCGCCACATGGGCCAATGCCTGCGGCGCTTTCGCTGTTTCCCGACTGCTTTGCGCACCCGAAATCCCGACATGGGCCGAACTGCAATATTTCCTCGAGCATGGTAGTCCGCATCGCGCCTTGCGCAAGGACGCCGATATCAACCACGTTCACTGGGCAACCACGCGCCGCCGGGACATTCCCGGCCTCATGGCGCTTGCTATAGATCATCGCGTCCAACTGACGGACATTGCGGATCAGCTGGGCGTCGAGCATGACCGCATCGTCGCGTTCAAGCGGCTGGCCGTCGAGGCGGCAGCCCGTGTCGCAAAAGGGCGCAACGGCTACGGCATGCTGATCGACGAACGCTTCGGGCGCGATGCCTTTTTCGATGCCGCAAGCAAGAGTTTTTCGTGGATCGGCCGCCCTGTCGAGCAGCCGGGGTCGCGCCCTCTGCGGTTCGAGTTCAGCCAGGATATCGGCTCCCAGCTTGCCGAATGGCCGGTGGATCATTGCATCAAGGCGCTGTGTTTCTATCATCCGGACGACCCTGCCGGTCTCAAGGAAGAACAGCAACAAAAGCTGAAAACCCTCTTCGACGCCTCCCGCAAGGTGGGACGCGAGCTTCTTGTCGAGATTATTGCAGGCAAGCATGGCCCGCTCGATGACCACACGGTCGAGCGCGCCCTGACAGAAATCTACGCACTCGGCATCAAGCCGGACTGGTGGAAACTGGAGCCCCAGCGCTCGAAACAAGCCTGGATCAATATCGAAACCGTCATTTCCGAGAATGACCCGTGGTGCCGGGGTATCGTCCTGCTCGGGCTGGAGGCCCCGCAGGAGGAACTGGAAGCGGCATTCGCCGCGACAGCCGATATTGCCGCCGTCAAAGGCTTCGCCGTCGGACGCACGATTTTCGCGGAAGCAGCACGCGGCTGGCTCGCAGGCAAGCTGACCGATGAGGCTGCCATTGCCGATATGGCCAACCGATTTGCGCAACTGACGGAAGCATGGCAGCGTGTTCGCGGTCGCAAGGCCGCCTGAGACTGCCGGGAGGAATAAACAAGATGTCAAAAACAATCCGCCTCACCATGGCGCAGGCCGTTGCGCGATTTCTGACAAGCCAGAAAACCGTCATCGACGGCGAGACCGTGCCGATCTTTGGCGGTGTCTGGGCCATTTTCGGCCATGGCAATGTCGCAGGGCTCGGCGAAGCGCTTTATCACGTGCGCGACGAACTGCCGACGTTTCGCGCCCATAACGAGCAAGGCATGGCTCATGCGGCGATTGCCTATTCCAAGGCCAGTTTCCGCAGCCGCTTCATGGCCTGCACGACATCGATTGGCCCCGGCGCGCTCAACATGGTGACTGCGGCTGGCGTCGCGCATGTCAACCGGTTGCCCGTTCTCTTTCTCCCCGGCGATGTTTTTGCCAACCGCGCGCCCGATCCGGTGTTGCAACAGGTGGAGAATTTTGGTGACGGCACCATTTCGGCCAATGATGCCTTCCGCCCCGTTTCCCGCTATTTCGACCGGATCACGCGGCCGGAGCAGATAATCCCCGCCCTGAAACGCGCCATGCAGGTACTGACCGATCCGGCGGAATGCGGCCCCGTCACGCTGTCGCTCTGTCAGGATGTTCAGGCTGAAGCATTCGATTATCCGGAAGATTTCTTCAAGGAGCGCATCTGGACCCCTCGCCGCCAGCGACCAGACCGTGACGAGCTTGCAATGGCCATTGCCGCCCTCAAGGCAGCGAAAAAGCCCGTCATCATCGCAGGCGGCGGTGTCCTTTATTCGCATGCCACGAAAGAACTGGCCGGTTTTGTCGAAAAACACGGCGTTCCGGTGGTCGTGACACAGGCAGGCAAATCCGCCCTGCCCGACGATCATCCGCTCTGCCTCGGTTCGGTCGGCGTGACCGGAACATCGGCCGCTAACACCATTACTGAAGCGGCGGACGTCGTGCTTGCGGTTGGCACGCGCTTGCAGGATTTCACCACCGGGTCCTGGGCACTGTTCAAGAATGATGGCGTACGCATTATCGGGCTCAATACCGCTGTTTTCGATGCCGCGAAACACGATGCGCTGCCGCTCGTTGCCGATGCCCGTGAAGGGCTGTCGGCCTTGAGTGATGGCCTGGACAGATGGCACGCGCCGGAAAGCCATCTGTCGCTGGCTAAGTCCGCCAAGGCTGAGTGGGCGAAGGCACTGGAAGCAGCGACAATTTCGTCCAACACGCCCCTGCCCTCCGATGCGCAGGTGATCGGCGCGGTGCATCGCGGGCTCGGCAATAAACTCACCGTCGTGTGCGCGGCGGGCGGCCTTCCGGGCGAGTTGCACAAGCTCTGGCAAGCGACCACACCCGGCAGCTACCACATGGAATACGGCTTTTCCTGCATGGGCTATGAAATCGCGGGCGGCCTCGGCGTCAAGATGGCCAAGCCGGGTGAGGAAGTCGTCGTCATGGTTGGCGACGGCTCCTACATGATGATGAATTCGGAAATCGCCACCTCCATCATGCTGGGCCTGAAGATTACCATCGTGCTGCTCGACAATCACGGCTATGGCTGCATCAACCGGCTGCAAATGGCGACAGGCGGCGCAAACTTCAACAATCTGCTCAAGGATGCGCGACACGAAACCCTGCCGGAGATCGACTTTGCCGCCCACGCCGCCAGCATGGGCGCGATCACAACCAAGGTTTCCTCGCTTGGCGACCTGGAAGGTGCCTTGCAGGCTTCGAAAACCAATGACCGGACCACAGTGATCGTGATCGACACCGACCCGCTGATCGCGACGCAGGAAGGTGGCCACTGGTGGGATGTGGCAGTGCCGGAAGTCAGCCCCCGCCCGCAGGTCAACGCCGCGCGTAAAGCCTATGAAGAAGCCCTCAAATATCAACGCTAACGGGCTTGTAAGCCCTGTCTCTATCTGGAGAGAATTGAATGATCCGCTACGGTACGAACCCGATTGCATGGTCGAATGACGATGATCGCACGATCGGCGCCCATATCAGCCTTGAGGAATGCCTGTCCGACGCTGAAAAAATAGGTTTCGACGGCATCGAGAAGGGCCATAAAATGCCGGTCGATGCGGAAGAGCTGCGCAAGGTTCTTGCCGCCCACAAACTCGTTTTCGTGTCGGGCTGGCATTCGCTGAACCTTCTGACGAACGATGTCGAAACCGAGAAGAAGGCCATTCAGCCACATCTCGACCTGCTCAAGGCCCATGGCTGCAAGGTCTGCATCGTCTGCGAAACCTCGAACGCCATTCATGGCAATGATGACGTGTCGCTGGCCGACAAGCCCGTGCTCGCAGATGACCAATGGGCGAAGTTTGGAGCGGATATGGAGGCAATCGCGCAGTATTGCGCGGCGCAGGGCGTCGATCTTGTCTATCATCATCATATGGGCACCATCGTGCAGACCGGCGAGGAAATCGACCGGTTCATGGCGAGCACCGGCCCGGCGACCAGACTCCTGCTCGACACCGGCCATGCTTGGTTTGGCGGCAGCGATCCGGCTCGTCTGGCAAAGGATTATATGGACCGCGTTCGGCACATCCATGCCAAGAATGTGCGCCCCGCCATCCGCGCCGAGGTGGAAGGTGAAGGCTTGAGCTTTCTTGAAGGCGTTCGCCGCGGCGTGTTCACGGTTCCCGGCGATCCTGAAGGTGGCGTCGAGTTCCTGCCCGTTCTCAAAGTGGCCGCAGATCATGGTTATGACGGTTGGCTGGTGATTGAGGCTGAGCAGGATTCGCTGGTGCGCAATCCGTTCGAATATCAGTCAATGGGCCTGAAGGCGTTGCGCGGCATAGCGCGCGAAGCAGGCCTCGACAAAGGTTGAACGCAGGGAGAATTGCATGTCCAAACTGCTTATAAAGCCCAGAGGCGACCACGGTCTCATCACCCATGTCACGCCGGAAAATGCCGGCTGGACCTATGTTGGCTTCGATCTCCATCGGCTGAATCCGGGCGAGAGCGTGACCGCCGATACTGGCGGGCGCGAGGTTTGCCTCGTTATCGTGACCGGAAAGGCGCGCATCGCGGCGGGTGTCGAATTTGGCTTGCTTGGCAAGCGCATGACGCCCTTCGAAGGCGCGCCCGCAGCCGTCTATGTGCCTGCGGATTCAAGCTGGTCGGCGACCGCAGAAACCGATCTTGAGCTTGCCGTCTGCTCCGCTCCCGCTGCTGGCGGCGTGTTGCCACCACGCCTTATCGCCTCTGAGGATTTGAGCCAGGAAGTGCGCGGCAAGGGCTCGAACACGCGCTATGTCACCAACATCCTGCCTGAGAACCAGCCAGCTGAATCACTGCTCGTCGTGGAGGTCATTACACCCGGCGGCAATACGTCGTCCTATCCCCCGCATAAACACGATCAGGATAATCTTCCGCATGAATCCATGCTTGAAGAAACCTATTATCATCGACTGAACCCGCCGCAGGGCTTCGGGTTTCAGCGGGTCTATACGGATGATCGCTCCCTCGACGAGGCGATGGCGATTGAAGATGGCGATGTAACGCTCGTGCCCAAGGGCTATCACCCTTGCGCGACGACGCATGGCTATGATCTTTACTACCTCAATGTCATGGCTGGCCCGAAGCGTACGTGGAAGTTCCACAACGCGCCGGAACACGAATGGCTTCTCGCGAAATAGAGACTGGATCTCAGCCTCCTTCCGCAACGATTCCACGGCAGCTCAGCCTCTCTCTCGCAAGACCGCGTCAGGCGAGAGAGAGCAACAATATCGACGCTCCAACAATCAAAGCCCCCAAGCCCAGATAGAGCATTTGCTGCAAGGCAGTTTTCAATCCGGTCATAACAACACACCTCCCCGTGCGCGGCGGCTGTCATTATGATTATTGGAGACAGCCATCTTTACTCAATATGTCCAGATGCCGGTATTGTACGCGATTATTGGCAGATGGGAAATGGTCACGAATGCGGGATATCCTGTTCACGCGGCATATATAAAACTACCCGCTCGACCATACGGTGTAAGGTGCAAGCGATCTGAACTGGCCAGCGCGGCGAACGGCATTTTTTGAGCGATAGACCGGGCAGACGCGATCACGGCGATTGCAATAAAGAATACCAGACCGGGATCAGCGCTCCCTCCTCCGATTGACGCGGACACGACGCCAGCGAGCGAACATGCTTGCACACTTGAAACAATCGCGCTGGTTTCCGGATCAAGTCGCGATTGAAGTCCACTCAACCCACGAACCAGAACGGCCAGAAGTGCGGCGACGAGAACAACCCCGATTGCGCCGAGTTGAGACAGAACGGCAACGGGCCAGCTTGAAGCGCGTGAACTTCCCAATCCGACGCCGAAACCGCCCGTATCAATAAACGCCTCAAGGCTCTTGTAGTTCCAGTATGCGCGTTCCTGCCCGGATTCCGAACTGGACTTGTTGACGATCGCCGTATCAAAGAGGCGCACAACGGGATCGAATGATTTGGGGCTATGAAGCCCAATGCCCAATGTGACGACTATTGCGAGAATAAAAAATGTGAGGATCAAGATGTCTTCGCTTTTGAAGCGCCCACTTAAAAATGATCTCGTCAATGATATTCCCACTGGTATGCAGATAATGACCAGCCCCACATAGGCGGTCGACGAGGTGGAAAGAAGCAAGAGAACCAGAAGAGCACCTGTCATCACAAATGCCTTTATTGATTTGGTCCGTCTCCAGTATGTGTAAGTAAATGCGAGGCAAGCGAGCGAAACGCCACCGAAAGCGGACGCTTCCGAATAACCGCCGACAATGCGCACAAAACCTGCCTGCTCTGCTTCGGTAATCATGGCATAACTGGCCGTCCTTATAGGCATCAGGATATCCCCGAGACCGGTCAGCTTGCTTCCAAGATCGATCAGTCCCATTGCGATGTGCAAACCGCTCCAAAGAAAAAAGCCGCGCCGAATATCGTCGAAGTTTTCCTTTCGAATGAGCATCATGCAAACGCCAAGGCAGCATAGCCCCCCCAGGATGAAATATCCGGTTTGAGATATGTTGCCGGAGACCGGCATGAGAGGCACTTCGAATATGCCCTTCCTTATCCGGGAAACGACAAAGACGTTTGTGTATCCGGCGAAAAGGCGAGGAAACAAGACCGCTCCTATTGCCACATAAATCAAAAGGGCGCAGACGACCCAGGACATTCTTATGGTCGTCAGAACGGCGCTAAGATCCCGCCAAACATGACGGCGAAGCGTTATCGAAACCAGAAACAGAAAGGAAAAGAAAACGTAGAGCAGTGGAGACGAACCTCCCAGCGAACTCAACGTCACAATCGCGGTCGATCCAAAGGCCAAAGATCCAATCAGGCCAATCACAATCGATCCGCGCTTGATATAGCAGATCATCATGATTGCGAGACATATCAGGATACCGATAATCGATATTTGCATTTCATTGATCGCTACGCATCACCCTCTTTACGGGTCTGGCCGAAAAGAGGCCTTTGCGTCTTGCCCCTCGCTCCATGGAACAAAATGAAACTATGCCCACACATGCCGACTTTGGAGTCGTCCATTGGAGGTATGCGGAGTGGGCCGCTATCGATTTCGACGCCGAACCAAGGCGATACCAGCCTCCTTTCAAGATCGTGCGGGCTGTTAAAGCTGTTCGCTTCCATCATTCGGCACGTGGCACTTAATGCAGATCAGGTCAGGAGGTTCCGGACATCCGATGATGATGCCGGGAACGAAAGCCAGATATTTTCCAGCGCTTCTAGCCCTCACTCCACTATCTTCCAGTATGAATCCTTGCGGATCACCTTGCCCATGCGAAAGGTGTAGAAGTCACAACCTTTGACTTCCGTTCTTGTCCCGTCGCTGGCGGTACCGGTTAGGGTCCATTTCGAGATACCGGTATCTGCGGTCGCATCCACAAAATGCTCATCATTGCCGTAGTGGACATCTGGCAAGCTCTCAAAGCGCGTGGCCAGCGCCCGCCTGACATTCTGCTTACCTTCGAAACGAGAACCCCAAGGCAAATTGCCCCTTGGCATCTCCAAGACACAATCGTCAGAAAAGAATGCCATAATGCGATCGAGATCATGCGCGTTAAAGGCCTCACACAGCTTCATCAATGTCGATCGAATGTCCATGCGCCATCCCTCCATACAGGCGGATCATCGCCATTATTTCAGGCGCATTCAATGTTAGAATAGATCATTGGTGCTGCCTAGCTGTCGTCGGGGCTTTGGACAACTACGCCTCAAGGATGAGAGAGCCACATTTCGCACTGCCTCGTGGCACGTTCGCGTGGTGGATCTGCTCATCGCACTGCTTGAGACGCGGCGGTGTTGGACTTCATGCCGCCGTTCCAAGCATGGGCCGGCCCACAACTTCGTACCTCGAAAGCGGATAGTTCGCAGCCTTGTTCCACAATGGTGGGAAGTGGCGCACCCGACAGGATTCGAACCTGTGACCTCTGCCTTCGGAGGGCAGCACTCTATCCAGCTGAGCTACGGGTGCAAATGCCGAACAGTTCTTGCGAACGGTTGAGGTTCTAACCTAAGGCGTGCGCCGCATCAATGCCGAAAATCGAAGTTTGTTTTGGATATGATGCGATACCCGGAAGCGCAGTTCACAGCATCAAACCCTGTCGGGTCAGCGACTGCGCTGTTAGCGATGTGCCGTAAGTGTGTCGACGTCGTTTCGCAACCTGACGGTTCGATGGGTTTCCGGCGATGGAATAAATCGCGTTCAGTCAGCGTCGGCCTTACCAATCAATTCCGTTACAAGTTGCCTGGTCTGCAAGGACGCATCCGCGCTGTATGTCAGCCAGTATCCCTTTTCACTTTTTAACGAGGTATCGCAGGCGCGAACGAGTTGCCTCTTTTCGAGCGCGGAATCGATCAACCCCATCCAGCCAAGTGCGACACCCTGTTCGGCAATCGCCGCTTCAATCACAAGATTGTATGTATTCAGCACCAGACCATGATTGCCTTCATCCATATCATGGCCCAGGTGGGCGAGCCAGCTTGGCCATGTGAACCATCTATGCCCTTGCAATGTATCGAGATGCAGGAGGGAAACAGAGCCAAGCCCCTCGCCGCCGGGAAACGGGCCAAATCGCTTGAGATAGCCGGGTGAACAGACAGGGACGACCTCTTCACCAAAGAAAAGCGTCGCATCCTCCGTAAAATCCTCTTTTGCTCCAAACTGGATGGAAATGTCTGTGTCGAGGGTATCAACCGAATGCAGCATCGGCGAAGCCGTGATGCGCACATCGATTTCCGGATGCTTCTGTCGAAAAGCAGCGACACGCGGCATCAGCCAGAACGTTGCAAAGCCATAGTCCGTTACGATACGCAGGGATGGTGACTGCCGTTTTCGCTCGATATGCCTCACCGCTTCGTCAATGGCTGCGATACCCGATCTTACGGCATCGTGGAGAATCTTGCCCTCGGGCAGAAGTTGCATGCCTCTCGATTTGCGTATGAACAACGCTGCCCCCAACCGATCTTCCATCCGATTTATCTGATAGCTGACCGCTGGCTGCGTCATTCCCAGTTCTTCGGCGGCACGAGTAAGATTTTCCAAACGGCCGACGGCCTCGAAAATACGTAAACTGCCAAAATCAATAGAAGGAGAAGCCATAGAAATCCTTTATGTCTTCGATAGAAATTAAACGGCTTTTTCATAGCGGTAAATGATGTTCTCATTCATTTTCCTGCTGCCTGACATAACGATATTTGATTTATCAAGCCATTCGGGACCCAACCCGCGAAGGAGCAAGCCATGCGCCACCTGTCCTTAACAGCGCTCTCATTGACCGCCATGATCTGCTTTCAGGGGAACGCGATCGCATCTGATAGCGAAGCATGCCGGACAATCCGGCTTTCCGATCCCGGCTGGACGGATATCACATCCACGAATGCCATTGCCGCTGTTCTGCTCGACGGCCTCGGATACAAGGCTGATATCAAGACCATGTCGGTACCGATCGGTTACGAAGCGATAAAGACAGGAAATATTGATGTTTTTCTCGGCAACTGGATGCCGGCGCAGCAGAAATTCCGCGACGATCTCGACAGTGTGAAGGCCGTGGACGTGTTGGTGAAAAATCTGTCCGGAGCCAAGTTCACGTTGGCCGTTCCCAGCTATGTTGCTGATGCGGGTGTACGGAATTTCAAGGATCTCAGCGCCAGCGGAGACAAGTTTCGCAAGGAAATCTATGGCATTGAGCCCGGGGCGCCAGCGAACCAGAACATTCAGAAAATCATTGACGACAGCACGTTCAAGCTCAGCGACTGGAAGCTGGTGGAATCGGGCGAACAGGCCATGCTTGCGCAGGTAGACCGGTTGAACCGGACAAAGGATTGGGTGGTTTTCCTCGCGTGGGCGCCGCATCCAATGAATACGAAACTCGATATTGCCTATCTTTCCGGCGGCGATGACTATTTCGGGCCTGACTATGGCGGCGCGGAAGTCTTTACCCTTGCGCGCACCGGCTGGACCGCCGAGTGCCCGAACGCTGCAAAGTTCTTCACCAATCTGGTTTTCGATATCGATATGGAAAACCAGCTCATGGACAAAATCCTCAATGAAGGCGCAGAACCAGGCGAAGCCGCCAAAAGCTGGATCAAGGCCAATCCGGAACGCCTTGCGGCATGGCTTGAAGGTGTAACCACTGCAACCGGAGAACGGGGCATTGAGGCTGTAAAGGCCAATCTCGGCCTGTAGTTTATTCATCCAAAGCTTGCGCAATTTCGGGAGGGCAGCGGATTTCGCTGTTCTCCCGGCCTATTTGAAAGGCACCCCATGACAAAGCCGAACATCCTGATCCTCATGGTCGATCAGTTGAATGGCACGTTCTTTCCTGACGGTCCGGCAGATTTTCTCAAGGTACCGCATCTGAAAGCCCTCGCCGGGCGGTCCACCCGCTTCGCCAACTGCTATACCGCAAGCCCGCTCTGTGCGCCCGCGCGGGCCTCGCTCATGTCCGGGCAATTGCCGTCGCGAACGCGGGTCTATGATAACGCGGCGGAGTTCTCGTCCGAAATACCGACCTTCGCGCATCATTTGCGCAACGCCGGTTATCAGACGAGCCTCTCGGGCAAAATGCATTTTGTCGGCCCCGATCAGCTTCACGGTTTCGAACAGCGACTGACCACCGATATTTATCCGGCCGATTTCGGCTGGACACCCGACTATCGCAAGCCCGGCGAGCGGATCGACTGGTGGTATCACAATCTCGGCTCTGTAAGCGGCGCGGGCACGGCTGAAATAACCAATCAGATGGAGTATGACGACGAGGTAGCCCATCAGGCCGAAGCCAAACTCTTCGACCTGGCAAGGGGACATGACAAACGGCCATGGTGCCTCACCGTAAGCTTCACCCATCCGCACGACCCATATGTCGCGCGAAAGCGGTTCTTCGATATCTATGAAGGCATTCCGCAGCTTGATCCGGCTATTGGGCCCGAGCAACTTCGCGATATTGATTCCCACAGTGACCGGCTTCTGCGCGCCTGCAAGGCGGAAGACTACGCGCTCACCGAAGAACAGGTCCGCCGTGCCCGGCAAGCCTATTTCGCCAACATATCCTATATCGATGAGAAGGTCGGCAATCTGCTCGACGTTCTCCAGCGATGCGGAATGGAGGAGGATACAATCATTGTGTTCACCTCCGACCACGGCGACATGCTTGGTGAACGCGGCATGTGGTTCAAGATGTCCTTTTTTGACGGCTCCGCCCGTGTGCCGTTGATGATCGCTGCACCGGCGTTGAAAAAAGAGCGGATCAACAATCCGGTTTCAACGCTTGATGTGCTGCCAACACTGGCCGAGCTTGCCGGTATGGATCTTGAGCAGATCAAGCCGTGGACCGATGGCGAATCTCTCGTTGCTCTGGCGAATGGCCAGGGAGGGCACGGCCCGGTACTCATGGAATATGCGGCCGAAGGAACGGTTGCGCCCATGGTGTCAATTCGCGAAGGCCGCTGGAAGCTCAATATCTGCACTGTTGATGCGCCACAGCTTTTCGAGCTGGACGCCGACCCGCATGAATTGAACAACCGTGCAGACGATCCGGCCAACGCGGCAGTTTTCGCCGATCTTTTGGCAAAAGTGGCAAGCCGCTGGAATCTTGAGCGTTTCGATGCCGATATTCGTTCCAGTCAGGCCCGTCGCCATGTGGTATACGAGGCGCTTCGCAACGGTGCCTATTATCCGTGGGATTACCAGCCGCTGCAAAAAGCGTCGGAGCGCTATATGCGTAATCATATGGATCTGAATATTCTGGAAGAAGAACAACGGTTTCCGCGATAGGCCCGTGATTGCATTCTTGCTGCGAGGCAAAGTGAACAGGAGAACATCCATGGATATCAAGCGCTGCGGCTCCCGCCCCTCGACCACGCCGTCGCCGGATTATTTCAGCGGGACGGTTCGGCAGGATGCCATTATCGACGCCCCTGAGCCCGCGCGAATCAAGGCCGTCAGCGTGACCTTCGAGCCCGGTGCGCGAACGGCATGGCACACCCATCCGCTCGGCCAGACACTCATCGTCACATCGGGAAGCGGGCTGGCACAGATGTGGGGTGGCCCTGTGCAGGAAATCCGCACGGGCGACGTGGTCTGGTTTCCGCCAGGCGAAAAACACTGGCATGGCGCAAGCCCGACAACGGCCATGGTCCATATCGCGTTGCAGGAGGCGCTGGACGGCAAGGCCGTTGACTGGCTGGAGCACGTATCGGACGAGCAATATGAGGGCCGCTCGTAACAGGCCAGCGGGTTACAGTTCGGCCAGATCTTTTGCCGCCTCTGCCGAGTAGTGAAGCCGCTTGTCCTCATACATCAGAAGATCCGCACGCTTGGCGACCGATTCCAGCTTTTCGCCCGGTTCGCTCGTCGCGACACCAACCGAAAGATTGATGGGCATCCGCGAGTAAAACTGGTTGTTGATGTCGACCAGACGGCGGATATCCTCCATCATCTGTTGCGCGCCGCGTTCGTCTATTGCTGGCAGCAGGATTGCAAACTCGTCCCCACCGATACGCGCAGCATTGCAGGGCGGCTTCACCGCTTCATTGAGCACCTCGCCAACGCGGCGCAGCAAGGCATCACCAACACCATGGCCCCACTGGTCATTGGCCGACTTCAATTCGTTCAGGTCGATCATGATGATCGACACCGGCGAAAAGCCCTTGCGTTCCAGCCGGTTCAACTCATCCACATAGAAAGCACGGTTATGCAGCTTGGTGAGCACGTCATGCTTGCCAAGATATTCGAGATAGGCCTCCGCCTTTTTTCGAGCCGTAATATCGGTCAACGCGACCTGCACCAGCGACCAGTCATGTTCATGACCCGGCAGAACCGAAAATTGCAGGAGAACATGACGCTCGGAACCATCGAGCGCATAGTTCAAGACCTCCCGGCGATGAAACAGGTTGCCATTCCAGAGCTCAATAAGCTGTTCGCGAAAATGCGCCTGCATTTCATCCTTGAACACGTCCGGCAGGCCGCGCAGCAAGGTTTCCTTGTCCGGAGCCAGAAACAGGGCCAGTGTTTCGTGATTGATGTCGATCACCCGTATTTCGCTCATGCATTGGCGTACGAACTCGGGATGAACATCCGTGAAAACACGAAAATCCACAATCCCGCGCTCCCGGATATCATCGAGCAATTGCTTGATCCGGCTGAAATCCTCGACCCAGAGCGACACGGGGGAATGTTCAAACAGCCCCTCCGCATATCGCTTGTTCTCGTCATGTCTACGCCGCGCATCCTCGCGTTCGGTTACGTCCTCAATCGAGATCAGCACACGTTCCCAGGTTTCCTCATAGCCCGGAAGAACGATGCCTCTGAGCTGGATATCGAGCCTCTGCCCGGTAAGGGTATAGTTGACCGTATTGCTGGAAAACTCTGTCATGCCATTCCAGAGTTGCGTCAGCTCGTTGATGTGGGTCTGGAGCATGTCGTCGCGGAAAACCGAGCCGAGATTGGCAACCAGATGGTCCAGATCCGTCGCTCCAAACAGCGAGAGCGTCTTGCGGTTGACTTTCAGAACGCGAATGAGTCCGGAGCACAGTTTCAGCCGCTCCATATCTTCCTGCAAATAGGTCTTCAGGTCGGTGACGCCAGAACGGCGCCAGCTTTCAAAAAGGCGGCGAACCTCGCTGAAATCTTCCAGCCAGAGCGAGATGGGGGCGAGTTCAAATGTCTCGGCACTGTCCCGACGGGTAATTTCATGATCCATACATAGGCTCACTTTCGACCAAGACTTGAACCAGTCGTCCGCAATCGGCAAAATTGAACAGATACTCCCTGACAGCGCTCAAGGCACCCTATCAGGCAAATGGTTTGCATGCGTTATGAAAAGTGAGCCCGCACTACCCGATGTGGCGGCGGCAGGCAACGGGCAAAAACATGTCACGCTAGCAAGCTATCATTTCCTGCCCATGCGTTGCAACGCGGACACGCAAACATCCGTTGCCAATATTATTCCTCTCGGGCCAGCAGTAACGAAACAAATCTGTTTCAGGCAGCTTCCTCGCTCAGGATACAGCCGTCAGTGGTCGGGCGGTTGCCCCTCAGATACAGGGCGCAGGTCGTTCTCAGCATGGACGCAAAATTGGGAATCGCACCATTGGCTTCGAGTGCCTCATCATAGAGCGTGGAGATGAAACGGGGCGTCGTCATATTCTGGCTTGCGGCGATCTCGTCGAGCAGGTTCCAGAACGTCGCTTCAAGCTGAATGCTGGTCGAATGTCCCCCAATGCGCACGGAACGATTGATCTGCCGGTAGCCCTCCGGATCCTGCTCGGCAAACACTTTACACATTTCACAGCCTCCCCTTTTTCGCCTGTTGTACTGCATCAGACGATCACATTTGCGTTGTGGTAGCCTGCTGCCACCACCGGATGCCCGGTTCACCCCATAATCGCTGACATACCGAAACACCGCAACAGGCTGTTTTGGCGCATGAGACAATGACGATTGAGCCGAAAGCTCAGGAGGTTTTTTTGGCCAAAGCCATTCACACGATGATCCGCGTTCTCGATGAGGGCAATTCCGTTTCGTTCTATAACAAGGCGTTCGGCCTCGAAATTGAGCAGCGGCTTGATTTCGAAACATTCACGCTGGTCTATCTGCGCAACAAGGAAACCGATTTCGAGGTCGAGCTGACTATCAACAAGGGACGCGCGGAGCCATATGCCCTGGGCGACGGCTATGGTCATCTGGCCGTTTGCGTCGACGATCTCGATGCGGAACATGCCCGCTTCAAATCCCTTGATTTCAAAATCCGTGATATTGTGGAATTCAACCGCGATGGCGCGCTTTTCGCCCGCTTCTTTTTTGTCGAAGATCCGGATGGCTACAAGATCGAGATTCTGCAACGGCATGGCCGGTTCCAGTAATCACTCGATGCAAACAGCGCGGGGCCGCTGACAAAAGCCTTTTTCACGAAGAGCTGTTGCGCGGGTTCCGCGCCCAGCCAGCCAGAGCGTTCTGGGGAGGACGCTGGTAGCAAGCAAGGGAGGAGACCAGATGGTTACGATATTCAACCAGACGCGCAGCCCGGATGAAAGCCGCGTGCAGGAGCACAAGAAGGGCCTGTCGCGCCGGGATGTGCTCAAGCGGGGCGGCGTTGCAGGCCTTGGCACGTTGCTGGTGATCAGCGGCAATGCCGTCATCAGTCCGCAATTTGCATGGGGACTGGAAACATCCACACTCAAGCCGGACACGATGGCAACGCTGATCCAGATGGCGCGCGACATCTACCCGCACGACCAAATTCCGGACAGATATTACGCCATCGCCGTAAAGGGCTACGACGAAAAGTCCGCCAAGGATGCGGTGCTCAAGCAATTGATCGAGCAAGGCGTTGCCGATCTGGACAAGAGTGCCGGTGCCGACGGGTATCGGGAGCTTGGCTGGGAGGACCAGCGCGTGATCCTGCTGCGCCAGATCGAAAACACGCCGTTCTTCCAGAAGATACGCGGCGATCTCGTCACCGGGCTCTACAACCAGAAAGAGCTGTGGCCGCTATTCGGTTATGAAGGCGAGTCCTACTCGAAGGGCGGCTATATCGAGCGCGGCTTCAACGACATCGAGTGGCTCTAGGCCCCCGCATTATTCTGTTCAGGCTATTGGGAGGAAACCATGGCTGCACCTTATGATCTCAAGGACGAAAGCGTCGTCGTCATCATCGGTTCAGGCGCGGGCGGAGGAACGCTCGGCAACGAACTGGCCCAGAAGGGCATCGACGTCGTTATTCTCGAAGCAGGCAAACGCCACGAGTACGAAGATTTCATCAATGACGAGTGGGACAGCTTCGCCCAGCTCGCATGGCTCGACAACCGCACGACATCGGGCGACTGGCGGGTAGCGAAGGATTTTCCAAACCTTCCCGCATGGATCGTCAAATCCGTTGGCGGCACAACCACGCATTGGGCGGGCGCGTCGCTGCGCTTTCAGGAGCATGAGTTCCGCACGCTCAGCCATTACGGCAAGCTCGATGGCGCAAACCTGCTCGACTGGCCGATAACATTGGCCGAGCTTGAGCCCTATTACGCACGCGCCGAAGACAGGATGGGCGTGACCCGCACAAACGGCATCGAAGGTCTTCCGGGAAACAACAATTTCAAGGTGATGAAGGCCGGTGCGGACAAGCTTGGCTACAAGGAATGCCACACCGGCAACATGGCGATCAATTCCGCCGACCGCGATGGCCGCATGGCCTGCCAACAGACCGGCTTCTGTTTTCAGGGCTGCAAGTGGGGCGCCAAATGGTCCACGCTCTATACCGAGATTCCGAAAGGTGAAGCCACCGGCAAACTGGAAGTTCGCCCCGAGTGCATGGCACTGAAGATCGAGCATGACGCCAGCGGCAAGGTTACGGGCGTGGTCTATGCCGACAAGGAAGGCAAGCAGCAGGTTCAGAAGGCCCGGATCGTCTGTGTTGCGGGAAATTCCATCGAAAGCCCGCGGCTGCTCCTCAACTCCGCATCGAACATGTTCCCCGACGGACTTGCCAATTCATCAGGCCAGGTTGGACGCAACTACATGCGCCACACGACGGGCTCTGTTTACGGCGTCTTTGAAAAGCCGGTTCACATGTATCGCGGCACGACAATGGCGGGCATCATCCGCGATGAGGCGAAGCATGATCCCTCGCGCGGCTTCGTCGGTGGCTACGAGCTTGAAACGCTGGCGCTTGGCATCCCCTTCATGGCGGCTTTTCTCGATCCCGGTGGTTGGGGGCGTTCGTTCACCTCCGCGCTCGACAGTTATGCCAATATGGCGGGACTGTGGATCGTCGGCGAAGACATGCCGCAGGAGAACAATCGCATCACGCTCCATGAATCCGAAAAGGACCAGTATGGCTTGCCGATTGCGAATGTGAACTTCAGCGACCACCCCAATGATACGGCGATGCGCAACCACGCCTATGCGCAGGGCGAAGCGCTCTATCGCGCGGTGGGCGCAACCCGGACCTTCCCAACCCCGCCCTACCCGTCAACGCATAATCTCGGCACCAACCGAATGAGCGAAAAGGCACAGGATGGCGTCGTGAACAAGCACGGGCAGACGCATGACATCAAGAACCTGTTTGTGTCGGACGGAAGCCAGTTCACCACGGGCGGCGCAGAAAACCCGACGCTGACCATTGTGAGCCTTGCGATCCGCCAGGCGGAGTATATCGCGAAGGAAATGACGGCAGGGACGATCTGAGCCTCCCCTGCGCTGCTGTCCGGAGGAAACTTCGGGCAGCAGCCAGCCATTTCAGAGAAAACAGCAACGCGCAGATTGCCGCTTCAAGCCGAGCGGAATCGATGTTATGCATCGACCGGATGGAGAAGTGTTGCCAACATGAATTCAACGAGCAATTTATCGGCCGTGACCAGTTCCGAAGATGAAACCAGACGTTTCTATTCCACCGAAGCGGCAGCCTATGCCACGCGCGGCCAAGCTTGTAGCGAGAGGCTGGACGCATTTCTGGCGCTCCTTCCTGCTGGTGGCACGATCCTTGAACTGGGGTGTGGCGGCGGTCAGGACAGCGAGGCAATGCTTGCCAAGGGCTTCGACGTAACGCCGACGGATGGCATCCCCGAGATCGCGCGAGAGGCTGAAAAGCGGCTTGGCCGCCCGGTCCGGGTGCTTCTGTTCGCTGACATCGACGAACGGGAGCGTTATGATGGCATCTGGGCCAATGCCTGTCTTCTTCACGTACCGCGTGGGGAACTCCAGCCGATCATCGTCCGTATCCATACGGCACTGAAGGCGGGCGGCGTGTTTTATGCAAGCTTCAAGACCGGGAGCGCGGAAGGTCGCGACAGGTTCCAGCGCTATTTCAACTATCCTTCGGCCGCGTGGCTTCGCTCGGTTTATTCATCGCTCGATTGGCAAAGTCTCACCATCGAAGAAGCGCAAGGCGGCGGATATGACCGCGAGCCAACGGACTGGCTCCACGTCACGGCGATCAAGCGCGCTCAATAGATTCGGCCTTGATCGCCATGCGCAGAGCGGAGCTCACACCGAACGGGTTATGCCGCCATCGATGCGGATGTTCTGGCCCGTGATATAAGCCGCGCGGTCAGAGGCCAGAAGCGCGATCAGTTCCGCCACTTCCCCGGATTTGCCATAGCGGCCCATCGGAATGCGGCCCTTGAACTCCGCCTTTTCCGGCAGGCTGTCGATGAAACCGGGAAGCACGTTGTTCATGCGGATATTCTCGGCGGCATAACGATCCGAGAAAAGCTTGGTGAAGGCGGCAAGCCCGGACCGGAATACGCCCGATGTCGGGAAAACGGGATCAGGCTCGAACGCAGCAAAGGTCGATATATTGACGATCGAGCCGGATTTCTGGTTTTGCATGATCGGGGTCACGAGCCGCGTCGGGCGCACGACATTGAGGAAATAGACCTCCATCCCGCGATGCCAGTCCTCGTCGGTGATGTCGAGCAGCGGCGCTCTCGGCCCGTGGCCAGCGCTGTTCACAAGGGCATCGACACGCCCCCATTTATCAAACGTCTGATCGACCAGCCGCTTCAGATCGTCATTGGACTGGTTCGAGCCGGTGACGCCGATCCCGCCAAGCTCTTTCGCCAGCGCCTCGCCCTTGCCGGAAGATGAAAGGATGGCCACACGGAAACCGTCGCTCGCCAGTTTCCGTGCCGCCGCAGCCCCCATGCCGCTGCCGCCTGCCGTTATGATCGCTACTTTCTGCTGTGACATCAATGTCGGTCCCTCCAATGAGATTCGCCTCATGAGATCAGGTTTTCCCCCGATACTCAAACACCCAGGACACCATACCGTTGAATAATTTTGAATGTCTGTTCAACCAGCCATCCGCGATATGCAACCGAAGGCAACATCCCGCGTTGTGGTCACTGGCGCACATGATCATGTTCGCTCACTCGGGTTCAACCTCAACAGGGATTGCGCGCGTTCATGGCCCCATCTGCCGCCAAACTCAGAAATGTCAGCGAACGCCTTGCCGATACGCCTGCCCCGAACGATTCTTCCCGGCAGGATTCGCATTCCGACCGGCGGATATTTCCCCTGATCCCCGGCATCATTGCCATTGGTGTGCTCTATTTCGGGCGCGACCGCTTTATCCGGCTCGTCGGCCTCCGTGACATTCATCGCACCACGCTGGCGCTGGACGAAGTAGCACAGAGGATCAGCCAGTATTTGCTGGCCCAACTGGTCGTAAACGTCACCTACGGCATTCCGGTCAGTATCGGCCTGTGGATCATCGGCGTTCCCAATCCTGTTCTCTGGGGCCTGCTGGCGATGGTGCTGCGCTTCATTCCCTATATCGGGCCGGTTATCGCCGCCGCCTTCCCGCTGCTGCTTTCGCTTGCGGGCGATCCCGGATGGTCGATGCTGTTGTGGACCGCAGCGCTGTTCATCGTGCTTGAACTGGTCAGCAGTAACGCTGTCGAGCCGCTTCTCTACGGATCGAAAACGGGTCTTTCGCCCGTTGCCATCCTGCTCGCCGCGATCATATGGACCTGGTTATGGGGACCGATCGGCCTGTTCATGGGCACACCCCTGACCGTGTGCCTCGTTGTGCTTGGCCGCCATGTCCCGCAATTCGAGTTTCTCTACGTTCAGATCGTCATCGGTAATCGATAAACCGGGCGGTCAGCCATTTTGCTTGCCGGACACAGCCTCGGAGACGGTGACGGATTCCGACGCGCTTTGCGTGTCGATGCTCACCACAACCGACATGCCCGGCGCCAGATTGGCTGCCTGCGGCTGATCCGGATCGATCAGGATGCTCACGGGCAATCGCTGGGCAACCTTGGTGAAATTGCCGGTAGCATTGTCAGCCTTCAGAACACTGAATTCCGAGCCTGTTGCCGGTGAAAACTCCTGCACATGGCCGGTCAACCGCGCATTATGCAGTGCATCGACGGTGAAGGTGACGGGCTGGCCAATTTTCATGCCCGAAAGCTGCGTTTCCTTGAAATTGGCGACAATCCATTTCTTTTCCGGCACCAGCGAGGTGAGTTGCGTCCCGGCGGATACATATTGGCCAAGACGAACGCCAACTTCGCCCAGCTTTCCAGCCTGTGGCGCCGTAACGCGCGTATTCTGCAGATCGATCTCGGCAAGATGAACCGCTGCTTCCGCGCTCTGGACAGACGCCTCAAGCGACTGGCGACTGACGATAACCGTTTGCATGTCCTGCCTCGATACTTCCACTGCCGCTTCAGCCTGATGCACGGCGGCGCGGGCCTGTTCGAGCGCCGACTCCGATTGGTCCGCGTCGCTCTGGGTCATCACCCCGCTTTTGCGCAGCGGGTTGATGCGGTTGAAATTGGCATCCGCCGTATGCAGCGCGGCCTTCGCGCTTGCCACCGCTGCCTCGCTCGACGTGATCTTCGCTTCCGCCGAGAGCCGGTTCTGTTCCGAATTGGCAAGGCTCGCCCTTGCTGTGGCGAGCGCTGCTTCCGCCTGCTTCAGTTTCTGGACATAGGTGCGATCGTCCAGCTGGAGAAGCACGTCTCCCTCTTTCACCGTTTGGTAGTCCTGAACGGCAACCTTCGTCACGTAGCCGGAAAGCTGGGGGCTGATGATCGTGACCTGACCGCGAACATAGGCATTCTCGGTGGTCTGGATGAAACTCTGGAAGGGCGGTAGCTGCCATGCGTAGAGCACGAGAAGCACGCCAGCCAATCCGACGCAGAGCGCAATGATTGTTGCAGGTGAACGAAGGGCTTTTATCATTTTCATTGTCCGGGTTTCAGGCTGCTGCCGGTGCCTGCCGTTCGGCAAGCCAGGCGCTGAGCTGTTCAAAAAGAGTACGAATAAGAAGAGCGGCAAGTGCCAGGGCCGCGATTGTGGCAATCAGCAGAAAAGCATCATTATAGGCCAGAACAGTCGCCTCGCGCGTTGCCTGCTGGGCCAGCATTGACACGCCTTCCGCGTTCAGAAGCTGGCCATCCGTCAACACGCGCCTGTAAGCGCCGGAAAGCTGGCTCAGCCGCTGCGCCACGACCGGATCGCTCAGCACGATGTGATCCGCGAGATTGCTCAGATGAAACTTCTGGCGAAGCGTCACGAAGGTTCCAAACAGCGCCGACCCCATGAGGCCACCGATGCTCTGGGTAAAGATGAATACGATGATGAAGCTCGTGATATAGGCTGGACCGTGCCGAAGGGCATACATCAAACCGCTCGCCATGGCTGGCGGAAGAAACAGCGCTCCGCCAAACGCAATCATCGCCTGGCTCAGATACATCTGCTCGGGCCGCGTCAGGTTCGTCGCATGGCCATCCATGAGCGCACCAATGATAATCAGGCTCAGGGCGGCCGTATGGATGGCCGCATCGCGCCCCGGCTTCAGGATCGCTCCACAGGTCAAGCCTCCGGCAATCGACGCGATAATAATCACTGCATACAGCCCGGCGCTCTGTTCATTCAGCAGGCCCAGCGCCTGAAACAGGCCGGTAGCGCCGGTCGCCTGTTCCGACAAGACAATGCGGAATGTCAGCAGGACGGCGGCAATATGGAGCGTCTGCCGGCTGGTCAGCCAGCGAATATTCATCAATGGCACCTGGCGATTGAGTTCGATCGCTGCGGCAAGAGCCACTGCGCCGAGCGACGTGGCAAGGGCGACACCGATCCACGGCGCTTCGAACCACCAGTAAAGGCGGCCCATGGCCAGAACCACGGCAAGTACGCCAAAACCGATGGCAATCAGCGGGTAGCTAATGAAATCGAGCGGTTGCAGCACTTTCTGATGCGGAATCGGCGTCAGCGGCAACATATAGACCGTTGCGAGCGCCATCAGCGCCAGCCCCATTTCCATCGTATAGAGGCCATGCCAATGGCCGAGTTCGAGCAAGTACGGCGAAATGATGCGCGCGAGGGGGCTCGCGAGCGTGGAACAGGTCAGCGCGAGGCTCAGGCCCCAGCTCATCTTCTTCTCGGACGGAAATGCTTCCAGCATGTAGAAGAAGCCAAGCGTGGAAAGCGGCGATGCCGCCATGCCCGCAAGGAACCGAACCACGATTGCGGAATGCAGATCGTGGGTGAAGAAATGAAGAAACGAAGCGAGCACGAAAACGAGAAGGCCCAACTCGGTAAAGCGCCGCAACCCATATTGCGTGCGGATCTTCATCAGGAAAAGGGTGAGGCTGACATTGGGGGCCATATAGGCTGCGAGAAGCCATGCCGCTTCCGTCGATGTCGCACCGAATATGCCCTGCAACTGCGGGATATTGGCGGCAACGAAGTTCATGCCAAGTCCCTGCGTCATCCACAGCAGGACGGACGCACAGATATAGACGGCCGATATTTGTGGGGATTTCGCTGGAGGTGCCGCCGGTTGAGGCGACGCTGGCGCTTCCTCCACAGGCTCATCTACCCGTGCGGGCGATAACTGTCGTTCCTCGTCAGCAGCGGCAACTGCTGACGAGGTTGTTGCCGGCGCCGTGCTCATGATGCGGCGCCTTCATTCATCGCTTCAATATTTTTCTGCAAAAGGCGAAGAACGCGAATGCCCGCAAGAAGTTGCTCTTCATCGATGTCGCGCAAGACCTGTTCACGCAACTGATTGGTCACTTCATCGATTCCCCTGACCTGCGATTGTGCCGCCTCAGTCAGGGTAATGTGCTTGGCGCGTCGGTCGCCATCGACGGCATTGCGCTCAACGAGACCCTGTTTTTCAAGCCCGTCGAGCAGGCGAACCAGCGTTGGCGTTTCGATTTCCAGTGCGGAAGCCAGTTCCGTCTGCGTCATGCACGGGTTTCTGGAGAGGAAGAGCAAAGCCCTCGCCCGCGCAAGCGTAAGCCCGCGTTCCTTGACGCGTGCATCGAACATCGTCCGCAGCTTGCGGCCAGCGGTGGTCAGTTCTGTCAGAAAGTCGGCTCTAGCGGCAAGGATCGTATTTTTCATAGCGTTCATATTGATAGCAAGCTAATATTTATAGCGCTACATAATATATCTTGCAGAAATTTGCAAGATGGGCCACGCGGATCGAACCCGCATACCCTTGGTATTTTCTGGTTGTTTTTGAAGCCCCGGCCACGCCATGCGAAGGGCCCACTGCTTTAATCAGTGAAAATCCCGTGACTTGGGCAATATGCGAACATTGCGCGGATGACGCATCATCGCATTTCCCGGCACCCCATGCAGCGTTTCATCATTGGCCGGACTCTGCGGAAGCTGTTCCGAAAGCGCCAGCAGATCGGCGGAGCGGTCTGCAAGTTTTTGCGCGACGAGATGAACGACGCCTTCCGGGCTGCGCTGGATCGTTCCCTCGATCAGGATCAGCCGCGAGCCCATGACTTCCTTGCGATAGATTTTCATCAGTTTGGACCAGACGACGATATTGGCGATGCCGGTTTCGTCCTCGATGGTCATGAACACGACGCCCTTGGCGCTGCCCGGCTTCTGGCGCACGGTGACAACCCCCGCCACGCGGATCTTTGTGTTATTGGCAGCATTTGCGGCTTCCCGGCAGGTCGAAACTTCCCAGCGCCCATATTTTCCGCGCAGGAACTCCATGGGGTGGCCCTTCAGGGAAAGCCGTGACGATTCATAATCGGCGATGACATGCTCGGAAGGCTTCATGACCGGCAACGCGACCGGCGTTTCCCTTGCAAGTTCTGATGTTTCAGCGGCCTTGAACAGGGGCAGCGTTTCGTCATTCGGCAAGCGACGAACGGACCAGAGAGCGTCGCGCCGGTCGATCTGCATCGAACCGAAGGCGTCCGCATCGGCAAGGGTCACAAAAGCGCGGCGATCAAGCCGGGTCCGGCGGCGCAGTTCCTCGATGCTGGGATAACCATTGCCGCGTAGCTTACAAATCTCTTCAGCCCATTTTTTCGAAAAACCATCAAGTTGGCGAAAACCCAGTCGCAGCGCCCAATAGGGGCCGCCCGCAGACTCCAGCGTATTGTCCCATTCGCTGAAATTGATATCGACCGGCCGCACCTCGACGCCATGATCGCGGGCATCCCGCACGATCTGCGCGGGCGCATAGAAGCCCATGGGCTGCGAGTTCAGCAGCGCGGCGGCAAAAACGTCCGGATGATAATGCTTGATCCAGGACGACGCATAAACCAGTTGGGCAAAACTGGCAGCATGGCTTTCAGGAAAGCCATATTCACCGAACCCCTTGATCTGGTTGAAGCAGCTTTGCGCGAATTCACGTTTGTAACCGCGGGCAATCATGCCATCGACCATCTTCCGCTCCATTTTGTGGATCGTGCCGACATTGCGAAATGTCGCCATGGCGCGACGCAACTGGTTTGCCTCTTCCGGACTGAACCCCGCCGCCACGATAGCGATGCGCATGGCCTGTTCCTGAAACAGCGGCACGCCGCAGGTTCTTCCGAGCACATCCTTCAACTCGTCCTTATGCCCATACTGGGGAGATGGCGCGGGATAATCGATTTTTTCTGCGCCGGACCGCCGCCGCAAATAAGGATGAACCATGTTGCCCTGAATAGGGCCGGGACGCACAATCGCCACCTCGATCACCAGATCGTAGAATGTCCGGGGCCGCAGGCGCGGCAGCATGTTCATCTGCGCCCGGCTTTCCACCTGAAAAACGCCGAGGGAATCACCCCGGCACAGCATGTCGTAAACGCCCTGATCCTCCGGCTCGATCGTCGCCAGACTCCATGTATCGCCCTTATGTCGTTCGATCAGCCCGAAAGCCTTGCGAATGCAGGTCAGCATCCCGAGCGACAACACATCGACCTTCATCATGTTGACGGCGTCGATATCGTCCTTGTCCCATTCGATGAAGTAGCGTTTGTCCATCGCCGCCGGACCGATGGGCACCATTTCGTCCAGTCGTTCCCGCGTCAGCACGAAGCCGCCAACATGCTGCGACAGGTGGCGGGGAAAACCGATCAGTTCCGTTGCCAGCTTCACCGCGCGAAGCACCGCCAGATTGGACGGATCGAGACCGGCCTGCTGAATGTCGCGCTTTTCAAGCCCCTCGCCCCAGCTACCCCAGACCGTGCTGGCGAGAGCCACCGTCACATCCTCCGTCAGCCCCAGCGCCTTGCCAACATCGCGAATGGCGCTGCGCGGGCGATAGCAGATGACGGTCGCGACGATGGCCGCACGATCATGCGTGTAGCGCTCATAGACATATTGCATGACCTCCTCGCGCCGCTCATGCTCAAAATCGACATCGATATCGGGCGGCTCCTTGCGCTCCTCCGAGATAAAGCGCTCAAAAAGAAGCTCGCTCTCCACCGGATCGACCGCCGTGATGCCGAGGCAATAACAGACCGCGGAATTGGCCGCCGACCCTCGCCCCTGACAAAGAATATCTTTCGATCGGGCGAAGGAAACGATGTCATGCACGGTGAGAAAATAGGGCGCATATCCAAGTTTCCCGATCAGTCGCAGTTCCTTTTCCAGAAGATCGGCCACCTTCTGCGGAATCGACCCCGCACCGTAGTGGCTGGCCGCGCCCTGCCATGCGAGATCGACGAGATGTTGCTGCGGCGTCTTTTCGGGCGGTACCGGCTCATCGGGATAGCTGTATTTGAGCTGATCCAGCGAAAATGTGACCGGCTCCATGAAACGCTGCGTCTCGCCCAGCGCTTGCGGGAAATCGCGAAACAACCGCGCCATTTCCGCTGGCGATTTCAGATGCCGCTCGGCATTTTTCTCAAGCTTGCGCCCCGCCCGGTCGATGGTCGTATGCTCATGAATGCAGGTCAGCACATCCTGCAAATTCCGCCGCTCCGCTGTGTGATAAAGAATGTCGTTTGTCGCCAGCAGCGGCACGCCCGCTTGCGCCGCCACACGCGCCAGCCTTTCCGCGCGCCGCCGGTCCGCGCCCTGATATGGCATGGAGAGTGCCAGCCAGACCGATTGCGGGGCAGCAATCGCCAGCTTTTTCAGAATATCCGTGAAAGCCGCGTCCGTTTTTGCAGGAGGGATGACCGCGATCTGGAAATCCCGCGCCCGAAACAGGAAATCCTCCAGATAGATATGGCACTGCCCTTTGATGCCGGCCCTGTGCTTTCCTTCCGACAGCAGGCGGCAAAGTTGACCATATGCCGTCCGGTCACGCGGATAGACGACAAGATCAGGCGCGCCATCCATGAAAACCAGACGGCAACCGATGAACAGCTTCAGATCGCAAGGGCCATAATCATCCTCATGCGCCTTGATTTCCTTCAGACACGAATAGGCGCGCACGACACCCGCAAGCGTGTTTCGGTCGGCAATTCCGATCCCTGAAAGCCTCAAGAAATGCGCGGTTTTCACCAGTTCTTCCGGATGGGACGCTCCATGCAGAAAGGAGAAATTGGTGGTGACGGCAAATTCGGCATAGGCGGGCATGGACATAGCTCACGCGAAAAGCCCATGCAGGAACCAACGGACGGGAACGTCATTCCGCTCCATCAACCCCTCACGGAAAACCCAGAAGCGACGCCCGCCATCATCCTCGACACGATAATAATCCCGGATCGGCATGCCAGAATATTCGGCCCACCATTCCGGGGCGATCCGTTCCGGCCCTTCCGCCAGCATCACGCGATGCAGAACGCGCCGCCACCGGAACCGGGCAGGAGGGCCATCCGGCACTTCGACAGCCGTTATTTCAATGGGTTCAGGTGGGTTGAACAGGCGAACCGGACGTGCAGGCGGATCGTCGGGCAATTGCTCGACCGCCCATGCGACGGCTGCATTTCCATCGCTGCGCATGGCAGGCATCAGCACTACGGCCCGCTCCGGGATATGCGTATCAACCGCCGAAGGCCGCAACACCCGATCTTCCCCCAGCCTGACCGCAAGCCGATCCAGCAGGGCATCGACCTGGATGGTTTCCTGCTGCGTGCTGTCGAGGCTTTTCTGCCTCGCCGTCACGCGCTCGGTTCGGGTGGCCGACAGGCGGATCACGTCGAAGCCATATCCCGCGTCAAGCGGTTCGGCGAGCGAGGAAAGCCTCTCCCGGAAAAGGCGAAACAGGATCGTCCCGTCGACAACCGGCCGTCCAGCCCCCACCAGAACCCGGCGAACCGCGCCGTCGGCCCGAAAGAAAGCAGCTTCCACCGCCCGTACACCCTCGCTGCGCTGTTCCAGATGGGACACGAGTTCGGCGCCAAGGGATCGAACAAGCTGCTCGACGGATTCCATGTCGCTCAACGGTTCGGCCATACGACGCTCCACCATGCAAAGCGGCACGGTGCGGCGGGGAGAGATCGGTTGTGATACATGCCCGGAAAGCGCATCCAGCCGATCCACCAGCACCTTGCCGAAACGCGATGTCAGTGAAGCACGCGGAATGGCCGCAACATCGCCGACGCAGCGCAGCCCCGCCCGCTTCAATCCTGCAAAAGCAGCCTCATCGATTTCAAGCGCAGCCAATGGCAAGGCGGCCACCCGCCTTGCCGTTTCGGCCAGAGAAAAGACGCCGCCTGTCGTAAAACGCGCAAGCACATGCGCCGCCGACGCATTGGCGGCGATAGCGACCTTGACGGCGAAACCATTTCTGGCCAGGCGAGCAAGAATGTCCTTGAGCAGGCTCTCTTCACCGCCAAAAAGATGGGCGCAGCCGGTGATGTCGAGAACCATGCCATGCGGCGGATCGAGCGCCACCAGCGGCGTGTAGCGATCACACCAGTCCGCCAGCCTGTCGAGCAGGCGCTCATCATCGGCTGGCGAAGCATGCTGTATTTCCAGAACTGGAAACAGCGCCCGCGCGTCGGTCAGCGCCATGCCGATGGCCAACCCGGCTTTCGCCGCGCGGTCATCGATCGCCGTCAGCCGCAGCGCATTGGCGATACGATCCACAACGATGAGCGGCGCTTCAGAAACGGCCAGATGTGGAATATCCCGCTGAAGCCTGTCCGTGGGAAGGCGGGGAAACCATACGGCCAGAAACCGTCTCGAGTTGTCTGAAAACATGTTCATCACCATTCCATTCCATAAACCAGCGACCCGTCGTGCCCTGGCGATTACGCAGCAACGCCACATCAAATGCCGGTTTTCCCGGCGCATTTGCGCTGCCGGAGCGAGAGGGCGCAGACCTTACCTGCCATCGTGTCATCGCCGCGCTTTCGGACGGCACCCCACCGAGACGCAGCATGAAAGCCGGAACATCCGACTGTTGCGCGCCCAGCAGCAAACGCCGGGTAGCCGTGAGATCAAGGCATTTCGGGTCGCTCCACGACGCAAGCACAACGGCACCGATTTCGCGAACCTCCAGCACATCCGACGCCGCTTTCAGCACATCCCTGGCAGTCGGGCAGCGCACGATCACAAGGTGCCGGGGGTCGAACCCCATGGCCGCAAGTCCCGGTGCATAAAGCCCGCCATGTTCACGACGCGCGAAATCCTCCTCCAGCCAGAGAACGGGCCTTGCGTTCTCGCCGGCCCGCATGGCCAACGCCGTTACAAACCCCGTGGCCGCAGCAGAATCACCCGTTTCACCCGCAAAAACCTCGTGGAGCGCTCCGCACTGAAGCCCGCCGCCCAGGAAATTGTCGATCCCCGAAAAGCCGAATGTGAAAGCGGTACGCAGCCTTTCGCTCTCGCGATCTCCCGCTTTTCCTATAGCCGCGACTTTGCGCCTCAACGCCGCCAGATCGACGGTGATCACTGTATTCTTCCTTCAATTGTTCCTGTTTTGTTCTATTATGGAATCGAATGAAGAGAAGAGTCAAGCTGGGAACAGAGGGGATACAGATTCTAGACACATGGATGCGACAGCAGTCGTTTCCATGAGCAACAGGGTTTGAGCGGAGATGGTTCGCGGACCGCACTTTCCGCTTTGGCGCAGGGAAGACCGGTTTTAGGTCAAAGCGACCTGATCCCGACCATCCCGATCTCGGCCAACACTTCGTCCGTATGCTCACCCAGGCGCGGAGAGCGTTTGTCAGTCGCAAGGTCTGCCCCTGACATGCGGATAGGCGTGCGAACGCCGGGAATGCCCTGCGGATCGATCCGCATACCGCGCTCAACAAACTGCGGATCGGCGAAAACATCAGCAACCGTATTGATCGGCCCTGCGGGAACACCCTGTTTTTCCAAAGCGGCGAGCAGATCGTCGCGTTGCCACTGCAAGGTCTTTTCCGTGATCTGGACCGAAAGCGGTTCGCGGTTCGCCACGCGGGTTGCATTCGTCGCGAAACGCTCGTCATCGGCCATCTCAGCCAGCCCGAGGATCGCGCAGAAACGACGGAACTGGCCGTCATTGCCGACTGCCGCAATGAAATGGCCATCGGCAACGGGGAAGGTCTGGTAGGGCGCGATATTCGGATGCGCATTGCCCAGCCTATGCGGGGCCACGCCCGAGGCGAGAAAGTTCATCGACTGATTGGCGAGAACGCCGGTCATGCAATCGAGCAGCGCCATGTCGACATGCTGCCCCTCGCCCGTCTGCTGACGCTGGATCAGCGCGGCCTGAATGGCGACGACGCTGTAGACGCCGGTGAAAATGTCGGCGAAAGCCACGCCCATCTTCTGCGGTTCGCCTGCCGGATCGCCGGTCAGGTCCATGATGCCGGACATACCCTGAATCATGAAATCATAGCCCGCTCGCTCGCGATAAGGCCCCGTCTGGCCAAAGCCGGTGATCGAGCAATAGACCAGGCGCGGGTTGATCGCTTTCAGGCTTTCATAATCCAGCCCGTATTTTTTCAGTCCGCCAAACTTGAAATTCTCGATAAAGACATCCGCCGTCTCGACCAGCTTGCGGATGATCGCCTGACCGTCCTCATTGCTGAAATCGACGATCACCGAACGCTTGCCACGATTACAGGCGTGGAAGTAGGCGGCGGATTTCTCGCCGCCATCCTCGATGAAGGGAGGCCCCCAGGTACGGGTGTCATCGCCGTTCGGGCTTTCGATCTTGATGACATCCGCGCCGAGATCGCCCAGCGTCTGGCCAATCCATGGACCGGCCAGAATACGCGCGAGTTCAATGACTTTCAGCCCTTCCAGCGGTGCGCTCATGACTGACCTCAGAAGAACGCCTGAATGCCGGTCTGCGCACGGCCGAGGATCAGCGCATGAACATCATGTGTCCCCTCATAGGTGTTGACCGTTTCGAGGTTCTGCGCATGGCGCATGACGTGATATTCGATCTGGATACCGTTACCGCCATGCATGTCGCGCGCCATGCGGGCAATGTCGAGCGCCTTGCCGCAATTGTTGCGCTTGACGATGGAGATCATTTCCGGCGCCATCCTGCCCTCGTCGAACAGACGGCCAACGCGCAGCGAAGCCTGAAGGCCAAGAGCAATTTCCGTCTGCATGTCGGCGAATTTCTTCTGGAAAAGCTGGGTTCCTGCCAACGGCTTGCCGAACTGCTTGCGGTCGAGGCCATATTGCACCGTACGAAGCCAGCAATCCTCCGCAGCGCCCAACACGCCCCACGAAATGCCGTAACGGGCACGATTAAGGCAGCCGAACGGCCCTTTCAGGCCGGAAACATTGGGCAGCAGGTTTTCTTCCGGAACAATCACCTCGTCCATGACGATTTCACCGGTGATCGAAGCGCGCAGCGAAAGCTTGCCGCCGATCTTCGGCGCGGAAAGGCCCTTCATGCCCTTTTCGAGAATGAAGCCGCGGATAGCGCCATCATGCGCCGCAGACTTCGCCCAGACGACGAACACGTCGGCGATGGGCGAATTGGAAATCCACATTTTCGAGCCGGAAAGCTTGTAGCCATCGGCCACCTTTTCAGCGCGAGTCTTCATGCCGCCCGGATCGGAACCGGCGTCGGGCTCGGTCAGACCGAAACAGCCGATCCATTCGCCGCTTGCAAGCTTGGGCAGATATTTCCTGCGCTGTTCTTCCGAGCCATAGGCGTGGATCGGATACATGACCAGCGAGGACTGGACGCTCATCATCGAGCGGTAGCCGCTGTCGATGCGCTCGACTTCGCGGGCCACCAGCCCGTAGGTTACATAGGATGCGCCAATGCCGCCATATTCTTCAGGGATGGTCACGCCAAGAAGACCGGCCTCCCCCATTTCACGGAAAATCGCAGGATCGGTCTTTTCCTCAAGATAGGCTTCCTCGACACGCGGCAACAGCTTGTCGGCAGCGAAAGCGCGGGCACTGTCGCGGATCATCCGCTCGTCTTCATCCAACTGGTCTTCCAGCAGGAACGGATCTTGCCACACGAAAGATGCCTTCGAACTTGTCATCATCAAACTCCCAATCTGCGATTGCCCCGATCATGGGAAATCAGGCATGGATTCGCAAACCATATTTACTCAAACATCTATTACAATTAATCATGGATCATGATTACACTTCAACGCCGCCTGATGCCCTCCACCAGCGCGCTTTGCGCCTTTGACGCCGTTGCGCGCCTCGGCAGTTTCACGGCGGCCGCCAAAGACCTGTCGCTGACGCAAGGCGCGATCAGCCGTCACGTCCACCACCTCGAGCAACAGCTCGGCGTCGCGCTTCTGGAGCGCACCAGCCGCAGCGTGACTCTGACACCGGAAGGCGAAACCTACGCGCAGGATATCGCCGAAGCGCTGCGCATCATCCGCACGGCATCCCTGCGCACCATGACGGATCGCCATCGCGGCTCGCTCAATCTGGCGATGTTGCCGACCTTCGGTACACGGTGGCTCATGCCGCGCATCCCGAAATTTGTTGCCGCCCATCCCGAAATCGTCCTGAGCTTCGCCACGCGCATCGGCCAGTTCGATTTCGACCGGGACGATATCGACGCTACAATCCATATCGGCCAGCCGGACTGGCCGAGCGCAAGCTCCACTTTCCTGATGCCGGAGCAGGTCGCGCCGATCTGTTCGCCTGCCTATCTACAGGAGCAATCGATCCGGATACCGGCCGATCTCGCCCGCTGCGCGCTGCTGCACATGAAATCGCGCCCTGGCGCATGGGACCGCTGGTTCGCGGCGCAGGGCCTGACCCCACCTGAGGCGACCGGCATGCATTTCGAGCAGTTCTCGACTGTCTTCCAGGCCTGTATCGCCGGGTTGGGCGTCGCACTCCTGCCGCTCTTTCTGATCGCTTCGGAACTGGAAAGCGGACAGATGGTCAAGGCACTCGATATCCCTGTCGAAAGCCCCAGCGCCTATTATTTCGTAACGCCAAAGCGCAAGGAAAATTATGCGCCGGTCGCCCTGTTTCGCGACTGGCTGATCGCAGAGATCAAAGCGGATTCGTCATTGCCCCATCACGCGCTATCGACTGACGCCCTCAGCTCCTGATTGTGGCCGCTGATTGTGGCCACTGATTGTGTATGTCTCGCAGATAGCGTTGCGGCGGAACGCCGGTCATGCGCTTGAACATGGTGGTGAAGGCGGCTGTGCTTTCATAGCCAAGGTCCAGCGCAACGCTCGTCACCGCCTCCCCCGCAGCCAGCCTCGGAAGCGCCGCAAACAGGCAAGCCTGCTGCCGCCATGTCGAGAGGCTCAGGCCCGTTTCCCGTCGAAAAGCCCGTGTGAAGGCGCGGCGGCTCATGGCCAATATTTCCGCCCAGTCATCAATGCGCGCTTGCGAGGACGGCGCGATCACGAAGCGGCGGCAAAGGGCCGCCAATTGCGGATCCGTCGGGAACGGCAGCCCCAGCGGCAACTCAGGCAGACGCGGAATTTCATGCAAAATCAGAGACATGACCAGAGCATCGCGTCCATGAGGCTTCTTGCCGGGCGGCATATCGGTCGCCTCGACGATGAGGCTTCGCATCAGGTTCGTCATGCCGACGACACGGGAACTGTCCGGCAAACTTTCAATCGCTCCGGGCAGCACATAAACCGAGCGCATCCGCACCGCGCCGACCATCTCGACCGAATGTGTCATGCCCGCCGGAATCCACAACGCGTGTTCCGTCGGCACCATCCACCGCCCCTCGCTGGTTGTCACCATCACAACGCCGGACAGGGCATAGAGCAACTGGCCGCGCGAGTGATTGTGCGGCGGCACGTGATGACCATCGGGATAGTCGCCGGGCAAGGCCACCACCGGATCGCCTTCTCGTTCCAGCCATGAAAGCCGGACATTGTGCAGTGTGTTGAGTTCCGTGTTCAAATCCGCCCCGGCCTGTTTTCCTCTGTCACCCATTTATTGGCCCACTCGCGAAATGCATGGACCAAAACACGAAAGAAGGCGGGTAGCAAGAGGTATATCACGCCATTTGGGCGTTGAAGATGAGAAGCGCCATTCACGACAGGAAGCATTATGACCGACGTTCCAGCAAATGCCCGCCCACAAGCGGCGGAGCAAACAGCACTCACCATCATTCTGGCTGTGAGCTTTTGCCACCTGCTCAACGACATGATGCAGTCTCTGCTATCGGCCAGCTATCCGATTCTGAAAGAGAATTATGATCTCAGCTTCTGGCAGATTGGCCTTCTCACTTTCTGCTTTCAGGTAACAGCATCGCTGCTGCAGCCCCTGATCGGGCTCTACACCGACAAGAAGCCGATGCCATATTCATTGCCTGCCGGAATGGGATCGACATTGATCGGCCTGCTGTTCCTGGCATTCGCACATCACTATGTCGCGCTCCTCGTTGGTGCAGCATTTATCGGTTTCGGTTCGGCGATTTTCCATCCGGAATCGTCGCGCGTCGCACGCATGGCGTCCGGCGGACGGCACGGCTTTGCCCAGTCGCTGTTTCAGGTCGGTGGCAATTTCGGCACAGCATGCGGCCCCCTGCTTGCGGCATTTATCGTCTTGCAACGCGGACAAGCCAGCATCGCATGGTTCTCGGTCGCGGCCCTTCTCGCCATGTTCATTCTCTGGCAGGTCAGTGGTTGGTATGCCAATCAGACCCGGGCGAATAGCGGCAGCAAGAAAACGGTCAGCCGTGAACTTCCCTTGCCGCGCAACAAGGTTCTTATGTCGATTTTTGTGCTGATGCTGCTTGTTTTCACCAAGCAGATCTATCTGGTCAGCTTGTCGAGCTACTACACCTTCTTCCTCATCCACAAATTCGATGTTTCCGTTCAGGATTCGCAACTGCTGCTCTTCCTGCTCCTCGGTGCGGCAGCCGTCGGCACGTTCGCAGGCGGCCCCTTGGGCGACCGTTACGGCCCCAAGGCCGTCATCTGGTTCTCGATCCTTGGCGTCCTGCCGTTCACGCTGGCCCTGCCCTATATGAACCTGTTCTGGACGGCGATCATGACGGTTTTGATCGGCCTCATCCTGTCATCGGCATTCTCCGCGATCCTTGTCTTCGCGCAGGAGCTGGTGCCGGGTCGCGTCGGGCTGATTGCAGGCATGTTCTTCGGCTTTGCCTTCGGCATGGCGGGCATCGCAGCCGCTGTTCTGGGCATTGTCGCGGACGTGAAGGGCATCGAGTTCGTCTACATGATCTGCTCGTTCCTGCCGCTGCTCGGCCTGCTGACGATCTTCCTGCCGAACATGAAGGCGCTACGATAGTCAGCGCGGCATCGGCTTGAGTGTTCAGGCATGGATTCCCGGGTCAAGCGCGGGAATAACGAAGTGCAGGCATGGTGCCCGCCGATATCTGCGATGACGATAAGGGATTTCGCAACTCTCGCCCTTATCGTCATTCCCGCGCTTGACCCGGGAATCCATGCCTGACCGTCGCCACGGCAATCACGCCAGAAACCGCATCATTTTTTGCAAGAAGGTGATTTTCCTTCCATAAGGCGGGTAGAGATTGCTCAACTGGCTGAAGCGCGAGCGATAGAAAACCGGCTTCATCTTGCTGAACGTGTTGAAACCCCATTCGCCGTGATAAACGCCCGAACCGGACGCGCCGACGCCGCCCATCGGCTGGTTTCCCTGCGCGAAGTGGAACAGGCAATCATTGATCGTGACACCACCGGAAATGGTTCCGGAGAGAATGTCATCCCTCGCCTTATCATCCTCGCCGAACCAGTAGAGCGCCAGCGGTCGGTCGCCGGAATTGATGTGCCCTATCGCATCTGCACCGCTTTCGCAGGCCATGACAGGCAGGACGGGCCCGAAGATTTCCTCCTGCATCACCTTCATCGAAGGCGCCGCGCCAAGGACCAGTGTTGGTGGAAACTTGCGTCGTGATTTCCATGCTGGATCGGCGGGCGAAGCAATCTGGATCACCCTCGCACCCTGAGCCGAAGCTTCGGAAACCAGACCTTCGAGCCGCTCATAGTGCCGTTCGGTGATGATCGATGAATAATCGGGATTGGCCGGATCGGAACCATAAAGCCTGCCGATGGACTGGCGGAGGCGATCGGCGAAAACATCCATCCGATCCTGCGCGATCAGCACATAATCCGGCGCGATGCAGGTCTGGCCCGCGTTCAGCAGCTTGCCATAGGCGATGCGCTCCGCAGCCACCGCAACATCCGCCGAAGCATCTATAATCGCTGGAGATTTTCCACCAAGTTCAAGCGTGACCGGCGTAAGATTGCGACCTGCGGCTTCCGCCACCAATCGCCCGACACGGGTCGACCCCGTAAACATCAAATGATCGAACGGCAGCGCGGCGAAGGCTTCGGCAATGCCACCCTCCACCCCTGTAACAGTGAACTCCGTCGGCACGAAGGTCTCCGCGACAATGCTTTGCAACAGGGTTGCGAAGCGCGGCACCAATTCGCTCGGTTTCAGCATCACGCTGTTCCCGGCGGCAAACGCGCCGATTGCAGGCGCAAGGCTCAGTTGCAGCGGATAGTTCCACGGCGAAATGATGCCGACGACACCCAGCGGCTGCGGGATGAGCCGGTTTTTTCCTGGCTGGAATTGCAGTTGCGTCGGGATGTTTTGTGGAGCCATCCACTTTTTCAGATGCCGTTTCGCGTGGCCGATCTCGGTCAGCACGAAGGATATTTCAGCAACAGACGTCTCGACCTTCGAGCGATGGCCAAAATCATCCGAGATTGCCTGGCAAAGCCTGTTTTCATGGTCGAGGATGAGTTTTTTCAGCCTGTCCAGCCGCTCAAGCCGATCCTCCAGCCGCGGCGCGGGCCGGGTGCGCGTCCAATCGACCTGACGGTCGAACACCTGCTGCATCATGGCGATTTCGGTATCTTCAGCCTCGCGTTCCAAGCCTGTCTCCCTGCCGATCGGTTCCTTTCCGCAGGATGGACAATCCCGCAGCACAGGGCAAGGGGCGATCGGGTCAACGAACAGGGAGCCGCATCATAACCCGTTAAAAACATTACAAATTGTTTAGAATGCCATTCAGTTTCCGTTCATGAAGCCACGACTAGAAAGGGCATGTCAAAGACAACTAGTACCGCGTTTTCATGAGGAAATTGAAATGAAGAAAGCCATTCTTGCCGCCGTAGCACTCTCGCTTCTGGCAACGCCTGCGGCTCTCGCACAGTCCTACAAAAACCCGCAGGGGCAGCCGCATCACGGCTATAGCCAAAGCGAAAAATACAAGGGCAAACATAAGCAGGAACGGTACCGTCACGGCAAGCCTGAGGTAAACCGGAAGAAGATTAGCCAGCATAAATGGCAGCGCGGACACAAATTGCCCAACAACTACCGCAAACACGTGGTTCGTGATTATCATCGCTCCCACCTGAGCAAGCCGCCGCGCGGTCATCAGTGGATCAAGGTGGACAATGACTACCTGCTGGTCGGCATCACGAGCGGCATTATCGCATCACTCATTCAGGGCCGCTAAGAAGCCTGAATATCCCCTAGGAGCACACTGGGCAGCGCTTCGGCGCTGCCCTTTTATAACGGCACTGGCGAGCAAAACGCCCCGAGGTCGCGACTCCAACCCCGGTTTTTCGTCACGACTCGCGGGTCGAAGGGGTTTTTTCGAGGGGTATCGGCGAGTCAAAGCGCGAATGATCGTTCGCACTTGTCAAAAACAGCGCTCAATCGATAAAAACCCGAACGCTTGCCGCACGACCCGCCGCATCGATCACCGTCAGGGTGGAATAGCCAGCCCCATCCGGCACCCAGAGGCTGGTCCGGCGACGAGAGGATTCCTCCAGAGGTTTTCCATTGGCCAGCCAGCGGAAGGGGGCGCGGCCACCCTGCAATTTCAAAACCAGCGGCTCCAGATCATCTCCCGTTCTGGCTCCAAGTTCCACCCGCGCACCTTCCGGTGGATAGACGATCTGCGGCGCGGCTTCGCGAGCGCTGGCGGAAACCAGACCGCCGATGCCCGGCGTGAAGCGCCGCAGTGAAATGGGCAGGTCGGACTGCGCCAGGCGTACCGCACCGGCGGGCGCCGATGGCAGGGGTGTTACGCCAATGCCGGTTTTCGCAAAAGCCTCGAACAGGATCGGCGCGGCGGAGCCATAGCCGCTCAGCCCCGGTATCGCCGCATTGTCGGCACGGCCAACCCAGACGCCCAGCACATGGCGGCCATCGAAGCCCACCGACCACGCATCGCGATAGCCATAGCTGGTGCCGGTCTTGTAGGCGATGCCGCGCTGATGAAAGCCGAGCGGCGGCTTCACCCCCGACAGCACGTCGGCCACCTGCCACGCGGCAGCAGGCTGGAGCAGCGGCGCGCCCGCAAGCTCCGCCGCCTTGCCGTCCACGCCATTGCCCAGCGAAACCGGCTGGCCACGATTGGCAAGCCCCGCATAAAGCTGCACCAGTTCCTTCAGCGTGATACCAACGCCGCCAAGTCCGATGGCAAGCCCCGGCGCCTCGCCCGGCGGCAACACCGGATGCACGTCCGACCGGCGAAACCGCACCATCAGCCGTGTCGGGCCTACGCTTTTCAGAAGGCGCACCGACGGCACGTTGAGCGAAAGTTGCAACGCCTCGCGCACCGTCACGTCGCCCTGATAGCTCATGTCGAAATTGCGCGGGCGATAGCCGGAAAAACTGGTCGGCCGATCCTCGATGATCGTCTCCTGCATCACCAGCCCGTCCTCGAAGGCAAGGCCGAAAATGAACGGTTTCAGGGTTGACCCCGGCGAGCGCGGAACACGGGTCATGTCGATCCAGCCCCAACGGCTCGCATCGAAATAATTAGCCGAACCGACCTCGCCGACAATCTCACCGGTGCGGATATCGGCCATCACCATCGCGATAGAAACCTTCGGCCCCAGCCGGCTGGCGGAATCGGCAGCAACAGCTTCCAGCGCCTGCTGGACGGAGCGCTTCAGCGTCAACTGATGTTTTTGCCCAGCATGCTTTGGCCCGGCACGATCCTTGCGCAAGGCGGCCTCCGCCACATGCGCGGCCAAGGCAGGCATTTCCAGACGGCGAGACGGGACGGCGACATGGGCGGCGCGTTCCGCCTCCCCCTCGCCCACCACATCGGTCACGGCCATGCGGGCGAGAACGCGGGCGCGCGCCGTTTCCGCGCCCTCGGGATTGCGGTCGGGGCGGCGGCGTTCCGGCAATTGCGGCAGGGCGACAAGCAGCGCCGCCTCCGCCGTGCCGAGGCGCTTCGGTTCCTTGCCGAAATAGGCGAGGCTTGCGGCGCGCACGCCCTCCAGATTGCCGCCATAGGGCGCAAGCGTCAGATAATAATCGAGAATTTCGTGTTTTGTCAGCCGCCGCTCGATCTGCACCGCGCGCGCCACCTGCCGCAGCTTGGCAAGGATCGAGCGCCCGTCGCGCGGCTCGATCAGGCGCGCCACCTGCATGGACAGCGTGGAGCCGCCGGACACGATGCGCCCATGCGTGACGAACTGCCCGGCGGCGCGCAGCATGGCCAGCGGATCGACGCCCGAATGCTGGAAAAAGCGCCGGTCCTCATAGGCGACCAGCATCCGGATGAATTGCTGATCGACATCGGAAGCCCTGACCGCAAGTCGCCAGCGCCCCTCGGGCGTTGCAAAGACACGCAGCAATTGCCCGTCGCGATCCAGCACTTCCGCCGAGGTGACTGCCGCATTTTCCAGTGGCGGCGGATAGGCCCTGTCGAGTGCGTCGAAGCCGATCCACACCGCACCGGCACCCACCGCGCCAGCGGCAACGACCAGTAAAACCTTGCGCCAGAAAGCCTTGACCCGCTTCACGTTTTCACCTGCCCATGCAACGGCACAGCCGCATGGCAGGAACTATAAGGCGATGCCCGAGCCGGCTCAATGCTTTCTGGCGCGCGCTTTCAGGACATCGCCCCCCACGCCAGAATGTCAGGAGTTATGTGACACTTATGGCTGAGATGGTGTGGGAAGCTGACGGACAGCATTTGACATTTCAACCGGTAAAGTTGTCCGAACCGGTCAAAGAACGGATTTCCTCCAATCTGCAAGTCTCTTCCGCTACACGATATTCCATCTTGGCATCCAGCATAATAGCAAGTAACTTGCGGCAGGGCATAGAGGGGGCACAAAGAGTTGACTTCAAAACTAAAAATCAAGATGGGTCACGTCGAATTTGAATATGAGGGCGATGCACAGTTTGATACCGCAGCAATCAAAGACCTTTTTAGCCATTTAGAAAGTCTGGTTGGCGTTACACCTGTTGCCGCTTTCAACTCTACACAAGATAACGGTGTGACCACGGCCGCTGGCACGAGCGATGACAATGCCGCGACTAACTTAAATATGGCAGTGGGGACGATTGCCGCACGCCTGTCGGTGACCAGCGGACCAGAGTTAGCGATTGCCGCAGCGGCTTATCTCCAACTTGCTCAAAAAAAGGCAAGCTTCAACCGCGCCGATCTGTTAAGCGCGATGAAAAGTGCTACGGGCTATTACAAGTCGAGCATGAGCAGCAATCTCTCGCAATCTCTGAAAACTTTAGTGAGCAGCAAACAACTAAATGAGCTAACGGGGAGCGCCTACTCGCTGACAGCGGCCGAGCAGACATCGCTAAGGGCGCGCCTTGAAGCTGAGTGATGCAGAACTAAAACTGTTGCTGCAAGCAGACGGCTTGCAGCGGGTAGATCGGGTTCTATTGACGCTCGCGACTTTCTCCCAACCGGCAAGTGTCAAAGACATTCGCTCGAAGGCGGAGTCGGTCGGTTGCAAGATGGTCGATTGGAATATCTCCGACATAGTCGCCCGAGCAAAGGGCGTGACCATTCAGATTAACGGCGGCTATGAGCTTTCCGAGAAGGGCAAGGCCAGGCTGCCAGCGCTGGGCGTAACGTGGGGAAGCCCCGCAGCAACGCAGGTTGCAGTAGATCTGAGAACACACCTAGCCAACATCACTGATAAAGATACCCGCAGTTTTGTCGAAGAGGCTATCGCCTGCTATGAGGCTCGTCTTTTTCGTTCAGCCATAGTGATGTCGTGGCTTGCTGCGGTCGATGTTCTAAAAAAGGCGGTTGTTAAGTCCCACCTTCCGCAATTCAATGCGGAAGCAAAGCGTGTGGATACGAGATGGAAAACCGCGGTAACGGCAGATGATATTGGGGCGATGAAAGAAGCTGACTTCCTCAATAGGCTTGTCGCTATCTCATTCATCGGAAAGAATACCAAGCAGCGACTTGAGCAAGCACTTACGCTCCGCAATGGAGCCGGCCATCCAAACAGTTTGCAAGTTGGTCAGAATGAAGTGGCGGCCCATATAGAGGCACTACTCAAGAATGTTTTTGAGGTTTTTGCCCCCTAATTCGTGTTTCACGGCTGCACGTCGGTAGCTCCGCTAACGTCCGCTTACGGGTAGTCGAAGGGTGCCCTCAAATGGCAGGAATTAAGGTCGAAAGCGGACGATACGGACCCTGTCGCAGGACTTGGACAGACTACCCGTTTAAGGCGATGGTTTTGCACCCGACTTATGCGACACATCACAGCTGAGTTTTCACATCATTATCCAAGATCCGCACCGGCCGCATGTCAGGAACTACAGGGCCATGCCCGAAACGGCCTGGAAGGATGGAAGCCAGTCAGGCAGATACGGGGTGATTGATGGCAAGCGGCAATTGCCATCGATCATATGGGGAGCGAGAAGGTCTGCTTGACGATCTCGCTCGGAACGTCGGTCTTCACGTTCTGGATGCCGTTCTTGCGGGTCAGGTGCGTCGACTGGAACCGGCGGTAGTCATCGAGGTCGGCGACAACGACGCGCAAAAGCGCATCGCTTTCACCCAGCATGATGTAGCACTCCATCACTTCGGGCAGTCGCCGCATGGCGGCGATGAAAAGATCGATCGTCTCGGCATCCTGTGCCGTGAGCCATACACGGGCAAACATGGAGAGTTTGAGCCCGACCTTGCCCTGGTCGATGACAGCAACGTAACGACTGATGATGCCCGCGTCTTCCAGAAGCCTCACGCGACGCAGGCAGGGCGATGGCGAAAGGCCGACCTTCCTGGCGAGTTCGTTGTTCTGAATGCGCCCATCGCGTTGCAACTCACGGATGATCCGCCTGTCGATATCGTCCAGATTCATGGCAGAGAATTTCTCCAAATTGCAAGACTTTGCTATATAATGCCTATTTGTGCGTCATTGATGGCATAAACGCAACCCGATTGCCGGGGCGTGCCGGTAACATCCATGCCGGTAACGTCGTTGAACAGATGAAACGGGAGGTGCGCCATGGACGCTGGATGGCTAGGCGGGCTCATCGGTTTTGCTTTCGCAATGGCGGCGACGCCGGGGCCGAACAATATGATGGCCGCCGCGTCCGGCGCGAACCATGGCATCGCCCGGTCACTGCCGTTCATGACCGGCATCGCGATCGGCGTCGCGGCGATCATGCTTGCCGTCGCAGCCTTCGGTTCGTCCGTTGTCACGGACAGGCGGGTTGGCTCCGCGCTCAAATGGGCAGGTGTCATCTATCTTCTGTGGCTGGCATGGAAGATCGCCCGTGCCGAACCGGCATTCGACGGATCGAATGGAGCGAAGCCGGAAAGAATTGCTCCCCTTTCTCTCGCTCAGGGTGCTCTCTTGCAGTTTGTGAACCCGAAATTATGGGTCATGGTGAGCGGGGCCGTCGTCACCTATGGCCAGGTGTCGGGTGAAACGGGGCGGGCAACACTCGCTCTCCTGTTCGCGTTCATCTTCGGAATGATGACGTTCATCAGTACCATAGCCTGGGCCGCTCTCGGCGCATCCGTGGGACAACGCCTCACCTCGCGTCGGGCCGTCAGGGCATTCAACGGGGCGATGGCGGCTCTTCTTGTTGCATCGCTGATCCCGATTGTCCTTGAATAAACTGCGGCCGCGCGAGATTTTCGACAATTCGCGAAAAAAATTTCAAGCGCGATGTCGATTCCGGCAAGGCCCGTTCGTCGTATGATCAGGAAGGCCGGTGTGGCCTCCGCAAAACCAGAGGAGACAAGACAATGCGTGTTATGGTTATGGTGAAGGCGACGGCTGACAGCGAAGCGAGCAGGATGCCGACGAGGGAACTGCTCGATGCGATGGGCAAGTTCAACGAGGAACTGATCAAGGCCGGCGTCATGCTGACCGGCGAGGGACTGAAGGCGTCTTCGAACGGCAAGCGCGTGGCGTTCGACGGTCCAAGCCGCACCGTCACCGACGGCCCGTTTGCCGAAACCCGCGAACTGGTTGCCGGTTTCTGGCTGTGGGAGGTCAAGGACATGGCCGAAGCGGTGGAGTGGGTGAAGCGCTGCCCGAACCCGATGTTCGGACCGAGCGAGATCGAAATCCGTCCCGTGGTCGAGGCGGCTGACTTCGGCGAGTTGCTGGAGCCGGGCCTTGGCGAGCAGATCGACAAGCTGCGCGAGAAGACGAACGGTAGCTGAGGACACGGGGCTCTCGCCGTCCGTCGCTGCCACGACTTGCCTTGCCCCGCGCCCGTCGCTTAAGCTCAGCGCGTGGCAGCGACCGAAACACATCAAGCAATCGAAACGGTTTTCCGTATCGAACAGGCCAGGCTCATTGCGGGTCTGGCCCGAATGGTGCGGGACGTGGGCCTGGCGGAAGAACTGGCGCAGGACGCCCTTGTGGCCGCCCTGTCCGAATGGCCGAAAACCGGGGTTCCGCAAAAACCCGGCGCATGGCTGATGGCAGCGGCCAAGCGCCGGGCCATCGACGGGTTCCGCCGCAACAGCATGCTTGCGCGCAAGCACGCCGAGATCGCCCGGGATATCGAGGACGATTATGCGCCCCATGCCGAAGATATCGAGGCGGCCATGGATGACGACCTTGGCGACGAGTTGCTAAGCCTGATCTTCACCGCATGCCATCCGGTCTTGTCGCCCGAGGCGCGCGCGGCGCTGACCCTGCGCCTGATCGGGGGGCTGTCCACCGACGAGATCGCCCGCGCATTCCTCTCGAACGAAGCGACCATCGCCCAGCGCATCGTCCGCGCCAAGAAGACGCTGGGCAAGGCGGGCCTCACCTATGAGGTGCCGCGCGGACCCGAGCGAAACGAGCGCCTCGCCTCGGTGCTGGAGGTCCTCTACCTGATCTTCAACGAGGGCTACGCGGCCACTGCGGGCGAGGATCTGACCCGACCGGCCTTGTGCGCGGAGGCCTGTCGGCTGGGCCGCATCCTCGCTGGCGCCCTGCCGGACGAGCCGGAGGTTTTCGGCCTTCTCGCACTGATGGAAATCCAGTCGTCGCGCCTCGCCGCGCGCCTTGGCCCCGACGGTTCGTCCATTCCGCTGACCGAACAGAATCGCGCCCGCTGGGACCAGCTCCTGATCCGCCGCGGCCTCGCAGCGCTCGACCGCGCCGAAGCGCTTGGCGGCGCGAACGGTCCCTATGCGCTGCAGGCTGCCCTCGCCGCCTGCCACGCAAGGGCGCGCAATGCGGAAGAGACGGACTGGCACAAGATCGCGGCGCTCTACGACACCCTCAGCGAGGTCATGCCGTCGCCGGTGGTCGATCTCAATCGGGCCGTGGCCCACAGCATGGCCTTCGGCCCGCATGCCGGGCTGACGCTCCTCGGCCGGATCGAGCGGGGCGGGGCGCTGGACAACTACGCCCTGCTGCCTGCGGCGAAGGGGGATTTTCTGTTCCGCGCCGGTCGGCTGACGGAGGCCAGGGGCCAGTTTGAACATGCAGCCGCACTCACCCGCAATGCGCGCGAGAAAGCCTACCTTCTGGAACGGGCAGCCGCCTGCGGCGACTGACTTCGGACCGGTGACGGCCCTCCCCCCTCCGACGGTGCTAGAGTCTGTCAGGTCTACTCTGCACCATAGCCGGCATGTCTGAGGTAGTTTGAGCATTCCTGCGGACTGAAGGCCTTGAGGAGTTCGCCGATACGTCTCCATGTTGTTTCGACGGTTCGCTCTTCAGCTTTCCGGACAAGAGTTTTAAGC
>JBOHIW010000001.1:0-300159 GCA_050726055.1 Phyllobacterium sp. | reverse complement strand
GGGAAAGGGGTCTCGCCATCATTGCTGGCCTCCCCACCAGCAATGATCTTGAATCACAAAACAGCCCTGCAGGGAATCCCGAAACGATTCCATGTAACGCTGACAGACTCTAGGTTCCGAAAATGCCGGGCCTGGTCTCGTGATCGGAATCGTAATCCGCCTTGGCTGCCATCAAGACAGCGCGGTTGCTTGCGGCCCAGTTGCCAAGGGCGGCAATCGGAACCGCGATGGAATGCCCTGTTTCCGTAAGCGTATAGGTCACTTCCGGCGGGGATGCAGGCTTCACCGTCCTCCGCACCAGCCCGTATTTCTCGAGCGAGCGCAGTGTCACGGTCAACATGCGTTGCGATATTCCCTCGATCTCGCGCTTGAGCGCATTGAAGCGCAACGGCTGAGCCTGCAAATTCAGAATGACCAGCAGGCTCCATGTATCGCCAACAATGTCGAGAACCTCCCGTATCGGACAGGAACCCGTTATGTCGGCCGCGAACCCCGGCGTCGTATGAAGAAGGGGCTCGCTGCCTTCGGTCTTGCTCACAATGCTCATGCGGTTACTCCAATGTGCCCTGCGCCTGAAAAAGTGCGTTCTTCACAAGGCTTTCCATTCGCCTTATCTGGTTACTGTTCGTAACCTAATAATCTAAAGTACCTTTATTTTCCAGCATTCAGGTACAGTTCTGTTTTTCAAGGAGAACAAAATGAAAATAGCACTTATCGGCGCTTCCGGTTTTGTTGGCACAGCCATTCTCAAGGAAGCCATATCCCGCGGCCATGCCGTTACCGCCCTTGTTCGCCATCCTGAAAAAATCGCGGGAGCACCGAACGTGACCGTCGAGAAGGTTGATGTTCTGAACACCGATGATCTGGCGAGGAAACTCGCAAACCACGATATTGTCGTCTCCGCCTATAATCCCGGCTGGAATGAGCCGGAGATCCGCACCATCCACGTCAAGGCCAACCAGTCCATCACCGATGCAACCAGGAAGGCGGGCATCAAGCGCCTTATTGCCGTTGGCGGCGCGGGAAGCCTTGAAATTGCACCGGGGATTCAGCTTGTGGACACGCCGGCATTTCCGGCCGAATACAGGGAGGGCGCGCTTGGCGCGCGTCAGGCATTGAACGATCTTCGCAAGGAAAATGAACTGGACTGGTCTTTCGTGTCGCCGGCCATCATTCTCACCCCCGGCGAGCGGACGGGCAAATATCGCCTCGGCGCCGATCAACCGGTCTTCGATGCCGAAGGCAACAGCAAGATCAGCGTTGAAGATCTCGCCGTCGCCATCGTCGACGAGGTGGAAAAACCAAGGCACGTCAAACAGCGTTTCACTGCCGCTTACTAACCACCAACCGCACGACGCAAACAAATCGCCCGTGCCTGCCGGGCGGTTTCCTTTCGGTGACTGAGACACGGATTCGTGCGTTCTTCACAATGCCTTCAACACTCACTATCTGGTTTCCAACGGTAACCAGCAATCCAGACAGATATTGAAAGCTTCAACTGCTTTCCGAAAGGCGATAGCGGAATGGAACTCGGTCTTTATACATTTGCAGGCGTCAGCCCCGATCCGTCGTCAGGCGCGGCGATAACGCCCCATGAGCGCATCAAAAATCTGATCGAGGAGATGGAACTCGCCGATCAGGTGGGCCTCGATGTTTTCGGCATCGGCGAGCACCACCGCAAGGACTTCGCCATTTCGGCTCCGGCCGTCGCGCTGGCCGCTGGCGCTGCCCGTACCAAAAATATCCGGCTCACCAGCGCCGTTTCCGTCATCAGTTCGGACGATCCGGTGCGCGTATTCGAAGAGTTCGCGACCCTCGACCTCGTTTCCTCCGGACGGGCGGAAATCATGGCTGGACGCGGCTCGTTCATCGAATCGTTTCCGCTCTTCGGCTACGATCTCGACGATTATAACGTTCTGTTCGCCGACAAGCTCGATCTGCTGTTGAAGTTGCGCGAAACCGAAATCATCACATGGTCCGGCAAGACCCGCGCGCCGATTAACGGCCGGGGCGTCTACCCTCGCCCGTTGCAGAAATCATTGCCAGTCTGGATCGCCGTGGGTGGAACACCGCAATCGGTCATTCGGGCGGGGACGCTCGGCCTTCCGCTTGCCATCGCCATCATCGGCGGCGAGCCGCACCGTTTTGCACCACTGGTGGAGTTGTATCGCGAGGCGGGCGCAAAAGCAGGCCATGCCCCGGAAAAGCTGAAGGTCGGCATCAATTCGCACGGCTATGTGGCCGAGGATTCCCGGAGCGCTTCCGACGAATACTGGCCATCCTACGAAGTGGTCATGAGCCAACTGGGGCGCGAACGCGGTTGGCCGCCGACCAATCGCGCCCAATACGAAGCGGGCCGAACGCCTCGCGGCGCGCTTCTCGTCGGCAGCCCTCAAGAGGTCATCGACAAGATCATGCTGCAATATACCCACTTCAAGCATGATCGCTTCCTGCTTCAGATCGATCTCGGCAGCCTGCCGCACAGCAATACGCTGAAAGCGATCGAACTGTTTGGCACGAAGGTCGCGCCGGTCGTCCGCAAGGAAACTGCCAGCAAAGCCTGATCGATTGGGACGAGTCTTCTATTTGGAGGCTCGGTTGCCCGCAAACCGCGCATAGGCCGCAAACAAGCCCAGCAGAACGGCGAGGATAGCCGCATTCGAAATGAGTCCGATCAATATTTCGGTCCATTGCATGGCCGAGTTCGAAGCGGAGAATGATACCGGCAGCAAGGTCGCTACAAAAATCACACCCAGTATCAGCGGCAGAATCCTGCCCGTGACCGTTTCCGTATTTTTCATCGTCACGACAAGTCCGGCGAGCAGACCGATACGCAGCGGGTCTGTAATCTGAGATAGAATAATTTCGAACACGCTTTGGCTCTCCAATTGACGTGAGGGAACATCAATTCGAAATGGATTGCAACCCGCAAACCCGCGCCTCGGTCAGGTTGTAAGACCAAAGCCTTGCATCAGCCGGCGTGTCGAAAAATCCGGTTTCTCGGAGGTAAATACTGCAACATCCTCACCATGCTCAGGCTCCCGTCCGCTATCGGCCTTCAACAGCGAAACAGCCCGGCGAGCGATTGCCTCCGCCGGGTCCAGCCAGTCCACCGGCCATGGTGCCAGCCGCCGAAAGACATTTGCCATGAACGGATAATGCGTGCATGCCAGCACGACGATATCGGTTCTCTTTCCGTCCTGCTCGATGAAACAGGGCATTATCTCGGATTTGACAGCATCGTCGTCCACTGCTTCGCCGCGAATATGCGCTTCTGCCATCCGGGCCAGATTCTGGCTTCCGACCAGACGCACATGACATTTCGAACCGAAGGATTGAATGAGTTCACGCGTATAGGCGCGCTTGACCGTCCCGGGCGTTGCAAGAACGCTGACGAGCCCGGAGCTTGTGCGTTCGGCCGCTGGCTTGATAGCCGGTACGGTGCCGATAAAAGGAACCTGTGGATAGGCCGCTCTCAACTCGCGCAGCACCAGCGTCGAGGCCGTGTTGCAGGCGATGATGGAGATCTCGGGATCGTGCTCGGCGATCAACCGTCCGAACAGCTCTACGATCCGCTGTTTCAGCGCCGCTTCCTCCCAATCCCCATAGGGGAAACCGGCGTCGTCCGCGGCATAGACAAAGCGGCGATCCGGCATCATGACCCTCGCCTCGCGCAAGACCGTCAACCCGCCTATGCCACTGTCGAACACGAGAATGGGACGGTCGTTGGCCTGAACGCTCATTTTGAAGAATCTTCCTCACGCGTTTCGGAATTCTGTTTCTTCGCTCCGGATTTCGGCTTTTCGCGTCCCTCCGGGGTTCCTGCCCCGCGCGGCTTCTTCGGGCTGAATATATCGAGTGAAGTCACCACACCCCGCAGCAGCCTGATTTCAGCCGCAGCAAATCCAGCGCGAGTGAGCACCGCGCGCAGATTGTTGACCATGATCTCCTTGCGCGCCGCCGGGCGGAAATAACCGCGTGTATCGAGCGCTTCTTCCAGTTGGCCGAACAGCCCATGAAGCTGTTCCTTGGGAGCCAGTTCAATCTCCGGTCCGCGAAACGCCGTGTCGGTTTCCTTTTCGAGACTTGCCTTCATCCACTCGTAGGACATGAGCAGGACAGCCTGCGCAATATTCAGCGACGCAAACGCCGGATTGACCGGGAATGTAACAAGTTCATCGGCAAGCCCGACTTCTTCATTGCTGAGGCCGAAACGCTCGCGGCCAAACAGGATTCCCGTCTTTTCCCCGGCGAGGAAGCGGTGCCGCAGCACCCTGCCCGCCTCGACCGGGCCGCGAACCTGTTTGTGGCCATCCCGTTCGCGCGCCGTCGTCGCGTAGATGAAATTCAGATCCTTGATAGCCGACGGCAGGTCGTCAAACACCTGAGCATTGTCGATAACGTGGTCGGCCTTGCTTGCCGCCGAACGGGCCTTGTCATTCGGAAAGGTTTCGCGCGGGCGCACGAGGCGAAGCTCCGCCAGGCCGAAATTCGCCATGGCCCTTGCCACCATGCCGATATTTTCGGGCAATTGCGGTTCAACGAGGATGATCGCCGGACCCTCGGCGATCAATTTCCTCTCACGATCTGTTCCTGCCATAAGCTGATAATTCCTGAAGTTCCGTTCGGGTCTCATACACTGCCAAGGTTTATAGCAAAAGACCGTTACTCGACCTTTGCGCAACGGAACACGAATGCTATAGGGGCTCAAACCAACGGTGAAACCTACGCTGGAAACTCAAACCAGCCAAACCTGAAGGCAATGTTCATGGCAAAAATCAAGGTCGCAAACCCGGTCGTCGAACTCGACGGGGACGAGATGACTCGCATCATCTGGCAGTTCATCAAGGACAAGCTGATTCATCCCTATCTGGACCTTGACCTGAAATATTACGATCTCGGCGTCGAACACCGCGACGCTACCGGCGACCAGGTAACGATCGATGCTGCCGAGGCAATCAAGAAATATGGCGTGGGCGTCAAGTGCGCCACCATCACCCCGGATGAAGCACGCGTCGAGGAATTCAAGCTGAAGAAGATGTGGAAGTCGCCGAATGGCACGATCCGCAACATTCTCGGCGGCGTTATCTTCCGCGAGCCGATCATCTGCCAGAATGTTCCGCGCCTCGTTCCGGGCTGGACCAAGCCGATCATCGTTGGCCGTCACGCCTTTGGCGACCAGTACCGCGCCACCGATTTCAAGTTCCCCGGCAAGGGCAAGCTGACGATGAAGTTCGTCGGCGAGGACGGCAAGGAAATCGAATACGACGTCTTCGACGCCCCGTCCGCCGGTGTCGCCATGGGCATGTACAACCTCGATGATTCGATCACCGAATTCGCCCGCGCCTCGCTGAACTATGGTCTCCAGCGCAAGGTGCCGGTGTATCTCTCGACCAAGAACACCATTCTCAAGGTCTATGACGGCCGCTTCAAGGACATCTTCCAGGAGGTCTTCGACGCCGAGTTTGCGGACAAGTTCAAGGAAGCGAAGATCTGGTACGAACATCGTCTGATCGACGACATGGTTGCCTCCGCCCTCAAGTGGTCCGGCGGCTATGTCTGGGCCTGCAAGAACTATGACGGTGACGTCCAGTCCGACATCGTTGCACAGGGCTTCGGTTCGCTTGGCCTGATGACTTCCGTTCTGATGACGCCGGATGGCAAGACCGTAGAAGCGGAAGCCGCTCATGGAACGGTTACGCGCCACTATCGCCAGCACCAGAAGGGCGAAGAAACCTCGACAAATTCTATCGCATCGATCTTCGCATGGACCCGCGGGTTGGCTCATCGCGCCAAGCTGGATGACAATGCAGAGCTGAAAAAGTTTGCCGACACGCTGGAAAAGGTCTGCGTCGACACCGTCGAAAGCGGCTTCATGACCAAGGATCTCGCGCTGCTTATCGGTCCGGATCAGCCGTGGCTCTCCACCACGGGCTTCCTCGACAAGATCGACGAGAACCTGAAGAAGGCAATGGCCGCCTGATAGGCTTGCCAATTGTGAACGTAAAAGCCCGGTCCAGCGACCGGGCTTTTTTCATGACAAACAAGACCGGTTTGTCTGATCCCCTATCCGGTGTAAGGTTCGACCACATCTTGGAAGAGGAGGAAACAGCATGTCCGACAAGGTGACATTCTATACCAATCCCATGTCACGAGGCCGCATTATCCGCTGGATGCTCGAGGAAACCGGCATTTCCTACAACACCGAATATCTCACCTTCGGCGGAACAATGAAGGCCGGTGATTATCTAGCGCTCAACCCCATGGGTAAGGTGCCAGCGATCCACCACAGAGGAAACATCGTCACGGAATGCGCAGCGATATGCGCTTATCTTGCAGACGCCTTCCCAGAGGCGGGCCTCGCCCCGCCGAATGATGACAGGGCACGTTATTATCGCTGGATGTTCTTTACCGCCGGTCCCTTGGAGGCTTCGGTGACCAACCGTTCGCTGGGTTTCGTGACGCCACCCGACAAGGCCCGCATGGCGGGATACGGCATGTTCGAGAACGTCATGGACACACTTGAAGGTGCAGTTTCGGTCTCACCGTATATTGCCGGAGATCGATTCACGGCGGCTGACGTCTATGTCGGCGCACAGATTGGATGGGGATTGCGATTCGGGACAATCGAAAATCGGCAGAGCTTCGTCGAATACTGGAGTCGTGTCAGCGATCGGGATGCATACCGCCGCGCCACCGAGAAGGATGACACCGCAACGCAGGAGATGCAGAAGGCGGGCTGAGCCCCGCCCCTTGCTTCGGTCAAACCGGCGTGGCCCCGAAGGCCGCTTCAAAATGTTTCTTTCCCTCGGTCGTGAATGTCACGACACGGCCTTTGTCCCGCCGAACCCAACCCTTGGCGATGAAATCCTTGAGGAGCGCCGCGCCCAAGGCGCCGCCCAGATGGCTGCGGCGCTCACTCCAGTCGAGGCAAACCCGGCATACGGGCCGTCTTCCCTTTTCGAGGGTTTCCATATCCAGCCCATACTCGCAGAAAAAGGCGTGGCCCTGCGTGGTGAGCGCAAGTTCCTTCTCGCCCTCGATCAACCGGTTTCGCAAAACCGCATCGAGCAGTGCCACGCCCCGTTCACCGGCCAGATGGTCGTAGCAAACCCGCGCCGTGCGCAATGCCTCGTCCCTGGGGCCGGTGCGCACGCGAACCGCACCCGTCCGCTGGGCCAGTCCCATCAGATCTTCCAGCACATGCGCAATGTCATGGCCCGACAAACGAAAATAGCGGTGTCGGCCCTGTTTTTCTGCGGTAAGGATATTCGCTGTTTCCAGCTTCGACAGGTGCCCGCTCGCCGTCTGGATCGTGATGCCGGCCGCATTTGCCAGTTCGCTGACGGTCAGCGCACGCCCGTCCATCAATGCAGTCAGCATGTTTGCCCTTGCCGGATCTCCAAGCAAGGATGCGACCGAGGCAATCATTGGTCCATCTTTCATAGTTCGATCATAACCGAAACATCAGTACGGAACAAACGATAGAATGGCGACATATCATCAATTCGGAGAATCCCATGATCACCTGCTTCATCCGCTATGAAATCGACCCCTACAAACGCGAAGCATTCTCGGAATATGCCCGCAACTGGGGTCAAGCGATACCGCGCTGCGGAGCCGACCTCATTGGCTATTTCGCCCCGCATGAGGGATCAAGCACGACAGCCTATGGCGTGTACAACATCGAAAGCCTCGCCGCGTATGAAGAATATCGCAAACGATTAAGTCTGGACGAGCTTGGGCGCGCCAATTATGAATTTGCCCAACGGGAACAATTCATCCGCCGGGAAGACAGGATATTTCTCAGTCTCGCTTCCGCCCCTCATAGCCGATTGGTGAAACCATGATTGCCGTAATCTTTGAAGTCTGGCCCGCCGAAGGCGAAAAGGGGCATTACCTCGATCTCGCAGCGGCGCTGCGCTCCGAGCTGGAAAAGATAGATGGTTTTATTTCCATTGAGCGTTTCCAGAGCCTGAATGATCCGGACAAGCTTCTCTCGCTCTCGTTCTGGCGGGACGAAGAAGCTGTGCGCAAATGGCGCAACCTCCCGCCTCACCGCGCCACCCAAACCAAAGGCCGTTCCGGTGTCTTCAGCAACTATCGCCTTCGCGTCGCCTCGGTTATGCGGGATTATGGACTGAACGACCGCGAACAAGCGCCGGACGACAGCCGCGCCATCCATCCTGCCTGATAGCAGCTTAATGAGGAGTAGCGCCGATTTCGGAGATATCCGGCGCTACGCATGACCGTCAAGGCACATCGTCGCGCGCGGAAATACCACCCTCGTTTTCCAGCATGGCAATGCGTTTCGTTTCCGAACGCGAGAATTTCAGGCGAACACCAAAACCGCCGCCATTTTCAGCGATAAACACCGCGCCGCCTTCTTCCAGTGTCGATTGCAATGCCGCCAGTTCATCGTCTGCGGGCGTTGCAAGCTTGTGTTCGAAATTCGCAATCGTCTCAACACTGACACCTGAAAAGCTTGCCAAGCGCTCCCGCGAATATTCCACGAGAGCCCGAGCCGCGCGGCATTGGGTTCCTGTAATCATTTCGTCCTCCATTGTTCACGGAGGATCGTCGAATGGCAAGACAAGGTCAATCCTTCGACCGTCCGACGCCCGCAAAGAACGAACATCCCTGCCCGCTCCGTTACTATTTCTTATCGCTGTCCTTCGGCGTCTCGCGCTTATCGAGCGCTTCGCGCATGAGTTCCCACTCGCGTTCGTGGCGATGATAAACCTCAGGCGGGACAGTTGGTTCAGTCATTTTGGTCCTCCAGGTTGGAACGAAGAAACCAGTAAATGTGAATTTTGACATCCGTCGATCAGCAGGGATCAACATTTGCGACTGTCTATTACCGGTCGCCCCGATTTATCGTTCGAGGCCCAGAAAATTCCGAAAACAAAAGCGGCGGTCCTGTTTCCAGAACCGCCGTGCAACATTTCTGCCGAAGCCGATGGCTTATTGAATCGCCGCCCTGACCGCGGCAATGGCATCATCGGCCTTCGAGCCATCAGGCCCACCAGCCTGCGCCATATCGGGGCGTCCGCCGCCGCCAGCGCCACCCAAGGCCGCCGAAGCAGCCCGCACCAGATCGACAGCGCTGATGCGCGACGACAGATCATCCGTTACGCCGACCACGGCACTCGCCTTGCCATCATCGGCCACGCCGACGAAAATCACGACCCCGGACCCGACGGCCTTCTTCGCTTCATCCGCAAGAGGCTTGAGATCGCGCGGCGCAACACCGGTCACCGTCTTGCCGATGAAACCGATACCATTGATCGTCTCGGCAGCGGGACCGGCCTGCCCCGTCCCGCCCAGTGCCAGCTTTTTGCGGGCTTCTGTCAATTCGCGTTCGAGTTTCCTGCGTTCCTCGATCAAGGCGTTGACCCGATCGAGTGCATCGGCGGGCGTTGCCTTCAAGGCACCCGCTATCGCCTTGACCCGGCTGTCCTGCTCTTCCAGATACCGACGCGCGGCCTCGCCCGTCAGCGCTTCGAGACGACGCACGCCAGCCGCGACAGCGCTTTCCGAAACGATACGGATCAGGCCGATATCGCCGGTTGCCTTGACGTGGGTTCCGCCGCAAAGCTCGACTGAATAGTTCTTTCCGGCCTTGTCGCCGCGCAGGGCCGTTCCCATCGAAACCACGCGGACTTCATCCCCGTATTTCTCGCCAAAGAGCGCCATCGCACCCTCGGTGATAGCATCGTCAACCGCCATCAGCCGCGTCTTTACCGGGCTGTTCTGGAGAACGATTTCGTTTGCGATGTCCTCAATCTCTGCCAATTCACCTTCCGCGATAGGCTTCGGATGTGAAAAATCGAATCGCAAGCGATCCGGCGCGACCAGTGAGCCCTTCTGTGCGACATGGGTGCCAAGAATCTCGCGCAGCGCCTCGTGCAGCAGATGCGTCGCCGAATGGTTGGAGCGTATTTTCGTGCGCCGCGTGCTGTCGACAGCCAGTTCCACCGCAGCTCCGACCTTGGCTTCACCCTTTGTCACGCGACCGATATGGACGAAAACACCGTCAGCCTTCTTCTGCGTGTCCGTAATCTCGATTGCAAAACCTTCACCGGAAATGGTGCCTGTATCGCCCTGCTGTCCGCCAGACTCGCCATAAAACGGTGTCTGGTTGACAACCACTGAAACGGTTTCGCCTTCCCTGGCGGATTCCGTGATTTGACCATCACGAACCAGCGCGCCAATGACACCTTCAGCCTTTTCAGTCTCATAGCCAAGGAATTCCGTCGATCCTACCTTGTCGCGAACAGAGAACCATACGGTTTCCGTCGCGGTATCACCGGAACCGGCCCAATTGGCCCGTGCTTCGGCTTTCTGGCGCTCCATTGCGGCGTTGAAGCCGTCCGTATCGACGCCAATGCTGCGCTGCCGCAGGGCGTCCTGGGTCAGATCAAGCGGGAAGCCATAGGTATCATAGAGCTTGAACGCCGTCTCGCCATCCAGGCGATCACCCTCGCCAAGCCCTTCAGTTGCTTCGCCAAGAAGGCCGAGACCACGCTCCAGCGTTTTGCGGAAACGCGTCTCTTCCAGTTTCAACGTCTCGGAAATAAGCGATTCCGCGCGAACGAGTTCGGGATAGGCCTGTCCCATTTCACGGATGAGCGCGGGCAGGAGACGCCATATCAATGGCTCGCGGGCGCCAAGCAACTGCGCGTGACGCATGGCGCGACGCATGATACGACGCAGAACATAGCCGCGCCCCTCATTGGATGGCAGGACGCCATCGGCAATCAGAAAGCTCGAAGCGCGCAGATGGTCTGCGATAACGCGGTGGCTTGCCCGGTTCTTGCCCTCGGCTTTGACGCCTGTCGCGTCTTCGGACGCACGGATCAGCGCCTTGAAGAGGTCGATATCATAATTGTCGTGGACACCCTGCAATACAGCAGCAACGCGCTCCAGCCCCATGCCCGTATCGATCGAAGGGCGAGGCAGCTCGACGCGTTCTTCCTTCGTTAATTGCTCGAACTGCATGAAGACGAGATTCCATATCTCGATGAAGCGATCCCCATCCTCATCCGCGCTGCCGGGAGGGCCACCCCAGATATCCGAACCGTGATCATAGAAGATTTCGGAGCACGGTCCGCATGGCCCGGTGTCGCCCATCGCCCAGAAATTATCGCTCGTAGCGATGCGGATGATCCTGTCGTCGGGGAGTCCGGCAATCTTCTTCCAGTAGTTCGCCGCGTCCTCGTCGGTATGATAGACCGTGACCAGAAGCTTGTCCTTGGCAAGGCCGAATTCCTTCGTGATCAGGTTCCAGGCGAGCGATATCGCTTCCTCCTTGAAATAGTCGCCGAAGGAGAAATTGCCGAGCATCTCGAAGAACGTATGATGGCGCGCGGTATACCCCACATTGTCGAGGTCGTTATGCTTGCCGCCTGCGCGGACGCATTTCTGCGATGTCGTCGCCCTGTTGTACGGGCGCTGCTCAAGACCGGTGAAGACATTCTTGAACTGCACCATACCGGCATTGGTGAACATCAATGTGGGATCGTTTCGCGGCACGAGAGGGCTCGACGCCACAACTTCGTGTCCATTCTTCCTGAAGTACTCGAGAAATGTCGACCGTATCTCGTTGACGCCGCTCATACTGACTGCCTTTACCTTCCACTTCGTCGGCGTAACCGATCAGAAACGACCTTCCGCCTGGAGCGCTTGTGTGTTGCTGCACAGACGCAGCCCCGCCGGACGCGCCTGTTTTCGAAACCGCTTGTAGCGGCGGCGATGAAAACTGTCCAGAACTGACGCTCGCCTGGACCCTGCCTCACGGTCGCAAGAATGAAAATCCCACACGACCTTCAAAGAAAAAACCTGCCTTACGGATGCAAGGCAGGTTTTCGGCTTCTGAGGGGTATGCGCACGATCATCCAGGCGGCGAACGATCCGGCGCCTTCAGATGCCAGTCTCAAGCTTCAGCGACGTCGGATCCGCCATCGTAATCATCGCCGGAGCGATCCTCGAGCATCTGCTCCGCGATCAGCCCAGCACTCTGGCGCAGCGCGAGTTCGATCTCGTTGGCAAGCGCCGGATTTTCCTTCAGAAACGTCTTGGCATTATCCCGTCCCTGCCCGAGACGCTGCGAATTGTAGGAGAACCACGAACCGGATTTCTCGACAATGCCTGCCTTGACGCCAAGATCAACCAATTCACCAACCTTGGAAACGCCCTCACCATACATGATGTCGAACTCGACCTGCTTGAATGGAGGAGCAAGCTTGTTCTTGACCACCTTGACACGTGTCTGGTTGCCCACAACCTCGTCGCGCTCCTTCACCGATCCGATACGGCGAATATCCAGACGAACCGACGCATAGAATTTCAGTGCGTTACCGCCGGTGGTCGTTTCCGGGGAGCCGAACATGACGCCGATCTTCATGCGAATCTGGTTGATGAAGATAACCGTGCAATTCGACCGCGAAATGGAAGCCGTCAGCTTGCGCAGAGCCTGGCTCATCAAGCGCGCCTGAAGGCCGGGCAGTGAATCGCCCATTTCGCCTTCGATTTCCGCGCGCGGCGTCAATGCCGCCACCGAGTCGATAACCAGAACGTCCAAGGCACCGGAACGCACCAGCGTATCGGTGATTTCAAGCGCCTGCTCGCCCGTATCAGGCTGCGAAATCAAGAGATTTTCAAGGTCAACGCCGAGCTTGCGCGCATAAACCGGATCAAGCGCATGCTCTGCATCCACGAAGCCGCAGATGCCGCCCTTCTTCTGGGCTTCGGCAACCGTGTGCAGGGCGAGCGTTGTCTTACCGGAGCTTTCCGGCCCGTAGATTTCGACAATGCGTCCTCGCGGGAGACCGCCGACGCCAAGCGCGATATCAAGTGAAAGCGAACCGGTGGAAACGGTTTCTATTTCCACTACCTGGTCGTTCTGCCCGAGTTTCATGATCGAGCCTTTGCCAAACGCCCGCTCTATCTGTGAAAGCGCCGCGTCCAGAGCCTTTGATTTGTCCACTGAATTTCCTTCAACAAGCCGCAATGAATTTTGAGCCATGTTACACTACCCCTGTGCGATCCATGAAGCCCGGACAATCCGGTTCCCTAATTCATTTGTATCTGTTTTGTTCTCATTTTGCAAGATGTATAACACATTGATAAATATAGATCATACAAATTTGTTCCATAAATGTTCTCAATCCTGAGCAACATGAGCTATCCACAGGGAAAAGCATTCTACCACAAAATCGGGCTGACTTGGCGTTATTGCGATTCGGGCGTTGAATGGTTTGCCCCGCTGACTGGTTAACGTTAGAAGCGGTGCAGTGCTTCCCAGAAATCGAATCCGATGACAATTATTCGCCCTCCTCGTCTCTTCGCCATCGGCGGCGCTCATATTGACCGGCGCGGCCAGGTCAGCGTGCCTTACATTCCCGGCGCCTCCAATCCCGGCACCATGCGGGAAGACGCTGGCGGCGGCACGTTCAATGCCGTCAGAAGCGCTGGACAACGGGGTATCGATATCGGTATTCTTTCGGTAAGGGGCGGCGATCCTGCTGGTGAAACCGTCGCCAAGGCAATCGAGGCAGCAGGCCTCGATGATCTCTCAATAACATTCATCGACCGGGCAACCCCCAGCTACACGGCTATTCTCGATGAGCACGGCGATGTCGTTGCCGCGCTTGCGGATATGGGGTTGTATGAGAACGCGTTCGACAGGCAACTCAGGCGGCGTTCGGTGCGGGATGCGGTGCGTATGGCAGATGCCGTATTCAGCGATGCAAACTTGCCCGCAAACGCGCTTGCACGACTGGCGACGCTATGCACTGGAAAGCCGCTCTACGTGCTTGCGATATCCCCGGCGAAAGTGTCCCGGACGGAGTCTGTCCTGTCCCGGATCGGCTGTCTGTTCATGAACAGGCGCGAAGCGCTGACGCTGATCGGATCGACAGGAGAGGTTCAATCCTTGGATCTCGTTCGGACCCTGCGTGGGAAAGGTTTGCGCAGTGCCATGATCAGTCAGGGAAACGGGCCTGTTCTCGGATTTCTCGATGACCACATCTTTGAAGTTGATCCGCCTTTTGTGCAGGACATCGTCGACGTTACAGGCGCCGGCGACGCCATGGCGGGCGCGACGGTCGCGGCGCTGATGCGCGGGAAGCCATTTCAGGAAGCAATGCGGGAAGGATTGGCGGGATCCTGTTTGACAATCCAGACCGCCCGGGCGGCCCCCTCGTTCAATACAGCCGAATTTGAAAACGCGCTGGCCCTTGTGCCCAACGCCAGAATTCTGGCATGAACAATCGACAGAAAATGAAGGAAACGTCCATGACCGCCACAGATCTCAGCCATTTTCTCGATATTGCGGCCGAAGTGCGTGCAGCGCTGGATGGCGGCAAGCCTGTCGTCGCACTGGAAAGCACCATCATCACCCATGGAATGCCGTTCCCGGACAACAGCAACATGGCTGCGAATGTGGAAGCCATCATCAGGAATGAGGGCGCGGTCCCCGCAACCATCGCAGTGATCGATGGACGCCTCAAGATTGGCTTGACCGATTCCGAACGCGAAGCGCTTGCGCAGGTTACGGACGCCATGAAGGTGTCGCGCGCCGACCTCGCCTTCGCCGTTTCGGAAAGCCGCACCGCGGGCACAACCGTTGCAGCCACGATGCTTGCAGCACATCTGGCCGGCATTCAGGTTTTTGCGACCGGCGGCATTGGCGGCGTGCATGCGGGAGCGGAAACATCGTTTGACATTTCAGCAGATCTCGAAGAACTGGGACGCACGCCCGTTATCGTGGTTTGCGCCGGGGCCAAGGCGATTCTGGATCTTGAAAAAACACTGGAAGTGCTTGAAACAAAAGGTGTTCCTGTCGTCGGCCATGAAACCGACATGCTTCCCGCGTTCTGGTCGCGAGAATCTCATCTCAAGGCTCCACTCCGGCTGGATACGGCTGAGACAATTGCACGCTTTCAAAAGACACGGGAAGCGCTCGGCGTCGTGGGCGGGATGCTCATTGCCAATCCCATCCCGGAGGAGAATGAAATTCCCACGTCCGTAATGCAGGTTCACATCGCCAATGCGTTGGCGGCGGCATCGAGGAATGGCGTCACGGGAAAGGCCGTCACGCCGTTCCTGTTGGCGGAAATCCTGAAACTCACGGATGGCGCAAGCCTGAAATCCAACATCGCCCTTGTCGAGAACAACGCACGGTTGGCCGCGCGCATCGCAATTTCACTGGTGGCCGCCTGATCGGGCAAGACCGGGAATGAGATACAGGAATGCAACAGTTCAGGAGTCGATATGAAGATCGTTCTGATATCTACCGCATTGATATGCCTTGCATTGATAACGCCTTCCCGAGCGCAGGATTGCGATAACGCGGAAAGCCAGCACGAACTCAACGAATGCGCAGGCGCTTCCTATAAAAAATCAGACAAGGCGCTGAATGCCGCGTATCAGAACATTCTGAAGCGCCTCAAGAACGACGCTGAAACGAAGAAGCTGCTGACGCAGGCTCAACGGGCCTGGATTTCCTACCGCGATGCGGAATGCACCTTTGCAACGGCGGCAAGCGCCGATGGCAGCATTTATCCCATGCTCGTGGCGTCCTGCAAAGATGAATTGACGCAAACACGCACCAAAGACTTGAAAACCTATCTTTCCTGCGAGGAAGGGGACATGAGCTGCCCGGTGCCCTCTCAATGAGAAGATAAACCTTCACCGAACAAAAAAACCCGGCCTGAGGCCGGGTTTTTGCTGGATTATCAGCTGAGCGGCGAAATCTGGATTTCGACGCGGCGGTTGGCGGCGCGGCCATCGGCGGTACTGTTGGAGGCGATCGGACGATTCGGACCGAAGCCGAGAACCTCGAAGCGACGGTTGTCGACGCCCTGTGCTCCCAGATAGTTGGCAACGGACTGGGCGCGCCGCTCGGACAGAGCCTGATTGTGGGCCAGCGAGCCCGTCGAATCCGTGTGGCCATGCACGTCGACAAGCGTGCGGTTGAACTTGTTCAGAACAATGGCGACGGAGTTCAGCGTGCTGAAGAATTCCGAGCGCACGTCCGATTGGTCCGTAGCGAACGTGATGTTGGACGGCATGTTCAGGATGATATGATCGCCGTTGCGCGTAACCGACACCCCGGTACCCTGGAGCTGGGCGCGCAATTCCGCTTCCTGCCGATCCATATAGTTGCCGATTGCGCCGCCGGTAAGAGCGCCGATACCGGCACCAATCAAGGCTGCGTTTCGCCGGCCGTGGCTTCCACCGCCACCAATGGCCAGACCAGCCAGTGCGCCCACGCCAGCGCCAATGGCAGTGCCGCCAGCCGTGTTTGAAACTCTCGACTGCCCGGTGAAAGGATCGGTCGTCGTACAACCGGCCATAAAGCTCGTCGCCAGGCAGACAATCGCAAATTTCTTCAGCATAAAAACATATCCCCGTTCATGATCGGTGCGCACTATACATGGATTACGGCAAGAAATTGAAACCTCGATTCCTCGCAGGAACCCGCTTCATGCCGTTACTCGAACTCGCTAATCTTCCTTCTCCAGCATTTCCTTTACGGTCGTCGCCAACTGCTTGAGCGAGAAAGGTTTCGGCAGGAAGCCAAACTTCGCATCCTTCGGCAGATTCTTGGCGAAAGCATCTTCGGCATAGCCGGAAACGAAAATGAATTTGATATCGCCATAGGTCTTGCGAAGCTCGCGCAACAGTGTGGGACCATCCATTTCGGGCATGACGACATCGGAAACGATGATATCGACCTTGCCTCCCAGTTCTTCCATCACTTCGAGAGCTTCGACGCCAGATGATGCCTCATGAACCGTATAGCCACGGGACTGGAGCGCCCTCACCCCGCCGAGACGCACGGCGTCCTCGTCTTCCACGAGCAGGACCGTCGCGGAGCCGGAAAGATCGGTGGCCTTTTCCGGGCTCTTTTCCTTCTTCGAGGCATCGGCCATCGGCCCGGCCGCGCCTTCGGCGGCTTCCGGCTTTTTCTCTTCGACATGGCGCGGCAGGAAGATGCTGAAAGTGGTCCCCTTGCCAGATTCGGAATCGCAATGGATGAAGCCGCCCGTCTGCTTGATAATACCATAGACCATCGACAGGCCAAGGCCGGTTCCCTTGCCGACTTCCTTGGTTGTAAAGAACGGCTCGAAAATCTTTGCCGCCACCTCCGGCGTCATGCCCGTTCCTGTATCCTCGACCTCGATCACGACATAGTCCGCCGGAATAAACTCGGGATAGTTCAGGCTGAGTGTTTCCGCCTGCCGCAGATTGCGCGTGCGAACCGTGAGCGTTCCGCCGCCCGGCATGGCATCGCGGGCGTTGACGGCGAGATTGACCACAACCTGCTCGAACTGCCCGAGATCGGCGCGAACCGGCCAAAGATCGCGGCCATGATCGATCTTGAGCGCAACCTCATTACCCACAAGACGAGCCAGAAGCATACGCACATCGGCCAGAACATCGGTGAGGTCCAGCACCTCCGGTCGCAGCGTCTGGCGACGGGAGAAAGCAAGCAGTTGCCGCACAAGAGACGCCGCCCGGTTCGCGTTCTGCTTGATATTCATGATGTCCGGGAAGGATGGGTCTGACGCCCGGTGATTGCTGAGCAGCAGGTCCGACGACATGATGATGGCCGTCAGCACATTGTTGAAATCATGGGCAATACCGCCCGCGAGCTGCCCCACGGCCTGCATTTTCTGGCTCTGCGACATTTGCGCTTCCAGCGCCTTCTGCTCCGTTGTCTCGACGGCGGAAACTATAGCGGCCTCGGCACCCCCCTCTTCGCCGCCCGCGTCGAACACGGGGCTTACGTAGAAGCGGATATGCCTTTCCTCGTCACCGGGCAACACGGTATCGACCGGCGAAATCTTGGCCTGTCCTTCAAAAGCAGCAGCGAGCGCGCGATCGAACGTATCGCGATCCCGTTCGTGGACGACGGTTTCGAGGCGAATGCCGCGATCGATGGAATCCCGGTCAGCCACGGATTCGAACAACCCGACGAAGCGGGCATTGGTCCGCAGGATGCGACCGGAAGCATCGACGGCGGCGATAGCCATCGGAGCGGAGTTGAAAAAACGTGTAAAGCGGACCTCGGCAGCGCGCAGACCGGCTGAAGCGTCCTCGCCTTCCGCCCGATTGAGCACGATCGTTCGGGTTGGCCCCCGCGTACCGTCCCGCTGCGCCTGAACACGATGGTAGAAGCGAACCGCGAGGCTTTGCCCGTTGGACTTAGCCAGATCGAGGTCAACGACGGCATTGCGGCTTGTGCCCGGGTCCGCCTTGATGGAGTTGACGAGAGCCATGCCGTTTCCGGCGACAATATCGCGCAGTGTTTTTGAACCCGGCGTGAAATCCGTCAGATCGATGCCAAGCCATTCCGCCAGCGTCGCATTCATGTACACGATGCGCCCATCCGGGTCGGCAGAGAAAAATCCCGCTGGGGCGTGGTCGAGATGGTCGATCGCTTCCTGCAAATCCTGGAAAAACCGCTCCTGCTCGGCCCTTTCCGCAGAAATATCGGCGACTTGCCAGGCAAAAACGGGCGCTTTCTTCTCACCATTCACAATCACCGGACGCGCTTTCACGCGATACCAGGTTGGAACCGGATCGCGCGCGGGATCGAGCGGTCGCGACAGGCGCAACTCCTCCTGACCGGAAACGCCATCGCGCGCGGCATTGGCGAGCCTGTAGACGACGTCCGATATGCCGGTCTCGTTTGCGAGTATGGCTTCCAGCGAACGCACTTCCGCCGCGTTGGCCACACCGGTCATCGTCGCATAGGCCTTGTTCGCATAGATGATGCGGCCTTTCGCATCGGTGATAACAGTCCCTTCAGGCAGGGAGTCGACAAAGGCCTGGGAAAGCTCGAGATCCGCGCCATGCGGTGCGAACTGGATGATATTGACCGCTGATCCGAACAGGTAGAAAACGCCTGTCATCGCCAGCACGCCCAAAAGCCCCAGCAGGAAGGGTTGGCCAAGCTTTTCACGGAATATGAAATAGAGCAGCGAAACGCCGATCAGCAACAGACCGAGCAGCAGCAACCGAACCGCAGCTCCGGACCGCTTGGTATTGAGAATGATCGGTTCCGGATATCGATCTGTACTTGTCTGTTGAGACATCCGTCCCGGTTCCTCTTCACTGCAAAACAGCCACAAACCCACAGGTTCTATTTGCGATTCGGTTGAATCATATCTTTCGTCCTACGGAAACCCTAACGAAGTTCAACCGTTAAAAAAACGCACCTTACGGGTCAAAGCTTCAAAAACAACGTAAGATGGCGAGACTTGCGAGCGACTGCCGTACGCATTACTGTTTTTTGATCATTTGTAACTTCGGGAAGCCTTCCCGGCGTCCAGACCAAGAGAGAGAGAGCGCTCATGACCGAACGACTGACCAGAATCGTCGGGGAAAGCTTCGCCCCGCTGGCAGGTTTCATCCTCCTGTTCCTTGCAGTCATTCTCGCAATCATCCTCGTATTCTGGATATTGCGACGGCTGGCTGGCGGCACATTCGTCGCAGGAGGGCGCAACCGTGTGGCTCGCCTGTCTGTCATGGATGCCGCCGCCGTCGACAATCGCCGCCGTCTGGTTCTGATCCGTCGCGATGACATCGAGCATCTCATTCTCATCGGCGGCCCGACGGATGTGGTCGTTGAAACGAACATTCGCCAGACATCGAAAGTAGCGCCTCGCGCTCAGCCGGTTGTCGACGTCGCGGAGAACGAGCCTGCGGACGAGCCCATCGCCCCTGCTCCGCCTGTCGCACCCAAGATTACGCCACCCTCAGCCCCGGCACCGCGCGCTGCTGTGGTTCCACCGCCGCCGCCAATGCCTGTCGAGCCGCGCCCAGTGTCGCCCTATCAGGCCGCGCCGCGCCCGCCGCTACGTCCACAGGAGCCCCCGGCGCACGCGCCTGCACCACAACCCATCCCGCAAGCGCAACGCGCCCCTCAAGTCGCCAGTGGCGCAGCCTTGGCCGGAGCGGCGGCAGTCGTCACCTCGACCGGCATTCCCGCCCCCAACTTTACTGCCGCCGTCACGCCGCCTGGCGAGCCGAAACCGGAATTCGACCTGACCAGCGAGGGTGCAGCCGATCTTGGCGACGTTCGCGTAACCCGTAACGATGACAACGGAAACGCGCCGCACATTTCACTTTCGGAGCCCGATTTTTCATTCGACGGGGAGATCAACCTCGAAGACGAATTGCATGACACGCTGTCGGGCGAACTCAACATCGCCCCCAACCCCGATGCGACGCCCGAGCCGCCAAAGTCAGAACCGGGTGGAGACAAGCTGGAAGATGAGATGGAGAGGCTTCTCGACGAATTGTCCCATCCATCGAAAAAATGACAGTCAGGCGAATTTAACGTGAGACAGATACAATAAAAAAACGGCCCTGCGGGGCCGTTTTGAATTCATATCTCTGGAAATCGGAACTTAGTCGTCGCGGTAGACCTTCTCCCGACGCTCGTGCCGCTCTTGCGCCTCTATGGACAGCGTTGCGATAGGACGAGCATCCAGTCTCTTGAGACTGATCGGTTCACCGGTTTCTTCGCAGAAACCATATGTTCCATCATCGATCCGCTGCAAGGCAGCATCGATTTTAGAGATCAGCTTGCGCTGACGATCACGAGCACGAAGCTCGATTGCGCGATCTGTTTCCGAAGAGGCCCGGTCCGCAATATCCGGAAGGTTGGCATTTTCTTGTTGAAGGATTTCGAGAGTTTCCCGCGCTTCGCGCAGAATATCACTCTTCCATGACGTAAGCTTGGCTCGAAAATAGACCTTCTGCCGATCACTCATGAACGGCTCGTCTTCTGAAGGCTTATAATCAAGATCGATCAATTCACCCATTCTGAATCTCCCCGTACCGGTAGATGGGGAGCTATATATGTCCACCGTCGAAGGCGCACAACAGAAAACACGCGGAGTACACCGACATTTTACCTACCTAATTTTGCTTAAAAAAGCGGCAAATTGTCTCGAAACGCGGTTAAATACCGCTTAAATATGAGCCTTATGGATTTGTTTTGACCTCATTTCCCGGTCACTACTCGAGGATCATCAGGCCCGATGCGAAATTAAGAGGCACAAAGATGACAAATTATTCACTCTTTTTGGGGCATTTTCATCCGAAAACGCGCTTTATCGACCCCGAATCCCGTGGCTAAAGACTTTGAAACTTCGTAGCGTGCCACTGCCGGAACGGTTTCAGGGAGCAACGCAAAGTGAGTCGTGTCTATCTCTTGCGCCATGCAAAAGCGGTTTGGGCCTCTCCCGGCATGAAGGATTTTGACCGCCCTCTTGCGGCGGAAGGAATAGAAGCCTGCAAGGCTCTCGGTATCGCCATGTCGGTTTCCGGATACGTTCCGGCCATCGTCCTGTGCTCCACGGCGAAACGAACGCGGGAGACACTTTCATCCCTCAATCTTTCGCCATCCTATCGCCTGATTGAGTCGGAAAAGCTCTACACCCAAGGCGCGGAAACCTACCTGAAGAAAATCCGCAAGATCGAGGATGCCGATTCCGTTATGCTTGTTGGCCACAACCCCACGATGGAAGATCTGGCCATCGGCCTTTGCGGACACGGCGACCCCAGGCTGCTCTCAGGCCTCAATCATGGATTCCCGACCGCCGGTCTTGCCGTCATCGATTTTGACGGACCGCTGGCCAAGGCAAAGCCGTCGAAGGGAACGCTGGTCGCGTTTCTTACGGGACAGACAGGCTGATCATTTCCCGGCCTGCCTTGTCAATCGTGCGGATCCCCTCCTATATCCTCGGCTACAGACAAGGAACGAGGCGGCTGTGGCATCACTGACAAACTGGACAGACGAGGCGAAAATCGCCCTCGATACGCTTGCGGATCGAACATCGGGGTTGATTTCTCCCTCGCTTCGCCTCGGCGTAACCGGCCTTTCACGCGCCGGGAAAACGGTTTTCATTACAGCGCTGGTTCACAATCTCCTGCAAGGCGGGCGCCTGCCCTTGTTTCAGGCCCAGAAACAAGATCGTATCGCACGCGCCTATCTCGAACAGCAACCCGATGACGCCGTTCCCCGCTTTCAATACGAAGAGCACGTCAAGGCGTTGATCGACGAGCGAGTATGGCCTGATTCAACACGGGCTATTTCCGAGCTCAGGCTCACCATCGAATACCAGTCGGCATCGGCCTGGAACCGCATTTTCTCCGGTGGCAAGCTCTCCATCGACATCGTTGACTATCCCGGCGAATGGCTGCTGGATCTGCCGCTTCTGCAGAAAGACTATGCGGAGTTCTCGAAAGATTCCTTTGAACTGGCGCATCTGCCCAATCGTCGCGATCTCGCCGCCGAATGGCTGAGGGAAGCAGCGGGCATCGACCCGAACGCCGACGCCGACGAAATGACGGCTCAACGTCTCGCGCGATGTTTCACAGCCTATCTCAAGGCAGGAAAAGCTGACGAGCGGGCGCTTTCCACTCTCCCCCCCGGCCGGTTCCTGATGCCGGGCGATCTTGATGGCTCGCCCGCCATCACCTTCGCACCATTGCCCGATCTTCACGGAAAATTTCGACAAGGCTCCCTCGCGGCCATGATGGAGCGGCGGTATGAAGCCTACAAGACCCACGTGGTGAAACCCTTCTTCCGGGAGCATATCGCCCGCCTCGACCGGCAGATCGTGCTTGTCGATGCCATGCAGGCCATGAATGCCGGTCCCGACTCGGTAGCGGATCTAGAGCGCGCGCTGACCGAGATCCTGTCCTGTTTCCGTCCCGGCTCGACAAACCCGCTGACGGGCCTCGTTCAGCGGCGCATAGGTAAAATTCTGGTAGCCGCGACCAAGGCCGATCATCTGCACCATGAAAGCCACGACCGGCTGGAAGCGATCGTCCGGCGGCTGGTCGACCGCGCCGTAAAGAAGGCCGGCTTCTCGGGCGCAACCGTCGATGTACTGGCATTGGCGGCGGTTCGCGCCACGCGGGAAGCCACGGTAATGCAGGGGCGAGATATGCTTCCCGTCATCGTCGGCACGCCGCTGAAAGGCGAAACGATCGATGGCGAGACATTTGACGGGAAAAGCGAAACAGCGATATTTCCCGGTGACTTGCCAGCCAATCCTGATTCAATGTTTCAACCGTCCGGGCCTGTTTCTCAGGACGAGACAATTCGTTTCGTGCGTTTTCGCCCACCAAAACTCGAACGGACGGCAGAAGGCTTCACCCTGTCCCTGCCTCATATCCGGCTTGATCGTGCGCTTCAGTTCCTGATCGGAGATCGCCTCGCATGAACGATACGCCACACCGTAAACCCGCCGCTTTTCGGCTCGACAGCCCGGACGTTTCCGTTGCCGGACAAAAAAAGACGGAGAACGAGGAGAAGGCTGCAAAGGCGCCAGCGCGGAAACCCGCAGCCATCAGAAACCTTGCGGTGATCATGCCCGAGGCGGTGGATGTATTCTCCGAAACGGACATGGATGCGCTGACGCCTCTACCTGCCGCGTCCATGCAAAGCCGGTTTTCATTGTTCGGACTTTTCACGGGCGCAATCGGCATTCTCATTTCACTGGCGATCGGCCTTTGGACCGATGCTCTCATCCGCGATCTTTTCACCAGAGCCACGTGGCTCGGTTGGCTGGCGCTCGGCGTTTCGGTCGTGGCGGCCCTCGCCCTTGTCATCATCGTCATCCGCGAGGGTCTGGCGCTGCGTCGCCTGGCATCGGTTCAGAGCTTGCGTGAGGAAACCGCCGAAGCCGCTTTCCGCAACAATGAAAAAGAAGCCAGGCAGGCCGTCGCCAAACTGGTCGCCATCGCAGAACCCCTGCCATCGACGGCGCGCGGCCGCGCCGCGCTTCACGAATTGCGCGATGACGTCATCGACGGCCACAATCTGATACGACTGGCGGAAACCGAAATCCTGCGGCCGCTCGACCGGCAGGCGCGCGAGATGATCCTCTCTGCGTCGAAGCGCGTTTCGCTGGTCACCGCGGTCAGTCCGCGTGCGCTGGTCGACATTGGCTATGTCATTTTCGAATGCGCACGCCTGATTCGCCGCCTTTCAGAGCTCTACGGCGGACGCCCCGGAACGCTTGGCTTCATAAAGCTCGCCAAAAACGTCATCGCCCATCTGGCCGTTACCGGCACCGTCGCCATGAGCGACGGCCTGGTGCAGCAGGTTCTCGGGCACGGCGTCGCGGCAAAGCTTTCTGCACGGCTTGGCGAAGGCGTCATCAATGGCTTGATGACGGCGCGTATCGGCATCTCCGCCATGGACCTCGTTCGACCCTTTCCCTTCGATGCGGAAAAACGCCCCGGCATTTCCGATTTCATGAGCGACCTCACGAAACTAGGCGGCACGAAAAAAGATTGATCCACAGGATTGGCATCAAATCTTTGCGGCAGGAAAACGATCTGTTAACCATTCCAGCCGATGATTGCGCCAAGCTAGTTAGTCTCTCCAGCGTTCGAGTCCTGATATGAACAAAGTCGTTGCATTTGCTGCCCTGTCGCTGCTTGCGGTAGGAGCGGCCCCGGTTTTCGCCGATTCCAAGGACCGGGATCAGACTTTTTTCCAGTCTGTCGAGGGCCAGTGGGTCGGCCCGGGTGAAATCGTCGCCGGAAAATACAAAGGCACCAAATTCAGTTGCAGCCTTGCGGGCAGCACGCCATCAGGCAAGGTCGGCATGACACTCGATGGCTCATGCCGGGTCGGTGTTTTCAGCCAGCCCATGAAGGCAACCGTCGTTCGCAGCGGCAAGACCTATAGCGGTTCATTCATGGATGGAGCAAAGGGTAAGGGACTTGATATCGTCGGTGGGAATGTTTCCGGCGATCGTGTTGTCTTCAGCCTCAACCGGAAGCAGCTCAACGGCGCGATGGTCGCGCGGATCAGTGATCTCGACACGATGAATGTCACCGTATCTGTCCGGCTGGATACCGAAACCGTGCCTGTTATCGGCATGACGCTGAAACGCGTCGACACGACATTGACCAGCAGCGTCAAAAAGAACTGACGCCAACAATCCGATCAGGGATCGACCACGAGCGGCGTCTTTCGCCGCCACCAGCCCGTTTCATATCCCGCCTTCTCGATTCCTGTCTGATCGCAATCGTCGCGCCACGCAGCGACGCTCCGCCCGTTGACGACAAGATCGGGGGCGATATCCGCGAGAGGTATCAACACGAAGCCGCGCTCCGTCATCCGCGGATGCGGTATCGTCAGGGCGACGGTTGAAAAAGTCTCAGCCCCCTCATAGGCCAGAATATCGATATCGATGATCCTCGGCCCCCAGCGCACCATCCGCACGCGCTTCATCCGCTTTTCGATAGTCAGGGAAGCCTCCAGCAATTGCTCCGGCGCCAGCGACGTTTCCACCATAGCAACGGCATTGCTGAACCAGTTCTGGTCGGTCTTGCCCCAGGGCGGCGTGCGATATACGGGCGAAACGCTCAGCACGCGCGTGTCCTCGCGTCGGTTGAGCATGCGCAAGGCTTGCCCCATGGCAGCCACCGGATCGCCGATATTGCCGCCCAACCCGAGCCACGCCTTGCGGCGGATTGTTTCAGCTTGGCCAGACAATGGTCACTTCAACATGATCGAGAACGCCCGCAACCGGGGCGTTGGGTTTGCGAACCGTTATTTCGGAGCGCTTGATCTGTGGAAACCGCGCGGACAGCGCCTTGGCGATATCCAGCGCCAGCGCCTCGATCAGGTAGCGCCGTTTTCCGGTCACCACATGTTCAATGACGCCAAAGGCGATTCCGTAGTGAACGGTGCCTTCAATCTCATCATTTTCGAGGGCCATGCCGGGATCAACCGTCAGAACAGCATCGACGTAGAACCGCTGCCCGAGCCGCTCCTCCTCCTCGAATACCCCGTGATGCGCAAAGAATGCGCAATTTTTCATCCTGATCACATACACAGGCGTATCATCCTTCCGTGGTATTCGTCGCAGCGAGAATAGCATCGGCAACAGCCAGCGCATCCCGATTGATCGCGACATTATGGACCCTGAATATGTCGGCGCCGGCTAGTCGCAGGATCGCCGATGTCGCAGCGGTGGCAGCATCCCGGTCCGCCGGATCCCGCCCCGCCAGCGCTCCGATGAAGCGTTTGCGCGAAGTACCGACCAGAATCGGGAAACCAAGAGCATTCAACTCGTCAAATCGCGCCATCAACATGACGTTCTCCTCGACTTCCTTCGCAAAACCAAAACCCGGATCGAGAACGATACGATCCGGATCCACGCCTGAAATCTCCGCGATCTCCAGCGATCGGCGCAAAAAGCCGAACTGGTCGGCGATCACATCATCGTCGCGGTCGCGCCCGCGCCCGGTATGCATGATGACCAGCCCAGCGCCCGTCTGCGCCGCGACATTGGCTATGCCTGGTTCGCGCTGGAGGCCCCATACGTCATTGACGATATGCGCGCCGGCTTCCACCGCAAGCCGCGCCGTCTCCTCATGATAGGTATCGACAGAAATCAGAGCATCCGTTTCCCTCGCCAAAGCCCCGATCACCGGAAGCACGCGTTGCTGTTCCGTGGCGGGATCGACCGCCTCCGCTCCCGGACGGGTCGATTCGCCGCCCACGTCGATAATGACCGCGCCTGCGGAAATCATCGCCTTCGCCCCGTTTAGGGCGGATTCGAGTGATACGAAGCGGCCACCATCGGAGAAAGAGTCAGGCGTAACATTGAGAATTCCCATGATAACGGCATTCGGACCGAGCCTCAGCGAACGGTCATGGGCAAGACGCCATTCTCTTGTCAAAACACTCTCTCCGGCTGGGCCTGGATTTCATTTCCAGGCCATCTGAACAGAATCGCAGCAAACATCAATCAACCTATCTATGGCAAGATTGCCTTGCATGCGGACTCTCATACCTCCTACACTGAGTCCCGGACGGAGAATATTCTGGAATGAAAAGAACAAGGATCGCTGCACTCGCAACCCTCGCCTGCCTGATGGCAGCGCCATCAGCGGAAGCGGCGAATGTGTTTCGCACCTACAAGCACTACACCATCACCGGCAAGTCCGCTGAAGATCTTGATCGTGAGTTGATCCGCCGCGGGCCATTGCTGAAAAGCTCCGGCCAGCGCCATCCCGGTGCAACGGAGATGCGCTTCGACACCAAGGTCAAATATGGTCAGGACGGAAAATATTGTCGTGTCGCCAGTGCGACTGTCAATGTTCACGCGACCGTTCATCTCCCTCGCTGGAAGCAACGGAAAACCGCGAAAGTCGATCTTGCGCTCATCTGGGACACACTCTCCCGCGATATCAAAAGGCATGAGGAAAGCCATATTTCCATCGCCCGCACCCATGCGCTGGAGATGGAGCGCGCGGTGATGGCGATCCACCCCAAACGCGATTGCGACAAGCTCAAGGCCGAGATCGACAAGAACTTTGCGTCCATCATGAAGAAACATGATGCGGCGCAAGCCCAGTTCGACCTGGTGGAAACTATCAACTTTGAAAGCCGTTTTGAGCGGTTGTTGACGTATAGACTGTTGCAGGAGATCGAGAAAAAGTGAGGATTTCCGCATAATCCTTTGAATCCATGAGGTTTCACAGGATTATGCGGAACTGCTTCAAAAACTCTCTTGTTCTCTCAGGCGTTGACGCCGAGCTTTTTCTGAAGGCTCGTGGATGAGGTGGTGTACTGGAACACGACACGCTCGCCCGGGTTGACGATCCGCTTGGCTGCTTGCGTCATCAGCGCCGCCTCATGGAAACCGGAAAGAATGAGCTTCAGCTTACCCGGATACCAGTTGATGTCGCCAATGGCGAAAATGCCGGGCACGGAGGTTTCAAATTTTTCCGTATCGACGGGAACGAGGTTTTCGTGAAGATTCAGTCCCCAGTCGGCAATCGGGCCAAGCTTCATCGTTAGCCCGAAGAATGGCAGCATGCGGGTGGTCTGAATCTCGACCTCACCTTCCGGCCCCTTGATCGTGGCGGCGGATAGCTGCCGGCCCTCACCCTTCAGGCCCGTCACCTGCCCCAACTCGAATCGGATGCTGCCCTTGTCGACGAGTTCGAACATCTTCTTGACACTGTCTGGCGCGGCGCGAAACTCGGCGCGGCGATGCACGAGGGTCAGGCTGCGCACGATCGGCTGTAGATTCAAGGCCCAGTCCAGCGCCGAATCGCCACCACCAACGATCATGACGTCCTGATCGCGGAACTCGTCCATCCGCCGTACTGAATAGAAGACGCTCGTGCCCTCATATCCCTCGATTCCCGGAACCGGCGGGCGCTTTGGCTGGAACGAACCGCCACCCGCTGCGATGACGACAACCTTGGTTTCGAAAAGCTCTCCTTCATCGGTTTCCACATGAAAGGAGCCGTCCGCCTGCTTTTCAAGGCGCGTGACCATCCGGTTGAAATGGAACTGCGGATTGAACGGCCTGACCTGCTCCATCAGCTTGTCGGTCAGCGCCTGACCGGAAATCTCGGGCCATGCCGGGATATCATAGATCGGTTTCTCCGGATAAAGCTCGGCGCACTGCCCGCCCGGACGATCAAGAATGTCGATCAGATGGCATTTAAGGTCATAGAGCCCCAGTTCGAAGACCGCGAACAGGCCCACCGGCCCAGCTCCGATGATAACGACATCCGTCTTGATAAGATCACTCATAGCTTCAATCCTTGGGCTTTGTCCTTGGTTACCGGAAAGCACCGGACCCGTCCGGTAGGAGAAAACATGTCTGGCTGACGCGACACACCGCGCGGCTAATACCGAGCGGCGTAGCGCCTGCCTCCAAAACGGTCAAGGACAATGCGCCGCAGTGTGCGTTTCAAAACATCGTCCTGCACACAATATAATATGGGTACAGCCGGGTCGGGATGCCCGTCAGGCCTGCCGCGCCGGTACGTGAACGACGAGCCCATCCAGTTCGTCGCGAACCTTGATCTGGCATGAAAGGCGTGAATTCGGCTTTACGTCATAGGCGAAATCCAGCATGTCTTCTTCCATGGCTTCGGGTCGGCCCGTCGCGTCCGTCCATTCATCATCGACATAGACGTGACATGTCGCGCAGGCGCAAGCGCCACCGCACTCAGCATCGATTCCGGGTACCGCGTTTCGTATTGCGGCTTCCATGACTGTAGAGCCATTCTCGGCTTCCACCTCCATGGGTGAGCTATCAAAAGTAACGAATGTGATTTTTGCCATAGAAAAACGGTCCAGCGGAAAAGGTATGCCGGAGATAGTCAGCCTGCTGGCATTGTCAACCATCAGCTTGCACAAAGCACCACTGCAAGGAGAGGCGAATCGTCTCAGCGGGAGATGGCGGCAATGAATTCCTGAACGTCGCGAAGCGCCCCGATCAGCGCTTTCATGGCGCTGGCGTTGCCCGGATCGGACTCCAGTTTCTCGGCATGGCGCGACACTTCAAAGGCTCCGACGGAACGGGCAGACCCTTTCAAGGTATGCGCGAGTATCACTCTGTCCTTCCCCTTTGCCTCACCTAATTTTTCTGCAAGAGCGGCCGCCTGACGCGAAAACATCGACAGGATTTCGGTTTCCAGCGCTCGATCGCCCATGGTTTGCCGCATGAGATGAACAAGATCCACAGGTCTTTGCCGGGAGGGGCACGACGTCTCGCCGCCAGGCAGGGAAAAAGCCGCCAATTCCTTGTTCTGCAAGGCCATTTCACTCTCCTTTATCGAGCGCTCGAAAAGCGAACCGCCAGTTTTATTCAAATGCCGCCTATTCGGGGTTAACATTCTCCGCGATCCTCAGGAAAACCGGGATTCATGGTCAACGAAGGGTTAAACGGTGAATTTTGTTTTAATTTCGATGACGCAATTTTTCCTATCGTCGTTAACCTTGTGTTTAAACTTTTAAGCATCCGCAGAATTGATTGTTTCTTTATGGGGCATGTGTCAGTACGATGCACGTTCGGAGTAAAGTGTTAGGCGTGCCCGATGTTCGGGGTGCGCCGCCAAGAGTAAGGGTACATAGCGATGGCACCTAGGACCAAAGCGGAAAAGCTCGACCTGGAAGTCGAAGCAGCGCTCGAGAAGGCTCTCGACCTGGATTTTGATGAAAGCGGTCTTGATCTGGATCTGACGCCCCAGGCTGAAGACAGCTCCATGTCGCTGACCGATCTCGAAGAGCAGATCGCGCTTGCAGCCAGGGAGCTGGAAGCGGAAAAGAACGCGGCGCCTGCCAAAACCGAAAAAGTACCGGCCTCGCCGCTACCCAAGCCGAAGGTTCAAGCGACTGTCGCAAAGGCCGTGCCTACTCCGCCGCCACTACCCCCGGCTCCGCAATTGGCCAACGTTGCAGAAACTCCGACGGCCCAGCCGGTTGAAGACGAGCCTGTTCAGCAGAGCCTGAAGCCCGCCAATGACGATCTGGCTGGCAAGGCCGGCGCGATCAAGCCGCTCATCACCCACGCTGCTCCGCGCACCATCTATTGGGCAACGACAGCCCTCAGCACCCTATGGGTTGCCGGCGGCCTCGGCGTCGCGCACGCGCTCTATGGTCCGGGCATCTGGTCGATCCGCTCCCTGTCGGATTTTGCTGCCGCACCCCATGCGATTGGGGTGGCGATCGGCATCACCGTTCCACTTCTCGTCTTCGGGGCGTTTGGCCTGTTGGTCCGCCGCGCGCAGGAAATGCAGCTTGCGGCTCGTACGATGACCGAGGCAGCCTGGCGTCTTGCGGAGCCTGAAACCATGTCCAGCGACCGGATTACGTCGCTCGGTCAGGCCGTCCGCCGTGAAGTGGCCGCGATGGGCGAAGGCGTGGAACGCACCCTCGCCCGCGCCGTCGAACTGGAAACGCTGGTCCAGACGGAAGTCAACGAACTCGAACGCGCATATTCCGACAATGAAATCCGCATCCGCACGCTCGTAAACGAACTTGGGAACGAGCGCGAAGCCGTTATCGGCCATGCCGAGCGGGTCCGTGCGTCGATCTCCGGCGCCCATGAGCAGCTCAAGGACGAGCTGACCAGCGCAAGCGATATCATTCGCGACAATGTTCTCAATGCGTCCACCCAGCTGAGCATGACCATCGAGCAGTCGGGCGGCACGCTGATCGGCCGCATCAACGAAAGCGGCGGCTCGCTCTTCAAGACCCTGGAAGAGCGCACCGAAGATCTTTCCTCGCGAATCAGCACATCGGGCGAAGCATTCGCCACCCTGCTCGGTTCGGCGACGCAATCTCTTGCCGGTGAATTCGATGTCCGCATGAACGCACTCGAAACCACTCTGGCCGAGCGCGGCCGCAATCTGTTGAGCGAGTTCACGACCCGTGCGGAAGCGCTCGACGCAAGTACCGAGAAGCTGAACGCGGCTCTTGAAGCCCGCGCACGCCAGATCAACGAGCAATTGATCGCCCGTACACGCGAAATCGCCGATACGTTCAATGAAGGCCGCACATCCATCAATGGCGTGATTGAAGATACGAAAGCACGGATCGGAAATGATCTCACCAGCGTTTCGGATACGGTCGCACAAATGCTTGATAGCCGTGCCAGCGCTTTTGCCGAACAGCTTGCCGACACACGCAATATCTTTGCCATTTCCCTTGCAGGCGAAACCGAGCGCACGACGGAAACAATCCGCAACGAGGTCAATCTCATCGGCATGCGCACGGCTGAATTGCAGTCAGCGCTGAAGGAAAACGCCTCGCTCCTGAACAACTACCTTTCCGACGGCGCAGCCGTCCTCAACAGCGCCCTGAGCGATGGCTCCAGTGCGCTTCTGAACACGTTTACGAGCGCGTCCTCGACGCTCAACAGCGCTCTGGCGGACGGTTCAGGCACATTGAAGTCGGTGCTGACCGAGGGTTCGACGGCTTTGAATGCCTCGCTGTCCGAAGGCTCGAAAGCTTTGGGCGATACGCTCACCGAAGGGCGCGGCGCGATCCACTCGGCCCTTACGGACGGGTCGGCAAGTATCAACACGGCGCTCGAAGAGGGTCGTGGATCGATCACCTCCGCCCTGCGCGAGGGCTCGTCCGTCATCGGTAACACGCTGACAGACGGAACCGCCGTCATCAACAATGCCTTCTCGGAAGGCAATGCCGTCTTCGGCCAGGCCTTTGAAGGTCATGCGGAAGCGCTCAACAACCAGACCGCCGCTCTTCATTCGGCACTCCGCTCAAGTGAAGAATCGATTGCCGAAGCTTTCGGCGGCCAGACGGCGATCATCGACGAACGCACTTCGACCATGAAATCGGCCCTGGCCATCGGCGTCGATAATGTCCGCAAGTCCCTTGAAGAGAGCGCTTCGGTCGTTGCACATACACTGCGCAACAAGATCGTCGATGCCGCCGGTTCGCTTTCCAACGAAGCGGAAAAGGCCGGAAGCATCCTTCAGGGCCATGGCGAAGCCTTTGGCGAACGCATCCTGAGCAATCTCAACGAAACCGAGCAACGGCTTGACGCCCGCGCGACTGCCATCGCTGAAAACATCAGAAGCGCCAACGACGTGCTCGACAGCCACAGCAATGCCTTCAGCGAGCGCATTCTTGCCGGTCTTGAAGAAACCGAGAAGCGGCTCGACGCCCGTGCGACCGCTATCGCCGACAATATCAAGGGCGCAAACGACGTGCTCGACAGCCACGGCAACGCCTTCAGCGAGCGCATTCTCACCGGTCTCGAAGAAACCGAGAAGCGGCTCGACGCCCGTGCGACCGCCATCGCCGACAATATCAAGGGCGCAAACGACATTCTCGACAGCCACAGCAACGCCTTCAGCGAGCGTATCCTTGCCAATCTCGAGGAAACCGAACTGCGGCTCAACGAACGCGCAACAGCCATCGCCGACAATATCCAGAATGTTAACAGCATTCTCGACAGCCATAGCGACACATTCGGCGAACGCATCATCGCGAACCTCAGCGAGACCGAACAGCGGCTTGATGCCCGGGCAACGGCCATTGCCAACTCGATCCGCAACGTCAAGGATGTTCTCGACAGCCATGACGATACGTTCAACAAACGGGTTCTCGCCAACCTCGACGAGACCGAAAAGCGCCTCACCGAACGTGCGGCCTTCATCGCGGATCATATCCGCAATGCGAGCGAAACCGTCACGGGCCAGAGCGATGTCTTCGCAGAACGGCTGATGGCCAATATCAATGATGCGGAAGTCCGGCTCGGCGCTCGTGCAGCGGAAGTGGCCGATCACGTCCGAAGTGCAGGCGATCATCTCGACGAGCAGACCGCCACCTTCCGTGAACGCCTGCTGCGCAGCGTCGCTGGCGCACAGCATCGCCTCGGCGAAAGCGCTTCGGCCATTATCGAGAATATCGAGAAGGCTGGCGAAACCATCGACAGCCGCACGCAGGCCTTCAACGACCGCCTGCTCAGCAGCGTTGCCGGAACCGAAGCAAGGCTTGACGAGCGCACCGCCGCTATCCTGGAGAACATAAGTAAGGCCAGCGAGACGCTTGATGGTCACGGCGAAGCCCTCAGCGAGCGCCTGATCAGCAGTGTCATGGGGACGGAAGAGCGCCTCAGCGAGCGTGCGGCCGCCATCATTGAAAACATCAACAAGGCCGGCGAAACCATTGATGGCCGTTCGCAGGCTTTCAGCCGCCGCCTGATGAGCAATGTGGAAGAAACGGAAACGCGTCTCAGCGAACGCACATCCGCGATCATCGACAACCTGAACGCGGTCGGTCCTCTGGTCGATCGCCTTGCGGATGCTGGCGATGGACTTGGCGCACAGCTCGAAGCGGCAACGCATCGCGCCACCGAACGCCTCAAGGCTGAAAACGCGGCATTGGTGAACGCTCTGGCAAGCCGCACGGCGGAAACACTTTCCGCTGTTCAGGAGGTCAACTCCAGCCTGTCCGGCGGCGTCGGCGATCTTCTCGACCGCCTCACCGCCTCCAACTCCAAGTTGGGCGAACTGATTGGCATCGCGGCCCACAATCTGGGAACGATCGACGGAAAGCTGCTGGAAACAACCAGCACCTTCACCGAAAACGCCAAGCAGGCCGCAAGTTCCTTCTCGGCTTCCACACGGTTGATTGACAGCAATATCGGCAAGCTGTCGGAACTGTCGAACTCCACTCTCGCCGAAATCGCAGCCATCGCCCGCCGGTTCGACGAACATGGTCACGTTCTGTCCTCCGCTTCAGATCTCATTACCGCGGCTCAGGGCAATCTGGCGACCACCCTCGAGGAGCGTCAGCACGCCCTGCAGAACCTTGCAGTCGGCCTGGTCCAGAAGTCGGAAAACATTCAGCAAACGATGCAATCGTTCGAAACGCTTGTTTCGGCAGCATTCGAGCGGACAGAGGGTCGTGCCCGCCAGTCCGCCGAAGACATGCGTTCGTCGATCGCAGATGTTGTTGAACAGGCTACGCAGAAGTTCACGACGGCAACCGATGACATTCGTCGCTCTTCAACAGCCATCCGCGCCGAACTCGAAAAGACCCGTTCGGAATTGACACGCGGTGTCATGGATATGCCGGAAGAGGCGAAGGAATCGACGGCAGCAATGCGCAAGGCCGTTTCCGAGCAGATCAATGCCCTGAAAGAACTGTCGCAGATCGTACAGCGGTCCGGTCGTCTTACGGATGTCGGCGAAGCCAAGGTGAGCCGCACGGTCGCAGCACCTGCCCTCGCCGAATCTGTGGCTGTCCGCGCACCCGTGCAGCCTCGTCCGGCACCCGTTGCACCTGCGGCCCGGCCGGAACCGGCACTGCGCGGCAGCCTCGACGCTCGCGGTCCAGCCCCGGCTCCAGCCGCACGCCCGACCGGCAACGGCTGGGTATCGGACCTGCTGCGTCGGGCTTCCAGTGACGAAACGCCGGTGGAGACGCCCAAGCGGGCGCCAGCCGCACAGGGCAGCGATCCGCTTGGCACCCTGTCCCGCGATATCGCCCGCGCTGTTGACCATGATGCGTCGGTCGAGTCGTGGCAGCGCTATCGCAGCGGGGAGCGCAACGTGTTCACGCGTCGCCTGTACACCATTCAAGGCCAGCAGACATTCGACGAGATCAAGCGCAAGTATCAGGCCGAACCGGATTTCCGCCGTGCGGTTGATCGCTACATGGATGACTTCGAAAAGCTGCTTCAGGATGCATCGCGCAACGACCGCGACAATGTCATGACACAGACCTATCTCGCCTCGGATACCGGCAAGGTCTACACCATGCTTGCTCATGCAAGCGGTCGGCTGCGCTAAGCAACCCGGCGCAAGGTTTCAGAAAACAAATGGCCCGTGATCCTGTCACGGGCCGTTTTCGTTTCAGGGCCAATAAGCAAAATTTGTCAATTGCGCTGCACGCAACAAACAATGCCAGACTGCCAAATGTAGAGGTCAGATTCTGGAAAGCGTCCAGATCACGATATCATTGGCGACTTCGTCAAAGGCAGCGTCGAGTGCCTTCGCATAGGCTGAGTTTCCGCCACCGGAAACCGGCCTTGTCGCCAGAAATAGCTTTGTTGCGCGCACTGTACCGTTTCTGTCATTGAGAATTCGCACGGCGATCTCGACAACCGCCGTTTCACCGCCTCTGGCCTCGATCCCGAAGGCACGCAACTCCGAAACGACCTGATAGTCGATCGCCAGCCCGTCGCCGGGCAGACCGACGCCACCGAGATGCCCCGTGTTCTGAAACGCCTGCGAAAGGCGCGACTGCACGATTTTCGGCAGCCGGTCGCCCCATTGCGCACCCTTGAGATAGGAGATGGAAACAGGCGCGGGCCGAACCACGATATTCTCGCCATCCAGTGGCTTCAGCGCAGTGGGTTCCGCGATCAGGAGCTGAACATGGCCCTTGCGGGCAGTATTGACCGTGGGCGACGGCGTCGTCAGATCGAACGTGTCCAGCGTTTTGCTCGCCGTACCGCATGCCGAGACGGAAACCGTCGTCAGCAGCGCAATCAGCAGATTTCGCGAAAAAGCCAGAGCCATCCTGTCCCGCCGTTGGTTCTGTGCTCAAATCAGTGAAGCACGAATCCCTTTCATTTCTTCATGCTTCGTGAATTCGCCGGTGTCAACGCCGCTGACGCCCGTCATATTGCGGAACCGTGCCTTGTCCGCCGAAGATAAGCCGCTGCGGGTCGCGCTCGATATCGGAAATGGCGCGCTCTATGCGCGAAATCGAACGACGGCTCTCTGAAACAAGCGCCTCCACGTCCCGCAGCCCCTGACCGGAGAAGCGGGAGAGATTGTCCGTAATCGGTCCCAGCCGCGCATTCAGCGTGTCCGCCACCTGCTTGAATGATTTGAGCGTTTCACGCGCCTCACCCACCACACCATCGCCACCCGATGACAGCAAGCCGTCAACCTTGGTGAGAACGCTGTCGACCCGAACTGACGCCGCATTCAACCTGGCCATCATTTCCCGCGCATCACTGATGACTTTGCTGACATCGCCCGCACTCTTGCCAAGCTCATCGATGACGTGGGTATTCTGGGCCAGCGCATCCGTAAATTGCTTGGTATTCTTGACCGTATCAACCAAAGGCTCGCGGGTTTCATCGATGAACTTCTCCAGCGAAACCATGACGCTTTCGATGCGGCTGAAAATGTCCTGCGCCATCTGGAGCAGGTTGTTGACAGCCGACGGATCAGCATCGATCCGCGCGATTGCCTCGTCCTTTTCGGCTTCATCAAGCAGATTGGGCTCATTGGCCTTGCCGCCGTTCAGTTCCACATAGGCCTGTCCCGTCAATCCCTGAAAGCCCAATGAAGCCTTTGTCGAGCGCGTTATCGGCGTCGAACGACTGATTTCGGTTTCTGCGATCACAACGTCCGGATTGCCCTGATCGATGAACAGTCGCCGCACGTCGCCGACCTTGATGCCATTGAACAAGACCTGGCTGCCGACGGACAGGCCCGTCACAGACCCCTGAATGCGGATTTCAAGCTTGGCAGTGTCGCGGGATTCGCCATACCTCGCCATCCAGTAGACGAAGAAGAACGATGCCATGCAAATCGCAAGCGTAAAAATTCCGACCAGAACGTAATTGGCCTTTGTTTCCATAAATTTATCCTGCCTGATTCGCTCGCCCGGCTAAACCGTAGTGACGACGGTTCGCCGGATCGATTTGTCGGGCTCGCTTGCCACGGAAATAAGATTTCACCCAGGGATCGTCAAAGGCGAGCATGTCATCGATGGTCCCGTCGACGAGCACCCGCTTCTGGCCCAGCACCGCGATCCGGTCACACACCGAAAACAGGCTGTCGAGATCATGCGTCACCATGTAGACCGTCAGCCCCATCGTGTCGCGCAAATTTGCGATCAGCTCGTCGAAGTCCGCAGCACCGATAGGGTCCAGGCCGGACGTCGGCTCATCGAGAAAAACAATGTCCGGATCGAGCGCCAATGCGCGCGCAAGTGCGGCGCGCTTGATCATGCCGCCGGACAATTCCGAAGGATATTTTTCCGCCGTGTCCGGCTTCAGGCCGACCAGATCGATCTTCAGCCGGGCCAGCTCGTTCATGAGCTTCGGCGAAAGGTCGAGATACTCGCGCATCGGCACCTGAATGTTCTCAAGAACGTTCAAGGCTGAAAACAAGGCACCATGCTGGAAGAGAACCCCCATCCGCATATCGATGGCGACCTTCTGCTGGTCGTTCACCTTGTCGATGTCCCGCCCAAAAATATGGATCGTTCCGGCCTGTTTGCGGTTGAGGCCAAGAATTGTCCGCATCAAAACGGATTTCCCGCCACCGGATGCGCCGACAAAGCCCAAAATCTCGCCCTGATTTACATCCAGCGAAAGCCCGTCGAGAATAACGCTCTTGCCGAACGCGACCTTGACGTCGCGAACCGAGATGATGGGTTCGCCCGATGCGTATCTGGCCGTGCCGTTTCCGTTTTTATCGCTCATGGGCCCCGATCAGAAATTGATTGCCGCATAGAACATGGCGAACAGCCCGTCCACGACAATAGCCACAAAAATCGCCTTCACGACCGAAGCCGTGACACGCTGCCCCAGGGATTCAGCGCTGCCGCCCACTTTCATGCCCTCGACCGCGGCGATAATCCCGATAATCATGGCCATAAATGGCGCTTTGATGATGCCTGCAAGATAGGTCGAAAGGTCAATGGCATCCCGAAGCCGGACAAGAAAGGCGTCGGGAGAAATCCCCGAGTATGTCCATGCGACGCCTGCAGCACCGACAAGGGCCGCAAGATCCGCCACCATGGTGAGAAGCGGCAAGGCAATAACCAGCGCCACCAACCTCGGAAAGACGAGCACGCCAACCGGATTGAGGCCGATCACCGTCAGGGCGTCTGTCTCCTCGCGCATCTTCATCGAGCCGATTTCGGCGGTGATTGCGCTGCCGGATCGGCCCGCGATCATGATCGCCGTCAGCAGGACGCCGATTTCGCGCAGCACGAGAATGCCGACGAGATCGACGACAAAAATTTCCGCGCCGAAATAACGGAGCTGAAACGCCCCTTGCTGGGCGATAATGGCGCCGATGATTGTCGACATGAGAACGACGACCGGTATGGCCCCGACACCCATACGATCGATCTGGTTGACGATTGCGGCAGGTCTTATCGTGCCGCGGCGACCGAATTTCATCTGCGCGCCATGAATGGTTGCGCCAAGAATGTGCATTCCCATGATGAAGTCTTCGCCAACCGAGCACATGGCCCGGCCCAGCGAATCGAGAAACCGGATGAAGAAAAACGGCTGGCGTGCAGGCTCAATATCGTCGGCGCGCGCCGCCGCCTCGCCCACGGCGCTGAACAGAGCCTGCCAGCTTTGAAGCTGTCCCTTGAAGGATACCGATATGCCGCGCTTTTCAAGCGCATGACGCAACCGCTCGATCAGCCAGGTACCGGCTGTGTCCAGCATGTCGATGGATGAAAGATTGATCGTGGCGCTGGAAAAATCCTTCTGCACCTCGAGAGAGCGCATGGCGGCGTCGACGCGTCGAACACTGCGGGTCGTCCAATTGCCCGCAAGCGTGATCGTCGCTGTTCCATTTTCCGCACGCACATCCACGCTTGGGGGATTACCTGCAACAGTACTTGAATTGTCGCTCTTGTCAGTCAACATCATCCAAAAAAGCCTGAGTCTTTCACACACATATAGGCTCTTGTTAACCATGTCACCTAAAGCCTGACCGGAGAGAAACATGTCCCCCGAATTGCGCATCGACGTTCAACGCTGGCCAATCGCCGGAAGCTTCACCATCTCCCGAGGCTCCAAGACAGAGGCTGCCATCGTCGTCTGCACCCTTTCGGAAGACGGACTTGCCGGCCAGGGCGAATGCGTGCCATACGCCCGATATGGCGAGAGCCTGGAAAGCGTTTACGAACAGATAGAGGCCGTTCGCAGCGATCTCCGTAACGGCATAGGCAGGACGGAACTGCTGGCAGTAATGCAACCCGGTGCGGCCCGGAACGCCGTCGATTGCGCATTGTGGGATCTGGAAGCGAAGCAAGGCGGCAACACTGTCGCCGCGATGATCGGGACTCCCAACCTCGTCCCCCTGGTGACAGCCATGACCGTTTCATTCGGCGATGCGCAGACGATGGCCGAGGCCGCCCGTAAACAGTCTCACCGCAAACTCCTCAAAGTGAAGGTTGGTGGTGAAAACGACGCGGAACGCATTCGCGCGGTGACGGCCGCAGCTCCCCAATCGCGCATCATCGTCGATGCCAATGAAGGCTGGACGGATGAGAACATCGTCGAAAACCTGCTTGCCGCCGCCAAAGCCGGTGTGGCCCTGATCGAACAACCGCTTCCTGCGGGCAAGGACGCCATTTTGGGAAAGATCCCTCACCCGGTTCCGATCTGCGCGGATGAGAGCGTTCACGCGACCGGCGACCTCGCAACCCTCATCGGCCGCTACGACTGCGTCAACATCAAGCTGGACAAGACCGGCGGGCTGACCGAAGCCCTTCATATGCGAAACCATGCGCGCAAGCTCGGTTTTGGCGTCATGGTCGGCTGCATGGTTGGCACATCGCTTGGCATGGCCCCTGCCGTGCTTCTGGCACAGGATGCGGACTATGTTGACCTTGATGGCCCGCTGCTGCTGGCAAAGGATCGCGATGCGGGCCTGACCTATCGGGACAGTCTGGTTTTCCCGCCGGAAGCATCGCTTTGGGGCTGAGTTGCGCGGGGTTCAAGCCGGGCTGACAGCAGGGCCAGGCCGAAGCCGGTCATCGCGAGGAACCCCATCACATAGAACCCATGAACCCCGGCCGCACCATAGAGCGGCCCGGAGATCATGGTGACCGAAGCGAGCGCCGCGCCGAGAAGAGCCGTTGCGAGACCTTGCGCGGCTCCCACCCGCTCTTCCGGAACTGTCCGGACGATCATCTTCTGCAAGCCCAGAAACGTGATGGCGAAGGAAAAAGCGTGCAGGCTTTGGCTGGCGAAAAACCCGACCGGAGCCAGGCCCAATGGTGCGATGAAAGGAAAACTGGCCCAGCGGAGCGTTGCCGCAAGGGAGCCGATAGCAAGAAGTTTCGTCGGCTGAAAATGCCCGAAGAACCGTTGAAACAGACCAAACATCGCCACTTCGGCCAGAACGGAAGTCGCCCAAAGCGCGCCGATTGCCCCTTCGCTGACATGCACCGATTTCCAGTAAATCGCTGAAAAGCTGTAGTTGTAGGCATGGCTGCCCTGCGTAATTCCGGTCCCGATCAGAAAGACCAGAAAGGACGGACTGCGCAGCGCCCGACGCGCATCGGCCAGGTCAACTTCGGAAAGAGGTGAACTGCGGCGCGGCCTGCCAATACGGGGCACGATCAGGCTGACGGCGAACACCAAAATCAATGTCAGGAAAAGAAGGGTCGGAATGATTGCGGCGCCGAATCTCTGGATGAGAAATCCGGTGGCAAAGGCAGAGAGGAGAAACGATATGGAGCCCCACACCCGCAATTTCGCATAGTCAACACCGTAGCGCCGCACCCCCGACAAGGCGATAGCATCGCTCACCGGCGTCTGCGATGTCCACGGCGCAGCAAAAACGATTGATGCGAACAAAACACCGAGGAATCCCAACGGAAGAAAATAGGCCGAGACTGCGATAACGGACAGCAACGCGATCACAGTGAACACATTGGCCCGATCGTTTGAATGATCGGCAATGACGGAAACCGTTGGCGCCGACAAAACCCTGATAAAGAGCGGCAAGGCCAGAATGAACGAGATTTCGCTCGGCGAAAAACGCTGATGTTCAAGCCACAGCGGGAAATAAGGCAAATGGATACCGGAGGGTATGAAAGCCGCGAAATAAAGCAGGCTTACGCGCAACTCAAACCTGTAAGGTTTTGCATCATCCGAATTGCACGGCGCACTCGTCATCAGGACAGCTTTCAGCAATCAAATAGCCAAAATCGCCGCTGCGCCGGTTCAAGAACATCCGTCGAGGGGATCAAACCCTGCTAACACGTCCCTGACGGCATTGCCAGCGAGCACCGTGCAGGGGAAGCAGCAATTTTATGCGGCTGCCGGGTGCTTGACCGGCGACAATATGGCCTCGAATATATCGGCGCAGGCTTCCCATGAGAAGCCGCCGAGACATTTCTCGGGGTCCAGTTTCCCCATCTTCAGCGCAGCCAGACATGCCTCGCTCAAGTCTTCCGACAATATTCCTGCTCCCGTTGCGCTGATGACGTCTTTCGCACCGGGAACCGGAAATGCCGCAACCGGCAATCCACTGGCGATGGCTTCCAGCAGCACCAGTCCGAAAGTGTCGGTTCGACTGGGAAAAACGAATACATCGGCAGCCGCATAGTAGCGGGCAAGGTCGTCGCCTTCCTTCTTTCCGACGAACACCGCCTTGGGAAAGCGCTGCTTCATTCCCGCAAGGCTGGGACCATCACCGACGACAAGCTTTGTTCCCGGCAGGTCAAGCTCAAGGAAAGCCGCAATGTTTTTCTCCGGCGCCACACGCCCGACATTGATGAAAACCGGCTTTTCAAAGTCCATTCCGGCATTGTCGCGCGGATGAAACACCGCGCGATCCACGCCGCGGGTCCAGACCTTCAGGTTGTGGAAGCCCCATTTTTCAAGCTCATCCGCAATGGATTGCGTGGGGACAAGGCAGGTATCGGCAGCGTTGTGAAACCGCCTCAGGAAGCCATAGGTGAGCGACAGCGGAACGGGGAACCGTTCACGGACATATTCCGGAAAGCGGGTATGAAAGCTCGTCGTGAACGGCCAGCCGTTCCGAAGACATGCGCGGCGCGCCATGATGCCCAGCGGCCCTTCGGTAGCGATATGAATGAAGGCTGGCCGGAGAGAATTGATGGCGCGCTCGACAATGGCCGGTGTCGTCAGCGCAAGCCTGATCTCGGGATATGTCGGGCATGGCACAGACCGGTAGTCCTGCGGTGAAATAACCGTTACGGCATAGCCGCGCGCGCTGATGAGTTCACGAATTTTAGCCAGCGTGCGCACTACGCCGTTGACCTGGGGATGCCAGGCATCCGTCACGATAATCAAACGCGGCTGATTAGCTTCCGGCGCGCGATCCGGCCGGTACCCGTCAAGCCGCATTGGCGGCCTGCTTGCGGCGCTCTTCGAGATCCACAACCGGCGCAAAGCCAGCCTCATCGCTTATCCGGTGCGTCCAGGAAATGAGTTCGAATGTCCCGTTCTGGTGTTCGGCAATAGCCGTGCAGCTTTCAACCCAGTCGCCCGTGTTGATGTATTGAACACCTCCGATCTGTTCCATGGCGGCATGATGGATGTGCCCGCAGATAACGCCGTCCGCACCCATCCGTTGAGCCTCTTCCGAAACGACGGCCTGGAACGAACCGATGAAATTGACAGCCTTTTTGACGCGGAATTTTGCCCAGGCCGAAAACGACCAGTATGGTAGCCCCATGAGGCGGCGAACCCGGTTCATCACGGTATTGACGTAAAGGGCCGTGCTGTAGGCCCAATCCCCGAGATGCGCGAGAAACTTCGCGTTGCGCACGACGACATCGAACTGATCCCCGTGAATGACGAGGAATTTTCGCCCGTCGGCTGTCTCGTGCATGGCCCGGTCCATGACCTCGATGCCGCCGAAATGGGTTCCCTGAAAATCGCGAATGAACTCGTCATGATTGCCGGCGATATAGAAGATGCGCACGCCTTTCCGGCTCTTGCGCAGCAGCTTCTGAATGACGTCATTGTGTTCCTGCGGCCAATGCCAGCTGCGGCGCAATCGCCATCCATCCACGATGTCGCCGACCAGATAGATCGTATCGGCATCGTGCAATCTCAAAAAATCGAGCAGAAAATCTGCCTTCGCCCCCTTCGATCCAAGGTGCAAATCCGAGATGAACAGGGTGCGAAACTGGCGAACCTGACCGTCAGACATTGGCTTCTGTCTCCATTGTCATTTGCAAAGGACAAAAGCCCGATTCAGGTCACAGCCTGATGAAGGCTTTGCAACACTCGCATGACAGTTTCCCGGCTTCATGACGGTTTCAGTGAGAAGTCGTTCAAAGTCGCATGCGATTGACGATCGGGGTTTGGACGCTACATTCAATTTCCATTGAAGCATCCACCTGGCATGGGCATGAAGCGGCCCAAATTTCGGAAGAGGCGGATGATAAAATGAAACTGGGCATTGCAGGTTCGAGCGAACAGCGTCAAAACGTGCTGGCGCGCTGATGCGTTATTCCTTTTAACGTCCAGTCCCGATATGACGGGAAGAATCGACTGATTGTCCCGTCATGTCACGATTTTGAAGACGATGCCGATCATTGCGCAACGCAATCGAACCCGGCACCCCAGGTACAATTTTTTGAAGGCAGCAGGAAATGACCGAGAAAACGCCAGAAACCATATCCGATCTGAAGGAAAGCGCCCTTTTCTATCATCGCTTTCCGCAGGCGGGAAAACTGGAGATTCAGGCGACAAAACCTCTTGGAAACCAACGCGACCTTGCCCTTGCCTATTCTCCGGGGGTTGCCGCACCCTGTCTGGCGATCCACGAAGACCCTGCATCGGCGGCGGATTATACTGCGCGGTCCAACCTGGTTGCCGTTCTGTCAAACGGTACCGCCGTTCTCGGCCTTGGCAATATCGGTCCCCTCGCCTCCAAGCCGGTCATGGAAGGCAAAGCCGTCCTGTTCAAGAAATTCGCGGGCATCGATGTCTTTGACATAGAGATCGACGCGCAGAAAATCGATCACATCGTCTCTGTCGTCGCGGCACTCGAACCGACATTCGGCGGCATCAATCTCGAAGACATCAAAGCGCCGGAGTGCTTCGAGGTCGAAGAGCAGTTGCGCGAGAAGATGAATATCCCGGTATTCCATGACGACCAGCACGGAACGGCCATTATCGTCGCCGCCTCCGTAACAAACGGCCTGGAACTCGCCGGGAAAAAACTTGCCGACGCCAAGATCGTGGCATCGGGCGCAGGCGCTGCCGCATTGGCCTGCCTCAATCTCCTCGTCCGCCTTGGCGCGAAGCGCGAGAATATCTGGATCTGCGATCTCGAGGGCGTCGTCTACGAGGGACGCGAAGTCCTGATGGATCGCTGGAAATCGGTCTATGCGCAGAAGACCGATGCGCGGACATTGGCCGATATTATCGGTGGCGCAGACGTATTCCTCGGCCTTTCCGCAGCGGGCGCCCTCAAGCCGGAACTCCTGAAGCAGATGGCCGGGCAGCCGCTGATTCTCGCTCTTGCAAACCCGAACCCGGAAATCATGCCGGATGAAGCGCGGGCTGTACGACCAGACGCAATGATCTGCACCGGGCGCTCCGACTTTCCCAATCAGGTGAACAATGTTCTCTGCTTCCCATATATTTTCCGTGGCGCGCTCGATGTTGGAGCAACCGCCATTAATGAAGAAATGAAAATGGCGGCGGTGCAGGCCATCGCGGGCCTTGCCCGCGAGGAGCCATCCGACGTCGCTGCGCGTGCCTATTCAGGGGAAACGCCAACCTTCGGTCCGAACTATCTCATACCGTCGCCATTCGATCCCCGTCTGATCTTGCGCATTGCCCCTGCCGTGGCCAGGGCGGCCATGGAAACGGGTGTCGCTCTGCGTCCGATCGAAGACATGGATGCCTATATGGATCGGCTCAATCGCTTCGTTTTCCGTTCCGGCCTGATTATGAAGCCGGTTTTCGCCGCCGTCCGGACAGCGGAAAAGAAGCGTGTGATCTATGCCGACGGTGAAGATGAGCGCGTGCTGCGCGCCGCTCAGGTCGTCCTTGAGGAAGGAACGGCGATCCCGACGTTGATCGGTCGTCCGAGCGTGATCGAAACCCGTCTTCAGCGCTATGGCCTCAAGATTCGCCCCGACACCGATTTCAACATCGTCAACCCGGAAGACGATCCCCGCTACCGCGAATATGTCGAGCTTCTCCTGACACTGACCGGGCGCCAGGGCATCACGCCGGAAGCCGCACGCACGCTCGTGCGGACCAGCGGCGCCGTGATTGCCGCGCTCGCCGTCGTGCGCGGTGAAGCCGACGCCATGATCTGCGGCCTGGAAGGCCGTTTCGAGCGGCATCTGCGTTTCGTGCGGCAGATCATCGGCAAGGCGTCCGGCGTAAAGGATTTCTCCGCCCTGAGCCTGCTGATCTCCCAGCGCGGCGTGCTGTTCCTGACTGACACCTATGTCAATCTGGATCCGACAGCCGAAGAAATCGCGGAAATGACCCTTCTCGCGGCAAAGGAAGTCGGCCGGTTCGGCATTGAACCCAAAGCAGCCTTGCTGTCCCATTCCAATTTTGGCTCGCGGGAATCCGAAAGTTCCTCGAAGATGCGCAAGGCGGCCCGAATCCTCCATGAGATGGAACCCTCGCTCGAAGTCGATGGAGAGATGCACGGCGATGCGGCGCTATCGCAGATCCTGCGCGAAAGGGTTCTCCCGGATTCACGCCTCACCGGCGAGGCCAATCTTCTGGTATTCCCCAATCTCGATGCCGCCAACATCACGCTCAATGTTGTGAAGACAGTGACCGACGCCCTGCATGTCGGGCCGATCCTTTTGGGAACAGCCCAGCCCGCTCACATCCTTACCCCTTCGGTGACGTCGCGCGGCGTTGTCAATATGACGGCGCTTGCAGTTGTCGAAGCCTCTCAAAGGTTCTCTTCAAGCGAAACGAAGTAAAATCGGCAGAAAAAACAAATTTCTTAATTTGTTATCAGTTGATCTTCACGAATAATGACTGCATTGTTCAGCAATCGGCCTTTGGTCGATTGCTCATTTCTTGATTGATTTCGTAATTTCAGGAATAGCCGATGTTCCGGTCCGCGTTTCTCGCTGCGTTGCTGATCTTTTCATGGATTGCCTTTAGCGGTGCAGCGGAGGCAAATTCGGCTGTCTGTACAAAGCTGCAACGGCAACTGGCCTCCATTCAGTCATCCAGCGGATCAAAGGGCAGTAATGACCGGGCCCTCCGGCAGAAAAAGATGGAATTGAGCAACGCCAGAGTTGCCGCGAGAAAGGCCGGCTGCGGAGGTGGTATTTTCTCATCCGGACGCGCCGACACACCTCGGTGCACCGGCCACACCCGTACGATCCAGAAACTTTCCGCCAATATTGCGAATTTGGAGCAATCCACCCGCGGCTCGGCTTCAAACGCGGCAGCTTCCCGGCAACGCATTCAGGCAAGCCTTCGCGCAAACGGCTGCAATGGAAACGCTGGCAGCCGGGCCGCCAGAGCACCGGAAAGAAAGTCGCTGCTCCAGCATCTCTTCGGGGGCGGCGCCCGATCCGCCAGCGAAAATCAAAACGGCCGTGCAGTAAGAACTCGTACGAACGGGGATGCAGCGCCCGGACAACGGATGCCAGCGGAAAGGCAAGTCAGAACCAACCAGGAACCGTCGATTCCAAGCGGCAAGTATCGCACCTTGTGCGTTCGGACCTGCGACGGCTACTATTTTCCAGTCTCCTACAATTCGTCGCCGTCCAATTTCGACCGGGATACGAAAGTGTGCAATGCCATGTGTCCCGGGACTGAAGCCAAGCTCTATTATCATTCGGTTCCTGATCAGGAATCGGAAGACATGGTTTCCATTTCCGGCGAACCCTACGTCAATCTGACAACAGCCTTCAAATATCGTGAGGCACGTCCGGGTTCGGTCGCCAATTGCCGGTGCAGGCCCCAGCCAGTTACCAGCTACACAGCAATGAACGGTAAAACGGGCGACAGAGGCTATCAGGTACTCGGCGAATACGAAGCAACCGGTAAGGGAACGCACGCGACCAGCCAGGATCCGTCAGCCAATCAGGAAAAATGGATCGCCACGCCGCGCCCTCGCCCCGATGCAGGCGCAGACCCTGAAAGCATCGCCAATCGCGAAGGCAGCCTCGACCGCGCTGCTGTCGAGGTTCTGCTTTCCAGCGATCAGATGGCCAATGATGACGATCGCAAGATCAGGGTCGTCGGGCCTGTGTTTCTTCCGGCCCGAGAAGCGGCAATAAATCTGCGAGTTCCGGCCCCGACTCGACACCAGTAAGCGCGAGACGCAACGGCATGAAGAGCTGGCGGCCCTTCCTGCCCGTGCGTGTTTTCACGCTGTCCGTCCACGATTTCCATGTCGTGCGGTCCCACGGGCCAGACGGTAAAAGATCGAAAGCCTCTCTGGCAAATACCAGATCTTCCGCGGCGAGATTCGATTCGATTTTCGTGCCTGATGAAACGATATTCCACCAGTGCGCGGCGTCCGCAACGCGATCGAGATTGCCCCGAACGGCCAGCCAGAAAGGTTCCGCCCTCGATCCATCAATTCCGATGTTCGCCAGACGCTCCCGCACATCGTCGAATGACATCGTATGGATAAGATGCTTGTTGAGCGCATCGAGATCGGACGGATCGAACTTGGATGACGATTTTGACGTTGCGGACGGATCGAAATGCGCCGCCAGCGTCTCCATATCCGGCATCGCCACGACGTTCTCTGACGTGCCTATCAGAACAGCGAGAGACGCCACCGCCATTGGCTCGTATCCCGCTTCGCGCAGGCTGCCTACGGAAAGCGCGCCGGCTCTCTTGGAAAGGCCTTCACCTGAAATCGTGGTCAGCAGATTGTGGTGGCCGAACCCCGGAGGTTCCGCGCCGAGCGCGCGAAAAATCGCGATCTGAACACCCGTATTCGTCACATGGTCATCGCCGCGAATGATATGGCTCACCCCCATATCAATATCGTCGGCCACGGATGGCAACGTGTACAGGTAGGTCCCGTCTTCACGCACAAGGACAGGGTCGGACATGGACGCCAGATCGACTGTTTGCGGGCCGCGCACCAGATCGTCCCAATGGATTTCCGTGCGTTCCGTCACGAAGGGATCGTCCTTGAAGTTCGGAAGCAGGAAGCGCCAGTGAGGCTTGCGCCCTTCGGTCGCATAGGCAGCCTTGTCCGCATCGGAAAGCTTGAGCGCCTCGCGTCCATAGATAGGCGGCAAACGCCGTGTCAGGCGCAGCTTGCGCCTGCGCTCCAGCTCTTCCGCCGTCTCATAACAGGGATAAAGCAGGCCTGCCGCCTTCAACTTGTCGACGGCTGTGTCGTAGATGGCGAAGCGTTTCGACTGATACTCCACGCGCGATGGCTTGATGCCGAGCCAGTCTATGTCACGCCCAATCGCCTGCGCGTATTCATCTCTCGAACGCTCAACATCGGTGTCGTCATAGCGCAGAATGAACTGACCGCCGTTCTTGAGGACGAAAAGCCAGTTGAACAGCGCCGTGCGCGTGTTGCCGATATGGATATACCCTGTCGGAGACGGGGCGAAACGAACGGTGTTGGTCATATCAACTCCGGTCCCTGAATTTGTTGGTTATCGGATAACGGCGGTCACGGCCGAAATTTTTTGTCGTGATCTTCACGCCCGGCGCCGATTGCCGGCGCTTGTATTCCGCGACATAGAGCAAATGCTCGATGCGGTGAACCAGATCGCGATCGTGGCCAAGAGCCACGATATCGTCAACACTCATCTCATGCTCGACCAGCGATTCCAGAATCTCGTCGAGCACCGGATATGGCGGCAGCGAGTCCTGATCGGTCTGGTTCTCACGCAGCTCCGCGGATGGAGCCTTGGATATGATGTTGACGGGAACAACCTCGCCCGAGGGCCCCAGCGCCCCCGGCGGCACGTTTTCATTGCGCCAAGCCGACATGGCGTAGACCTGCATCTTGTAGACGTCCTTGATCGGATTATAACCGCCATTCATGTCGCCATACAGGGTGGCATAGCCGACGGACATTTCAGACTTGTTGCCGGTTGTCACGACCATCGAGCCAAACTTGTTCGATATGGCCATGAGAATGGTTCCGCGCGCACGGCTCTGAAGATTTTCTTCCGTGATGCCGGTTTTTGTCCCCTCGAATATGGGTTCGAGCGCTTTCATGAAACCGTCGACGGGCTCGAAAATCGGCACGATGTCGTAGCGGCAACCGAGCGCCCGGGCGCAATCCTCGGCATCCTTCAGCGAATCCTCAGTCGTATAGCGATAGGGCATCATCACGGCGCGAACGCGCTCTTCCCCCAAAGCGTCGACGGCAAGGGCGGCGCAAATCGCGGAATCAATGCCGCCCGAAAGGCCAAGAACAACGTCCTTGAAGCCATTCTTGTTCACATAGTCGCGCAGCCCCAGCATACAGGCCCGGTAGTCGGCTTCCTGCTTGTCCGGTATTCTGGACATCGGCCCTTCTGTACAGAACCAGCCCTTCTCGCCGCGTTTCCAGACCGATACCATGACCTGATCTTCAAACTGGGACATCTGGAACGCGAGAGACTTGTCCGCGTTGATAGCGAAAGAAGCGCCATCGAAAATCAGTTCATCCTGCCCGCCGAGCTGGTTGGCGTAGAGGATGGGAAGTCCGGTCTCGATAACCTGCCTGATCACGACCTGATGGCGGACATCGATCTTGGCGCGATAGTAGGGCGAGCCATTCGGAGCAAGCAGGATTTCGGCACCGCTTTCCGCAAGCGTCTCGCAAACGCCGAGTTCACCCCAGATATCCTCGCAAATCGGTATGCCAAGCCGAACACCCCGAAAGTTGACCGGGCCAGGCGGCGGCCCTGCCTGAAACACTCGTTTCTCATCGAATTCGCCATAATTCGGCAAATCGACCTTGAAACGCTCCGCTATGATTTTTCCACCGTCGAGCACGACAATCGCGTTGTGAAGGCCGGTTTTGCGACGAAGCGGCGTGCCAATAATAACACCGGGGCCTCCATCAGCGGTGTCGGCTGCAAGATCCGTGACGGCCTTCTCGCAAGCCGCAACGAATGCGCGCTTGAGAACCAGATCCTCCGGCGGGTAACCGGCGATGAAAAGCTCCGTGAAAAGCAGCAGGTCGGCCCCTTGCCGGGCCGCGTCTGCCCGCGCTTCGCGAGCCTTTGCGAGATTGCCTTTGATATCGCCCACCACAGGATTGAGCTGGGCGACGGCAATGCGAAGAATATCGGGAGTATCGGCGGATTTGCTCATGAAAGCGGTTTAGCGTGATGGTTCAGTTTTCGCAATTGCTGGCTACCGCGTCGACCCAAAAATTGGAATCGACTTTTGGAATGCACGATCCGTAAATTCAATAACTTAGCTAGGCGGCGAAGCGCAGCCAAAGAAAATAACCCCATATCACCGCAACAATGACAACGGAAAACAGGACCGCCAGTGAACCGCAATCCTTGGCTATCTGGATATCCTTGTGAAACTCGCGGGAAAGCGCGTTGCACGCGGCCTCAATTCCCGTGTTCAGAACCTCTACGATCATCAAAAACAGTAACGTGCCGGTCAGCAACAGAAATGCGACCGCCGTTGGCGCCAAAAACCATGCCACAGGAATGGATACCAGAAACAGGATCAATTCCTGCTGGAATGCCTTTTCACTGCCCGCCAGATGCCGAAACGCCCGCATCGAATTGATGAATGCCCGCCAGATTCTTTCCATTCCGCGCTCCTGCCTGCCATTCCGCGAGCTATAGCGGCAGAATGGCAAAGGTCAATGCAGGCGCTGCAAACAACACTTTCGCAAGTATCAGAGGTTCGTTTCGGACGTGCGACGGGGGGCGAACCTGAGAACCAGGGCACCGAAAATCGCCGATGCAACAGAACCGACCAGAACGCCAAGCTTTGTTTCGCTCTGAAGCAGTTCCGAATAAGGGAATGCGAGCAGTCCTACGAACAAACTCATTGTGAAGCCGATCCCGCACAGCATCGCCACGCCGTAGATCTGTGTCCAGTTCGCCTGTGACGGACGATCCGCCAGCTTCAGTTTCACGGCGGCGAACGTGAAGCCAAACACGCCCACCTGCTTTCCAACGAACAGGCCGAGAGCCACGCCCAATGGAACGGGATCCGCCATATTGGAAAGCGACATGCCGCTAAACGAGACACCGGCATTCGCAAACCCGAAGATCGGCACGACCATGAAAGCGACCCAGGGCTGGATGGCGTGAGCCAGCTTGTGCAGAGGAGAATCGTCGGACTGACGCCCGTCTTCGTCACGGCTAAGCGGGATGGTCAGGGCGAGAACCACGCCGGCTATGGTTGCATGGATGCCCGATTTGAGCACCAGATACCAAAGGATCACCCCAAGAAGCAGATATGGCGACAGCTTTTTTACGCCAAGCCGGTTCATCCCGACAAGGACGGCAACCACCGCTGCGGCACCGCCGAGCGCAGCAAAATTAAGATCCGCTGTATAGAAAAGCGCAATAATGATGACCGCACCCAGATCATCGATAATGGCCAGAGCGGTCAGGAACACCTTAAGCGACAATGGCACGCGCGATCCCAGTAGAGACAGCACGCCCAGAGAAAACGCGATATCCGTAGCCGTTGGGATAGCCCAGCCCCGCGCCGTTTCGCCATCGGCATTGAACGCAATGAATATCAGGCCCGGCACCAGCATGCCGCCAACAGCGGCCAGTCCGGGAAGGATGCGGCGCGGCCAAGTCGAGAGCTGCCCGACAATCATCTCCTGCTTGATTTCCAGACCAACGAGCAGGAAGAAGACAACCATCAGCGCATCATTGATCCAGTGAAGGATGCTCAAGCCGCCGACATAGGATTTGAGGAAACCAAAATAGGCGCTACTCGCCGCCGAATTGGCAACAATGATAGCCAGTGCGGCCGAAACCATGAGAACGATGCCGCCCGATGCTTCGCTTGCCATGAAGGATCGGAGGGTGGTGTATAGCCGTCGGCGAGGTGCTTTTTGAATATCCATATCCCCCTGATATTGGGAGATATAAAAAAACACCAGACCAATCGACCGGTCTGGTGCTCTCTGGTGCGATTTTCCGCAAGAATTTGCGATCAATCAGCCATTTACGGCCTTCTTCTGCGGCTGGTTGTCACGATCTCTCTTCAGCAGTTCAGCCACAAGGAACGCCAGTTCCAGAGCCTGATCGGCATTCAGGCGCGGGTCGCAATGGGTGTGGTAACGATCGGAAAGATCTTCCGCCGAAATCGCGCGCGCACCACCGGTGCATTCCGTGACGTTCTTGCCGGTCATCTCGATATGAATACCGCCAGCATGAGTGCCTTCGCTGGAATGAACGGCAAAGAAAGTCTCGACTTCCTTCAATATCCGGTCGAATGGCCGTGTCTTGTAGCCATTGGCCGTGATCGTATTGCCATGCATCGGATCGCAGGACCAGACAACCTTGCGGCCTTCCCGCTCGACGGCGCGGATCAGCTTCGGCAAATGGTCGCCAACCTTTTCATGGCCGAAACGGGCGATAAGGGTCAGACGGCCCGGCTCGTTTTCGGGATTAAGCAGATCGATGAGTTGCAACAGACCGTCCGGATCAAGCGACGGGCCGCATTTCAGGCCAAGGGGATTCTTGATGCCCCGGCAGTATTCGACATGGGCATGGTCCGGCTGGCGCGTACGATCGCCAATCCAGATCATGTGTCCCGATGTGCCATACCAGTCGCCCGATGTGGAATCGACGCGGGTCAGCGCTTCCTCGTAGCCGAGAAGCAGGGCCTCGTGGCTGGTGTAGAAATCGGTTTCACGCAAACTCGCATTGGTTTCCGACGTGATGCCAACGGCGCGCATGAATTCCATCGTTTCGGAAATTCGCTTCGCGAGCGCCTGATAACGCTCCGCCTGCGGCGTGTCGGAAACGAAGCCGAGCATCCATTGATGCACGTTTTCCAGATTGGCGTAGCCGCCCGATGCAAAAGCGCGCAACAGGTTGAGCGTAGCAGCCGACTGCCGGTAGACCATTTCCTGACGGTTCGGATCGGGAATGCGCGAAACCGTGTCGAATTCGATGCCATTGATGATATCGCCGCGATAGGATGGCAGCTCAACGCCGTTGATGGTTTCCGTGTCAGAGGAGCGCGGCTTGGCAAACTGCCCCGCAATGCGGCCCACTTTCACCACCGGCTGCGATGCGCCAAACGTCAGCACAACGGCCATTTGCAGGAACGCGCGGAAAAAATCGCGAATATTGTCGGCACCGTGCTCGGCAAAGCTCTCGGCGCAATCGCCACCCTGAAGCAGGAAACCATGACCATTGGCCACTTCCCCCAACTGCTTCTTCAGCTTGCGGGCTTCACCTGCAAAAACCAGAGGTGGATAGGTACGAAGACGACCCTCGACATCGGCCAGCGCCTGAGCATCCGGATAAAACGGAACCTGCTTGATCGGCAGATTTCTCCAGGAATGCGGTGTCCAGTTCTTCGTCATCATAGCACCTATTGTTTAATCGCCCTACCTCATGCCTGGGCGGCCATCAAGGATGGCTGGAAGGCCGGTCACGCCGGCTGCGCTCATATAATGGAAAAAGCGCATTGATTCCACCCTGATTTAATGGCGGAGCAACCTCGGCTCAATTCACCCGCTGGCCGTTCTCGATACGGTAGCTCGGCTGATACATTGTGACCAGCTCCTCGGCCGCTGTAGGGTGCACCGCCATTGTACGATCAAAATCGTCCTTCGTGCAGCCTGCTTTCATCGGAATCGCAAGAACCTGCGCCATTTCGCCCGCATCAGGCCCCATGATGTGAGCCCCGACCACGCGCCCGGATGCATGATCGACCACCAGTTTCATGAGCATTTTCTCGCGCCTGCCGGAAAGCGTGTGCCGCATCGGGCGGAAATGGGCCCGATAAATATCCAGCTTCGGATAGGTCTTTGCCGCCTCTTCCTCGGACAAACCCACCGTGCCGATTTCAGGCTGGGAAAATACGGCCGTCGCGATCAACTCATGGTCAGGCATCGTCGGATTGTCCCTGAAGGCGGTTTCAAGGAAACACATCGCCTCGTGGATTGCGACCGGCGTGAGCTGAACGCGGTTTGTCACATCGCCCACAGCCCAGATATTGGGGCGGCTCGTGCGTGAATAATCATCCACCTTGATGGCGCCCACCGCATCAAGCTCCACACCCGCCTTGTCCAGCCCGAGGTGATCGGTATTGGGCGTCCGCCCAAGTGCCAGCATAGCCTGCTCGACGACCAGAACCTCACCGCCTTGCAAGGTCACATCCAGCGCTCCGTCAGCCCGCCGGCTCACGTTCGTGAATACATCATGCAGTATGATGCGTATCCCCTTCTCGGCCATCGCCCCATGAAGAAGCTGTCGCAAATCATGGTCAAACCGCGAGAGGATTTCCTTTCCGCGGTAGACGAGCGTCGTCTCGACCCCCAGCCCGTGGAAAATATTGGCAAACTCCACCGCAATATATCCGCCACCGGCTATGACGATGGATTTCGGCAGCTTTTCCAGGTGAAACGCCTCGTTCGAGGTGATGCAAAGCTCATGTCCCGGCAATGCCGCATGAGGACTGGGGCGCCCGCCCGTTGCAACGAGAATCTGGTCGGCGGTGACCCGCTTCCCGCCTTCCGAGAGTTCAATCGTATGATCGTCGATCAGAATGGCGCGGCTTTTGAATATCTCGACCTTGTTGTTTTCAAGCCCCTTGCCATAGAGCCCTTCGAGGCGCGCAATCTCCCGATCCTTGTTCGCAATCAGGGTCGGCCAGTCGAACTTCGTTTCTCCGACACTCCAGCCATAGCCTGCCGCATCCTCGAAATGTTCGGAAAACTGCGACGCGTAAACAAAGAGCTTCTTCGGCACACAACCGCGAATGACGCATGTGCCGCCCATTCGATACTCTTCCGCAAGTCCGACACGCTTTCCAATCGCGCCTGCCAGACGGCCTGCCCTCACACCGCCGGACCCTCCACCAATGACGAATAAATCAAAATCATAAGCAGTCATGGCAAAACTCCGATGATGAAAAACGAACTCTATGTGGTGTCTATACCGCCGGACGCAAAGAAAAAAGCCCGGTCGTTGACCGGGCTTTCACAATGATTTGCAGCGACCTTATTGCTGGGGAGCCGGCGCCTCGGTAGCTGGTGCTCCGGCGGCGATCTTGTCACCGACCTGCTTCGCAAGGTCGCGAGCGACCCCATTTTGCCAGATGCTGGCCGCCTTGACGACTTCGCGGCTCACGATCGGGCCTTCATTGATCAGCTTCTGGCCAGCGGGCGAGGAATAAAACTGCGTGATTGCCTTCAGATCGTCTTCGGTGAAAGCGACTGCGTAGGCCCGCGCGGCTTCATTTTCCAGGTCGGCGCGACGCGAAGCCAGCGCAAGCGCGGTTTCGTCGACGGCTGTGCTGATGAGTTCTTCGAGATTGGGATCTTTCTGAATGAGTTCCGCCTTCAGCGCCATGGCCGCTTGTGGCAGAATCGCATCGAACTGGTCTGTGGCCTTGATTGCGGTGATGGCAGAACGCGCCGCCGCCAGATGAGACTCGGAAATTTCCTGCGCCTGAGCGGAGAAAATCCCCGCCATCATCACCGCCGCAGACAAGGGGGCTATGAAACAGCGAAGGCCTTTTGCCTGGGTCATGTAAGTGTACTCCATTTTCTCAAGACTACGTCAATGACAGTGTCCGGACACCGCTCGCACCAGCCAGGATAGCCGCGCGCGCCAGGTCCAGAAAAAGACCGTGCTCCACCACGCCCGGAATGGCATGAAGAGCCTGAGACATAGCTCTTGTATCCGGAATGCGGCTAAAAGATGCATCCAGGATCAAGTGCCCGCCGTCTGTAACAAATGCTTCCGTCCCCGTCATCCTTAATGTGATGGAACCGGATACGCCAAGCTCTCCGGCCGCCTTTGCTATGGCTATACGGGTTGCTTCAAGGCCAAACCGGTTCACCTCGATGGGGAGCGGGAAACGCCCGAGCGTTTCGACCAGCTTTGATTCGTCCGCGATGACGATCATCTTCGCAGACGCCGCGGCCACGATTTTCTCGCGAAGCAAAGCACCGCCACCACCCTTGATGAGGGAAAGCTGCGCATCCAGCTCATCCGCGCCGTCGATCGTCAAATCGAGTTCCGGCGTCTCGTCCAGCGTGGTCAATTTCACGCCGAGTTCACGGCAAAGCGCGGCGGTACGTTCGGATGTAGGGACACCGATCACGTCCAGCCCTTCGGAAACCTTCACAGCCAGCAAGCGAACGAATTCCTCGGCGGTCGATCCCGTGCCGATGCCGAGCCGCATTCCGCCCTTCACATGCGTCAGCGCTTCCGCCGCGGCTTCGATTTTCAGTTTTCGAGCGTCCATATCAGCCCTGTAAATCTCACAATATGGTTCGCGCTCTACCATGCGAGACGCCCTCTTCATAGACAATTTCGCATTTCTCGACCCTAACCCCACGGAATAAAGTTGAGCCTTGCTCATGGATGGGATAGGTCCAGTTACCTGCAACGCCCGGATTTGACGGAAAACATCATGACCAAGCCTATCGCCGTATTCGATCTCGACGGCACTCTGGTGGACACTGCTCCCGACCTGCTCGACAGCCTCAACCATTGCCTGAGCGTCGCGGGACTGGATCAGGTGGACAGGACAGCCCTGCGCCGTTTTGTGGGAATGGGTGGCCGCGTCATGATCGAACGCGCCTTCGAGGCACAGCGGCACCCCCTTGCATCCGGAAAGCTGGATGAACTGGTTTCAATTTTCCTGGAGCATTATTCGGCCAACATACCCGGCCGGTCCTCGCTCTTTCCCGGCGTTCTGGCCTCGATGGATCGCTTGGCCAATGCAGGGTATCTGCTGGCGGTCTGCACCAACAAATTCGAGGGCCTCTCCGTCAAGCTGATTACAGCACTCGGCGAGGAATCACGTTTCGCCGCCATATGCGGCTCCGATACCTTCGCCTTCAGGAAGCCCGACCCACGCCACCTGACAGAGACAATCGCCAAGGCTGGCGGCGATCCCGAGCGCGCCATCATGGTCGGCGACAGCAGAACCGATATCGATACGGCAAAAGCCGCGGGCATTCCCGTGGTTGCCGTGGATTTCGGCTATACCGATTTGCCGGTACATACATTTGACCCGAGCCGCGTGATTTCACATTTCGACGAACTGACCGTCGAACTCACCGAAAATCTCATCGCCGCGGCTCGCAGCGAAATTGCATGATCCGCGGGCTTGACTTGCCCCTGCACCGCCCCTTATATCGCCCCGCTTCCTGAACTCTGGTTCAGATCGGGCGATTAGCTCAGCGGTAGAGCGCATCGTTCACATCGATGATGTCGCAGGTTCGATCCCTGCATCGCCCACCATTTTACCATAATGTACACCTTACATTTACCGCACCGGCTGCGAATGACCGCTCGAAAAAGTCACGGCCTGCGACAGCTACATCCGATCATCCTCCAGGAACAGGGCATCAAGCCAAAGCCCCTCATCTGTCCATTGTTGAGATAAGCCGCTTGATTGCCCGGCCAGACCGGGCACCAATAAACTGCAACTATGTGTTGCATTTTTGTGACAGACATTCCCGCCAGAATAAGTTACGCGGTGGTAGTTTTTCAGCCTGGGGATTCAAATGAAGTTTACTGCCTTCGCAGCAGCAATGCTGCTCTCGCCCACTGTGGCCTATGCCGCCGATGCCGTCGTATATGAGCCCGCCCCGATCGCTTCTCCGGCAACGTTCAGCTGGACCGGGTTTTATCTCGGTGCAAATGCCGGCTACGGTGGTGGCGAATTTGACCACCCATTCAGCATCCGACCGGTTGATCCGTCAATCACAGACCGTATTTCCGGCTCTCTGGACGTTGATGCCAGCGGCTTCCTTGGCGGTGTTCAAGCCGGTTATAACTGGCAGTTTGAAAACAAGTTTGTTGTCGGTCTTGAGGCCGACATTCAGGCCTCCGGCATTGAGGGCGATCTGGGCCTCTCAGTCAGCGTCCCAGGCGGTGGAAGCCTCTCCGGCAAGGCGGGCACAGAGGTTGAATGGTTCGGTACAGTTCGCGCCCGTATCGGTTATACGCCTGTCGAGCGGCTTTTGGTCTACGCAACGGGCGGTCTTGCCTATGGCAAGGTGGAAAGCTTTGTAAAGGGCTCAGTCGCCGGGCTCGGCAGCTTCGACGAATCCGTATCCGAAACGCGCACCGGCTGGACTGCTGGCGCTGGCATCGAATATGCGGTCGCTGATAACTGGACACTCAAAACCGAATATCTCTATACAGATCTCGGCAAGATGACGGCATTCAATGACTACCTAGATCCGACCGCCAGCGTTCTTGGAAAAATTGAATCAGACGTTTCGTTCCACACCGTGCGTGTTGGTCTGAACTACAAGTTCTAATCTTATGATATACGAACTTAAAACCCCGCTTCGGCGGGGTTTTTCTTTTCAAGACACGTGAAGCCATCCCTGACCATGAAGGCGACCACCGCTCCGATAATGCCGCCGACGAATAAGCCAAGTGGTATTTGCTCCAATCTCAGTAAACTTCGTGTCGATATTCTCAATCTCCGTTTGCATCTTGGCGCCCAAAACTTTCATCGATAACCTCCACTGGGGCGGTGCCTTTTTCGCTTCGCTGCCGCTCTGCTTTCCCCCTCTGTTCGTATGGGGACGCTCCGCCCTCTCCCAACTATAATAGCAATAACGATAACGGAGAGATGTCGGGGCCAAGAAACATGAACGAAACCAGGTCATTGAGGGAATATCCCTACAAGGTCAGCTACTTCGCGCGAAAACATCGCATTTCCGAGACGCTGGCAGAAACGATACTGAATCAAAGCCATGGCTCGAAAGAAACAGCCAATGCGGAAGCTTCCCGTTGCAAGCTGACGCATCAACGGCCGTTCCGGGGATCGCTGTCTATCGACCTGCGCTGAGAGATGCGCCCGTCACAAAGCCGGTGTTTATTGGGCCTGCACCTATTGAGTGCCCGCGAGCGGGGTGGCATTTGCTATTCGTCGTCAGGCAGTCTTGCCGTGTCAACCTTGAATCCTGTTGCTGTTCGCTCAACAAGATTGAATTGGCTCGATAATGCACCAACCAGCCCCTGTTACGAAGCTATCTCGAACGTCGGGCCCAAGGCTCTGAAGCTCGTAGTTCAGAGCCTTCTGACCTAAGAAGAATAGACTTTTCTTTCCAGGAACATCGCCTACCCCTGACGAGCCGCGCTCGTTTTTTCGAAGGCTTTTCCAAGCCCGACGTCGCGGTCATAAACATCGTCAAAATACTCGATTTCACCCGTCTTCTCGTTCGGCCAAGCCGTAAAATACGAAACATAGACGGGAATCTGCCGTGAAACCTTCACGGGACGTTCGTTCTTACCGAAATATTGCTTCAGGTCATCAACCTGAACACCCAGAATGGCCGCAGCCATACCGCGAGGATTTTCCAGGCGTACGCATCCGTGGCTCAACGCTCGCATATCGCGCTTGAACGCGCTCTTCGAGGGCGTGTCATGCATGTAGATGTCATGACTGTTGGGGAAGAGGATTTTCAGTTCTCCCAAGGCATTGTCGGGGCCGGGCTTCTGCCGGATGCCGACACCGCCGCCGTTCGCGGCCACCTGCGCCCAGTTGACTTCGCTGGATGACACGCGCTTGCCCGCGCTGTTGTAAACCTCATAGCCAGAGCGTTCGAGATATCCCGGATCGCGCAGGATTCGCGGCATTTTCTCGTTGATAAGGATCGATCTTGGAACCCCCCAAGACGGATTGAACACAACAGTTTCAATTGTGTCGTAAAAGAACACCGTCTGGTTGCGAGCCGAACCGATGACGACATTCATAGCCAGCTTCTCTTTCCCATCCTCGAAATATTGGGCGCGATAGGCCGGTTGATTGATGAAGACGTAACGATCGCCGAAATCATGCGGCTGCCAGCGCAGCCTCTCCATCGAATAGAGAATGCGCTCACGTTTTGATGAAATCGACTCACCCTGCAGGGATGACAACGTGTTGGCGCCGATGACGCCATCCGCCTTGCGTCCGGCCGAGCGCTGGAAGTCCTTGATCGCCTCAACCAGCGTGACATCATAGACAGAAGCATTTTCGTGCGCCCGGAGTACAGCATCATGGGCGGCAATATAGTCTGCGGGAGCCTTGGCACGGATCAGGGCAACGACATTGCGAATTTCGGGGTTGGTTTCTCCCGGACGTATCAGCGTTCCATCCGCGACCCTCGCCGTGCGGTCCGCCCTGCCTTCAAGCGCCTGCAAGTTCGCTTTCAGTTTGGCATAAGCGTCGCTCTGCGGATGAAGCGATCGCAGATAGACAACGGGGTCACTCACTGTCGCCAACTGTTGGGCAACGTCGGCCGCATTTACGCTTCCACGCTTGAAATCATGAAATCCGCTGAGCCTGTTCGGATTGATCCTGCCCTCACCTGCGTCCCTGGCATAGCGCAGCGCCCGGGCGGTCATCATAAGTTCGAACTGAGCCAGTTGCTTCAGCCGGGCTTGGGCGTTTTCAAGATCGAACCCATCCGAGGGAATCTTGACCGAATAGTCATCCGGGTCGAGCCCATCCTCCCCGGCCTGAGCGAAAAATGCCGCGACATCCTTTGCCTTTGCCGTGACATTGTAGCCGTTGGTCCAGATAGGCATCTGTTTCGTGGCATAAAATTCCGCCACGGCCTCGGCTATTTCCTTTTCAGCCTTGACCTGGGCTTCCCTGAGTGCGTCGATAGAAACCCCGATGGGTTCAAGCCTGAAGGACATTTGACCATCCGTGTCGGCCGATGCGGTCGTGTTCAGATCGAACTTCGAAAAATCGACCGGAACCAAACCTTCCGCACGGTAGTTGTAGCTGGCTTGCGGCGGCGCCACGACAACGCGCTTGACTGGCGCCTTGGCGGGCGGTTTAGCGGCGGCCCTCGGAGCGGACGGCGCGCCGCGCGGGGCTTTTGGTTGGGCTTGCGGCTGGGGTTCCGCAGCACGCTTTTTCGAAAACAGCAGATCCATCAAATTGTCTGCAGCGACCGCTTGCGGCATTGGCAGGGCAACAACACCCGCAAGAAATGCAGCCAGAACAGTCAGACGATTTTTGGAAGAATATGACATAGTGCCCACTCGCAAGCCATTTGTATGCACGCGACCGTTCGGGGCGCGATTCCTTGGTTTCGGCTAAACTTTGCGCAATCCTGTTTAGATTCTTTTAATGGTCCGCCCGACCCCCGATAAAATTTCTGTGATTTTTTATGCTGGCGCGCCGCCGCAACCAACTCGCGAAAACATATTCGATTCGCTCCAGCAGCGCGAACAGAACTCGGTCCGGACAAGTGTTGTTGACCGTTTATCGACGCTTGCCGACTGTCAAAAGGTTTGCATGGCGAATGCGAGGTGCGCGATTGCTTCAGGCCGCAACATCGTGGGACGCCGCATTCGTCACGAAGCTGGCAATCCGATCAGCGATATCCTTGCTCGCGATGATGCGGCGATGACCGAAACCATCGGCCAGATAGAGTTGCACATGGTCCCCCGCATCGGCCAGGGTTTCCGCATGTGAAAGCGCGACCTCCTTGTCGTCCGGGGCATGAACGACCAGAACAGGCAAATCCATGTGCGCGAGTTGATATCCGCCATCAAAACTCGACAAGGGTTTACCCGCCAACCGCAAGACCTGATCGCTCATCGCAATACGGGCGCGTTTTCCAAGACCCAGCATATCCTGAATGTTCTCGATGACATCGGCCAGAGAACTCGGTGAAGCGATTGTTACCAGCTTGTCCGGCAGTCGGGCAGGCGTGCAAGTGATGGAACCCCTGGCTGAATTGATCGCAACAGCACCGCCAAAGGAGTGACCCACGACTGCATTGAACGGTCCATACTGCCTCCACGCCGCGTCGATGGCCGCGACGGCGGAAACCATCGTGAGGCTACGCCCCGATGAATTTCCATGTCCGGGAAGATCGAGCGAAACCACAGCCTCGCCCCCGTCCGTCATCGAATTGATCAGGGCCAACATGTCGCCGCTGCGCGAACCCCAACCGTGAACCACCAGTGAAACCCGGTCTGTAGGAATGCCTCTGGGTTCAAAGAAATAGGTTGCGACCGATCCCGCAGCAATCCGAAGATCCAGCCGTTGCACTTTCGACAATGCCAAATCCGTCTGTTGCAGCGACCGGGCATGAACCTGATTCTTCGGCTTGCGGCTTGGTGTCCGGCAAAACAGGTAAAAGGCCAGCCGGCCTGCCCGTTGCGGCGAAAAATGCTCGAGAATTCCAAAACCAAGACGGATGACCTTGAGCATGAAGGGTGTCATAGTCGGAAAACCTTGATTATGTTCAACCATGAACAGTATTGTACAACGATGAACAAATTACAATCCCTTCCCTGGAACAATCCACGGTTCAAGAACTGGATATCCGTTGCCCGCGCCTGCCAATTGATGGAACGGGCGCTTTCGCGGAAGCTGCAGGCTATCGACCTGAAGCCGCCGCATCTGGATATTCTGGCGAATCTCTATCGGTTTCCGGGCATTTCCCAGCAGGATCTTGCGCGGAAACTCCTTGTTGGCCGCTCGAACATGAGCATGTTGCTGCCGCAGCTTGAAAAGCGCGGTCTCCTGCATCGCAAGCCGGACGCGTCGGACAAGCGGGTGCTTCGTCTCGAACTGACAGAGGAAGGAAAAACGCTGACGGAAAGCGCACTGGCGATCCAGATGGAGGTCATCGAAATCTCGATGGGAGCCGTTTCGCTTGCCGAATGTGATCAGGTCGGCGATTCCATGAGCAAACTTGTCAAGCGTCTGCTCGAGGACGAGACAGCCTGACCCTAGTGCCTCCGGCGCAGAGGCTCGCGACTCAGGTCCTTTTGGGCCAGCTCGTCTAGATAAGCCTGCCAGCGCTGGCTTTTCTCCTCGCCGAGTTCCGTCAGGTAATCCCAGGTGAAAATACCCGTATCGTGCAAATCATCGAAGGTGATTCGGACGGCGTAGTTTCCAACAGGCTCAATCTTCAGGATCTCGACATCGATTTTCCCCGGCACCGTGACGCGCTGTTCAGGAGAATGTCCCTGGACTTCCGCAGATGGCGAAAGAACCCGGAGCAATTCAGCGCTCAGCTCGTATTTTCGGCTTTCGCCAAATGTGACCGTCAGCCATCGGCGGTCTTTCGAGACCCGCAATTCAGTAGGCCAGGATTTTGTCATCTGCCGCTCCTTGATGAAACCGTGATAGGCCCGACCCAATCGAACATCAAGAGCGATACCAAAACGGCGCACAAGGCCGCAGGGCCTTGACGGAACTCCCCATAAGAAACATCTTGGAAGCAGGTGAGGAGCAAAACATTGAACGACATGACCCTTCCGGCTGTCCAGAGCGCACCCATGATCGATCCGTTTGGGCGAGCTATTACCTATTTGCGGGTGTCGGTCACAGACCGCTGCGATTTCCGCTGCACCTATTGCATGGCGGAGAATATGCATTTTCTGCCCAGGAAAGATTTGCTGACACTGGAGGAGCTTGATCGGCTCTGCACCGCGTTTATCGAAAAAGGTGTGCGAAAGCTGCGCCTGACCGGCGGCGAGCCGCTGGTGCGCAAGAACATCATGCACCTCATCCATGAGCTGTCGCGCCATTTGCGCAGCGGAGCGCTCGATGAGCTGACCCTGACCACAAACGGCTCGCAATTGGCGAAATTTGCGCAGGAAATGGCCAATTGTGGGGTCAAGCGCATTAATGTCTCTCTGGATACGCTCAACCCGGAAAAGTTTCAGGCCATCACCCGCTGGGGCAATTTTCAACAGGTCATGAGCGGGATTGAAGCCGCGCAGGCCGCTGGCATCAGGGTCAAGCTCAACGCGGTCGCCCTCAAGGGTTTCAACGACACCGAAATTCCTGAAATGATCCGCTGGGCTCACGGCAGGGACATGGATCTGACCCTGATCGAAACCATGCCGATGGGCGAGATCGATGAGGACCGTACGGATCAATATCTCCCCCTGTCGCTTGTCCGGGCAAATCTCGCGCACGAGTTCACCCTTGAGGATATTCCCTACAAGACAGGTGGCCCGGCCCGATATGCCGAAGTGAAGGAAACGGGCGGAAGGCTCGGTTTCATCACACCGATGACGCACAATTTCTGCGAAAGCTGCAACCGTGTGCGGCTGACATGCACCGGCACGCTGTTCATGTGCCTTGGACAGGAAGATGCAGCGGATCTGCGGGCCCCGTTACGCGCATCGGAAAGCAACGAGCTTCTGTCGGAGGCGATTGACGAGGCAATCGGCCGCAAGCCGAAAGGGCATGACTTCATCATCGACCGGCGACATAACAGACCTGCCGTTTCCCGCCACATGAGTGTAACCGGCGGATAAACGACAACTGTTTTCGTTACACACTTGAAAGTTATAAGATTTATCTTTTTTCAACTCGTCGGGCGGAATTTCTGGAAGCAAAGCCAAAGCTACACCGATGAGAAAGCGCAGAACCGGAATACCTCCCAATTGGCATTGTCACCCAACCTTCGCGGCAGCCTGTACATGGCCTTGGGCATGGCCAGCTTCACCATCAATGACGCAGTTGTAAAACAAGTTGGCGAGCATATGAACGCCGCGCAAATCATGTTCGTGCGCGGCGCCATGGCCACTGTTCTCGTTGCGCTGCTGGCGTGGGCCAGAAACGCAATCATCCCCTTATCGCGGGTACATCACCCGATGCTCTATCTGCGCATAGCAGGGGAAGTTGGCGGGACGCTCATGTTTATTATCGCCCTCACCCATGTGCCGCTTGCACTCACTGCGGCTATTTTCCAGGCTTTGCCATTGGCCATTACGATCGGCGCTGCGCTGTTTTTAAACGAACCGGTCGGCTGGCGCAGATGGGTCGCCATTTTTGTCGGCTTTGTCGGCGTCCTCATCATTGTGCGGCCCGGCGTGACGGGTTTCAGCATATATTCACTGCTGATTCTTCTTGCGGTCGTGCTGGCCGCAACGCGCGATCTGGCGACGCGAGCGCTGCCGTCCTTCATTCCTGCCCTGATGATCTCGGCGCTCACATCAGCGGTGATCACTGTTTCGGGTGGCGTCATGGTCGGCCCACTCGGTGGCTGGCGTCCGATGAACGCCACGAATATCAGTCTTCTGGCGTGCGCGGCTGTTTTCGTCCTTATCGGCTATCAGTTCCTGATCATGGCTGTCCGCACCGGCGACATCTCTTTCATCGCTCCATTTCGCTACACCGGCCTGTTATGGGCAATAGCTCTGGGCTATGCGATATTTGGCGACATTCCGGACGTCATGATGATTACCGGCTCGGTGATTGTCGTCTCCAGCGGGCTTTACACGCTATATCGGGAGCATCAAGCAAGCAGGTTGAAGCCCGCGACCACGGCCATTGTAGCATCGACGGAGGAAGCGAGAAGTTGAGTGCAATTGCTGTCGTTCTGGCCGGAGGCCGGTCGAGCCGCATGGGCTATGAAGACAAGGCTCTCAAAGATCTGGGCGGGCGGCCCTTGCTGGCCCATGTTCTTGATCGCCTCGCGCCGCAGGCTGCGCATATAGCGTTGAACACCAACGCCGACCCCGGCCTTTATGCCGGTTTCGGCCTGCCTGTCATACCGGACAGCATATCCGGCTTTGCCGGCCCTCTGGCTGGCATACTGGCAGGAATGGAATGGACCGCAGGCCATCACCCTGACGCATCTCACATTCTCACGGTCGCTGCCGATACGCCTTTTTTCCCCACCAATCTCTCGAATGTGCTGGAAGAGGCGGCAACACACCCGACCGGTCGGATCGCTCTGGCGACATCCAATGGCCAATGGCACCCTGTTTTCGCATATTGGCCCGTCGCATATCGTCTTGACCTCAGGGCATGGCTTGCGCAGCCCCAACATCGGCGCGTGAGGGAATGGATCCGCTCAAAGCCGCATGTCCTGGTCGATTTCCCTCTTATCAAGGCTCAAAACGGCGCATACATTGACCCGTTCTTTAATGCAAATACCCCCGAAGACCTTGAACAGGCGTTGCACATTCTGCGGGAAACAGGGCCATGACACAGAGAGTTTTCGGCATCACCGGCTGGAAGAACAGCGGCAAGACGACATTGCTGGTCAGGCTCGTGGAAGAGCTTGCAAACCGCAAATGGCGGGTTTCCACGATCAAGCACGCGCACCATGATTTCGACATCGATCAGGAAGGCACGGATTCGTGGCGGCACCGCAAAGCTGGTGCTGGAGAAGTCGCCATCGTCTCGGACAAGCGCTGGGCGCTCATGCACGAACTGGACGGGGAAGCCGAGCCTCAACTGGATGAAATCGTAGCTCGACTTGCGCCGTGCGATCTCGTTCTCATCGAAGGTTACAAGCGCGAGCCACACAAGAAAATCGAAGCGCGCAGAGCCGAATCACGCAAGGGCGAACGCCTGACACCAACTGACGGCAATATAGTCGCAGTCGCCAGTGACATGCCCGTTTCAGGCGAAACCGTTCCTGTTTTCGACATAAACGATATCCGGTCGATCGCCGATTTTATCGAGCTGATAACCGGTCTCACCCCGTAAACTCAAGTTCGATAACGACTTAAAGACATATCAAATTTTGCAACTTCGAAGTTTTGTCACCTTCGGGGAAGGGATTTCCGTCGTTCCAAAGTGTGAACGAAAAGCGGTTGCTTTTGCGGTGAAGTTAGTGGGAATATCACCCTAAGGGCGATGCGGGTGTCGCCTTGCCGGAAGGCTGAACCAGAAAAAACAGGGGAGCATCCGGCTCAAAAAAAGGGGTTAGATATGCGTATATCCAAGCGTATTGCACTTGCAGCATCAGCCGCTGTTCTTGCTCTGACAATGGGAACTGCGAGTGCGCAGGAAGCACTGAAAATCAAGATCGGTTCGGAAGGCGCCTATCCGCCATTCAACTTTCTGACTGCCGATGGGCAACTGCAAGGTTTCGACATCGACATCGCCAAGGCGCTCTGCGAAGAAATGAAGGCCGAGTGCGAATTCGTGACGCAAGACTGGGACGGAATGATCCCGGCACTCAAGGCGGGCAAGTTCGATGCGGTTATCGCGTCCATGTCGATCACGCCAGAGCGCCTGAAGCAGGTCGATTTCACCAACAAATACTACAACACGCCGCCAGCCATTGCCGTACCCAAGGACAGCCCGATCAAAGGCATGACCAAAGAGGACTTCGCCGGCAAGACGATTGGCACGCAGACCGGAACGACACACTTCATCTACTCGGAAAAGACTTTCACGGACAGCGAAGTCAAAGCTTATCCGACAGCCGAGGAATACAAGCTCGACATCGCCAATGGCCGTCTCGACGCCATCAACGATGATATCATCGCCATAACGGAGTTCCTGAAATCCGAGGAAGGTGCAGCTTGCTGCAAGATGCTTGGCACGGTGAAGCCAGTCGAGGAAATCCACGGCAAGGGCGCGGGCATTGCAATCCGCAAGGGCGAAACCGCCCTGGCTGAAAAATTCAATGCGGCAATCGATGCCATCCGCGCAAACGGAAAATACGAAGAAATCAACAGCAAGTACTTCGATTTTGACGCGTACGGCAGCTGATAAATCGAGAGTGGGCCAGTGGAATGGCGGGATTTTCCCGCCATTCGCAAATTGTTGATTGAGACTTCTCCAGTGTTCGGGGCTTTACGCGGAGAAGGGAAAGGTGCGGATGGACCGCATATTCACGCTTTTAAGTTTCGGGCCGGAAGGCTGGGGTGACGAGATCGTCTCGGGTATTTTTGTCACCGTGTCGCTGGCGCTGGCCACGCTGCCGCTCGGCCTTGTCATCGGATTCTTCGTTGCCGTGGCCAAGCAATCGTCAGAGCCATCCTTGCGACTGGCCGGTAATATCTACACGACGATTTTTCGCGGGCTGCCGGAACTTCTGACCCTGTTTCTGATCTATTTCGGCGCCTCGATCGGCTTCCGGCAAGTCGTCGCGATGCTCGGCTACGATACGAGCATCGAGATCAACTCGTTCATCGCGGGCATGCTTGCGCTCGGCATGGTCTTCTCGTCCTATGCGAGCGAGGTGTTTCTCTCCGCCTTCAGGGCCATCCCCAAGGGGCAATATGAGGGTGGCTACGCCATCGGCCTGTCATCGTTCCAGACGTTGCGGCTGGTGGTGTTGCCGCAACTCATCAAGATTGCATTGCCGGGCCTTGCCAATCTCTGGCTCATTCTGCTGAAGGACACTGCGCTGGTCTCGGCGATCGGCCTTTCCGATTTGTTGCGTCAGACAGGCGTGGCGGCGCGCGTCACCAAGGAAGCCTTCCTGTTCTTCGGGCTCGCCTGCCTGATCTATCTCGCTCTGGCTATCATCTCGTCCTATTTCATCAATCACATTGATCGCTGGGCAGCGAAGGGCGGAGCCCGCCGATGAGTGACGCCACATTGCATACGCGCGCCATCGTGGAGAAACCGCCGGAATTGGCGCGGTCATGGACCGCCGCACGCAAGACAGGTTATGTCTTGATGGCGCTCTGGATTGCGCTCTTCATCGGTTTTGCGATCTATCTCTACAACGCATGGGACATTGATCTCGTACGGAACTACGGGCCCAGATACTGGTCGGGCTTGCTGGTAACGCTTCAGCTCGTCACCGCGTCGATCATTCTGGGCGCGATTCTCTCCCTGCCCGTTGCCTACGGGCGCATGTCGAAGAATCGTTATCTTTCGGCAATCGCCTATGGATATGTCTATTTCTTTCGCGGTACGCCCCTCCTCGCCCAGACATTCCTGATCTATTACGGCCTCGGCTCATTCCGCCCCCAACTGGAAACCGTGGGCCTGTGGACCTTCTTCAGGGACGCATGGAACTGCGCGCTCTTCGCTTTCGCGCTCAACACCGCCGCTTATCAGGCTGAAATCCTGCGCGGTGCGATCCAGAGCGTGCCCTTCGGCCAGTGGGAGGGCGCCACATCCCTCGGCCTGTCGAAATTTCAGACATTCTGGAAGGTCATTCTGCCGCAAGCGCTTATCGTGGCGCTTCGGCCCTATGGCAACGAAATCATTCTGATGATCAAGGGGTCCGCCATTGTCGCCATCATCACGGTCTATGACCTGATGGGCGAAACGCGGCGCGCCTATTCCCGAACATTCGATTTCCAGACCTATCTGTGGGCAGCCGTCATCTATCTGATTATCGTCGAGGCGCTCAGAAATGCCTGGGAGCTTCTCGAAAGACGGTTGACCCGGCACCTGAAACGTTAATTCTACCGTTCGCGATGGAATGCGATCAGACCGGAAACGAGGAACGCTATGCTTAAAGTTTGGGGGCGGAAAAACTCTACCAATGTGAAAAAGGCGCTATGGTGCGCGGAAGAACTAAACCTTCACTATGAGCATATCCCGGCAGGTGGCGCTTTTGGCGTCGTTGACGATCCCACCTTCAGAAAGCTCAATCCGAATGGTCTTGTGCCGGTGATCGAGGATGATGGTCTGGTGCTTTGGGAATCCAACGCAATCGTCCGGTATCTTGGCTCGAAATATGGCGATGGTGAGTTCTACGCAGCCGATCCCGCAAAGCGGGCCAGGGCGGACAGGTGGATGGACTGGACCACGTCGAGGGTCGCAACCCCGTTTCGGGATATCTTCTGGAACATGGTCCGCACACCCGAGGAACAACGGGACATGGCGGCTATCGAAAAGGGCATTCAGGCCTGCGGAGCGCTGTTCGCCATTGCCGATGCGGCCCTTTCGGAGGAGGATTATCTCTCTGGCCCGAAACTCGGAATGGGCGATATCCCCTTGGGTTGCTTCATCTATGCCTGGTTCGAGATGCCCATCGAACGGCCTCATCTACCCGGTCTTGCCCGTTGGTACGCGCGATTGAAGGAACGCCCGGCTTATCAGCAAGCCGTCATGACGGAACTGACCTGATACAATTACGAATGAATTCTGGAGCGAGCGTTCCGCGAACTGAAAGAGGAATTTCTTAACATGGCATCAGTTGCATTCATCGGTCTCGGCGTCATGGGGTTTCCCATGGCTGGCCATTTGAAGACACGTGGCGGTCATGACGTAACGGTGTTCAATCGTACGCAAGGGAAGGCAGAAAAATGGGCCGAACAGTTCGGCGGTTCGTTCGCGGCCACGCCTGCCGAAGCCTCAAAGGACAAGGATTTCGTTTTCTGCTGCGTTGGTAATGACGACGACCTGCGGTCGGTGACAATCGGCGAAAATGGAGCGTTCGGCGCGATGAAGAAAGGAGCGATCTTCATCGACAACACCACGGCTTCCGCCGAAGTGGCCAGGGAACTTGCAGGGCATGCCGAAACTGCCGGTTTCCATTTTCTCGATGCGCCGGTTTCCGGCGGCCAGGCCGGTGCCGAAAATGGTGTTCTGACCGTGATGGTCGGCGGCGATGAAAAAGCCTTTGAAAAGGCAAGACCCATTATTGATTCATATGCGCGGATGGTGGGACTGATGGGGGCCGTTGGCGCCGGGCAACTGACCAAGATGATCAACCAGATCTGCATTGCAGGTCTGGTGCAGGGACTGGCCGAGGGCATTCATTTCGGAAAGAAGGCCGGTCTTGATATCGAGAAGGTCGTCGACGTGATTTCCAAGGGCGCAGCCGGGTCGTGGCAGATGGAGAACCGCCACAAGACCATGAATGCGGGCAAATACGATTTCGGCTTTGCGGTCGACTGGATGCGCAAGGACTTGCGGATCTGCATCGAGGAAGCGGATCGCAATGGAGCGCGATTGCCCGTGACGGCTCTCGTCGATCAGTTCTACAAGGACGTGCAGGAAACGGGTGGCAATCGCTGGGACACGTCTTCCCTCCTCTCCCGTCTTGAACGATGAAATTCTGCGGCTGAGGGCCTTCCTCAGCCTGCTTCCTTGTCGAGCGACATATAATCCAGTGGAAGTTCCGTCGTATATTTGATTTGTTCCATCGCAAAGGACGACGACACGTCACGGATGTCGATCTTGGCGATCAGCCGCTTGTAGAACGCATCATAGGCAGCGATATCGGGCACGACCACCCGCAGCAGATAGTCCACGTCACCGCTCATTCGATAGAACTCGATGACCTCGGGAAACTCCTGAACCACTTCGGAAAACCGCTTCAGCCATTCAATGCTGTGCGATCCGGTGCGGACCGCGACAAAGACGTTCACTTTCGCATTAATGCGCTCGGGGTCGAGAATAGCGACACGCCGCTTGATGACCCCTTCTTCTTCGAGCTTCTGGATACGCCGCCAGCAAGGCGTGGTCGAAAGTCCCACTTTTTTTGCGATATCAGCAACGGCAAGCGTGGCATCCTCCTGAAGGAGACGCAAAATTTTTCTGTCCAAACGATCCATGCTCGAAACCCCTTTTAGGAATGTCATGCTTTATGGGCGAAATCATTCCGAGGATACAAGAAAATCATTCCATAGATAATGCGTATGCGGAAAAATCTATCCTGAATCGGCACTTCGCAGGCAATTCACGCGTTGTTTCAGGAATGGCAGAACTTCATCGGAAAACCAGGGATTTCGCCGCAGCCAGCTATTGTTGCGCCACGATGGATGCGGCATCGGCAGGATCGGCCGTCCTTCGGCGGGTTCGGCAAACTCACGCCAATGGCGAACAGTCTCGGTCATGCTTGCCTTGCGGCGCTTGCCAAGATGATAGGCCTGTGCATATTGGCCGATGGCGAGGATAAGTTCCACTTGAGGCATCGAGGCGAATACGCGGTCATGCCAATGAACGGCGCATTCCTTGCGTGGCGGAAGATCCCCACCACTGGCGTCATGACCCGGGAAGCAGAAGCCCATCGGCACTATGGCAAAGCAGGCCGCATCGTAAAATTCCTCACGGCTGACGCCAAGCCAATCCCGCAACCGGTCGCCCGACGGATCGTTGAACGGCAGGCCGGTTTCGTGAACACGGATACCCGGCGCCTGACCGCAAATGGCAATCCGCGCCGTTGAGGAAATCACGCAAACGGGTCGCGGTTCGTGCGGAAGCGGACGCCGTTCTGTCGGATGATCCCGACAAATCCTGCACCGCGCAATCTCGTTGCCAAGCGTTTTGATGATCACGTCAGATTCTGTAATCACGTGGTTCAATTCAGGCCTTCGCGCTCTCCCGGCTGGAGATTTCAGCGTGCCAGCGGCGCACATTTGTCAATTCATCGGGCACCACGATTTTCGCCGGTTTCATGAAATCCATTGCGACCAGCCCCGTAATATCGGCAATGGAAAATGCGTCGCCCGCCGCAAAAGCAGAATTTTCGAGATGCCTGTCGAGAATTTCAAGAAAGGCCAGGGCCTTTGGACGGTTCGCTTCGCCCCAACTCGCAATCTGCGGCTTTTCCCATTCCGCCATCGCCGGATGTGTATGCCGAAAAGCTGCGGACACAGCCGCAAACAGATTGAGTTCAAGCCTCCGGTTCCACATCTCCACAATCGCCTGCCCCAGGGCTCCACGCCCGAACAGGGCCGGTTCCGGATGCATTGCTTCAAAATATCGGCAGATGGCAACCGATTCCGTCAGAATCGTCCCGTCATCCAGTTCAAGCACAGGCAGGCGCTGCAACGGGTTACGGCTGTGGATTTCGTCGCTTCTGTGCTCCATTGCCCCCATATCGACCGGGACAAGCGGAACCTTGATCCCCTTCTCCGCAAGGAATATCCGCACGCGCCGCGGATTGGGCGCTCGACCGCCATCATACAGTTTCATCACATGCTCCCTTTTGCAGCGCTTATATTTGGTTCCCCAACCATTTCAGAACCTGCTTGAAATAGGCCCGTACACCCGGGTCAACATCATGCGTCTCTTCTTCAACCCCTTCATGCGCCTTGCGCCAATCCTGCGGCCGCTCGAAATCGCCAGCCCATAACCCAGCCCTGTTTCGGCTGGCAATGGCCTCGGAATTCTCATAGTCACCATAGGAAATGGCCCAGCCACTTTCCACCATTGCCTGGTTGAGATTGATATCTCCCTTAAAGCACTCAACGAGAAGCCGTCCATAGCGATCGGTCTGCCAACCCGAGCATTTCACCGCTTGCCCGCCGATGAGCGCCCTCAGTTTGCTTCTGGCCTCGCGCCCACAGGGAAAATCCCCTTGCCGGCCCTTGCATGTCTGCCCAAGTTCCGGGGCGTCGATCCCGACGAGGCGAACCCGCTTGTTTTCAAACATCAGCGTATCGCCATCGACCGCAAAGGCCTTGCCCGAATTCTCTTCCACCACCCGCGACGGCGCGAGATATGCGGCAGCAATGGCCAGCCCGGCAAACAGTGAAAAAGTGAGCAGGTAGTCAAAAAACTTTCGCGTGCGTGACCGGCCCGATCGGCGCCCCCGATTGCGAACGGGATATCGTCTTCGATACGGCTTGTTCATTCGTCCTGCCACAACCCAAAAGGGAAAAAGGGAGAGCCTTGAGGGTCTTTTAATCATTCAACTGTAGCCTGTCATCGGTGTTGCCCTCGAATTTCGCGTTTTGCAAGCAAGCTGGAACGAAAACATGGCGTCAAGCGAGATCATCGCTGCCGATAAAATCGTTGTAGACCGCCGAAAGCTCCCTCGAAACAGGGACTTGTCCCATGTCGTCCGTGCCGCCCGGACCCGCCTGTCCGAACAAAGCGGCACAGGCGACTTCGACGGCGAACTGCTGCAAATGCATGCACATTCGATTGTCCGTTCGTTTCCATTCATTTTCATCCTGACCCTCGGCCTCGCAGGCGCGGCGTTCCAGCTTGGTTTGAAACATCAGGCCGTCATCTGGATTCTGGCGATCTGCGCAAGCTACGGAACGCTCGCGGCCGTCGCCGAAAAATTCAGACGCTCCAATCCGGAAAAGATCGATCCCGCCCGTTGGAGATCTCTTTTTCTTTCGGCTCACCTCCTGACAGGATCGAGCTGGACTTACCTCGTGGCAACCAGTTGTCCCGACTGCGGCACCAATTTGTTTCCCGCATTGCAGGCGATTGTCCTGACGGTCGCGATCGCGGGCACGGCCCTGACCTTTTCCACCCTCAGGGAAGCCACGCTAGCAACGTTCAGCCTGCCCGTGGGCGCCTATGCGATCGTCAACCTCCAGACAGCGAGCCAGCCTCTCACGGCGGCGATGATGGCATTTCTGGCCGGTTGTCTCATCCTCTTCTCGTTCGTCGCATCGCGTTTCAATCTGTTCCAGACAATGGCATTGGCGCAGCGCGCGGAAAAGGAAGCGCTGATAGCCGATCTGGAAACGGCAAAGTCCATGTCGGACGAAGCGCGTCACCGGGCGGAAGAGGCAAACCTTGCCAAATCACGGTTTCTCGCTTCGATGAGCCACGAACTGAGAACTCCGCTGAACGCGATTTTGGGGTTTTCCGAGGTGCTTTCAAAGGAAGTTCTAGGCCCCATCCAGAACGAAACCTATCGTGAATACGCAAGGGACATTCACAATTCCGGGCGGCATCTGCTTGATCTGATCAACGAGATTCTGGATCTGAGCAGGGTCGAGGCTGGTCGCTATGTTGTCAATGAGGTCTCTGTCTACCTGCCCGACATTGCCGATGAATGCATCAACATGATGCAACTCAAGGCGCGCGGCAAAGGCGTCACGATAATCGCGGATTTCGAAAGCGATCTGGCGCGGCTGCTGTGCGATGAGCGGGCGATACGCCAGATCCTGCTCAACCTGCTCTCCAATGCCGTCAAATTTACACCGGGCGGTGGCGAAATACGGGTCAAGCTTGGCTGGACGGCGGGCGGCGGTCAATATGTCGCCATCAAGGACAACGGCCCCGGCATTCCGCCGGACGAAATTCCGGTCGTGCTTTCGGCCTTCGGGCAGGGTTCCATCGCCATCAAGAGCGCCGAGCAAGGCGCGGGCCTCGGTTTGCCGATCGTTCAGGCTCTTGTCAAAATGCATGGCGGGGAATTTCATATCCGCTCCAAGATGCGTGAAGGCACTGAAACGCTGGCAACCTTCCCGGCCTCCCGCGTGGTCGACAAGACAGCGCGGACCCGCAAGCTGAAGGAAACAGCCTATGCCGCCTGAGGCGAGCGGGACTGAAGCATAAATTTTCGCTCACGCTGAATTTATTTGCAGGATTGGTCATTCGTGGGCATGCACTGCCAACGCATTTACAATCACCGCAGGAGAATTCTCGTGACCGATACCACCAATGCCGCTAACCGCCGCCTGATCATTCCGGCGCTCGGCACCATCTATTCCAGCCTTGGTGATCTGGCAGAAACGCTTCTTCGGGTGGTCGCTGGCCTCGCACTTGTCACACACGGCTACGGCAAAATCCTGAACCCGCTCGGTGCGAGCGAAATGGTAGAGGGCCTTGGCTTCTATCCCGGCGCTTTCTGGGCCGTTCTGCTGGCAATCACCGAGTTTTTTGGCGGTATAGCCATTGCGCTCGGCTTTCTGACACGCCCATTCGCCGCTGCCGCAACCTTCGTCGTTGCGGTTACAGTCTATTTTCACTGGGTTGTTCTCGGACAAGGCTGGTCCGGTGCAGAAAAATCGGTCCTGTGGACGGCTATCTTCCTGTTCTTCATGATCAAGGGCGGAAACAGATATTCTGTCGACGCCAAACTGGGACGCGAATTCTAGCGGACCCTTACGCCCAGAACCGGTAAAGCCCAACAAAAAAGGCCGGCTGTAGAGCCGGCCTTTTTTGTATGCGCGGAAGTTTTCCGCTCAGTCCTTTTCGCTGACGCCAGCCTGCTCGAACGTGGCCATGCCGCTATGACACAATGCGGCAGCCTTGACGATGCCTGCTGCCAGAGCGGCACCCGTCCCCTCGCCCAGCCGCATGCCAAGATCAAGCAGCGGCTTCTTGCCCAGTTGCTCCACCATTTTCCGGTGACCGGGTTCCGCCGAGACATGGCCGATAAGGCAGTGATCCAGCGCCTCGGGGTTGGCGCGATGAAGGATCGCGGCTGCGGATGTGGCGACAAACCCATCTATGATGACGGGTATCTTTTCCACGCGGGCAGCAAGGATCGCGCCCGCCGTGGCGGCAATTTCGCGTCCGCCAAGACGCCTCAGAAGCTCAAGCGGATCCTTCAGATGCGAGCTATGCAGCTCTACCGCCTGACGGACTGCAAAAGCCTTGCGCTCCATGCCCGCATGATCGCTGCCCGTCCCCGGTCCGACCCAATCCTCCGCGTCACCGCCATAAAGACCGTTCGCTATGGCCGCGGCAACAGTCGTGTTGCCTATGCCCATCTCGCCAATACAGAGCAGATCGGTGCCGCCAGCAATGGACTCCATGCCAAACGCCATCGTCGCGGCGCAGGTTCGTTCGTCCATTGCCGCCTCTTCTGTAATGTCTCCCGTGGGATAGTCGAGCGCGAGATCGAAAACTTTCAGGCCAAGGTCATTGGCGATGCAGAGCTGGTTGATCGCCGCGCCACCCGCAGCAAAATTTTCCACCATCTGCGCGGTCACGCTTGCCGGATAGGGCGACACTCCCTTTTCAACAACACCGTGATTGCCCGCAAAGACGGCAACAAGCGGACGCACGACCTGTGGCGGGGACCGGCCCGACCAGGCCGCAAGCCACTCCGCAATCTCTTCAAGACGTCCGAGCGAACCGGCAGGCTTGGTCAAGGTTTTGTCGCGCTTGCGCACGATTTCGGTCGCTCGCTCATCGGGTCCGGGGAGAGTGTCGATCAAAACGCGAAAATCATCAAAAGGCAGGCCAGTGGTCACGAAACTATCCTCGTTATTCAGGCAGTTGCTTGGTATTTTTCTTCAAGAGCGTCCTATAAGCTTTGAAGCTGGAAACGCCAATGCCGCGCAGCGATACTTCTCGCCGCAGGACAACATAAAAGTGAGACAAATGCGGAAACCGGACGATTTCAAAGATGACTTGCTACCCACGACCATGCAGGCGCTGTCCTTCCTCTCGCGCCTTCCCGTCTCCAATCGATGGTTCGGTCCGGGCGATCACAGGGTCGCCGACACCGCCCGTGCGTTTCCGCTCGCAGGTCTCGTTATCGCGCTGCCAGCATGCCTTATCCTGCTCATAGCTACCGCGCTGAAACTTCCGGCCCTCATTGCTGGTCTGCTTTCTGTTGCGGCACTGATCATCGTGACCGGCGCGCTGCATGAAGACGGATTGTCGGATGTCGCGGACGGTTTTTATGGCGGCTCGACCCATGAAAGACGGCTGGATATCATGAAAGATTCGCGAATCGGGACATTCGGAGCCCTGTCGCTGATTTTTTCGGTTGTCTTGAGGGCCGCGCTGCTAGCGGCAATCATCGAGCGGACAAGCCCGTTTTACGGCGTCCTGACGATATTTGGCACGGAAGCCGCAAGCCGCGCCGCGATGGTCTGGTTCTGGCAGACGGCTCCCAACGTCCGGCCCGGTGGAACGGCAGATCAGGCGGGAACGCCCGACGAGGCAGCCTGTCATTGGGCTCTGGGATTTGGCCTCGCCAGTCTTTTCGTCACCTACCTGCTGACTGGCGGCATCTTTGGTTTTCTCATGCCGATCATCCTTTGCGCATTCGCGATAGCGGGCTTTTCCGTCCTTTGTCGGGATAAAATTGGCGGTCAGACGGGCGACACCCTTGGCGCGGCGCAGCAAATTGCAGCATTGTCGCTCCTCGCGGGCCTTGTGATTACGCTCTGATGCTACCAGATCTGTCATGAACGCCTTTGGAGAACGCATGATCGAGTCGCCCTGCACCCTGGTTTGCTCTATCGATCTGAAAACCGGATACTGTTTCGGTTGCGGGCGTACGCGCGATGAAATCGCGGCCTGGACCGTGATGCCCCCTGACGAACGGCGTGAAGTGATGGATGAGTTGCCAGCGCGACTTGAGACAATCGAGCGCAAACCGCGCCGTGAGACACGGCGAACGCGGATGCACCTGGAACAGGAACGTGAAGTAGGAGACGCCTGATGGGACGGCTGTTCTGGATCATTATTGCCTTGATCGGCGGAGTCATATTGCTGCTCATCGCCAATGACGGCAGCGGCACAACCCTCGGCATGACGAATGACGCTTTCGCCGAAGCGGCCTATTACAGTATCTGGGGGCTTGTGCTCGGCGCCGTCATACTGGGCTCGGGGATTCCGCTGGGCGACTTTGTCCGCAATCTGGCGATCTGGGTCATGATTATTCTGGCTCTCGTCGCGGGCTATCAGTATCGGTTTGAATTGCAGGAGGCTGCAAACCGCATCACCGCCGGGCTGATCCCCGGCAGTCCCATATCCAGCCGCAACAATGAAGGCCGTGTAACGGTCGCGCTGGAAAAATCACGCAGTGGCCATTTCGAGGTTTCGGGCCGGGTGAACGGTGCATCGGTGAACTTCATGATCGATACCGGCGCGTCATCCGTCGTCCTGTCGGCTTCAGATGCGCGAAAGGCGGGGCTCGATCCGGAGAAATTGTCCTACACAGCGCCCGTCTATACCGCCAATGGAACGGCGCAAGCCGCTCTGGTACGGCTCGACCAGTTGAAAATCGGCGATATCGAGCGGCACGGCGTCCGCGCGATGGTGGTTCAGGAAGGACTCCTGACCGGCAGTCTGCTGGGGATGAATTTTCTCGAAACGCTCAGCAGTTTTTCCGTTGCGGGCGATCAATTGATCCTGACCGACTGACAGACCGTACCTACAACAGGCTCACGAAGAACCGCGCGGAAACGAAAAGCATGAAAAACGCGAAACCGAGTTCCAGCTTTCGCCGCGGCAGCGCATGCGCCAGTTTCACGCCGAAGGGCGCGAAGATCAGCGTCAGCGGGATAATCAGCGCAACGGCCAGCCAGTTGATAAATCCGGTCGAAAGCGGCGGCAGATACGGATTACCCCAACCGGCCCACATATAGCCGAATATACCCGGAATGGCGATCAGCACGCCAACACCTGACGACGTGGCGACGGCTTGCAGCATGGGACGGCCGTAAACCGTCATGAAGGCGTTGTTCAAGGCGCCCCCGCCGATCCCCATCAAGGTTGAGAAAAAGCCGATGGCGCCGCCGATCATCCCGCGCAATGGGTTGGCCGGAATGTCATTCCCGAGCCGCCAGCTTTCACGATTGAACAGCAGGCGCAGGCCGATGAGAAGCGTCAGAACGGCGAAAACAATCCGCAGGCCACCACTCGAAATATAGGCTGCCGTCAGCGATGCAAGAACCACACCGGCGGGAACCGCGAAAGTGTAGCTTTTCAGCAGTTCCTTATCGACGGCACCGCGCTTGCTGTGAGCGCGATAGGAGGTGATCGCCGTCGGTAAGATAATCGCCAGCGAAGAACCGACGGCAATATGCATCCGGACGGATTCGTCGACGCCGAGCAGGCCAAACACCTGATAGAAGACGGGAACGAGGATGGCGCCGCCGCCGATGCCGAAAAGCCCGGCCAGAACGCCTGAAATCACACCGCCAATTGCAAGATAAACAGCAAAATAAATGAGTTCGCCATTTGATAAAGCGCCTGTAAGCATCGTGCCTCTCGCTGGATTTCCGGATTGAACGATCCGAATGGAAAATGCCGAACAGACGCTGCGCGGCAGCTCTTGTCAATGCAGCCGCAACTGGATCGGGATCAAAGCTTCAACTTTTTTGGCGAAACAGAGGCTCAAGCGGCTTCTGCTTCCTGGCCTTCGCGCACCGCTTCATAGGCCATGCGGATAACATTGCTATCGGCCCCTGTTTTCGGAGCTTCGATCGAAAGGATCTGCCGCCAGCGACGCGCGCCGGCGACACCGTGAAACAGGCCAACCATATGCCGCGTCACATGAGCGAGCCGCCCGCCCTGCCCGATATGCCAGTCCGCATACCGGCACATAACGTCGATAACGCCGGGCAGATCGGCTCCCGTGCCTTCGTCCCCGTAAATAACTTTGTCGACATCCATAAGCATTCCGGGCGTGTGATAGGCCGCGCGGCCAACCATGACGCCATCGAGATGATGAAGATGCTCCCTCGCCTCATCCAATGTCTGAATACCGCCATTGATCCCTATGAATCGATTCTGGTTTTGCTTCTTCAGACGATAGACGCGTTCGTAATCAAGCGGCGGAATGTCCCTGTTCTCCTTGGGCGAAAGCCCCTCAAGCCATGCCTTTCGCGCGTGAACCCAGAGCGCATCGCAACCAGCGTCCCAAACTGTTCCGGCGAGATCGTTCAGCGCCGCTTCCGTATCCTGATCGTCCACGCCTATACGGCATTTGACCGTCACCGGAATATCGACGACCTGCTTCATGGCCTCGACGCACTCGCCAACCTGTTCCGGCGTTTTCATCAGGCAGGCCCCGAACGTGCCGGACTGAACGCGGTCCGACGGGCATCCAACATTCAGGTTGATTTCGCGGTAGCCCTGCTCCGCCCCAATACGAGCCGCTGCCGCCAGTTTAAAAGGATCGGAGCCACCGAGTTGCAGCGCAAGTGGTTGCTCCGCATCGGAAAACCCGAGCAGACGGTCGCGGTTGCCGTGAATAGCCGCGTCAGCCACCACCATTTCCGTATAGAGCAGCGCCTTGCCGGTCAGTTGGCGGTGAAAAAAACGACAATGACGATCTGTCCAGTCCATCATAGGGGCGATGCTAAACCTCACAGCATTGAAATCGCTATATAATTTTGCTTTTTCAATCACTTGTGTCATTTCGCCAATCGTCTCGTTCTATCGCGTTTTGTGTCAATCCTGACCCATTTCCGCGTGTTCAGCACTGCAATGCCGGACCGTGGGCACTATTGTATCAAGGAAGCGGAAAGATGGCGCGTTCTGCCATACTGCGCGGATACTGATAAAGCGCGAAGGCAAAATTGTCCATCACGACACCAAAGCCCTTGATCGAAAATGAGCAGCCCGTGCTTGACCGAAGAAGCGCTCGACCGAGTCCGCATGCTTGACAGTTCAGCGCACCTATCGTGCAAACGGTTTGAGCTGTGCTATCATCACGATGGACGTGTCATACATGCCCTATAACTGCATTTGTTATGAGTCCCGAGGGGACGGGCAAAGATGTTGTTACAGATTGTCACGGCGACTGGTGTACTGCTCACTACAATCGTTATTCACGGTGCGGCGGTGTTACTGCTGTTTCGCATGGGACGGGGGGCCATCAACGCCAGCAGGGAACTGGGCGCATTCTCGCGACTGGGAATCAGTTGCTTTTTCGTCATCGGTTTCGTGATCGCACATATGGTCGAGATCTTGATGTGGGCGGCAGCTTACCGGCTGGCTGGCGAATTGCGGAATTTTCCGGAAGCCGCCTATTTCTCAGCGATTACCTTCGCCACAATCGGTTATGGCGACATAACTCTGTCCGAGGAGTGGCGGCTTGTCAGCGCTGTCGAAGGCGTGAACGGAATCCTGCTGTTCGGTTGGACCACAGCATTTCTCTTCAAGGTCTCCGAGATACTCTGGTTTTCGCGAGGCACGCCGCATCACAATAGTGCGAACCCTTGAAACACGGACGTGCGGCCCGAAATGTTTTTCCCGCCGCAGATATGGATATATGCGTTCCGGCCGGGAAGGCTGAAATGATTTCCGGTCCAGACTGAGAGGCGCCATCATGCAGGAAATGCAGAGTGAAAACGGTCAGCGCCAGTACATCATCGAGACAGTGCTGGCATTGTTGCTCGTGTTCGTGCTGTTGGGTGCTACCTTCCGGGTGCTGTTGCCGTTTGTCGGCGTATTGACCTATGCGGTGATTCTGGCGACCGCCACAGCGGGGAAATATGATGAAATAGTCCACCTGCTGAACGGCAGGCGTCGTCTGGCTGCGGTGATATTCGCAACAATTGCCGCGATTATCATGATTTTGCCGCTGGTCTACCTCAGTTTCTCGCTTGCCGACCATATGCACACCGTCGAGGCATGGCTCGATTCGACCGGCAATCAGCGCATCCCCGACCTGCCTGACTGGATATCAACTCTCCCGCTGCTCGGAACGAAGGCGACTGGACTATGGCAGGAGCTGCAGCGCGACGACCTGGCCCTGTTGCAACGCTATCAACCCCAACTGGCAGCAGCGGGGCGCTGGTTGCTGGACCTTGGAACGGGATTTCTGATAGCGATCGTCGAAATTTTTCTGGGCATTATCGTGGCCGCGATGTTTCATGTTTCTCGCGCCCGGATACTCGGATATGTTTCCGCCATTATCGAACGCATCATTGGCCCAAAAGGAAACGACTTGCTGGAAGCCGCAGGGAGGGCCATAAGGGGCGTCGCGATCGGCGTGATTGGAACGGCTGTGCTGGAGACGGCGCTCGCATGGTTTGGTTTCGCCATCGCCGGTGTTCCGGGTGCCGGTGCCTTGGCGGCAGTGACGTTTTTCCTCGCTATTATCCAGATCGGCCCACTTCTGGTTTGGCTGCCGGTTGCTATCTGGCTTGGTTCAGAGGGTCAAACGGGCTGGGCAATTTTCACGATTGCATGGGGTGTTGTCGCTCTCATGGGATCGGACAATATCATCAAGCCCATGCTCATTGCGCGTAGCGGCCAGCTACCGGTTCTGGTGCTGTTCATCGGCGTGATCGGCGGGCTGGCCGCCTGGGGTTTTACCGGCATGTTTATTGGCGCGACAACGCTCGCTATTGCCTGGACCGTTCAGCAGACATGGCTCGGTAAAAGCTAAGAACGGCCAAAACGCCTGCCAACGCGCGGCGCTTCAGGGATTCCTGCACCTGGCTTTTTCCAGAATGGCGACGAACCGGTCACCGGCAACCTCCAGTCGCCCCGAATTGTCCAGCACAACGGCGTGCGCCCCCGGCGGATCACATGCAGCCGCACGCTCAAGCCGCCGGCCGATCGATTCCCGGCTTTCGCGTCCTCGCGATGCCAGCCGTTCCGCAAGCACTGCGCTCGAAGCCATAACGTGAACTTCCACAACATTGCGGTAAACCCGATGGAGTTCCGGCAGGACCATCCGCGACAGGTTGGCGATGACGACATCGCCGTTTCCGATCAAATCATCCAGCGACACAGGCAGCCCGTAGTACAGCCCATGGGCTTTCCAGTGAAAGCAGAACTTGCCCTGCTCGATAGCTTGAACGAACGCTTCATCGGACATCGAATCATGATCTTCCGCCCCCTCAACGGAGGTCCGCGTGACAACCCGACGGGCAAAGTGAAGCCCTGATCTGGATTGAAGCCGCTGCCGGGCGTAATCGATGATTGCATCCTTGCCAGCGCCGCTCGGACCGACAACAGCGACAAACACGCCGCCGCGTTTCTCCTCGGTCATACCACCCGTTGCCCTTCTCGCCAGACTGTCCGCACGATTGGAACATGTTCGTCCACCCGGACACGGACAAGGTCGGCGCGCTTGCCCGGCGCGATCACGCCGCGATCAGGAAGTCCCGTTGCACGTGCGGGGTTGAGCGAAGCAAACCTGACGGCTTGCGGCAAGGATATGCCGTCAACCACTTCACTGAGGAAAAAGACGGATTGGATCAGGCTGAAAGGAATATAGTCGGAGGAAAGAATATCCAGATAACCTTCCTCGGCCAGTGACCGGGCGGAAACATTGCCCGAATGCGACCCGCCGCGCACAACATTCGGGGCTCCCATAAGCACGGAGAGGCCGGCCTTTCTTGATGCAGCCGCAGCCTGCAACGTCGTCGGAAATTCGGCAACGCGGATACCTTGCTCTATCGCCTCTTCGACATGCGCCTCGGTGGCGTCGTCGTGGCTGGCAAGCACAATGCCGCGCGCCTGGCAGGCATTTGAAATCGCCAGCCTGTTCATGGCCGAATGTCGCACAGATTGCGCCATTCGGATTTCACAATATTCAAGAAATTTTTCTTCTGAAAATTTGAACTTTTTCAGATGGTAAGCCTTATAGGCCTCGATATTGACGAACTGCCGCTGCCCCGGCGCATGGTCCATGAGCGACGCGAGCCGGACCCGCGTGTTATCGTCGAAATATGAAAAGGCTTCCAGACAGTCGGGAGCGGATACCTCGCATCGCAGATGAATGAAATGATCGGCGCGCAAACGGTTGTTACGGACGCTGCTCTCTATCGCGCCCGCAAGTTCCCTCATGTCATCGACGTTGGTTTCGGACCCCTCGTCGAGCCCGACGCGCAGCGCATCGAAAACAGTCGTGATCCCGGACGTCGAAATCTGCGCGTCATGCGCCAGAACCGCGGCGATCGGATTCCAGCGCACACGCGGCCTGGGGGCAAAATGGCCTTCCAGATGATCGGTATGAAGCTCGATCAGGCCGGGTATCAGATAGTCGCCTTCGAAATCCTCGCCAGCGCGGCTGTTTCCGGAGGTGATGTCGGCCACAAGGCCATCCCGAATCAGCACCGATCCATGAATAACCTCATCTTCAAGAACGATCGTCGCATTGCTGATGACTGTTTCGGCACTCATGTCAGATCGCCGCTTTCCGGGTCACGCCGCCGAGTGGATGCAAGGAATGGACCTCGAATGGCGATCCCGGTTCCGCCTCGACGAAAAGCGCGAGATTGTCGATCTCGACAGGCGATTGCAGCAATGGAGAAAACAATTCATTCAACACATCATGCATCCTTGCGTGATCCTTTTCGGGAACCGGACCCGTCAATGTCATGTGGAACCGGAATTCTTCAAAGACGTAAGGATATCCCCATTGTTCCAGATTGCGCAGATGAACGGGCTTCATGGTTTCCGGCTTCCGTCTGGCGATTTCCGTCTCGGTCGGCGGCGCGCGGAACCGGTCCAGGGCCACCACCACGTCGTTCGCGAGTTGATTGAGCGCCGGAACCGGCGCATCAGGCACCAGGGCGAAGAAACGGCCAAGAGCGGCAACCTTCAGGCGCGGGATCGTAACGCCGTCGATGCGCGACGTGAAATGCATCAGGGCGCGCAGCATTTCGCTTTCCTCAGCGCCCTCCGCAAGGTGAAATGGCGCTTTCATCGTGGCGTGAAAGCCATAGCGTTGCGGATCGTGCGTCCACGGCACGATATCGGCTATCGTCATTCCGTTGATGGCCGGCCTTTCCGTTTCCTTGTTGCTGAACGCGTTGCGGCCCAGCCATCGTGCAGCGAGCCGTTGCAACGGATCGTGCTGAACGGGTGTGAAATAAACAGCATAGCGCATCAAACGATTCCCCCATTTCGAGCACTATCGCATAACGGCTGAATATGGCTTGGCAAGGAATAAAAGGAAAATCACCGATACCCGGCCATTCATTCCGTCCCAAACGGTATTCTCCCTTGACCGCGGGGCTATTTCCATTGAATGAGCCATCGACGTCTAGACGGAGGAAGGTGGCCGAATGCGCGGGTTTGCAAGTATTGGCGAATGCATGATCGAACTGTCCGGTGCGGATGGTGACCGATGGCGCATGGGTTTCGCTGGCGATACGCTGAACACGACCTGGTATGTTCGCGCCTTGACGGACAATGCCTATCCGGTCGACTATGTGAGTGCGTTTGGCGATGATCCCTTCTCCCTGAAGCAGCGTTCATTTTTCGAGGAGAACGGCATTGGAATAGCCCGCAGTCCCATCGTATCCGGGGCCAAGCCGGGGCTTTATGCCATTTCTCTGCAAGGTGCGGAGCGCTCTTTCACCTATTGGCGCAGCGAGGCCGCAGCACGGCAGCTCGCGTCAGATCCCGCAGCTTTGCGGGAGAGCCTCGCCAATCGTGAGATAATCTATTTCTCCGGCATCACGCTCGCGATCCTTACGCCTGAAAACAGGACGACACTGTTGCATGCCCTCGATGAGGCGAAAAACAGCGGGTCAAAAATTGCTTTCGATCCCAACTATCGGGCGAGACTTTGGGACAATCAGGACGTTGCGCACGCGGCGCTCGAAGCGGCAATGCGGATCACCGATATCGCACTCCCCACCTTCCCTGATGAGAAGGATCTCTTTGGCGACGAAATGCCGGAGCATACGGCGTTGCGCATTGGTCGCTACGGCGTCGGCGAAATCGTCGTAAAAGACGGAACCGAACCCGCGCTGGTCGTCGCTGAGGGTGAGGCTGCGAGCGTCGCAGCGGCAAAAGCCGCAGCCGTCGATACGACGGGTGCTGGCGACAGTTTCAACGGCGCTTATCTTTCGGCGCGACTGAACGGGCTGATGCCGATAGAGGCTGCCAAACGCGCTCACAAGGTCGCGGCCCGCGTTGTGGAAATCCATGGCGCACTCGCCCCGATGGCGGAGGCCCGACGCGCCTTTGACGCCTGATCAGTTCTTGCTGAAACGATACTGGGTTTCCTGCGTGTATCCCTCCCCGGCGTGGAGGACAGCTTGCGGGAAATAGGGATGATTGGGTGAATCCGGCCACACCTGCGCTTCGAGGCAAAATCCGGCATAGGCTTCGTAAGGCTGCCCGGTAAGGCCGGCCGCCGGACGGGCGACCGTATTGCCCGCATAGAATTGCAGGCCCGGTTCGGTGGTCAGCACATCGAGTTGAACGCCCGATTGAGCGCCTTTTGCCGTCGCGCACCAGCGCATCGGGACGCGGGCGGCGGAGAGGCAGTAATTATTATCGTAAATGACCTGCTTGCCGTTGTGCTCCAGCCGAATGGGCCTGAACTGCCGAAAATCATGCGTTGATCCCTGAACCGGCAATGTCCGCCCGTCGGGAATGAGCGCTTCATCCACCGGCAAATAGGCGTCGGCGCCAATCATCAACTGATGATCGAGAATGTCCGTCAGCCCGCCATCATCAAGATTGAAGTAGCTATGATGGGTCAGGTTGCAGATGGTGGTCTTGTCGCTCACGCTATCGACGCGAACCGCCAGCACGCCGCCTGGTTGCAACATGTAGGTGCATCGAATGCTCAACCGTCCCGGAAAGCCCATATGACCATCCGGCAGATCGAGAGTTAGCGCCGCATAATCTCGCCCGAGCGCAACCACTTCCCATATTTTCTTGTGGGTCCCGTCCGTCCCGCCATGCAAATTGTGGGCGCCCTGAAAATTGCAGTCGAGTTGATACGTCTTCCCGTCGAGCGTGATGCGGCCGTTGCGGATGCGGTTGGCGGAACGTCCGGGAATGGCCCCGAGGCATGGTGAATATTTCGGGTAGTCCGCGAAATCCCGGTAGCCGAGGACAAGGGGAGCGTCATGGTCTTGAAGGCGCAAATCCTGAACGACCGCACCCCACGTCAGAATCTTCGCGGTAAGCCCTCCGCCGACAATGGTGAGGCGATGAACAGCCTCGCCGTTTTCGGTATGGCCGAATATTTCCGATGTCATTTTTGTTTCTAGAGCCCCAGACCGCCGACGCAGACATATTTGGTATCGAGATAGTCGTCTATTCCCTGATGACCGCCTTCCTTGCCAAGTCCCGATTCCTTGACACCGCCAAACGGCGCTTCAACCGTCGTGATCACCCCTTCGTTAACCCCGACCATGCCGTATTTCAGCGCCTCGCTGACGCGGAACGCGCGCCCGAGGTCCTGCGTGTAGAAATAGCAGGCGAGGCCGAATTCCGTCGCATTGGCAAGTTCGATGGCTTCTTCCTCGGTCTTGAACTTGTAAACCGGTGCGATTGGCCCGAAAATCTCTTCCCTGGTGAAGCGCATGCGCTGCTTGGCGTCCGCGATCACGGTAGGCTCGAAAAAGCTTCCGCCCAGCGTGTGGCGCTTGCCGCCGGTGACGATACGCCCACCCTTTCTGGTGGCGTCTTCGATAAATTCCTCGACCTTTTCAATCGCCTTCTCATCGATCAGCGGCCCCTGTTGAGTGCCGGCCTCAAGACCGTTGCCGACCTTGAGATTCTCGGTCGCCTCGGCAAATTTCTCGACAAATTTGTTGTAGATCTTCGACTGGACGAAGAAACGATTCGTGCAGACACAGGTTTGGCCCGAGTTGCGGAACTTCGATGCAATAGCCCCTTCAACCGCCCTGTCGATATCGGCATCGTCAAAGACAATAAATGGCGCGTTGCCTCCAAGCTCCATCGACACCTTTTTGACTGTGCTGGCAGACTGCTTGATCAGCAGCTTGCCGATTTCCGTCGAACCGGTGAATGTGATCTTGCGGACCAGCGGATTGCGCGTCAACTCGCCGCCGATTTCAGAAGCCGCCCCGGTGACGATGTTCACGACACCCTTCGGAATACCCACCTCTTCGCACAACGCACCCCACGCCAGACCGGAATAAGGGGTTTGCGTCGCGGGCTTGACCACGGCGGTGCAGCCGGAGGCGAGCGCGGGGCCAATCTTGCGGGCCAGCATGGACGAAGGGAAATTCCATGGCGTGATGGCGCCGATGACGCCCACCGGCTCTTTGGTGACGAGGATGCGCCGATCCGCCCAGGGCGACGGCACGATGTCGCCATAGACGCGGCGCGCCTCTTCCGCATACCAGAGCACATAGGCTGCGGACATGCCGACCTCGCCTTTGGATTCCGTCAGCGACTTCCCTTGTTCGAGCGTCAGCAGTTCGGCCAGGGCGTCCTGATTGTCCATGATCGCGTCGTGCAGTTTGCGCATCAGTTTTGAGCGCTCCAGAACAGACGTCTTCCGCCAGGACTTGAACGCTTCGGCCGCCGCATCGATGGCGCGCTGCGTTTCCGCCTTGCCGGATTTCGGAATGGTGCCGATGACAAGGCCAGTCGCAGGATTGATCACGTCGATCGTCTCGCCTGAATCCGCTCCAACCCACTCACCATTGATGAGATTGGCCTGTTTCATGAACTGACTGGATTTCTGAAGCATACCCGATGTCCTTTCACTGGGCTTGCTCGAAGCCCGCCGCGATCCTTTTCAGATTCCCTCCGGAAGGCCCGCTATGGCGCTCGAACGAAAGAGTCAGGCAAATCCTAATTGTCTGGCCTCGGCGTCCGGGGAGCCTTCCGCTTGGGAAGTTGTGGCAGCTTGCTCCATTTCTTCAAAGCGGGCAACAGCCGTTGCACAGGAAAACGAGATGGCCCCGTTTAACCGAAAACCTTCAGCGCCAGTGAAATCCAGAACGTCATCGTGATGGCCGAGAAAGCAGTGCCCAGCACCATGGAATTCGAGGCAAGCGCCTGTCCTGTCCCGAAGCGGGTGGCAATCAGATAGGAATTGACACCAGCGGGCAGCGCCGCGGCCGTCACCGCCACCTGCGCCGCCAGAGGCGCCACATTCAGGAACCATACCGAAGCCATCACCACCGCGGGCATGACCAGAAGTTTGATCGCGGAAAGGACCAGCGAGGCTTTGACATTGCCGGAAACGCCAAACTTCCTCAGTCCCATCCCCATGGCGAACAGCGCCACCGGCCCGGCGATCGCCGCCAGCATATTGATAAGGTGATCGGCAAATCGCGGTATGGGCAATCCGCCAAACCGCCACATCCAACCGAGGACAATGCCTATGATAAGCGGATTGCGCAGCAGGCTGTTGAAGAACGAAAATACGACGCTCGCCGCGCCGTGCGCGTTGTCGGCCATGCCGTCGCGCCGCAAGGCCCACTCGTAAAGCGTGATCGACGCCCCCATCATGATCGGCAAATGGATCGCTATGATCAGCGTAAGCACTGCAAATCCATTGTTTCCGAAAGCGCCCATCATGATCGGCAACCCAAGGAACACCAGATTTGAAAAGGAGCCGGAAACACCGGCAACCACGCCAGCGCGCCTGTCACGGCCGAATATCAGGCGAATTGCGATGTGCGAAACCGCCCAGGTCACCACAACACCGCTGAAATAGGCGATCCAGAGAGCCCACGGCACCGTTCCGTGAAAATCGGCTGACACGATGGTCTTGAACAGCAAAATTGGCGCCGCGATGACGAAGACGAAGTCCGAGAGCCCATCGCCGACCGCCTCCTTCAGCAACCGGAAACAGGCTGCGCCGTAGCCAATCGCGATCACGCCAAAAATTGTCAGGATTGTTTCATGAAGGCCCATGAATACGGATTATGTTGCATTGCGGCCGGATGCAAGTTGACCTGCGCCCAACCCGGCCTTTAATTTTCACTTGCCGCACATCACCCGATTTCCCATAAAGAAAAACAATGTGCAGCTTTTTAAACCGGATAGTCCCAGCACTCATTGCAATTGCGATCGTGATGATTGCCGGAAATTTTCCTGCGCAGGCTACCGAGGCAGCGTGGAGCAAGCTCGGGCAAGGCGGATTTGTGCTCCTGATCCGCAGCCAGCAATCCGTGGATTCGGAAAATCCTGATGATTTTGCCGCTGGCGACTGCACGACAGGGGACAGCTTGACGGATCGCGGACGCCAGCAGGCCCAGCGAATGGGCGCTCGAATAGCGTCACGCGGCATTCGCGTAACAAAAATTTTCACAAGCCAATGGTGCAGTGCGGTCGAGACGGCCCGTTTCACCTTCCGCTCGCCGAAATCAGAAACTCTGCCCTCGCTTAACGCCACGGCAGCCGGTTCAAGCAAAGAAGCAACGCAGACCGATGAGGTCAGGAAGGTGATTTCCGGTTTCAGGGGGCCCGGAAACCTTGTTTTGGTCACACATGGCAACAATATCACCGCGTTGACCGGAATCACTCCGCGAGAGGGCGAAGCAATACTGGTCCGATCAAAGCCGAATGGCGAAGAACTGGAGATTTCTGGCCGCATCATTTTCCACTGAAACCAGTGAGTTTACAGGGAGCCGGTCCAGACTGAAATGGTTCGACCGGATTTCGGTCTTCCCCTTATTCGCGAAAAACGCTAAACACCGGCGAAACAAATCAATTCTGCCGACCACAGTTTATAGGAACAAAGGAAACGACATTGTCCTCAACATTCGACAAGGTTGCCGATATTATCGCTGAAACCAGCGAAATTGATCGCGAAACGATTACGCCTGAAAGTCACACGATCGACGATCTGGGCATCGACAGCCTCGATTTCCTGGATATCGTTTTTGCGATCGACAAGGCTTTCGGCATCAAGATTCCGCTCGAAAAGTGGACGCAGGATGTGAACGACGGCAAGGCTCCGACGGAAGAATATTTCGTGCTGAAGAACCTTTGCGCGAAGATCGATGAACTTGTTGCGGCCAAGCAGGCCTGAATCCGAAAGGCTGACGCGCCACGAACAGCGCTTTGACACCCATGCAGAACAATAAAGTCGTCATCACCGGTATCGGGCTCCTCTCCTCGCTGGGAGAGGGAATTGAAGCGCATTGGAGCGCGCTGAACTCTGGCGGTCGACCAAATGTCGATAGCGAGCGTTTTGCGCCCTATACCGTCCATCCGGCACCGGAGATCGACTGGAATCTGCAAATTCCAAAGCGCAGCGACCAGCGGCAGATGGAGACATGGCAGAGGCTCGGCACCTATACCGCCGGTCTCGCCCTGCAGGACGCAGGCGTCAAGGACGACGAGGCGCTGTGCGCCACGATGGACATGATCGTCGCCGCTGGCGGCGGGGAGCGCGACGTCGAGGTTGACACGCAAATCCTGACAGAAGGTCGCACCGCGAACGAGCGCGGTGTCATGCTCAACGCAAAGCTTTCCACCGATCTGCGCCCCACGCTCTTCCTCGCGCAGCTTTCGAATCTCGGTGCCGGCAACATCTCGATCGTGCATAAGGTTACCGGCTCTTCCCGCACATTCATGGGCGAGGAAGGTTCCGGCATCTCGGCGATTGAAACAGCCGTCGCACGCATTCGTTCCGGACAGAGCACCCACATTCTCGTTGGCGCGTCCTACAATTCCGAGCATCCGGACATGTTGCTTGGCTATGAGCTTGGCGGCCTGCTGAAAACCGACGGCTGGGCTCCGCTCTGGCAGCGTGAAGGCTCGGAAGGCGGCGGCATCGTGACTGGCACCGGCGGCGTCTTTCTCGTGCTGGAAAACGCGGATCACGCAACTGCGCGGAGCGCACGCGCCTATGCGGCAATCGACGCTGTCGAGGGCGACCAGCTTCGTCGCCAGCGCGGTGGCCTTCAGGCAGCGATCCAGGAAACCCTCGCCAAGCTCGCCGGGGACAACCCCGCACCATTGATTGTTTCCGGCGCGTCGGGAGCCCATGAAGCCACCGCTGCGGAAAAATCCGCGCTTGATGCCATTCCGAACGCTGCCGTTCGCGGCTTCTCCGGTTTGACCGGTCATCTGAGGGAAGCCCAGTTTCCGCTCGCCGTGGCCCTTGCCGCTCTTTCGATCTGGAAGGGTGAGACATACAAGCCTTTCGACCCGGCAAGCGAACACGCTTCCGACCAGCCGGTCACGGAGGCTATCGCCACCACAATTGGCTGCATTCGCGCTGAAGGCATGGCGCGTCTCGTTAAAGCTTGAGGCTAGGAACGATGAGCAAATACAAGGATCATCTCGGCCGTCCGATCGTCGCAGTGACGGGCCTCGGCGTCGTTTCGCCGCTCGGTCAGGGCAAGGCGGACAATTGGGCCGCCCTTACATCCGGCAAGTCGGGAATTCACACGATCACGCGTTTTCCGCTCGACAATCTGAAAACCAGAATTGCTGGAACCGTCGATTTTCTTGAAGAAAGCGCAGTCGGCGCATCAGCCCTCTCGCAAGCCTTGGCAGCACTTGCGGCCGAAGAAGCGATTTCGCAATCCGGCCTGTCCACCACCGATTTTGGAGGCCCGCTTTTCCTTGCTGCGCCACCGGTCGAACTCGATTGGAAAAGCCGTTTCGCGCTCGACGCGAAAGTGAAGGACAAGGGCGATGCAGGCTATGATCTTCTTCTGGCCGCCTGTCGCAACGAATCGCAGCAAAAGGCTTTCCTGACCACGCAGTTCGGCTATATCGCCGATGCGCTGGCAGATCGCTTCGGCACACGGGGCCTTCCGGTTACGCTGTCGACTGCCTGCGCATCCGGTGCAACGGCTATTCAACTGGGCGTCGAGGCCATTCGGCGCGGCGAAAGCGACCGTGTTCTTTCCATCGGAACGGACGGCTCGGTATCGGCGGAAGCGCTCATACGTTTCTCGCTTCTATCGGCCCTCTCGACCCAGAATGATCCGGCCCACAAGGCCGCCAAGCCCTTCTCGAAGGACCGCGACGGCTTCGTCATGGCCGAGGGTTCTGGCGCTCTGGTCATGGAATCGCTCGACAGCGCGATTGCACGCGGCGCGAACATATTGGGCATCCTGAAAGGTTGTGGCGAAAAATCCGATGATTTTCACCGGACGCGTTCCAAGCCCGACGGCTCCCCCGCCATCGGCGCGGTACGGGCGGCCCTCTCCGATGCGGGCGTGACCGAAGCCGACATCGACTATGTGAATGCCCACGGAACCTCAACGCCGGAAAACGACAAGATGGAATATCTGTCGCTTTCTTCCGTCTTTGGTGAGCGCATCAGCGCGCTCCCCGTATCGTCCAACAAGTCGATGATTGGCCATACGCTAACGGCAGCGGGCGCGATCGAGGCGGTTTTCTCGCTGCTGACGATACAGAACGGCGTTATCCCCCCCACCATCAACTACGACAACCCGGATCCGGCGATCGTTCTTGATGTTGTGCCCAATGTGAAGCGCAACGCGAGCGTTTCGACCGTTCTTTCCAATTCATTCGGCTTCGGCGGGCAGAACACATGCCTTGTCATGGCCGCCGAACCGAACTAATCCCTGTCCTGAATAAAAGGACACAGGAATATCATGCGCGCTTTACAGCTTATTGAAGATCGTCGCCTCGAAATGGCGCATATCGCTCCGCCTCCCGCTCCCGGACCGGGCGAAGTGACCGTTCGCATCAAAGCCGTCGCGCTCAATCATATTGACGTCTGGGGCTGGCGCGGCATGGCTTTCGCCAAGCGCAAGCTGCCCTTGGTGATCGGGGCGGAAGCATCCGGCGAAGTTGAAACGCTCGGCGCTGGCGTGAGTTCGGTCATGCCCGGTCAGCTCGTGTCGATCTACGGCGCGCGCACATGTGGGCTTTGCCGTGCCTGCCGCGAAGGACGCGACAATCTTTGCGAGCACGTTTCCGGCGTGCATGGTTTCCATCTGGATGGTTTCGCGCAGGAGAAGGTCAATCTTCCGGCCCGCCTTCTGGTTCCGGCGCCTCCGGGCGTGACCGCAATTGGCGCTGCTGTTGCACCCGTCACCTTCGGCACCGTCGAGCACATGCTGTTCGACAACGCCAGGCTGGAGCCGGGCGAAACGATCCTGGTCCATGCCGGCGGCTCGGGAATTGGCTCGGCGGCGATCCAGCTCGCCAAAAAGATGGGCTGCACGGTCATCACAACCGTCGGCTCGAACGAAAAGATCGAGAAAGCCAAGGCTCTGGGCGCGGATCACGTCATCAACTACCGCGAAGACCGCTTCGAAGGCGTTGTCCGCAAGATCACGAAGAAAAAGGGCGTTGATGTTGTTTTCGAGCATGTCGGCGCAGACACTTGGGCCGGTTCGATGCTGTGCCTGAAGCGCGGCGGTCGACTGGTGACATGTGGTTCGACCTCAGGCGTTTCGACTAGCATGAACCTGATGCAGCTATTCCAGCAGCAGTTGAAGCTGTTCGGTTCCTTCGGCTGCCGCATGGAGAACATGGCCGATGCCATGCAGAAGATGGCGCGCGGACTTGTCGAGCCCGTCATCGATACCGAAGTGGATTTCGACGGCATAGACGCAGCGCTCAAGCGCATGGAAGGCCGCGAAGTTTTCGGCAAGATCATTCTGCACGTCGGCGAATAGTCAATCAGGGCGATGAATCTGCGTCTCAAACTCTTCGTCTGGAAGAAGAAGTTCGGCATTGTCAAGGATTGGCTCATTGCCCGGATCATCTTCGGCACCCTGGCGCTTCTACGCCTTCTGCCAGCGCACAAAGCAATCAGCCTTGCCGACAGGACCGCGCGCTGGATAGGTCCCAAAACCTCACGCCACACGATTGCGCTCGACAATCTCCGTCATGCCTATCCCGAAAAATCCGCGGATGAACTGGAGCAGATTGCCCTCGATATGTGGGGCAATATGGCTCGATTGCTTGCGGAATATGTGTTTCTCGACGCGATTTTCGATTTCGATCCGAATGCCGCAGAACCGGGAATTGTCGAGGTCAGTGGCCGCGAAATCTTCGTGCGGCTGCGCGATGAGAAGAGGCCGCATATTTTCTTTACCGCCCATACCGGTAATTTCGAGCTGCTTCCCATCTGCGCCGCAGCCTTTGATCTGGAGGTGACCGCGCTTTTCAGGCCACCGAACAACCGTTTCGTCGCAAAGCGCGTGCTTGGAACGCGCCGGACCAGCATGGGCCACCTCGTTCCGTCAAAGGCGGGCGCCGCATGGTCATTGGCGAATGTTCTCGGCAATGTCGGCAATGTTGGCATGCTGGTCGATCAGAAGTTCCGGCGAGGCGTCGAATCCACATTCTTTGGCCGTCCGGTCCGCACCAACCCGTTATTGCCAAAACTTGCGCGCCAGTTCGATTGCGATGTCTATCCGGCGCGCTGTGTTCGCTTGCCCGATGGTCGTTTCAGGCTGGAATTGCAAGAGAAGATCGAACTGCCCCGCAATGCAGAAGGCCAGATCGACATTCAGGGCAGCGCTCAACTCCTGAACGATATTGTCGAAGAGTGGGTGCGGGAATATCCGGGCCAGTGGACCTGGTTTCACAAGCGCTGGAACTGAACGATCTTTTCCCGATTTCACCGCGTTCAACATCGCGGCGAAACGCTCCCTTCCGGAATCATTTTCTCAATAATAGTTCATAACCGCATGTTTTGCCTCGGCAAAAAACAGCCATCGCTCAACCATCATCCCCAGAACGTGCGAAACCGTCGCAAGAACCAGCAACAGGTTCACCAAGACGCCGTATCCCATCAGGATACTCATGAAAAGCGCAAGAGCAGGAACAGCGCCGCCCAGCGCGAATGCAATCACCCAGAGCTTTTCCGAATGCTTGCGAGCCACCTTGAAACCCATTTCCCGCGTCAGGTAGTTTTCCAGTGCGTGAGGCTTCTCCAGAAGACGAACCTTCCCGATAGAACCCAAGCCCGTCGCGCTTTCGGGCGAGGAAGGATCTGGCGTATTCTCCATGCGGTAACGCCACAGCATTTTTGCGATCCACGCAAGCGCAAGAAAAACAATCGCAAGCACCTGCGTGGTGAACCCAAACAGGGCATCTCCGATATTTTCCGGTTGTCCTCCGAAATTGCTCAACAGACTGCCGAGAACCAATCCACCGGTCAGCGCGAAGAGCAGATAGCAAACAGGCGTGAGAATGGTATTCCATGCGTTCACACTTTTGAGCGAGGCATAGATCATCGACGTGCAATAGACCGTCAGCAGCGAGCCGACGATCATCAGAACATTCAGGTGAAAGCTCTCCTGCCCCGCGAAAATGCAAAGCATGGCGTTGAGCGTGAGCGGAATGAAGGTCAGGATCGCCAAGACGCCTTCCCGAGACAGCCAGCTCGACCTCCATTGCGACAAGGCTCGCCACGCGCGCTGCGGATTTCCGAGATGTAGAAGCGACGAAAAAAGCCCTGCCGCGATCAAGCCAAACGACAGAACGTAGCCGGTCCTCGCCGGAAGGCCCTGCGGGTCGAGCAATCCGAATCCGAGATAGATCGCAAGCCCATATCCAAGGCCGGACAACGTCGTGAAAATGATAATTGAATAGGCAGGATGCATATCAGATCCGATCCAGCATACCATCGAGCCAGGAGAAAAAGCCTTTGGCTCCGTCGGTTGCTTCCGCAAGCGGCACAAGCGGTTGCGTGGCAGCGAGCGTCTTTCGCGGGCGTGGCGGCAGATATTTGTTGACCGGCTTCGTGCCCTGTTCCGGCATCAGATCATAGCCGCCGCGCTCGGCCACCATGATAGACACCTCGGAATCGGGATTGCCCAGATCACCGAAATGACGCGCATTCGCGGGGCATGTCCTCACGCATGAAGGCACGCGATCCTCGGTCTTCAGCGTTTCGTTGTAGATGCGATCGACGCAAAGCGTGCATTTCTTCATCACGCCCGCCGCAAGATCCATCTCGCGCGCGCCGTAGGCACAAGCCCAGGCGCAAAGGCCGCAGCCGATGCATTTGTCCTCATCGACAAGAACGATACCGTCCTCGCTCCGCTTGTAAGATGCGCCTGTAGGGCAGACTGTGACACAGGGCGCATCCTCGCAATGCAGGCACGACTTCGGAAAATGCACGACACGGGCATCACCCGCCTCCCCGATCACCTGCCCCTCGCCCTTCTCGGGTACCACCTCGAAACTGTGGATGCGATTGAGGAATGTGCCGGAAACATCAGCTCCATAGGGATTCTGGTCCGATAACGCGCTGCCATAGCCGCCCGTATTCCACTCCTTGCAGCTTATAACGCAGGCATGGCACCCGACGCAGACATCGAGATCGATCACCAGGCCCAGTTTTTTCCGGGAACGATCCACGGGGAGGCTTGTCATTTCGTCCACTCCTGCCCGTATCGCAATTGTGCCGGTGCCTTCGGCTGGTCGCCAGGCGCGATGCTTGAAAATTGCGGCTCGCTTGTCTCCTCGCCAGCATCGGCCTTTTCGATGCTGACCCGCAGATCATACCAGGCTGCCTGTCCGGTGATCGGATCTGAGTTCAACCAGCGCATTCCATCGCTCTTGGGCGGCAATAGCTCGTGGATCAGGTGATTCAGCAGAAAGCCCTTCGTCGCTTCCGGCGCGTCCGGGGCAAGCGCCCATGCGCCGCTGCGCTTGCCGATGGCGTTCCATGTCCACATGGTGCGGCTGTTGACGCTGTCGGTTCGCCTGATTTCCGTCTTGATGCGCCCGTGATGGGAGGCCAGCCAGACCCAGTCTCCGTCCACAAGGCCCAGTTCGTCGCAGATCGCTCCCGGCACATAGAGCGGGTTTTTCGTATGGATCTGCCGCAGCCACGCATTCTGCGAGCCCCATGAGTGATACATGGACATCGGGCGCTGGGTTATGGCGTGATAGGGATATTGCCGCGGATCCACCCCTTGCTCCTCAAAAGGCCGATACCAGTGCGGCAACGGATCGAAACATTCGAGCAACCGTTGCCGATACTGCTTCGGTGCAACAGGCTGCCTCACTCCCTCGGCCGACAGCCTGAACTTCTGGAGAGTTTCAACATAAAGCTGGATCGTTACGGCCTGCGGCGCATCGAAAAAGCCCATTTCAACGGCAAAGTCCTGATAGGCCGCATTCTGATGCTTGAAATAGAGCGCTTCCGCCGGAATGTGCTGTGTCCAGAATGAACCATTCTCGATATAGCGCTTCAATTGATCCGGGTTCGGCGCGCCGCGTCCGGGCTCCGTGCCATTCTCGCCGCGCCAGCCTGCCAGCGAGCCCACACCCGGCTTTCGTTGATGGTTGACCAGATAGTCGGCATAGTCCTCATAAAGGGCATTGCCCTCGTCATCGACAAAGCCCGGCAGTTTCAGCCTCGCACCAAGATCGATCAGCACGGACTGGAAACCGCGCACGTCACGATCCGGCTCAAGCACCGGCCAGCGTATGGCGTCGGCAACCGATTCCGGTTCGGAAATCGGGCGATCCAGCAGCGAAATGCAATCATGCCTCTCAAGATAGGTCGTATCCGGCAGAACGAGATCGGCATAGGCGACCATTTCCGACGAATACGCGTCGGAATAGATGATCTTCGGAATTTTGTATTCGCCGGTTTCCGCATCGCGGTCTTCGAGCATCTCGATAACGCCGCGCGTATTCATCGACGAGTTCCACGCCATATTGGCCATGTAGAGGAACAGAACATCGACGGGATAGGGATCGCCCGCATGGGCGTTGGCGATAACCATATGCATCATGCCGTGCGCAGAAAGCGGCGCCTCCCACGAAAATGCCTTGTCGATGCGCTGCGGCTTTCCTTCCGCATCGACGACGAGATCTTCCGGCCCGAGCGGATAGCCAAGATGAGGTCCGGCAAGAGGCTTGCCCGGCGTCACATGCTCCGGCTTGCCATGCGGGCGCGGATGCGCCGATGCGGGCTTTGGATAGGGCGGCTCGTACCGATGCCCGCCGGGGCAATCCACGGATCCGATGATCGTCTGAAGCACGTGCAGCGCCCGCGCCGTCTGAAAGCCGTTCGAATGGGCTGAAATCCCGCGCATGGCATGAAACGAAACCGGACGCCCGATCATCTGCGCGTGGCGTTCGCCTTTCATGTCCACCCAGGGCTGGTCAATGACGATCTGCTCGTCGAACGCAACACGCGCGATTTCGGCGGCCAGCCCGCGAATGACGTCGGCGCTAACGCCGGTTTCCGGCGCGACTGCATCCGGCGCATATTGCGGATCGAGATATTTCTCCGCCATCAGGCGCAACACGCTTTGCACGCGCCGCCCATCGTCCAGCGTCAATGCGGCATTGAGATCAGCGATATGGCCAGCTTCGTCAAAGCGCACGATCCGCCCCGATTTCCGGTCGAGGACAAGCGCCTTGCCGAGATCGTCCCGCAGGAAAAGGCCATGATCCTCATGCCCCGGATGGTCGATCACCAGCCACGGCGCGTTCGTATAGCGCCCCAGATAATCCAGGTCTATTTTCCCCGTGCGAAACAGTTCATGGATGACGGACAGGATCAGAAGACCATCCGTTCCGGGGCGTATACCGATCCAGCTATCGGCGATCGCAGAATAGCCGGTTCTCACCGGGTTGACCGAAACAAACTGCGCGCCGCGCTTCTTCAGCCGCGATATTCCCATCTTGATCGGATTGGAATCGTGGTCCTCCGTAACGCCAAACATCACGAAAAGCTTCGTCTTGTCCCAGTCAGGCGCGCCAAATTCCCAGAACGCGCCGCCAATCGTATAGATACCCGCAGCCGCCATGTTCACCGAACAGAAGCCACCGTGGGCGGCGTAATTGGGCGTACCGAAATTCTGGGCCCAATAGCTCGTCAAGGCCTGCGATTGATCGCGGCCGGTGAAGAAGGCAAGTTTTTGAGGCGCGGTCTCGCGGATGGGCTTCAGCCAGTCGACCGCGAGAGCCAGCGCCTCGTCCCATGAAATTTCCTTGAACTGGCCCGACCCGCGCGGGCCTGTCCGCAGCAATGGCGCGCGCAATCGTGCAGGCGAATAATGCTGCATGATTCCGGCTGAGCCTTTCGCGCACAGCACGCCCTTGTTGACGGGATGGTCACGGTTACCCTCGATATAGCGCACCTTGCCATCCTTGAGGTGCACGTCGATGCCGCAACGGCAGGCACACATATAGCATGTCGTGCGCCGGATTTCGTCGCCCACCGGCTCGGACAGCACAAGACGCGGTTCATCCTGCATATCCTGTCCCCCTCGCTCTGCTTTGCACGAAACCCATCTGCTGTTTTATAAGAACTGTTCCAATTCACCAAACGCCAGACAAGACGATTGCAAGGATTTGCCCAGAAAAGCGCGCATCCCCCCTCTTGCCAAAGCCGCCCTGCTCCTGATCATATCCACTCATGGACGACAGACTCGACAAAGCCATTGAAATGCGACGCGATGATCTGATTTCGCTCACGCAGGATCTCATCCGCTTCCCGACGATCAATCCACCTGGCGAAGCCTATACGCCATGTGCCGAATTCATAGCCGCATATCTCAAGACAATCGGATTTGAAGCGCAGTTCATTCGTGGTGAAGGCACGCCGGGAGACAGCGACCGCTATCCGCGGACCAATGTTCTGGCCCGTTTTGACGGGCGAACCCACGGCAAAACGGTACATTTCAACTCGCATATCGATGTCGTGGAAGCCGGGGACGGCTGGACCATGGATCCGTTCGCGGGGATTGTCCGCGACGGGAAAGTCTATGGCCGTGGCGCTTGCGACATGAAGGGCGGGCTTGCAGCCTCGATCATTGCTGCCACAGCCTTCATTGAAACCTATCCGGATTTCCCCGGCGCAATCGAAATTTCCGGCACCGTCGACGAGGAGTCAGGCGGGTTTGGCGGCGTGGCCTATCTGGCCAGCAAGGGTTATTTCTCGAAGCCGCGCGTCGATCACGTCATCATCCCGGAACCATTGAACAAGGACCGCATCTGCCTCGGCCATCGCGGTGTGTGGTGGGCAGAGATCGAAACAAAGGGTGAAATTGCCCATGGCTCGATGCCGTTTCTCGGCGATTGCGCCGTTCGGCATATGGGCGCCGTCCTCGATGCGTTCGAGCGTGACCTGTTTCCCGCCCTTCAAAAGAAACAAACGAGAATGCCTGTCGTACCCGAAGGCGCGCGCCAGTCGACCATGAACATAAACTCCATTCATGGCGGCCAGGCAGACGAATATTCGGGCCTGCCCTCACCCAATGTCCCGGACTCCTGCCGCCTCACCATTGACCGGCGTTTTCTTCTGGAAGAAGACATCGGCGACGTCAAAAATGAAATCACGGACATTCTCGATCGGCTCAAGTGGGAAAGGCCGAAATTCGATTACCGGATACGTGACCTGATGGAAGTGCAGCCGCTTATGACCGAAAGGGATTCGCCGGTCGTTCTAGCCGTTGCGGAAGGAATCCGCCGCGTGTTCGGCAAGGAGCCGGAATATGTCATTTCTCCCGGAACCTACGACCAGAAGCACGTCACGCGGATCGGGCACCTGCATGATTGCATCGCCTACGGCCCCGGTATTCTCGACCTTGCGCACAGGCCCGACGAATATGTCGGCGTCGAGGACATGGTCCAGTCGGCGAAGGTCATGGCGCTGGGCCTGAAGAAACTGCTGACGGGTTCTGCACAGTGAAATGGAACTCTGCTCAATAAAGTGCTGACATAAAAGCGTAATCCTGATTTACTTCGCCGACCTGCGGCATCGCAATCACTTCGAAATTGGGGGAGAAGATCGCCTATGAGATTCTGGAAATCCGCACTACTGGCCGCTGCGCTGGCTCTCTCGACATCTTCTTTGGCCATGGCCGCACGAACCGACCTTGTGGTTGGAATCGTGCTGGAGCCGCCCCATCTCGATCCGACGGCTGGCGCCGCAGCCGCCATCGACGAAGTGGTTTATACCAATCTTTTCGAGGGCCTGATCCGAATCGGCCCGAAAGGTGACGTTCAGCCTGCATTGGCTGAAAGCTGGGCGATATCGGAAGACGGGAAAACATACACATTCAAATTGCGAACCGGTGCGAAGTTCCACGACGGGACCGATTTCAATGCGGATGACGTGAAATTTTCCCTCGACCGCGCGCGCGCCGACGATTCGACCAACGCGCAAAAGCCGCTCTTCGCCGCAATCGATACGGTCGAAATCATCGATCCCGCCACCGTCAAGGTGACCCTCAAGCACCCCCAGGGTGATTTCCTCTACAATATGGGCTGGGGCGATGCCGTCATCGTAGCCTCTGAAACAGCCGGTACCAACAAGGAAAAGCCCGTCGGCACCGGCCCCTTCAAGCTGGATAACTGGGCCAAGGGCTCGCAAATCGTTCTCGTCAAGAACCCGGATTATTGGGGCGCGGCCGTAGCGCTTGAAAAGGTGACGTTCCGGGTCATTCCTGATCCGGCCGCAGCGACGGCAGCCATGCTGGCAGGCGATGTTCAGGCTTTCCCGGTATTTCCGGCTCCCGAAGCCATTCCGCAATTCGAGATGGACCCGCGCTTCAAGGTCGTCATCGGTTCTACGGAGGGCGAAACCATCCTCTCCATGAACAATAAGAAGCCGCCTTACGACAATCTGAAAGTGCGGCAGGCCATTTCCCACGCGATTGACCGCAAGACTGTTATCGACGGGGCAATGTTCGGACTTGGAACGCCAATCGGCACCTTCTTCCCGCCGCACAACCCCGCTTATCTCGACCTGACAGGGCAATCGGCCTACGATCCGGAACTGGCCAAGAAGCTCCTTACGGAAGCTGGTCATCCCAACGGTTTCAAGACGACGCTGAAATTGCCGCCACCCACCTATGCGCGCCGCGGTGGTGAAATCATCGCCGCGCAGCTTCGCGCGGTCGGCATTCAGGCCAGCATCACGCCGCTGGAATGGCCGCAATGGCTGGAACAGGTTTTCAAGGGAAAGGATTACGATCTGACGGTCATTTCCCACACCGAGCCAAACGATATCAATATTTTTGGCCGCGATGATTATTACATCGGCTATCAAAGCCCCGCCTTCAAGGACGTGATGGCCGAACTGGATGCAACTGCCGATCAGGAAAAGCGCAGCGAACTTTACAAGAAGGCCGAGAAAATTCTGGCCGATGACGCCCCGGTCGCGTTTCTGTTTCAGTTGCCCAAAACCGGCGTATGGGACGCAAAGCTCGAAGGGCTTTGGGAAAACGGGCCTATTCAGGCGAACGATCTGACGGCTGTAAAGTGGAACGATTGAGCCTGCGAAAAATCCCGTCAGGTTTACCCGTCATGCAGTGAGGCGCGACCATGCTTGCTTATGCGCTGAAACGTCTGCTGATCGGGCTGCTTACGCTCTTCGCCGCCTCACTGGTTGTTTTCGCCGTTCTTGAAATCATCCCCGGCGATCCGGCACGGCTGATGCTTGGCATGAACGCCACCGAGGATGCCATTCTCGCGCTGCGCGAGCAGATGGGGCTCAATCAACCGGTCGTCGCGCGTTACCTCACATGGATCACAGGCTTGCTGACGGGCGATTTTGGCCGCTCCTACACCTACTCCGTCCCGGTGATCGATCTCGTGATCGAGCGAACCGCCGTTTCCCTGCCGCTGGCTTTGCTCTCTCTGGCGCTGTCCACGCTCGTCGCCATCCCTGTCGGCCTTTATTCCGCTTCGCGGCACGGCAGCGCCTCCGACACAGCCATCATGGGCGCGACGCAGCTTGGCGTGGCCATTCCCAATTTCTGGTTCGCACTGTTGCTCGTCTATGTGTTTGCCGTCGCGCTGCGGCTGGTTCCAGCGGGTGGTTTTCCGGGCTGGGAGGCTGGCCTTTGGCCAGCGCTCAAGGCGCTGATCCTGCCCTCCATAGCCCTCGCCCTGCCACAAGCCGCCATTCTCGCCCGCGTTGCACGCTCGGCGCTGCTCGAGGTCCTCGGCGAGGACTATATCCGCACTGCGCGCGCCAAGGGATTGACCCGAAACGCCGTCCTTTATCGCCATGCCCTGCGCAACGCCATGATTCCCATGCTGACCATCATGGGGCTGCAATTCGCGTTTCTGCTTGCCGGAACGATCATCATCGAGAACGTGTTCTATCTGCCCGGCCTTGGACGTCTGGTCTTTCAGGCAATTACCCAGCGCGACCTGATCGTCGTCGAAGGCGTGGTGATGCTGCTGGTTGCGACCGTCATCATCATCAATGTTTTGGTCGATCTCTCCTACGCCATCGTGGATCCGCGCCTGAGGAGCCGAAGATGAGCGCTCACGCACCGCAACAGGCGACGGTTGGCGGTCATCTGGCGCGTGCGCTGCGAAACAAGTCATTTCTTGTTGGCCTGATCGTCACGCTGTCGGTGGCGGCAATTGCCGCGCTTTCTTTCATCTGGACGCCCTATGATGTCACTGCGCTCGATATCGCCAACAAATTGAAACCGCCTTCAACCGCCCATTGGCTTGGAACCGATCATTTCGGCCGCGATATTCTCTCAATGATCATGGTTGGAAGCCGCAATTCCATCGCCGTGGCTCTGGTGGCGGTCGGGATCGGCCTTGGTCTGGGCGTTCCGCTGGGGCTTTGGGCGGCCGCACGCGGTGGCTTGATTGACGAAGTCCTGATGCGCTTCAACGATCTCGTTTTCGCCTTTCCCGCCCTTTTGACAGCCGTGATGATTACTGCTGTCTTCGGTCCCGGAGCCATCAACGCCATCATCGCCATCGGTATTTTCAACATTCCCGTTTTTGCCCGCGTGGCGCGCGGTGCTGCGCTGTCGCTGTGGCCGCGCGAATATATTCTTGCCGCCCGCGCCTGCGGCAAGAATGCGGCGCAGATCACCATCGAGCATATTTTGCCCAATATGGCGAACCTGCTCATCGTGCAGGGAACCATCCAGTTCTCACTCGGCATTCTGGCGGAATCGGGTCTGTCCTATGTCGGGCTTGGTGCACAATCACCCATGCCAAGCTGGGGCCGCATGTTGTTCGAGGCGCAAACCATGATGACCTTCGCCCCTCACATGGCGCTGTTTCCGGGTCTCGCCATCGTCGTCACGGTTCTCGGTCTTAACCTCCTCGGCGATGGCCTCCGCGACGTCCTCGACCCTCGATTGAGACGGGTGCGCTGATGGCCCTGCTCGAGATCGAAAACCTTTCCCTTTCCATCGGAAAAACACCGATTCTGCGCGATGTCGATCTCGCCGTCCAGCCCGGGGAAGTTCGCGCCCTCGTCGGCGAATCCGGCTCCGGCAAGTCAATGACTGCGCTGACCCTCATGAGGCTGCTGCCGACGGGCGCTCTGGCCAAGGGCCGCGTGCATTTCAACGGAATCGATATTCTCGCCGCTGACGAGGCGGCCATGTGCCAGTTGCGCGGCGACGATATTGGCATGGTGTTTCAGGAGCCGATGACCGCGCTCAATCCGGTCAAGACAATTGGCGAACAGGTGGCTGAGGGAATTCGCCTGCATACCGGTGCGAACCGCCGCGAGGCCGAAGCGCAGGCGCGTGCGATACTGGATCGAGTCGGCCTGCCCCAAAGCCGTTTTCCGCTTGGGCGCTATCCGCATGAACTATCCGGCGGGCAGCGCCAACGCGTGGTCATCGCCATCGCCTGCGCGCTGAAGCCGAAGCTGCTCATCGCCGACGAACCGACAACCGCGCTGGATGTTGTTCTGCAAGCCCAGATCCTGGATCTGCTCAAGGATCTGGTTGACGAGCGAAAAATGGGCCTGTTGCTCATTTCCCACGATCTGGCTGTCGTTGCTGATGTCGCGGACACCATTACCATCCTGCGCAATGGCCAGATCATCGAATCCGGGGAAGCCGCTCCGGTTCTGTCACGGCAGGACCATCCCTACACGCGGCAATTGGCGCAGGCATCCATCCACGTGCCTGATCGGTCGGGCAAAAAGCATATAGCACCGCTCGATAGCGGTCCGCTGCTGCGCCTTGACGACCTCACGCGCCAGTATCCCGGTGCGCGAAAAGGCTTCTTTTCCCGACAACCTCCGACCGTTACCGTCGACAAGGTTTCGCTTGAAATCCATTCGGGGCAATCGATTGCCCTCGTCGGCCAATCGGGCTGCGGAAAGTCCACCCTCGCCCGCATGATTCTCGCACTCGACAGACCATCGTCGGGAAGCATCGAATTTATGGGAAGGCGCATCGACAATCTTCCGGAAGAACAGCTGCGGTCCTCGCGGCAAAATATGCAGGTGGTTTTCCAGGACCCTTACGGCTCCTTCGATCCACGCCACACGGTCGAGCGACTGGTTGCCGAGCCTCTGCATTTGCTCGACAACCAGCCGGGCAAGGCGGAACGGCATGAGAAAGTGCGCGACGCATTGGTGCAGGTCGGGCTGCAACCCACGGATATCCATAAATATCCGCATGAATTTTCCGGCGGGCAGCGCCAGCGTCTCGCCATTGCGCGCGCCATTATCACCGAACCCCGGCTGATCGTTGCCGATGAGCCCGTGTCCGCGCTCGATGTTTCGATCCGGGCCCAGATTCTCGATCTTTTTGCCGACCTCAATAGTCGGCTGGGCATCGCCTACCTCTTTATCACCCATGATCTGAATGTTGCCCGCGCTATTACCGACGATGTTCTCGTCATGTATGATGGCCGCATTGTTGAACGTGGAAGAACGGCGGAAATATTGAGCAATCCCCAGTCCGGCCCGGCCCAGACACTTGTTCATGCAGCGCCCGACCTGCGCACCGCACTAGCCCGGCGACTGGCCGAACAAGGGTAAGCTTCATGGAGCGTCGTCGAAAAACCCGCCGTGTCGCCATCGTCGTTTTCGCTGCCGTGGCTGCTTATCTGGCGCTCGCCTATTTCATGCTGCCGCTCCTGTGGAAACATTATGACCACCAGAAAGCGCTGGCCAATCACCCGATGACGACCAGCACGGCGCAGGGTATTCCCGGTGATCCGCTGAATGTGGGGCTGGTCGGCGCAAAAGAAGAAGTCATCAGGGCCGTGATTGCTGCCGGCTGGTTTCCGGCCGATCCCATCACCCTGAAAAGCAGCGCCGAAATCGCGGGTAGTGTGCTGCTCGAGCGTCCCTATCACGACGCCCCCGTCAGCGACCTCTTTTACGAGGGCCGGAAGCAGGACCTTGCCTTCGAGAAACCCGTCGGCTCAAGTGCCGATCAGCGCCATCATGTGAGGCTCTGGAAGGTTCTCGACACGGGAGAAGAGGACCGGCCGGTGTGGCTGGGTTCCGCCAGTTTCGACAAGGGTGTTGGGGTCAGCCACTATACGGGCGCGATCACGCATCATATTGCTCCCGATGTCGACGCCGATCGCGACCTGTTGATCGGCAATATCGAAACGGCTGGCATGCTTTCGGAGATTTATCAGGTGACCGGCGTCGGGCTGACGCTGTTTGGCAGAAATGGCGGCGGCGATCCCTACTTCACCGACGGGGAATTGACGATCGGCGTCATACGACCGGGCGGAATTGCAGCAAAGACAGCGCCGCAAATCATCCCAAGTCCTGTTCCGGTCCAGCTCAAGAACCAGATATGGAATCTTGGCAAGCAAATGCTCAGCGCACTGCCGTCATCCGATACAAGCAAGCCATAAAAGCAGAACAAGACCAGCGAGAAGCATATTCATCGCGCCAATGATACTCAGGGCGCGGCGAATATCGTCTGCGTTCGCATCGCGGCGCCCCGCCCCGTTCAGCATCGGCTCGTTGGCGATATCCCCTGCATAAATGCGCGGTCCGGCCAAAGCCAACCCCAGTGCCCCCGCCATTGCGGATTCGGGCCAGCCCGCGTTGGGCGAGCGATGCAGGCCCGCATCGCGCATCATGACCTTGAATGAGCGGGCGGCCGCGTGCCGTCCCATGACCAGCCAGGATGCGAGTGCGATCAGCCCGCCCGTCAGCCGTGCAGGTATCCAGTTCGCCACGTCGTCGGCCTTTGCCGCGAACCAGCCAAAGTCCCGATAGCGCTCGTTCATATGGCCAACCATCGAGTCGGCCGTGTTCAGCAGCTTGTAGGCAAAAATACCCGGCAAACCCAGCACCAGATACCAGAAGGCGGGCGCGACGACGCCATCGGAACTGTTTTCAGCGAGACTTTCGATAGCCGCCCGGCTGACGCCTGCTTCATCGAGCGCTTTCGGATCGCGCCCGACGATCATCGAAACCGCCCGCCGCGCACCCTCCAGCCCTTCCTCACGCAATGCCATGGCAACCCGCCGGACATGCTCACCGAGACTTTTCTGCGCAAGAAGAACAGCAACGATCAGCAGTTCGATCAAATAGCCGAATGGCAAAAGCCAGCGAAAAAGACAGTGAAGCAGGAAACCTGACACAGCAGCAACCAGCAGAAGAGCAGCAACCGACAGCGTGCCATTGCGCCTCTTTTGCATGCCAACGTCAGCCGTCGCATTGAAATTTCGGTCAATGAAGGAAATGGCCTTGCCGAAAATAACGACCGGATGGGGAATGGCTTTCCACAGCCAGTCCGGGTCGCCGGCAAACCGATCAAGCAGCAATGCGAGAAACAGAATCATCAGCGTCGCTTCCATGATCTCTCCAGATTAGATCCGAGGCAGGAAGGCATTGGTTCTCGCAACAGCAATCTCCAGCGCCGAACCAAGCCTTTGCGCGTCCGCCTCATCCAGAGGCAGGCCGAAGCGCAACCAGTTCGGCGCATAGGCGAATTTGCGCACCAGAACACGCTGCTCGCAAAGCGCTTCGTAAATTTCTTGTGCCGCGCGTGTTTCGACCAGCGAGAAAAGCATCGTGCCGCCCGCTTCCCGCAGGCCGGACTGCGGGAAAACGACACTCAGGCGCTGCCGTCGCTCGGCCAGGCGTTCGGTAAAATTTTGCAAGGCTTCACCGCCCGAAAAGGCATGGGCCGCAATGACAAGCGCAGGACCGGACACAGCCCATGGCCCAAGACGCTCGGACAGCCTGCCCGCAAACCGGCGATCGGTGATCGCAAAGCCGAGCCGCAATCCCGCAAGGCCAAAAAACTTGCCAAAGGATTTCAAAACGATCAGCCCCTCCCGCCCCGCATGAGCCGCAATGCTCATTTCCGGATGAGGGTCGGCAAATGCTTCGTCAACAACGAGAAACCCACCTTTGGCCGCGAGCCTGTCCGCCAGCGGGATCAATTCCTGCACAGGCGCAATGCGCCCGTCGGGATTGTTCGGATTGACCACGGCGACAACCTTCGCCGCATCAGGAATATCCTCCAAACGTCTGGAATGACTCACTTTCCAACCGGCACGAACAAAGGAGGCTTCGTGCTCCTCATAGGTCGGCCAGAGGATGCAGGCGTCTCCCGGCGCTACCAGTTCGGGGATGATCTGGATCAGGGCTTGCGTTCCCGGCCCCGCCATAATTCCGGCAGACGATGGCACACCGTAATAATCCCGCGCCGATTGAAGCGCATTGTCGAGCACCCGCTGGTCGGGCAACCGGTTCCAGATTTCGGCGTTCATCCCGGGAATGGGAAACGCCTCAGGATTGATACCCGTCGAAAGGTCGAGCCAATCCTCGACCTGGCCGCCATATTGAGCCACCGCACGGTCAAGCGCGCCGCCATGTTCGATTACCATTACCGGCTTCCTGCAAGATCGATGACATGCATGAATGAGCCGGAAACCGGGCCAACACGCAAGCCTGCCTCCCCAAGATCCGCTCCCAACGCATCGGTGCATCTGAAAAGCCGCTTGGCACCCCCCTCTTTCACGATGCTCGCATAGTGAAATTCATGAGCCGTCAACGGCAGTGTCCATGGTGCATCAGGCGTCGGTTGAAGCTTGCGATAGCCGAGATGCAGCTTGCGGCGCGCAAAACTTGTTTCGACAGGCAGGAGGTTCAGCATTTCATGCCGATTGCCGTCTGCATCCTCGATGGCCTCGCCCAGAACCATATAGCCGCCGCACTCGCCATATATGTTGGTTCCGCGTTCCGCAGCGTCCTGCATCGCCATTCTGAAGTGTCGGGCACCAGCTAAAACCCCGCCATGCAATTCCGGATAGCCGCCAGGCAAATAGATGGCATCGCTGTCACGAGCGGGCGCCTCATCGTTCAAAGGCGAGAAAAAAGTAATTTCCGCACCACGACGGCACCAACCGTCAAGCAGGTGCGCGTAGGAAAAGGCGAAAGCATCGTCCCGTGCCACGGCTATTCTTTGCCCGAGCGGCGGAACCCTTGGGACATTCGCTTCCGCTTCGCTCGCGGGGAACCGCCCCGCGATCCGTTCCAGATGGTCAAGATCGACATGCCGCGACACCAAATCGGCCGCATGTTCGATGAAATGCTCCAGATCGCCATGTTCTCCGGCTTGCACGAGCCCAAGATGCCGCTCCGGTAGGGAAAGCTGCTGGTCGCGCGGCAGAATGCCGAGAACGGGAATACCGAGCGGCTCCAGCACCGAACGCAGCATGGCCTCGTGACGCGGGCTGGCGACCCGGTTGAGGACCAACCCTGCGACCAGAACATTGCGTCGATAATCGCGGAATCCCGATACCAACGCGCCCACAGAATGCGACTGACGGCTGCAATCGACGACGAGGATAACGGGAAGCGACAACAGCACGGCCAGATCCGCCGCGGAACCATGGCCGTCCGCCGCCCCGTCGAAAAGGCCCATCATGCCCTCGACCACCAGCAGCTTGTCGCCTTCGACCATGCGCGAAGCGGTGGCGTTCAGCATTTCCGGGCGCATCGCCCAGGGGTCCAGATTGAAGCATGCCACGCCGCAGGCGGCCGCGTGAAAGGCCGGATCGATATAATCAGGCCCAGCCTTGGCCGGAGCAATGGGCGTGCTGCGATTTGCAAGAGCCCGGAGCAGGCCCAGCGCAACGGTTGTCTTTCCCGCGCCGGAGGTTGGTGCGCCAATCAGAAAACCCTTCATACTGCATCTTTCCCAAGGCCGGTGCCGAGCGGATCGCTTTCCGGAACACGGCCTTGCGCTGCGCCCAGCCAATCGAGAGCGGATCGAAGACGCACCACCTCACCGACGACAACGATGGCAGGAGGCTCAATTTTTAAGCGGGCGCAGTCGCTTTCAGCCTTCGACAACGTTGTTTCATGCACCTGCTGCCCGGCATTGGTGGCGTCGCACACAAACGCAACCGGCTCGTCCGGCGAGCGGCCCGCCGCCATCAATCTGGCCGTGATATGGCCAATATGCTTTATCGCCATATACATGACGATCACGGAAGAACCACGGGCGATGCTTTCCCAATCCATCGAATCGGGAACCAGCCCCGTTGCGTCATGCCCAGTAAGAAAGGTGACGTTCTGGTTCGTTTCGCGGTGAGTGACGGGAATACCCGCATAGGCAAGCCCCCCGATACCCGCCGTGATGCCCGGCACGACCCGAAACGGGATGCCATTCCTGACCAGCATCAGGGCCTCCTCGCCACCGCGACCGAAAACGAAGGGATCGCCCCCCTTCAGGCGCAGGACGCGGTTTCCCGCCCGTGCCAGTTCGACCAAGCGCAACGATATGTCCCGCTGCTGCGGCGACGGCTTGCCGCCCCGCTTTCCCGCGTATTCGAGCACGACACCCGCGCGCGCCAATGCAAGGCACTCGGCATTGACGAGCGCGTCATAGACAATGACATCCGCCTGTTCGATCGCGTTCACAGCATGCAGCGTCAGCAGGCCCGGATCGCCTGGTCCTGCCCCAACGAGCCACACGTGGCCTTGTTCGAATGTCGGCAATGCGAGCCGCGACATGCTCATCAAATGAACTCCACCTTCCGCTTGCTGCGTTGCTCGCCTATAAGGCTTTCATGAACGAAGAAACAGATGCAGGCGTGCGAAAGCCCGAAGAAACCCCTGAAAAGCCATTGCGCCGCGGCTGGACGACGGGCGCCTGTGCGACAGCGGCCACCAAAGCGGCCCTGACGGCGCTGATAACCGGAGAATTTCCCGATCCGGTCACCATTACCTTGCCAAAAGGCGAGACACCGTTCTTTCCTCTCGCGCTGGAAGCGATGGGCGACGGTTATGCCATGGCGGGCATCGTCAAGGATGCCGGTGATGATCCCGATGTGACTCATGGCGCTACAATAATCGCAACCGTTTATCCGGCAAAGCCTGGAAGCGGCGTTGTCTTTGTCGCGGGCGAAGGCGTCGGCACGGTTACGCTCCCCGGCCTGCCGATTGCGCCGGGCGAAGCGGCGATCAATCCCGTTCCCCGCCGCATGATGACTGAAGTGTGCGAGGCGATTTGCGCAGAGCATGATCTGCCGGCAGATCTTGTCGTGACGATCTCTGTGCCGGATGGCGAGGAAATCGCAAAGCAGACGTGGAATCCGCGCCTTGGCATTGTCGGCGGCATTTCCATTCTCGGAACGACGGGTATCGTCCATCCCTTCTCATGCTCCGCCTGGATACACTCCATCCACAGTGGGATCGACGTGGTGCGCGCCGCCGGTTTGACGCATGTATTGGGCGCAACCGGATCCACATCGGAAGATGCGGCGCAAGCAATCTACCACCTGCCGGAGATCGCCCTGCTCGATATGGGCGATTTTGCTGGTGGCTTGCTCAAATATCTGCGCGTCCACCCCGTTCCAAAGCTCACCATAGCAGGCGGTTTCGCGAAACTGACCAAGCTTGCGCAAGGCGCGCTGGATCTGCACTCCGCGCGCAGTCAGGTCAGCATGGAGTTTCTGGCCGAAGAAGCCTTGAAGCTGACCCCCGATCCCGCCTTGGCTCAATCTCTCAAGGAGCGGATTCTTTCTGCCAATACCGCGCTGGAAGTGCTTGGTATCGCGAATGAAACCAATATCGATCTGCCGCTTTCCATTGCCCGGCTGGCTCAGAAAACCGCGCTTGAAACGCTTCGCGGCGCAGCTGTTGAGGTTGAGGTCATTGTGACGGACCGCAACGGGACGATCCTCGCTCGTGTCTGAACGTCCAATCCTCATACTGGGCGGCACGGCTGAGTCGGCATTGCTGGCGCGCACGCTTGTGAGTGCGGGCCATCGCGTCATTTCCTCACTCGCCGGTCGAACCACAAAGCCCTCCCGGCCGGAAGGCGAAGTGCGGGTCGGTGGATTTGGCGGCCCGGAGGGGCTGGCCAGCTTTATTCGGGACGAAGGCATCGCGGTCCTGATCGATGCCACCCACCCTTTTGCAGAACGGATTTCCGACAACGCCATCCGAGCCGCAGAAATCGCACATTGCGCCTTTGTCAGGCTGGAGCGCCCAGCGTGGAAACGCCTGCCGGACGACAATTGGATCGGCGTCCCGTCGCTTCTCAACGCCGTTTCGGCCATTCCTGCGAATGCAAACGTGCTGCTGGCGCTCGGTCGTCAGCACATAGCCCCTTTCGCCAACCGGCGGGATGTGCGCTTTACGCTCCGCATGATCGAACCACCCGACGAGCCGTTCGATTTGCCCGCCTACGAACTGGTGCTTGCAAAGCCGGGATCGCTGCATGAGGAAGAGGCGTTCCTGCGCAACCGGCAGATCACGCATATCATCTGCCGCAACTCGGGCGGCAGCGCGTCCTACGCCAAGATCGAAGCGGCGCGGCAGCTTGGCCTGCCTGTCATCATGATCGATCGGCCAAAGCGTCCGTCAATTCATTCGGTTGAGAGCGTCGAGGATGCCGTGGCGTTCGTGGAGACGGCGCTTGGTCAATCGCGTCTTGGCCGCAAGGAATGAGCATGTTCCTTGTGATAAAGCGCTGAGTCCCGGAACTCGTCAGTCGAGAGCCCTTTTCCGACAAAGATCATGGCGGTCCGTGTCAGCTTCGCGGCCCGAACCTTCTCTGCAAAATCAGCCAGCGTTCCCTTGATGAACCGCTCGTCCGGCCAGCCCACCCGATAGGCGACGATAATCGGACAATCCGGGCCATAAAGCGGCGTCAATTCCTGTTCTATCTTCGCCATATTGCGGATCGACAAGTGAATGATCAGCGTCGCGCCGGACCGCCCCAGCGTCTCCAGATCTTCGCCCTCGGGCATGCCTGACGATTTCATGGACGTTCGCGTCAGAATGATCGTCTGGCAAACTTCCGGAACCGTCAGTTCCTTATTGAGCGCCGCCGCTGCCGCCGCGAAAGCCGGAACGCCCGGCGTCACATCATAGTCGATCCCGAGCGCGTCAAGCCTGCGCATCTGCTCGGCAATGGCGCCATAGATCGACGGATCGCCCGAATGCACGCGCGCGACATCCTTGCCCGCCTCCTTGGCCTGTTCAAACTCGGCGATGATTTCATCGAGCGTGAGCGTCGACGTATCGACCACCCGCGCCCCTTCCGGCACTTCGGCCACCACAGCCTCAGGCACAAGCGACCCCGCATAGAGGCAGACCGGGCAGCTTTGAATCAATTTCAGCCCACGAACTGTTATGAGATCCGGCGCGCCAGGACCGGCACCGATGAAATGCACTCTCATTTCGCTAACTTCCCTGAATTTACAATCGGAACCGGCGACCGTGCGATTGCCGCCGTCGCTCGGGCCGAGCGCGTTTTGGGTACAACCAGTTCCCCCTCCGGTCCAACTGCCACCAGCGCCGCAGCTTCCGCCACGCCATGGCAACCGACCAATTTATAAACCCTTGCCGATGGATTTTTCAGCCGTGGTGTTTCGGTTTCCAGTTGAGCCGCGTCGTAAAACATCGCCTCGACACCAAAATGACGAGAAACCGCATGAATGGCCGGCTCATCCGCCTTCAGATCGATCGAATAGACTCCGGCAAGATCATCGCGGTTTGCGTTCGCATCCGTCAGAACCCGCTCCGCCAGGGCGATCACTTCGCCAGCGTCAGCGCCTGTTTCGCATCCCAGGCCAAGCGCCAGCCTTGCTCGTTTCATAAACCGCTCAGCCTTCCCGCACCTTGCGCAAGTCCTCCGCCGTAATCCCCAGCCTGTCGGCGGTCCGGCGAATGATTGCGGCTTCCGTCGGATGCAGTTCGTCATCGGCCTTCGCAATCGCCAGAAGATGGCGAAGAAGCGAAATTTTCCGTTCCGCTGGCAATTCCTCGAAAGCCAGCACCGCCTGCTCAGGCGATGTTTCATAGCCAAAATCGCGAAGGAAATCGGTGACTTCGCCGAATTCCTTCGCCGGGATGCCAAAATCCGCTTCGGCAATGCGCGCCAGCATGGAGATTTCCTCCTGCTGGCTTTCGCCATCGGCAAGCACCAAATGCAGCAACAGGAGCAATTCAGCCGTCAAAGCCGGATCGTCTGCGACTTTCTGCACTGCGTTGCGCGTCCCCAGAAAGGCGCTTATGCGATCCAGAATGCTCTCGGTCATGCGTGGCTTCCCCTCACCGGCTTGAAACGATCCTTGAACGGCCTTGATGGCAGGCACCGGAATTGTTTGCAAGAGAGGCGGTCTGAAAGAATTTTATCCTGACGAAGGCCGAACAACTGGCTAGTAGGGAAAAAATCGCTATGGTGCCGGTCAAATTTCCTCTTCAGTACGTTTTGCCATGTCCCTTTCCCCTGAAATCATCCTTCTGCTGCTCTTCGGAGCAGCGTTTCTTGCCGGCTTCATCGACTCGATTGCCGGTGGCGGCGGACTGATCGCCGTTCCCGCCTTGTTGCTCGCCGGATTGACACCGCTTGAAACGCTCGCGACCAACAAGCTTCAGTCGCTTTTTGGTTCCGGATCGGCGACGATTGCCTATGCGCAGAAGGGTTATGTCGATCTCAGGCAACAGGCCCCCTACGCTTTCATGGCTGCCGCCGCGTCTGTTCTGGGGGCCTTTTCGGCAAGCCTTATTCCGGGCGACATGTTTCGCGCGTTCCTGCCGATTCTGCTGATCGTGATCGCGTTGTATTTCGCCCTCAAGCCGAACATGACGGATGTGGACCGGGTGGCGCGCTTCAGCCCCTCGACCATCTGCGTCGCGGTCATGCCCTTCGTTGCCTTTTATGATGGCATTTTCGGCCCCGGCGCGGGTTCGTTCTATATGCTGGCCTTTATCGCTCTGGCGGGTTTCGGCGTCCTCAAGGCGACGGCACATACCAAGCTGTTGAACTTCGCGTCCAATGTCGGTGCTTTCGCGGCCTTCAGCGTGCTCGGCGTCATCAACTGGAAAATCGGTCTCATCATGGCCGTCGGGCAGTTTTTCGGCGCCAGACTGGGCGCAGCCTTCGCCATGAAACGCGGCGCGAAAATCATCAAGCCCCTGCTCGTCATCGTCTGCACTGTGCTGGCCGTAAAGCTGCTCACTGAAAGCGACAATCCCCTACGCGTATTCTTCGGAATTTGATCGGAAAGACTAGACACGGATCGCCAGCAACAACGCACCGCTGGCAATCAGCACAACGCCGATCCAGTTGATCGGCGACAGTTTTTCACCAAGAAACATAACGCCGAAGATTGCCACAAGCACGATCGACAGTTTGTCGATGGGCGCAACACGCGCAGCATCGCCGATCTTGAGCGCGCGGAAATAAGCCAGCCACGACGCACCGGTCGCCAATCCTGAAAGAATCAGAAATAGCCACGTCCTACTGGAAATCTGGCTTGTGCTTTGCCACTGGCCGGTCACCGTCAGGAAAAAGCAAAGAGCACCGACGATCACAAACGTGCGGATCAGCGTTGCAAAGTCGGAATTGATTCCCTCGATCCCGATCTTCGCAAAAATTGCGGTCAACGCGGCAAAGACCGCCGCCAGCAAAGCCCAGAACTGCCAGCTTTCCGTCATGGTCAGAATTCGATGCCTTTCTGCGCCTTGATCCCTGCACGGAACGGATGCTTGATCATTTCCATTTCGGTGACAAGATCGGCAAACTCAATCAGTTCATCCTTGGCGTTCCGCCCGGTGATGATGACGTGCTTCATCGGCGGCTTGGCCTTGAGCACCTCGATGATTTCGTCAACCGGCAGATAATCATACCGAAGAACGATGTTCAGTTCGTCGCACAGCACGACCTCATGCTCGTCATCGAGAATAAGCTCCCTGGCCATTTCCCATGCGGCACGCGCCATCGCGATATCGCGCGCACGATCCTGCGTTTCCCACGTAAAGCCCTCGCCTTTGGCCGAAATCGTCACCTGCTCCGGGAATTTTTCCAGCACCCAGCGTTCGCCCGTATCCCACGAACCTTTCACGAACTGGACGACTCCGATCCGCATGCCATGGCCGAGCGCGCGAAACACGATGCCAAAGCCCGCCGTCGACTTGCCCTTACCCTTGCCGGTATTGACGATCACCAGCCCTTTTTCGCCGGTCTTCGTTGCCTGAATCTTGTCGCGCACAGCCTTCTTCTTACGCATCTTGTCGGCGTGGCGCTCGTTCAGTTCCTCTTCGGTCATATTCAAGAGTTTCTCTGATTTTTCAGCCATTTGGCCCTCCGTGCGGAATCAATATCTAAACTGCAATGTCGCGAAGTTCGAAGCGCGCCGAATTGGACCGCGGTTTCCAGAAGCCGCGCTCGACCGCCTCGTTGAACTTGTCGGCCATTTCGCGAAGCGCTTGCGGGTTCTTCTCTTCCATGAACCCTCGTACCAGCGGATCGACGATAAAGGCCTGATAGGCTGCTTCAAAATGATGACCGCGAACCGCTCCCGTCGTGGCTGAAAAAGCGAAGAGATAGTCGACAGTCGCCGCGATCTCGAAAGCGCCCTTGTACCCATGACGCATGACACCCGCGACCCATTTCGGATTGGTGACACGACCGCGAACGACGCGGCCGATCTCCTCTTCGAGTGTGCGGATTACCGGCTTTTCAGGGCGTGAATGATCATTGTGATAGATGGTCGGGCGTGAACCGGAGAGTTTCTCGACCGTGGCCGACATGCCGCCTTCGAACTGGTAGTAATCGTCGGAATCGAGCAGATCATGCTCGCGATTATCCTGATTCTGCACCACGGCCTCAACGCTGCGCAGCCTCTCTTCCAGAAGACCCCGTTCCGCACGGCCTTCCTCGCCCGCACCATAGGCATAGCCGCCCCAAACGAGCCAGGCTTCCGCCAGATCGTCGCGGTTCTCCCAGCCTTTCTCGTCGATCAAAGCCTGAAGACCGGCACCGTAAGCACCGGGTTTCGATCCGAAAACGCGAAAGCCGGCCCGCTGCCTGGCGGCCTTCTCGTCGGCGCCATCAGCAGCAAACCTTGCCATGTCGTCACGCATGCGGGCAGCGATCGGATTGTCTCCTGCCACCTCTTCCAGGGCGCCAACCGCTCGCACTGCCTTGTCGAACAGGGCGATCTGATCGGGAAAGGCATCGCGGAAGAAGCCTGAAATGCGCAGGGTGACATCGACACGCGGTCGGCCAAGCATGGCAGGAGGGATGATCTCGTAACCCGTCACGCGCCGCGAAGCCATGTCCCAGACCGGTTTCACTCCGATCAGTGCGAGCGCCTGCGCGATATCGTCGCCACCGGTGCGCATATTGGAGGTGCCCCATGCCGTCAGGCCGAAGGAGGTGGGCCAGTTACCGTGATCCTGCGTATAGCGCGTGATCAACAACTCGGCGGACTTTTTGCCAAGTTCCCACGCGGCAGGCGTCGGCACCGCACGGCTGTCGACAGAGAAAAAATTGCGGCCTGTCGGGAGAACATCGGGGCGTCCTCGCGTTGGTGCACCTGAGGGTCCGGGTTGCACGAAGCGGCCATCCAGCGCCGTCAGCAGCGCCATCATCTCGGCTTTGCCGCAGCATTCAACCGACGGGCGCAACTCGGTTGCGATACCGTCCAGCACGAGGCGCGTTGCCTGCCATTTCGCTGGCAGATCATTCTCACCGGAAACGAGCAGCGCCGCCAGAAGCTCGATCCGTTCGACCGTATCGCCAGCTATGCGCCATGGATCGGCTGATACATCGGCCAGAAAAGCCGGTCTGAGGCCATCCCAAGGTGCCGCCATATCACAATCCAGAGGATCGAACGCACCGAGCCCTGCATCCACGGAGATGGCCCGCTGCAAACTCTTGTCCGCGCCTTCGCCCGATCCGCGCGGCACCCGCGCCAGCGCCACGACGAGATCCGTCAGAAGCCTTCCTTCCGGCGAAACGCCGAAAATATGCAGCCCATCCCTGATCTGCATCTCCTTGAGATCGCAGAGATAGGCATCGAGCTTCTGCAAGGCCAGATCTTCAGAATCATGGCTGTAAATCCCGGCGTCCTGATCGAGACCGATATCGCGCACCAGATCCAGTATCTGCGCCTTGAGGCGGACCAGACGGCGCGGATCAACGCCCGACGCCTCGTAATATTCATCGACCAGCGCTTCCAGATCCTTCAGCGGGCCGTAGCTTTCGGCGCGGGTCAGCGGCGGCGTCAGATGATCGATGATCACGGCAGCCGAGCGGCGCTTTGCCTGCGTGCCTTCGCCCGGATCATTGACGATAAACGGATAGACATGCGGCAGCGGACCAAGCACTGCTTCCGGATAGCATTGCTCCGATAGCGCCAGCGCCTTGCCGGGCAACCATTCGAGATTGCCGTGCTTGCCCATATGCACCAGCGCATGCGCGCCGTATTCGCCACGCAGAAAGGCGTAAAAAGCGAGATAGCCGTGCGGCGGAACCAGATCCTGCGAGTGATAGGTTTCTTTCGGGTCGATATTGTAGCCACGTGCCGGCTGGATGCCGACCAGTGTTTTCCCAAACCGCGCCAAGGGCAGCGCGAATGATTGCCGGTCCGCCAGAAAATAGGGATCGCTTTCAGGCTCGCCCCAACGCTCAGTGATTTCGCGTTGAATCACCTCTGGAAGGTTCCCCAGGAACACCTTGTATTGATTCAGGGAAATGACTTCGCGGATCTCACACCCATCGCGCGAGGTATTGGTCGGCCCGCCCATGAGATGACGGATCAGCGCCTCGCCATCGGCAGGGAGTTCCGCCACCGGGTAGCCCTGTGCCTGCAAGGCCCGCAGCACTTCCATTGTACCAGCCGGGGTATCCAGCCCGACACCATTGCCCAGTCGCCCGTCCCGATTGGGATAATTGGCCATGATCAACGCAACGCGACGGTCGGCGGTTGGGGTTTTCCGCAGCTTTGCCCAGTTCGCCGCCAGTTTAGCAACGAAATCGACGCGATCCTGTCGGGGCTCGTGCGTCACGATGTTCGCCTCAACCGCTTCGTCGAAGCGACGGGCAGACTTGAACGAGACCGCGCGCGACAGAACCCGGCCATCCACCTCCGGCAGCGCCACATTCATGGCGAGATCGCGCGCCGAAAGCCCCTGATCGGATTTTTCCCATGCATCGGCGCTTGATCCGGAAAATATGACCTGAAGAACGACTGCGCCGCTTTTTTCGAGAATGGTGGGCTTGCGCTGGCCGCCGGGTGCAGAAACCGCAAATCCGGTCGCATTGAGCACCACATCCGGAGCGATGTCGGAAAAAATCGCATCGAGTGTGGCAATCGACACCGGGTCTTTCAGGCTCGAAACAAACACCGGCAATGGGTTGAGGCCTTGGGCGCGCAGGGCGTCGAGCAGGGACTCAACCGGCTGCATCTGCCCGCTTTGCACCAGTGCGCGATAGAAACAGATGGCAGCGACGGGCTGGCCTTGCGTCCAATGCCCTTTGATCGCGTCAAGGGACGGCGATATCAGATCGGGCCACCACAAGCCGGATTTAAGCAGCGGAGCCGCTTCCTGAGGCAGCTCCCCGCCATGGATCAGCACGTTGCAATAGTCGAGGAACCGGCTGGTGTTTTCCCGCCCGCCTTCCAGCAGATAGTGCCAGAGTGCCTGAACGTGAGTATGCTCTATCGTCGAAAACCGGTCGAGACCTGGATCGGGCTTGTCATCTCCGGGCAAGACGGCCAGTTTTACCCCGTGATTGACGGCGCAGGCATGCAGGGCTTCCAGCCCGTAGGGCCAGTAGCTCTCCCCGCCAATTACGCGAACCACGATCAGCCTGGCGAAACGAGCCGTCCGCTCGACATAGGCGTCGACGGACATGGGATGCGAAAGCGCCATGAGATTGGCCAGACGCAATGCCGACGCGCCCTGCCCGAAGGATTGGCGCGCCGCAGACAGGCTGGCAAGTTCGGTATCGGCGGCAGAAAGAAACAGCACTTCGGCGGGAGATTGACCAAGATCGATCGCCTCCGTTCCCTCGGCAATGGTTCCTTTCTGCGCCAGTAGAAGATGCATCAGATGGCGGCTGCTTTCACAGCCTCCTCGATGGCAGCATTGTCGATGTCATGCAGGCCGATCACCACCAGACGTGATTGCCTCGGCTCATCGGCATGCCATGCACGGTCGAAATAATGTTCGATACGGCTGCCCACGGCCTGAACCACAAGACGCATCGGCTTGCCCGGCACCTCGACAAAGCCCTTCAACCGCAGGATATCATGATCGGCAATGACGCTCTTCAGTTTCTCGACGAAGCCTTTCGGCTCGTTGACCGGGCCAAGCCCGACAACAAAGCTCTCGAATTCGTCATGATCGTGCTCTTCACCGGCCTCATGCTCCATCTCATGGTGCGACTTGCGGCCACCGATATGCTCTTCCGTACCGATACCAAGACCAAGCAGCAGCTCATTGCCGAGCTTGCCGAAGCTGGCGGGAACCATGTTGAGAGCGCGCTGTGATCGGCTGGCGACATCGGCCTTGACGATATCGAGACGCCCCTCGCCCAGAAGATCGGTCTTGTTGAGCACGATCAGATCGGCGGCGCGGATCTGGTCCTCGAACAGTTCTTCCAGCGGGCTGTCGTGATCGAGCGACTCGTCGCGAATACGCTGCGCATCAACCGCATCGTGATCGTCGGCAAAACGGCCTTCCGAGACAGCGGCGGCATCGATCACCGTCACAACGCCATCGACGGTCACCTGCGTCTTGATTTCCGGCCAGTTGAAGGCCGCGACCAGTGGCTGCGGCAAGGCCAGTCCGGACGTTTCGATAACGATATGATCCGGCCTGTCCGGGCGATCCAGCAGCTTTGTCATGGTTGGAATGAAATCATCGGCAACGGTGCAGCAAATGCAGCCATTGTTCAACTCGATCACATCTTCGTCGCGGCATGCCTCGATGCCACAGCCTTTCAGCAGGCCGCCATCAACGCCGAGATCGCCAAACTCATTGATGATGAGCGCAATCCGCTTGCCATTGGCGTTTTCCAGCAGATTGCGGATCATCGTCGTCTTGCCCGATCCAAGAAACCCTGTGATCACTGTTGCCGGAATCTTTTGACCCTGCATGAAACTATCCCTTCATTTTCAGCGGCAATCCAGCCGCAATGAAATAGACCTGATCGGCGGCTCGGCCCATGGCCTGATGGAGCCGACCGGCATGATCCCGAAATTCCCGCGCCATGCGGTTGTCCGGAACGATGCCCAGGCCTACCTCGTTTGAAACCAATATCGCAACGCCAGGCAGATCGCTTAAAGTCTCTGCGAGGCGTTTTGTCTCTTCATCGACGCTCCGTTCGGCCATCATCAGATTGGTGAGCCATAGCGTCAGGCAATCAACGAGAACCGCCCTGTCGGGCGCGCACCACGTCCGCAATGTTGCCACAAGGTCGAGCGGTTCCTCTACCGTTGTCCAGATCGAGCCACGCCGTTCCTTGTGATGGGTGATCCTGTCCTGCATTTCAGCGTCGTAAGCCTGCCCTGTTGCGACATAGATCGCCTCAAGGCCGGTATCCTCGATCATTGTCTCGGCAAATGCCGATTTGCCAGACCGGGCGCCGCCCAGCACAAAGGTGATTCCCGTGTCCGGCATTGCGATCAGCCTTCAAGCTCCGATGCGGCGAATTTCTGGATGCACCAGCCTAAAGCCAATCCGAGCACCGCCCAGAAAAACATGTTCGTCACAAGCGAAGCGACGGCGTATTCCGAAGCAAGAACCGCCGGAACGGCAGAGGTGAGATCGTCCGGCTGCGGCGCACCGTAGAGATGCGGAGCCGCAATCAGGACCACACCAAGGATTTTTGCCCACATCTCCTCACGCAACACGATCAGATAAACCGCAATGGCCGCAAGAAGAACGGTCGCAATCCACCAGCTCTGTCGTTCAGCGAGATCGGCGGCTGGCATTGCGGGAAGCTCCGGCGCGAGCCCGAATTGTGGCGCGAGCACAAAAATAAAGAAGCCCGCAGCACCCCAGTACAAGCCGTTCTGCACCGTGATACGCCGACCCATAAACAGCGCCGCAGCACCCGTGACAAGAGCAAACCCCGCCCCGACGAGCAGGTTCATCAGCAGTGTGTTGCCAAAACGGCCGAACGGCAATTCCGGCCCTGCCGCGTCTTCCGTCGCGGTTTCATGGCTGTGCGGCGCAGCGGCGGTTTCGCCAGCCGGTTCCGGATGCTCGTGCCCGCCCTCGCCCTCAAAGGTTTCCGCATGAAGAATCAGGGGGACCACGCGCATATACATAACCGGCGTCAAAAGAATGCCCGCGAGCAGTCCGGCCACGAGTGTGGCCAGAAGATATTTTATCAACATGTCATGAAATCCTTAGTGGCAGGGAAAGCCGTAGGAGTGACGCGTGTCATGCGCTGTGTCGTGCAGCGTATCGGAATTGGCGAGACCAACGCCATAGACCAGAAAGACACCGAGCATCAGCGAAAACACCGCTGTCGTCAAACGCGATGCAAGCGGGAGAGAAATCGAATTTTCAGTACGTGCAGCCATAACAACCTCCGTGCGGGTCTGCGGGAGAAGAATCTCCAGATGATCGGGCACCATTGCCCTTTACGATTGGCAGGTCTCCTGGCTCGCGGATCTTCAGGTTATTGCCGCCTTCCCGGTTTCCCAGTGGCTGCCTCGGATCGCTCCTCGGCGTGGCTTTCCCTAACCGCTCTACAGTCGCGGGGTCGGCTGCTATTGCGACGCCCTGCTTGGGTCCGTCGGTAGCATTCCCTTTTGATCCCCCGGCCTTTGGCCGATGGGGAACCATTCGTGCGGCAACGATAGTCTGTGCGGTTCATCTCGTCAATCAGGCCTCTGCCAGACCTCTGCCAAACCTCTGCACTTCATGTCTTCACCCGGAAGTTGAAGATGTGCTATCTGCATGGCCGCAAAGTCCCCGATTTCTGCAAGCCCTGTTGTTCATACAGAATTGAATCGTTCGAATTTGATTGATTTTGATCAGTCGAACTTATGATTTACAGATTAGTATTGCCATTGCGATGACTGAGAAAAAACACGACATTCATTTCGGCGAGCGCGCCCGCATCAACATCTTCGTCACGAGGAGCGAGCGGGATATATGGATTCGTACAGGCCTCATCACCCTGGCGGTGGCAGTGTTCGCAAGCGTCAGCACGCATATCTTTTTCAGATACGCCCTCTATCAGCCCGACCCCAGAGACTGGTGGGCTGCAATCATCTTCTCTTTCGGCCTGTCGCTGGTGATCAGCACACCGATCGTTTTCGGCTTTTTGCGCATGTACAGCCGCATCAACAACCTGAATACGGAACTGAACACGCGCGCCAATATGGACAGCCTGACGGGGCTGCTCAATCGTCACGCGTTCTGGGAGCAGGTCAACAAATCCCATGCTGGTCGTGCCGGAGTGGATGATGCGCTTCTCGTGATCGATATCGACCACTTCAAGACGGTGAACGACGCGCACGGGCATCTTATCGGTGATCTTGCGCTCAAGATGGTCGCCATATGCCTGCGCGGCATGGTTTTCGAGCGAGATATCGTCGGACGTCTCGGCGGCGAAGAGTTCTGCGCCGTGCTCTATGATTGCGGTCCCGACGGCGCGCGTCTGGCGGCAGAACGGATACGGGCAAGCATCGAGAAGAATATCATCTATTCAAAGGCAAAGCCGGTCTACGTTACCGCAAGCATCGGCGGCGCCGTGCTCGGTCACTTCAACAGCGTGGAAGCGGCATTCGAAGCCGCCGATGCGGCAATGTTCAAGGCCAAGCAGGGAGGCCGAAACCGGTTCCTGATGTCTGATCCGGATGCTCAGCCTATCTCGGTCGCATCCTGAATCCCGCTACAGCTTCAGGGAAAACAGCCGATCGATATCAACGAGATGCTCAAGCCTGTCTGCTATGGCGTCGAGTGCGGCATCGACATTGTCGCGATAGTTGATTCCGCCGTCCATGATGCCCATCCCCGCCAGCAATCGGCCGCGATATTCATCGGCACCGAAGAGCCCGTGAAGATAGGTGCCGAATATCCTTCCATCGGGAGACATTGCTCCATCCGGCTTCCCATCGATCAGGACGACGGGGCGCGAACAGTCCGGACCCGATGTTCGTCCGAGGTGAATTTCATATCCGGACAGCGGCAGATCGTATTGAACCGAGCGGGCTGAAACGTTGCGAACGGTCTTTTCCGGTTCCATGACCGTTTCAATGTCGAGCAAACCAAGCCCGTCAATCTCCGTGACGGCCCCCTCTATGCCGTCCGGGTCCCGCACTTTCCTGCCCAGCATCTGAAATCCGCCGCACAGGCCGATGACATGGCCGCCTCGCCGGCAGTGGGCAGCAAGATCATCCTCCCAGCCGTTTTCACGAAAACGGGCCAGATCGCCGATCGTCGACTTCGAACCTGGAATGATGACAAGCCCCGCATCGCCGGGCAGGCGCTCGCCACTGTGGATCATGACGATTTCCACATGCGGTTCCGCCTTCAGCGGATCGAGGTCATCAAAATTGGCAATGCGATCAAGGATCGGAACGGCGATTTTCAGCGCGCGTTTTTCCCCTCTCGCCATCCGTTCCAGCACGACCGAATCTTCCGCCGGAAGCCTCGCCGCGTCCTTCAACCACGGAACGACGCCAAACGACGACCATCCGGTGAAGCGGGTAATGGCCTCCAGACCATCATCGAAAAGGCTGACATCGCCGCGAAACTTGTTGATGATATAGCCCGAAATCATCCGCCGGTCCGCATCCGGCAAAATCGCATGAGTACCGACGATGGAGGCGATCACCCCGCCCCTGTCGATGTCACCGACCAGCACGACCGGAACGCCCGCACGGCAGGCAAACCCCATATTGGCGATATCTCCAGCACGGAGATTGATTTCTCCTGGCGACCCGGCGCCCTCGACGAGAACGAGATCCGCATTCTTGCGCACCTCATCCCATGATTCCATCACCGCATCCATCAATTGCGGCTTGATGCGCTGGTAGTCGCGGCCTTTTGCCTGCCCCCAGACCTTGCCCTGCACGACGATCTGGCTTCCGTTCTCCGACTGGGGCTTCAGCAGAACCGGATTCATATGGACCGATGACGGAACGCCGCAAGCAAGCGCCTGCAACCACTGGGCGCGGCCAATCTCGCCGCCATCATCGCTAACCGCCGCATTGTTCGACATGTTTTGTGGCTTGAAGGGGCGAACGATCAGTCCACGATTGCGGGCCAACCGGCAAAGTCCGGCAACGAGCACTGTCTTGCCGACATCCGATCCCGTCCCCTGAAGCATGATCGCCTGTGTCATGAAAGCTGACTAGCCGATCGTGTCGTTTCTTCATAGTCATTATCCGAAGGAAGCGTATGCTCGGCTTGTTCCATGGTCTACACTCCACGGAAAAGTGACGGATGAGACGGGAGGGCATCATGGACGCTGCACTGGATTCAGGCACCGGCCAGTACGAATTGAATGAGGATCAGCGCGCGATTCAGGAAATGGCGCAGGCTTTCGCTGCCGATCGTGTTTCTCCCCACGCATTGCGCTGGGACCGGGAAAAGCATTTTCCTGCCGATGTCATTCGCGAGACGGGGCCTCTTGGCATGGGCGGGATCTATGTGCGCGAGGATGTCGGCGGCTCCGGCCTGAAGCGTCTCGACGCCGTTCTGATCTTTGAGGCCCTGGCTTCTGCGTGCCCCGCTTTCTCCGCCTTCATTTCGATCCACAACATGTCGTCATGGATGATCGACACATTCGGCAATGAGGCCCAGCGGCGGCGCTATCTGCCCAGGCTGACCTCGATGGAATGGCTGGCGTCCTATTGCCTGACAGAGCCGAACTCCGGTTCCGATGCTGCCGCGTTGAAAACCCGGGCGATGCGCGATGGCGATCACTATGTCCTGAACGGCGCCAAGCAGTTCATCTCCGGCGCGGGCGACAGCGATCTCTACGTCACCATGGTCCGGACCGGTGAGGATGGTCCGAAAGGTATATCGGCGCTCGTCATCCCGAAGGATGCGCCGGGACTGTCGTTCGGCGCGAACGAATACAAGATGGGCTGGAATGCGCAGTCTACCCGTCAGGTGAATTTTGACAATTGCCGGGTGCCGGTCGAAAATCGGCTCGGCGATGAAGGGATCGGTTTTCGTATCGCGATGGCGGGGCTTGACGGCGGCCGCCTCAACATCGCGGCCTGCTCACTCGGCGGAGCGCAAGCCGCGCTCGACAAGGCGATCAGCTACAGTTCCGAGCGCAAGGCTTTCGGAAAATCCATCAACCAGTTTCAGGCCCTTCAGTTCAAGCTTGCGGACATGGAAACGGAAATGGCGGCGGCGCGGCAACTTCTTTATACTGCCGCCGCAAAGCTCGACCGCAAGGCCCCGGACGCGTCCAAATGGTCCGCAATGGCCAAGCGTTTCGTAACCGATGTCTGCTTCGATGTCGCCAATGACGCGCTGCAAATTCACGGAGGCTATGGTTATCTCCACGACTATGGCGTCGAGAAGCTGGTGCGGGATCTGCGCGTGCATCAGATTCTGGAGGGTACGAACGAAATCATGCGTGTGATTATCGCCCGACATATGGCGGGTCGCTAACTTTTACATTGAAATTCAGGGAGGTTTTCAGGGTGGCAACTATTGCATTTATCGGACTTGGCAACATGGGAAACCCCATGGCCGCCAATCTCGTCAAAGCCGGACACGCGGTGAATGGTTTCGACTTGCTGCCGCAAAATCTGGATGTTGCACGAAAGAACGGCGTCGCCGTCATGTCCAATGCTGCAACGGCGGTCAGCGGCGCAGATTTCGTCATCACGATGCTGCCTGCCGGAAAGCACGTTCTTTCAATCTACAGCGAAATTGCCGTGCTTGCCCAAAATGGCACGGTCTTCATCGATTCCTCGACGATTGACGTCGAATCGGCGCGCAAGGCCCATGCAATCGCGAAGGAAAATGGCTTGCTCAGCGTTGATGCCCCTGTCTCAGGCGGCGTTGGCGGCGCAACTGCCGGAACGCTCACCTTCATGGTTGGCGGATCGCAGGAGGCTTTCGGCAAGGCTGAGCCAATCATTCAGGCGATGGCGGGGCGGATCGTTCATTGCGGCAAGGATGGTGCCGGACAGGCCGCCAAGATCTGCAACAACATGATCCTCGGCATTTCCATGATCGGCGTCAGCGAAGCCTTTGCGCTCGGCGAAAAGCTGGGGCTGTCGCATCAGGCGCTCTTTGACGTCGCATCCACATCATCCGGGCAATGCTGGTCGCTCACCACCTATTGCCCGGTCCCCGGCCCTGTCCCGACCTCACCCGCCAATAACGGCTACAAGCCGGGATTTGCGGCCGGCTTGATGCTCAAGGATCTCAAGCTGGCGCAGGAAGCAGCCCAAATCACCGGCGCCGCAACGCCACTCGGCGCACAGGCCGCGCAAATCTACACGTTGTTTGCCGGCGAAGGCCACGCCGGAGACGATTTCTCGGGAATTATCAATTTCCTGAGAGGTGAAGAACCTGCCAAGTAAAAAGATGCAATTTAACTCAAAAAATGCGCAGATTCAGATTTGATTAAGGTCTCGATAACCCCACGGTAACAATGTTGGCTTAAAAAGGACGGTGAGGCGGACAAAAACCCCTCACCGCTCCGGATCAGGTATTGCGTACCGGAGCTGTAACTCTCGCCAGCGTATCGTACGGCGGGAAGCCAGGCGTTTTGTGGCAAAACCGTGCTTCATCCTACAGGGATAGCGCGGTTTTTCACGTTGCAGCCCTGTTGCTGCGCTGGCAGCGATCAATAGCCAATCTCACGCCACGCTGCTTCATCCCAACACCCGACCGTTACGCCCGTCTCAATCACTCCCGCCATGTTTTCGGGCGAACGCGGTGTAATTCGTTGATTCCCGCTCCATAACCTTGTTATCCTGCCAAAGACGAGCATCGACAGACATACAAGGCGGAGCAAGTTTCCTGCGTCGCCTCTCGGATAGTCAGAGTCGCCTGTGCAACTTGCGTTGAACATTTATCTGCTCTGCACTGTCCCAGGAATATGAAGCCAAAAGGCTCAATGCGATGATCCGGGTTCGGCAGTGCCTGGTTTTCGCAAAAATTGGGGTCACTGCCGTTGAATGGGAGATTCACATGCTGAAAGCACTCCTCGCCTCGACATTCCTCGCGATGGGCCTGACAACCGGCCTTTTCATTTCCACAGGACCGGCCGCCGCGGCCGAATGCGGAACGGTAACGATCGCCAATATGACCTGGCAATCGGCGGAGGTTCTGGCCAATATCGACAAGATCATTCTGGACAATGGATATGGCTGCAACGCCGAACTGGTCACCGGGGACACGGTTCCCACCCTCACGTCAATGATCGAAAAGGGAGAACCTGATGTTGCTCCCGAAGGCTGGCTCAACACTGTTCGGGACGTGCTGGACAACGCGGTGAAGGAAGGCAAGCTGCTTTACGCCGCCGAAGTGTTGTCGGATGGCGGAGTGGAAAGCTGGTGGATACCCAAATACTTCGCCGATGCGCATCCCGACATCAAGACGATCAACGACGCACTGGCGCATCCTGAACTCTTCCCTGCGCCTGATGACAAATCCAAGGGCGCGGTTTTCAATTGCCCCGCGGGATGGCAATGCGAAATAACGACCGCCAATTTCTTCAGGGCCTATGAGGGTGAGAAGAAAGGCTTTGTGCTTGTCGATACAGGTTCCGCTGCCGGACTGGACGGCTCCATAGCCAAGGCCTATGAGCGCAAGGAGCCGTGGCTCGGGTATTATTGGGAACCGACGGCCATCCTTGGCAAATATCCGATGGTCAAGCTCGATAATGGTGTCCCGTTTGACGCCGCTGAGTGGAAACGCTGCAACGCCGTTGCCGATTGTCCCGACCCGAAGCCCAATGGCTGGCCAAGAGCGGACGTCTTCACAGTCGTCGCCAAGAGCTTTGCCGATCGCGCCGGTCCCGCGCTCGATTATCTGAATACGCGCAAATGGTCCAACGAGACGGTCAACAAGTTGCTGGCATGGATGACCGACAATCAGGCAACCGGCGAGGACGCTGCGAAATACTTCCTCAAGAACAATGAGGATGTCTGGGCATCCTGGGTTTCTCCCGAGGCGGCGGAAAAAATAAAGGCTGCCGTTCAATAGAACGCGATGATTTTGGATTGAGCCAATCAAAAATCATGAATCTGATCGATGACAATGAAGCGGAGCGGGATGCGGACGGAAAAGCGGTTCACATGTTTCGTCATCCCGCTTCAGGTGTCGCGGATGGGCTCTCTGCCTGTCAGCCGCAAAAATATCATCGACGATCAGGCTGCCCGACGATTCGGGCAGCCTCTCTTGTCATGAGGTTTTGACTTCCAGACCGCGGGGTTTGGGAAATGGCCACAAAACGAGGAATGCCATTTCATGGATTGGTTTTATTCATTTCCGCACATGAACGACGCAACATTGCGCGCATTGAAAAAGGCGATCGATGAAGGATTTCGGGCCTTTACCAGAGTTTGGGGCGACACCATAGAGAGCTTATTCGATCCGCTGCAATATTTTCTCATTCAGGCCGAACGGTTTATGACCACGACGCCATGGCCAATCATTATCTTGCTGATCGCCTCCATAGCCTGGCTTGCCAGCCGTGACTGGAAAATCGTCGGCGGATCCATCATCACGCTCCTGCTCATCGGCTATTTCGACATGTGGACCGATACCATGAAGACGGTCTCCATGATCTTCGTCTGCACGGTACTGTCGGTTGCCCTCGGCCTGCCAATTGGCATCCTGATGGCGAAATCCGACCGGTTGCAGCGCGTCATCAACCCTATCCTCGATGTCATGCAGACCATGCCCAGCTTTGTCTATCTGATCCCGGTCGTCATGTTGCTCGGCATCGGGCGGGTGCCGGGAATGATCGCTGTCGTGGTTTATTCCATCCCCCCCATGATCCGGCTGACCAATCTGGGCATTCGCCTCGTGGACAAGGACGTTCTCGAAGCGGCCGATGCGTTTGGCTCATCCGGCTGGCAAAGGTTGAAAAACGTCCAGATCCCGCTCGCCATGCCGACAATCATGGCGGGCATAAACCAGACGATCATGATGGCGCTTGCAATGGTCGTCGTCGCTTCCATGATCGGCGTTCAGGGGCTCGGCCAGCCGGTGCTACGGTCGATCTCCGGTCAGTATTTCACGCTTGGCGTATTCAACGGCCTTGCCATTGTCGGCATAGCCATCATGTTCGACCGCGTAAGCCAGGCCTATGGCCAGCGTTTGCAGAAACATCGGGAGGCTTCCCATGGCTGAACCCTCGAAGACCGGCATTTCAATCCGCAATCTCTACAAGATCTTCGGATCGGAGGCGGAAGCCTGCGTGGATCTCGTCCGAAACGGCATGTCAAAAACCGAACTCAACGAAAAGCACGGGCATGTGCTGGGCTTGAAAGACATCAATATCGACATGCAGGAGGGTTGCATTCAGGTTGTCATGGGCCTGTCTGGCTCCGGAAAATCGACGCTCATCCGTCATATCAATCGTCTCATCGACCCGACGACGGGCGAAGTGGTCGTCGGCGGCGTGGACGTGGTAAAAATGGGTCCGACGGAACTACGGGAATTTCGTCGGCATCAAACCGCGATGGTTTTCCAGAAATTCGCACTCCTTCCCCACCGCACTGTCATTGAAAACACTGTCTATGGGCTGGAAATCCAGGGGGTTCCTCGCGGAAAGCAGGAAGAATCGGCACATTACTGGATCGAGCGCGTCGGCCTCAAAGGTTTCGAGAACAGTTATCCCAACCAGTTGTCGGGAGGAATGCAGCAACGCGTTGGACTGTCGCGGGCGCTGACAAACGATGCGCCCATCCTTCTGATGGACGAAGCATTTTCCGCACTCGACCCCCTGATCCGGATGGATATGCAGGGAATTCTGCTCGACCTTCAGAAAGAGGTCCGGAAAACCGTTGTTTTCATCACGCATGATCTCGATGAAGCGTTGCGATTGGGCGACCGGGTCGCGATTCTTCGCGACGGGGAAATCGTGCAGCAAGGGACGGGTCAGGACATCGTCCTCAATCCTGCGGACGAATACATCTCAAGCTTCGTCAGGGAGGTGAATCGCGGACGTGTCATCACGGTTGAATCGATCATGGTTGCCGGTTCTGAAAAGGCGGAATCCGGCCTTGCCATTTCATCGACGACCGTATTGGAAGATGCTGCGAAGCTGATGACCGAAACCCGCCAGCAATCCGCTTTCGTGACCGATGGCAGCGGAAAAACGATCGGTCACATCGGAATGCAGGAACTCATTGCCGCGATGGTAACACCCGTTTCCAACATTCCCGATCAGGATGCGGCATGACTGAAAACGACACAAACCTCTGAATCAGGCTCGCCTTTCGAACTTCCTGCTCAAGGCCTCTTCCTCGGTCGACTGCACTGGAAACATGGAGCGTGGCAAATCGAAATCGGCGACCCGGAACCGGTCGCCGCCATCCAGTTTGGCTTCATGGGCTGCCGCATCCGCCCGTGAGATGACGTCCAGTTCGGCTTCGCCCGGGCGTGCGGTAGCAACGCCAATGCTGACCGTCATGCCGATCACTTCCGCGTCAACCTTCAGCGGGCTTTGCCTTACCGCCTGACATATGCTTCCGGCGATGGTCGCTGCGTCTTGCGGGCCGGTGTCGCCGAGCAACACGGCAAACTCCTCGCCCCCCATCCGCCCCAAGCGATCGCCGTGCCGGATGCATGTGCCAACAACCTTCGCGAAATACTGCAGGGCGAGATCACCGTTTATCCGCCCAAACTGTTCATTGGTGCGCTTGAAGCGATCAACGTCGAGATAGATAACGGTCGCTATGCCGTTGTTTTCAACAATATGGCCGAACTCGGTTTTACACTCATTGAGAAAGCTCTGGCGCGACCATGCCCCCGTCAGATCGTCGAAGGTCAGCGCCATTCTCATGGCGCTGACGGTACGATCCTGAATGAGCACGACCATCCCCAACCAGAACGCCGGAATTGACGCGGTGGTTACGGCGAAGAACGTCAAATTCCATGATGTAGGGGCCATAAGGGATGTAGAGGCGTCAGCACCCGACAAATGCACGATGCACCGCAACCCATGCCACAAGGCGATCCACAAGCCTGCTCCGCTTGCGAAATAATAGGCGATGGAGAAATGATCACGCGGTCGCATTCGCCATATAACAAACGCGATCCACCCCACGACGAGAGAGATGACGCCGGAAACAACAAGGATGAGGTAGGCCAGATGCGCTTCTTTATATGTGAGGACGCTGATGCTGACGGCGCCGACGCCCATGATCAGGAGGTTGGCGCCCCACATTTCACGCAGATCGAAAAACTGCCGAATCCCGACATTGAGAACAGTCACACCCACGATCAGACATATATTCGGCAGAACGCCGCTCAACAGCAACAGTTCCTGAGGAACGAGAAAAAGCAGGAAGGCAAGAAATACCAGCCCATTGCCAAAGCACAGGAAATCAATGCCGCGCGCTGCACCGTTGCGCTGGGCATACATGACCGGAACGGTAATGAAGCAAAAAAATGCAGAGACTAGAAGCAACAGGGCGACCGACATTATCAATCCAAGCCAAAACAGTGGGCGAATAATTCATGCGGCGCGCCCGGAAGAGCTCGCACGCCCCCAATACACCAAAGAGTTGCATCCGCAAGTTGATATCGTGAAGAACCGTTTAATCGCACCTTTAATCAACAGGTTTTTCGTTTATTTGCTGGTCATAGGCAATCCCTGTCCGGAACGCGACCTCTCGCGTCGCAATGAAATGCGCATGCTGGAGGGTGTTGAACGCAAACCTGTAGCTGCCCATTTGCCTGTACTGGCCAGTTGTGTATGACCATAAAGGATGCAGCCATGCCTATTTCCAATCCGCTTTCTGCGTTGATCGCTGAAAAAGGCGTGCTTCTGGCTGATGGAGCAACGGGCACCAATCTTTTTGCAGCCGGACTGGAATCCGGCGAGGCACCGGAACTCTGGAACGAAACGCAGCCGGAAAAGATCATCGCCCTGCATCAGGGTTTTGTCGATGCCGGTGCCGATATCATCCTTACGAATTCATTTGGCGGCACGCGCCACCGGCTTAAACTGCACAATGCGCAGGATCGCGTTTTCGAGCTTAATAAAACGGCGGCTGAACTGGCGCGACTCGTCGCCGGCGAGGCTGAGCGAACGGTCATTGTCGCCGGCTCGGTGGGACCGACGGGCGAACTGCTTGTTCCGCTCGGTACGTTGACGGAAGACGAGGCCGTCGCAGCCTTTATCGAACAGATGGAGGGGCTGAAAGCCGGAGGCGTCGATGTCGCATGGATCGAAACCATGTCCGCGCCGGGAGAAATCCTCGCGGCGGCACAAGCCGCTATCGCGGTCGGATTGCCGTATGTTTATACAGCGTCCTTCGACACCGCTGGCAAGACCATGATGGGGCTTCCGCCGAAGGGCATTCACGGCATTGCCGACGGCCTGTCCGAACAGCCGACTGCCGTCGGCGCCAATTGCGGTGTCGGTGCGTCCGACATCCTGTCATCGCTGCTCGACATGACGGATGCCGACCCGGTGGCAACGGTCATCGTCAAGGGAAACTGCGGCATTCCCGAGTTTCGCGGCGCGGAAATCCATTATTCCGGCACGCCCGATCTCATGGCCGCCTATGCGCACATGGCCATCGATAGCGGGGCAAGGATCATCGGCGGTTGCTGCGGCACCTCGTTCCAGCATCTTGCGGCGATGCGAAAGGCTCTCGACAACCACGCGAGCGGCCCTCGCCCGACCCTTGAGGCCATCGTGGAAACCATCGGGCCGCTGCGTAACAAGACCGCTTCAGCCGGCGACGATACGCCGAAACGTGAACGACGCAGCCGACGCGCCTGACAATCGCCATACGGCAATCACCCCGTTGCGAAGGTATCCATGTGGAACCGCATTTGTGCGGAGGTATAGGCGTATTCCACCCCGACAGGGCACGCATTTCGCGCCTTGCAGCCGGCTTCCATACAGTTTCTACCTGCCGGGGTCGCAAGATGACTGCGGCAAGCCCCGACGTCGTAGCCACCTTCGTAAAAAGCGTTGACCGGACAGGCAGACAGGCAAGGCTTGCCCTGGCAATCATGGCAGGGATGCCTGCCCGCAACCGGATCGGGCAATTGAAGCTCCGAATGAAACAGCAATGCTCCGCGATAGGCATGCCAGAGCCCATATTTCGGGTGCATAAGCAGGCCCAACGGTGACGGATCCAGTTTTTCGGCCCGCATGGCCCATTGCTGAAACGGAAGCCAAGGCCTGTCAGACGGAAAGGCAGCTTGCGCGCCCAACTCAGTTGCGACCCGCCTGAGCACGTCGCTGGACCACGCATCCAGCGGATCGGTCTGGCCGGGATGATCGTCGCGCCATGCCTGAAAATGCGGCCAGATCGACGATCCGGCATGCCCTGCGAGCACGACGCTGGAAATAGCCGTGCCGTTCCACTTCAACGGTTGGTCCACGCCGTCGCGAAGTGAGAAACCGCCCCGCGCAGTCAATCCATGTGGCGCAAGCGCAGCGGCGATTATTTCATAGGTTGGCGCCAGTTGGGTCATGGACCGATCATGCAGCAATCAGACAGGACAGGACAACCCTTGCCGAAACGCAGAGCCTGATCCTAGTCGCCAGTCTCCGCTCCGGGGCCCTTCACAGCGGACTCCCAGACTTCCTTGTGTATCAGCTTGGCCACTTTAGCCCGGCCGTCCTCGGGCTTCTTTCAGGTGAAGGCGTCGGGCATCGACGCCTTCTTCCTTGCGATGAACGCCTTCAAGGCTTCGTCTATCGCCGGATCGAGATATGGCGCTTCATAGGCATCGAGCCATCGGCGTGCCAACCCGTTGGCGCGCTGTTCCGCCCTCTTCTCGCCTTCCGCCAGCCATTGTTCATAGGAATTATTGTCGGCGATCGATGAGCGATAGAAAGCAGTCTGGAAATTCGCCTGCGTGTGGTCGCAACCGAGATAATGGCTCCCCGGCCCGACCTGCCTTATCGCATCCATCGCCTGTCCGTTTTCCGACAGATCCACGCCCTCGGCGAATTTCTGCGCCATGCCGAGTTGATCGATATCCATCATGAATTTTTCATAGGACGAAACCAATCCGCCTTCGAGCCAGCCCGCCCCATGCAGAACGAAATTCGTTCCGGCCAGCAGCGTGGAATTGAGCGTATTCGCGCTTTCGTAAGCCGCTTGCGCATCCGAAACCTTGGATGCGCAGAGCGATCCACCCGTGCGGAACGGCAGGCCAAGGCGTCGGGCAAGCTGCGCCGCGCCGTAGGAGACAAGCGAAGGTTCGGGTGTGCCAAAGGTCGGTGCGCCGGACTGCATCGATATCGACGAGGCAAACGTGCCGAACAGCACAGGTGCGCCCGGCCGGATCAATTGCGTGAAGGCGGCACCGGCCAGCACTTCGGCCAGAATCTGCGTCAAGGTTCCGGCGACAGTCACCGGGCTCATCGCCCCCGCAAGAATGAAGGGCGTGACGATACACGCCTGATTGTTGCGGGCATATACTTTCAGCGCGCCGAGCATGGTTTCATCGAAAACCATCGGCGAGTTGGCATTGATGAGGCTGGTCAGCACCGTATTGTTCTGAACGAACTCCTCACCGAACAATATGTTGCACATGGCGATCGTGTCTTCAGCGCGCTCCGGCGCCGTCACCGAGCCCATGAACGGCTTGTCGGAATAGCGCATATGCGCATAAATCATGTCCAGATGCCGCTTGTTGACCGGCACGTCGACGGGCTCGCAAACGGTTCCGCCCGAATGGTGGATGGACGGGGCCATATAGGCCAGCTTCACAAAATTATTGAAATCCTCGATCGTGGCGTAGCGACGCCGGCCGTCGAGATCACACACGAATGGCGGGCCGTAAACCGGGGCAAACACGGTCGCGTCGCCGCCGATCTGCACCGAGCGATCCGGATTGCGTGCATATTGGGTAAAGACCTGCGGAGCGATTTTAAGGAGCGAGCGGCACAGACCTTTCGGAAAATGTACCCGTTCGCCCTTGACGTCGGCACCCGCTTCCTTCCAGAGCGTCAATGCTTCGGCATCGTCGCGAAATTCGATGCCGATCTCTTCCAGCACGATATCGGCATTGGCTTCGATCAGCGCCAGCCCTTCCTCGTTCAGAACCTCGTAGAGCGGAACCTTTCTGGTGATGTAGGTCAGCGATTTTCCAGGCCCGCCACCGCTTCTTGCCGCGCGCCGTGCCGCAGCGCCGCCGCTCGCACCGCGTCCGCGACGTGTTCCTTCTGCGGCATGTTCAGCACCTTCAGCGACCGTTTCCTCACCCATGACCAAATCCTCCGTGAAAGCCGGGGCATGCGCCGCCGTTTCCTGGCGCGCCAATCCGTTTGTGAATCCTAGACGCCTGTAGGAAAACGGCGTTCCCGTTCACGTCAAAGCATGACGCAGGAAAGACAGCCCAACGGTCGTTTTCAATTCCGGCAAGGTCGCTTTTGAGCGATGAGTTTGTCGTGCGTTTCGCCATATTTTAACGGAACAGCCAATGTCGAGTGCGGCTTGAAAGGGAACCATGCCATGTCCGACGATGAAATCATTCTTTCCGAACTTTCCAACGAGGAACTTGTGCAGCAAATGCACGATGATCTTTACGACGGGCTGAAAGAGGAAATCGAGGAAGGCACGCGGATCCTTCTGGAGCGCGGCTGGGCTCCCTACACCGTCCTCACCAAGGCTCTGGTTGAAGGCATGCGCATTGTGGGCGAGGATTTTCGTGACGGTATTCTTTTCGTTCCGGAGGTTTTGCTTTCAGCAAACGCCATGAAAGCAGGGATGACGATCCTGCGTCCCCTCCTCGCTGCGACCGGCGCACCAAAGCAGGGCAAACTGGTCATCGGCACCGTCAAGGGAGACATCCATGACATCGGCAAGAACCTTGTCGGCATGATGATGGAGGGCGCCGGCTTTGACGTGGTGGACCTCGGCATCAACAATCCTGTCGAGAACTATCTGGCCGCCATCGAGGAACACCGACCGGATATTATCGGCATGTCGGCGCTTCTGACCACGACAATGCCCTACATGAAGGTCGTGATCGACACATTGAAGGAAAAAGGCATCCGCGACGATTATGTGGTGCTGGTCGGAGGCGCGCCGCTCAACGAAGAATTTGGCAAGGCGGTCGGAGCCGACGCCTATTGCCGGGATGCGGCGGTGGCCGTCGAAACGGCGAAAGATTTCATGAAGCGAAAGCACAATCAGGGCGTTCGGGTTTGACGCCAGAACACCCCAGGGCGATCTCCATAGAAGTGGGGTCGCCTTTAATGTAAAATGAGCGGCAGAATTAACGCACGGAGTCCTCAACCGCCTGTGCGGTGCCCCTTACGTCCCTGCCGACGCCCCGGACAGTGTTCGCACAAGCCGAAACGACCAGAGCAACACAAAGAACGGTAACAATTGGAGCAAATCTGGACAATCTCATGAGTATAATCTCCCTTCTTGAGCATGAATCACAGCGAAACGCCCCAGCCCGGTAAAGGTAGCGCGATGAGCGCCCTTGGCAACAGGAATGTTTCAGACGTCAAGAGGTTGCGTATCATCGCCTGCGGGATGATCGCTCGGGAGATTCTTGCCATTCAGAAACAGTTCGGACTGGACCATATCGAGCTCAAATGCCTGCCCGCGATGTATCATCACTACCCGCAAAAGATTGCACCGGCGATTGACCGTGCGATCCAGCGGGCGAAGCGGGACGGGATTGACAACATATTCATCGGATATGCCGATTGCGGAACCGGCGGCGAACTGGACAGAGTGTGTGCGAAGCACAATGTCGAACGCATCGCTGGCCCTCATTGCTTCTCCTTCTACACGGGAAACGATTTTTTCGCGTCGCGATCAGACGAGGACATGACCTCCTTTTTCATGACCGATTTTCTTGCCCGACACTTTGAAGCCTTCATGGTAAAGCCGCTCGGCCTCGACCGGTACCCCGAATTGCGCGACATGTATTTCAGCAATTATCGCAAGATGGTCTATATAGCGCAGACCGATGATCCAATCCTGACCGCAAAGGCGGAAATCGCCGCCGCATTCCTTGGACTTGAGTTCGAACGGCGCTTCACGGGTTATGGAGATCTCACGACCGCTATCAAGACAGTGGCGTCAGGCCCAATTCATTCTTGAAAGACCAGTCATAAAATCTATTGTGGCCTCGCGCAACGAAGAGCGGGATCGACCATGACAAACGGATGGAATGAATCGGCGAAAGCCTGGATTGCCGACATGGGAGAGAATGGCGATTTTGCGCGGGAATTCGTGCTTGATCCCGCGATACGCCCTTTGATCGAAAACCGTAATTTCGCAAACGCCCTGGATGTCGGCTGTGGCGAAGGCCGGTTTTGCCGATTTCTCCAGACACTGGGCATCAGCCCCACCGGCATAGACCCTACGGAAGCTTTTTTACAGCAAGCCCGACTGAAAGATCCAGACGGCGACTATCGATCAGGCCAGGCGGAGAGGCTCGGGTTTCCCGACGAAAGCTTTGATCTGGTCGTCAGCTATCTGACTCTCATCGATATCGATGATGCGGAGAAAGCCATTGCGGAAATGGCGCGGGTTCTCAAGCCCTCTGGCACGCTGCTTGTCGCCAATCTCAACGCCTTCATTACCGCCGGGAACGGCGAAAACCTGGGCTGGCAGAAGGATGAGACAGGAGTTCGCCAGTTCTACGCAATCGACGATTATCTTCAGACCCGTGCAAACTGGATGAGTTGGCGCGACATCAGGATCAGGAACTGGCACCGGCCTTTGAGTGCCTATATGGCGCATTTCCTGAAAAACGGGCTTCAGCTTCGGCATTTTTCCGAGCCCGCACCGGTTGGCGGACCGGATGAAAAGCAATCGATCTGTAAGCGCATTCCCTATTTCGTTCTGATGGAATGGGAAAAGAACACTTGAGCGAAAAACCGGCGTTTTGAGCCGCGATTGCGAAATAGCGCGATGCGCCATGAAATCGACAGCTTCTGCTGACCAATAGGACGCCTGTCACGGAGCAAATTGCATGCGTCTTCCAACGATCGCTCTTGCCGCCATCGCCGGTCTTCTCAGCACATCCGCCAACGCCACAGGCACGATAGAAAGCCTGATAACGAAGGCAGATCGTGAAAGATTGCAAAACTACGAAGCAACCAGGGACAAGGCGCTCGACGAGATCCGGCAAATCGGTGACGCGTCCGAAGTCGCAGAGGTCGAGGCCTTGCTGAAGAAACCGGCCCTTGCCTTCGGTGCAGGCTTCAATCCACTCGGCAACTGGCAATGCCGCACCACCAAGCTTGGCGGCAGCCCCTCAGTGACGATTTATAGCTGGTTCCGATGCCGCATAACGGATGATGGTTCGGGCTGGATGCTGGAAAAGCTGAGTGGTTCCCAGAGAACGAGGGGGCGGTTTTTCACCGAAAGCGATACGCGTCTGACCTATCTTGGCGTCAGCTACGTCAACAATGACAAGCCACCAACCTATGGTGCAGGACCGGAAAGCGATCAGGTTGGATATGTTTATCGAACTGGTGACAACGGCATGAGAATCGAGTTTCCCTCCCCTCATTATGAGTCGGTGTTTGACATACTTGAGCTGAAGCGCTGACGCGTCAGCATGGCGTTTCCTGTTTGCAGCACAACGCGCAAGCGCGCGATTAACTGTGAACATGTCATTGAAATGCCATCCAGTTCAAGCCATATGGACCGGGCGGGTGCGACGCCAAGGATAAAGAATGGTAGCGGTGAATTTAAAGGACGAAAGCGAAGCGGCCGGAGCAGAGGCCGAATTTGCTGCCGTCAAACCTCTCTCCGAGGTATTTCAGGATCTGGCAGACACGGTGACCGAGCCTATCAGCCTGGGCCAGGTCGAAGAGGCGCTCTCCGAGCGGAGTTTCGCCACCATATTGACATTCTTCGCTCTGCTCAATCTCCTTCCCCTGCCTCCCGGCACGGGCATCGTGACCGGCATACCGCTCGTCATCATATCCCTTCAGATGGCGATGGGCCGCGAAACCCCCTGGCTGCCGAAATTCATTCGCGGCCACATGGTCGCGCCCGATCGCTTCCGCAACCTTTCCCTCAAGGCCGTTCCCCACCTGCAACGGCTGGAACGACTGATCAAGCCGCGTTATTGGCCTTTCCCGAAGCGTCATGGCGAGCGCTCGCTTGGCATGTTCACGCTCATTCTCGGCATGGCCGTTGTGCTGCCCATGCCGCTGTCAAACTGGTTTCCGGCACTTGCCAGCGCGATTATCGGTGTTGCTCTCTCCGAACGGGATGGCGTCCTGATGACGATAGGCGTCACCGTCGGCGTTCTGTCCCTCGCCCTTATCACGGGCGTCGCTGTCAGTCTCGCCTATGGCGCCGAAGCCATTCTCTCGCGAATGGCTTTCTGATCGGCTTTCTCCGTTTCGTCATATCATGTCGCAATAAAGACACTCACGCACGTCGCTTTTAAAGGGGCGTGCGTCGCCGCATAACAAGCGGAGCCCTTGTATTTCCCGCATCATGACCTCAAATCGAGGGATAGAGGCATGGCCGATCTGGTTGTCGTTTATTGGCGGGATATACCGGCTCAAGTCATTGTCAAAAAGGGTCGCACCAGCGCCAAGCGCGCATTGCCTTTCCGTTTCACGGAGGCGATCGACATGTGCGCCATGCGCGTGGGCGCGCACGACTCCGACGCCTATCTCGCCGAGTGGCGGCGCGGTGAACCGAGATCGGTAAGCGATGATCTCGAAACCGAAGCCGACGATGCATTGCGACAGATTGAAACCGAATTCGATCACGATCGTCTCGTGGCGCTGGTCAAGGCAGATGGACATGACAACAACGCATGAGCATGAATCCAATATTCGCGAACTGAAGATGCAGGCGGAAAGCCATATCGCAGCCTCCATCGAGGTCGCCCCGATACAGGCCATCGGCTCGCCCGAATTGCCCGGTCTTTTTCCTCGGGGAACAAGCGTCTACATCACCGATATGGGCCACGATACTGCGGAAACGCTTGCCGCCGCCGCGAGGCGGGTCCGCGATCTCGGATATGCGCCAGTCCCTCATTTCGCCTGCCGCCGTTTGGGAAGCAGGGCAGCCCTTGAAAAGCGGATCAGGATGGCCGCGGAAGAAGCAGGCGTGACAGACGTCCTGGTGGTTGGCGGCGGCCTGGACAAGCCGGCAGGTGACTTCACCTCCACGATGGAAGTGCTTGAAACCGGCCTGTTTGACAAATACGGCATCCGCCAAATGGGTGTCGCCGGGCATCCGGAAGGCAGCCCCGATTTTTCGGAAAGCGTGGCCATCGAGGCTCTGCGTCTGAAGAAGAACTTCGGAGAACGAACCGATGCGAAAATCCGCATCGTCACCCAATTCGGCTTTGATGCGGAAAAATTCATCAACTGGTCCGAAGCGCTGCGCGAAAACGGTATCGATCTGCCGGTCCATCTCGGCATCGCGGGTCCGGCGAAAGTCACGACATTGATCAAGTTCGCCGCCATCTGCGGCATCGGCAATTCGGTAGCGTTTCTCCGAAAGAACATGGCATCCCTCACAACCCTGACGACCAGCCATTCGCCGGAAGCCATCATCAGGCCGATCGAACAACATGTGCTCGCCAACCCTGCATCCGCCATCAGGCAGGTGCATGTCTTTCCCTTCGGCGGCTTGAAAAAGGCGTCCGAATGGCTCGTTGAGCGCGGAACATGGGATCTTGCCTCTCCGTTTCCTTCGATCAATCGCGTCGCGAACTAGGATGCACCAATGACACGCACGATTGTCGCTTCCGCCACCCGTGAAATCATCATCGGCTTCGACCAACCCTTTTGCGTGATCGGTGAACGGATCAATCCGACCGGCCGCAAGAAGCTGGCGGCCGAAATGATCGCTGGCAATTTCGAAACCGTCATCAGGGACGCGCTTGAACAGGCTGCCGCTGGCGCCACCATGCTCGACGTCAATGCCGGCGTCACCGCCGTCGATCCCAACGCAACCGAACCCGCCCTTCTCGTGCAAACGCTTCAGATCGTTCAGGATCTGGTCGATCTGCCGCTTTCCATCGACAGTTCGGTAACCGCCGCCATCGAAGCGGCATTGAAGGTCGCCAAGGGTCGTCCGCTGGTGAATTCCGTCACCGGCGAGGATGAAAAGCTCGAAGCGATCCTGCCGCTCGTCAAGAAATACGATGTGCCGGTTGTTGCTATCTCCAATGACGAGACCGGCATCTCGATGGACCCGGACGTCCGCTTTGCTGTGGCGAAAAAGATCGTCGAGCGAGCCGCCGACCACGGCATTCCGGTTCACGATATCATTGTCGATCCACTGGTCATGCCGATTGGTGCGCTCGGCGACGCGGGCCGTCAGGTGTTCGCCCTGCTTCGCCGCCTGCGCGAGGAACTCAAGGTCAACACCACCTGCGGCCTGTCGAATATCTCCTTCGGCCTGCCCCATCGGCACGGCATTAACGCGGGCTTCATTCCCATGGTGATCGGCGCGGGCATGACCAGCGCTATCATGAACCCATGCCGCCCGCAGGAAATGGAAGCCGTGCGCGCCGCCAATGTGCTGGCTGGAACAGACGCTCATTGCGAAACATGGATCAAGACCTACAGGGATTTCCAGCCTGTCGCAGCCAATGGAACAGCCGCCGCGCCCCTTGCGGAAACCGCCGCGTCCGGTGGTCGCCGTCGCGGCGGGCGCGAGGCACGGCGTGGTGCCGCGGCCTGAGAAACACCCCGTTTTGGCGGGATGAAAACGATTTCAATCCGGCCAAGGGCGCCCGCGCTCTTCGCCAGTTCGACATGGTAACAGGATTGTGGAGTTGCAATCGTGAACGCGCCCGTGAAGGATCTTGAAACACCGGCAAAGGAAGCCCTGGTTCTTTTCATGCCGTCGGGCAAGCGCGGGCATTTCCCGATCGGAACCACGGTTCTCGACGCCGCGCGATCGCTTGGTGTTTATGTGGAAAGCGTCTGCGGCGGGCGCGCGACCTGCGGTCGCTGCCAGGTGGAAGTGCAGGAAGGCAGCTTCGCAAAACACAAGATCACCTCGTCCAATGAGCACATTTCCCCGAAGGGCATGAAAGAACAGCGCTACGCGGCTATACGCGATCTGCCTGAAATGCGGCGACTGTCATGCTCCGCCACTGTGCAGGGCGATCTCGTTGTCGATGTCCCGCAGGACGTTCAGATCAATGCGCAGGTGGTGCGAAAAGCCGCCGATACCCGTGTCATCGAACGCAATCCGGCGGTCCGCATGTGCTATGTCGAGGTGGAAGAGCCCGACATGCACAAGCCGCTGGGCGATCTCGACCGTCTCAGGACCGCCCTGGAAACCGAATGGAACCTCAAGGACATACAGGTTGACCCTTACCTGCTTCCGCGTATTCAGCAGGTTCTGCGTCAGGGCAAATGGGCCGTTACCGCCGCCATTCATCAGGATCAGCCAAGCGCCCGCCCAACGATGATCGCTCTTTATCCGGGCCTGAAGAATGAGGCTTACGGAATTGCCTGCGATATAGGGTCGACGACCATCGCCATGCATCTGTCGTCGCTGCTCTCCGGGCGGATCATCGCGTCGGCCGGCACGTCGAACCCTCAGATTCGCTTCGGCGAAGACCTGATGAGCCGTGTGTCCTATGTCATGATGAACCCGGACGGCCGGGAAGCGATGACCAATGCCGTAAGGGAAGCAGTGAACACCCTGATTGGGAAAGTCTGCGCGGAAGGCGATGTCGCGCGCGCGGATGTTCTGGATGCCGTGTTTGTCGGCAACCCGATCATGCATCATCTTTTTCTCGGCATTGATCCGACAGAACTGGGTGGAGCGCCATTTGCCCTTGCGGTTTCCGGTGCGGTCCATCTCGGGGCATACGACCTCGATCTCGCGATGAATCAGGGGAGCCGCGTCTATATACTGCCTTGCATTGCCGGCCATGTCGGTGCTGATGCCGCCGCCGCTACGCTTTCTGAAGGCCCGCATCGGCAGGACGACATGATGCTGCTCGTCGATGTTGGCACCAATGCGGAGATTGTTCTCGGCAACAGCAAGCGCGTCGTCGCCGCCTCCTCGCCCACCGGCCCCGCCTTTGAAGGCGCGGAAATATCGGGCGGTCAGAGAGCCGCACCCGGCGCGATAGAACGCGTTCGCATCGATCCGGCGACGCTGGAACCGAAATTCCGGGTGATTGGCGTCGATCTGTGGTCCGACGAACCCGGCTTCGAACAAGCGGTCCAATCCACAGGCGTTACCGGTATTTGCGGATCGGCGATCATTGAAGCAATCGCCGAAATGTACCTGTCTGGCATCATATCCGAAGATGGCGTCATTGACGGCGCGCTGGAGGCCAGATCGTCGCGCATCGGGCCGAATGGCCGCACGTTCTCCTATCTGCTGCATGATGGCGTCCCGCGCATTGCGGTCACGCAGAATGACGTGCGCGCAATTCAATTGGCGAAGGCAGCGCTTTACGCGGGTATCAAACTGCTCATGGACAAGCTCGCGATCGATCATGTCGATCAGATCCGCCTCGCGGGCGCCTTCGGCTCCTTCATCGATCCCAAATATGCGATGGTGCTTGGCCTTATTCCCGATTGCGATCTGGAGCACGTTCATGCCGTCGGCAACGCCGCCGGAACCGGCGCCCGCATGTGCCTGCTCAATCGCGATTATCGCCGCGAAATCGAGGAAGCCGTCCGGCGAATCGAAAAGATCGAAACGGCGCTCGAATCGAAATTTCAGGAACATTTCGTCCATGCCATGGCGATCCCGAACAAGGTCGATGCTTTCCCGAATCTCTCGAGAGCGGTCACATTGCCGCCACGCCAGGCCAATCTTGCAGACGGGCCGGACGGAACGAACGATCCCGCGCCGCGCCGCCGTTCGCGGGAGGGGCGGGTGGCACGACGCGCTCGCAGTTGAAATCCCCCACAACGATATTGATGCGGTCCCGGCTTTCTGCCACACACGTCAATCATGATTACATGTTTCGATATCGGCGGAACCGCCATTAAAAGCGCGCTCGCGCGCTCCCCCGACGACATTCAACCGTTGGGTCGCGTGCCGACACCCGTTGACGATTATGACGCTTTCGCCCGTGTCATCGGCGAAACTGCGACCGAGGCGACGGGGCGAGCCGACAGTCTGGTTTCGATTTCGCTTGCCGGTGTGATCGATGCCGATACAGGCCGCATCACATGCGCCAATATTCCCTGCATCGATGGACGCCCGCTGGTTGATGACCTGTCGAAAACCCTTCAACGCCCGGTTCTCATCGCCAACGATGCCGATTGTTTCGCTATTGCCGAGGCCATGACCGGCGCCGGACGCGGACACCGGATCGTTTTCGGCGTAATTCTTGGAACCGGCGTCGGCGGCGGACTGGTCATCAATGGGCAAATTCTGCAAGGCGCAGGCGGCTTTGCCGGTGAATGGGGCCATGGCCCCGTTTCCGCAACGCTTGCTGGCGATCCACCCGCTGACATTCCCCGTTTTGCCTGCGGTTGCGGCCAGGTGGGCTGCATCGACGCCATCGGCAGCGCGCGCGGTCTGGAGAAGTTGCACAAGCACCTGCACGGCCTCGACACACCGAGCACGGACATCATAGCTGCTTGGGTGGATGGCGATGCGAAAGCCGCCCGGACGATAGACTGTTATGTCGATATCGTCTCTGGTCCGCTTTCGATGGTTGTCAATGTCGTTGGAGCATCCATCGTGCCGGTTGGCGGTGGCCTGTCCAACGCGCAACAATTGATCGACCGCATCGACCGCGCGGTCCGCGATCGCATTCTCCGCAAGACCGGTGCACCATTGATCGTGCGCGGAGAATGCCAGATCGAGCCGGGATTGATCGGCGCGGGTGTACTCGGATTGATGGATGAACATGCATGAGAAAAGTGCTTCTTGAAGTCTGTGTCGATGATGCGGAAGGACTGGCAGCAGCCATTGCGGGCGGCGCGGATCGTATCGAGCTTTGCTCGTCGCTGGAACTTGGCGGCCTGACCCCATCGCCCGGCCTGATACAGCTTGCCGCCACAGCCGCCATACCCGTTTACGCGATGATCCGCCCCCGCGCGGGTGATTTCATCTTCACGCCCCGCGAAGCGGACCAGATGCTTCACGAGATCGATGCCATCCACACTGCCGGTCTGGCAGGTGTCGTATTGGGAGCCAGTCGCGAGGATGGCCGTCTGGACGAGGCCATGCTGCAAGGCCTGACCCACCATGCGGCAGGACTGGGGACGACACTTCATCGTGCTTTCGATCTGGTTCCGGTGCTGGGCGAGGCCACCGAAACCGCCATTGGCCTCGGTTTCGAGCGCATTCTCACATCGGGTCGGGCGCCCACCTCCGCGCAGGGCCTCGATGATCTCGCAGCGACAATCGAGGCGGCCTCGGGCCGCATTTCCATCATGCCGGGCTCCGGCGTGAACAGCGGTAACGCAGCGCAGATTCTTTCCCGCCTCGCGGTTACCGAGATCCATGCGTCCGGTTCGGCGACGATCAACGATGTCAACAAACACGCTGCACGACTGGGATTTGAAACCGGCTTACGGCGAAAGACCGACGCCCGTATAGTGACCGCACTCAAGACGCTGCTGGAGACACTCTAACGCACGTCGCGTTTAAACGAGTTCTGCCGGCGTGCTTCGAGCCATTGTTTTCGTGCCTATCGCTATCGGATCGACACGGGATCAGCGTCAGATCCAGCTTTCGTCACCGGTGAAACTCACCGTCAGCCAGCGCTGCGGCCCCGCGCCGCCGATTTCGTCGCTGATCGTTTGACGGATAGCATCGAGACTTGCGACGTTTTCGAGCCGATAATCTTCCGGCAGGACAACGTGAATCTCGATAAAGCGCGCTCTCCCGACCTTCATCACATAACTGGAATAGGTCTTGAATCCATGGCTTTTCACCAGTTCATCCATAATCTTTCGCACCTGCCTGTCCATCGCTGAGGGCGTCACCAGCAGGATTTCCCGAAATGCCTTTCGCACCGTCTTGATCGGAACGGGTATCAGGCAAAGGGAAAGAATGGCGAGGACCGCCGGATCGACATAGGGCGTCCAGTCATCAAAGCGGGTACCCTCCATGAGCCACGCGGCGCCGAAGGCAATAAGCAGCGCGAGAGTAATCAAGGCCGACATCAGCCAACTCTGAAGATCGAGCTTGATGAATTCCGATCCGATCCGCCGGTTCATGCGCTGCTCATACCAGAGCATGCCGACGCAGATCAGAAACACGGTTATCGAATAGCCGATTGCCCAATCGAACGAAAGTTCACGCCCGCCTTCCAGCAGCGTTCCGATGGCGTTCAGGAATGCATAGAAACACAGCAGCATCAATATGCCGCCATTGAAAGCAAGAACCATGGGTTCAATGTGCCAGAAGCCGTGCTGAAACCGCCTTGTTCCCTCACTCGTCAGCAGTTTGGCGACAAACAGCGCCAGCATCGACATGGCAGCATCGATGGTCGAGAAAACACCATCGAAAACGATGGAGAGCGAGCCCGACAACAGGCCGAAAAGCACTCCGAAAACACCTATGCCGATTGTCACCCATATTGAACGCGTCAATACGATTTGTTCAAATCGGGCCCTTTGACTCATGCTTAAAACTTTCCGGACTTGTCGAATTCCTCGAAAATGACCCGCAAATGGTCTGCCATAGCCCGTACATGCGCCCCGCCATCCTTGTCAACGAGCATGCCAAGCTGGAATTTTCCAAGCGTTGGCAACCCATGCTCCGGGCCAACCTCAACGATGCGGTCGCCTAGAAATGATTTTGGCCACGCGGCAACGGCGAGATCGGCGAGAATGGCCGAACGCTGCGCCATGACATGGGCGCTCATGAACGCGACCCGATATTCACGCCCCGTGCGATCGAGTGCTTCCAGCGCGTTGGCGCGCCACGCACACCCCTCCTCCCATACGGAAATGGGCAGCGGCACGCGCTCCTGCGCAGAACCGCACTTGACGCCCGCCCAGACCATCTGTTCGGTCATCATGACCTCGATATCGTCAGTACGCCCCAGCGACGGCGAGATGTTGACCAGAGACACGTCGAGCCGACGATCGTCAAACCGTTTCCGCAGGTTCGTGCTGTAGTCGATCACCACATCGACCGTGACGCCGGGATGCGTCTCGCCGAACTTCTTCAGAACAAAGGGCAGCACGCGCTCGCCAAGATCGTCCGGCGCACCAAGCCGCACCAAGCCCGAAATTTGCGGGGCCACAAATTTCGCCACCGCATCACGATTGAGGGACAGCATACGCCGGGCATAGCCGAGCAGGATTTCACCATCCGCCGTCAGCGAAACCGACCGTGCATCGCGCTCAAGGAGGGTCGCGCCCAGCATTTCCTCCAGTTTCTTGATCTGCATCGACACTGCCGATGGCGTACGAAAAACAGCATTCGCAGCACTGGAAAAGCTTCCCGTGTCTGCGATCATGGTGAAGGTGCGTAGAACATCCAGATCGAGGATGGCTATCGGGTGGGCTAGAGGTGCGGACATGGCATCACCTTTAATTCAATTTTTCTGATTCACATCATAAATCAATTTCGTTTGATTGAACACCACAGCCGGATCATAGTCAAGCCATCTTCACAAACAGGTACCAAACCAGAGACGAAGAGGAGCAATCGACATGAGCACCTGTGAAAATATCCACTTGGCATCAGCGGAATATCGTGACGCTCCGGGATACTGGGAACGATTCAAACAAGCCGTCATGACACTGGAAAACGACGTTAAAGCCCGCAAACGCCGCAGGGCCACGGAACGTGCGCTGGACCGGATTTCGGAACATCTGCGTTGCGATATCGGATGGCCCGATCTTTACGAAAGGCAGACACGCGAACAGGTTGAACACAAGCTTCACCATCACGAGTGACGCATCATGAACAACCAGAACTGACAGGGCTCCGATATCGCGATCGGGGCCCTTATCGTTTGTTTACAGGTCTGTTTGCGACAGCATAAAATCCCACTTTCCAACTGTATATTTCTGTGGCTCTATGCGTTTGAAGCCCTACCCGCCTAGCGGACGCAGCATGGATCATACTCCGTATGCGACAGCAGAAAGCGGAGAAAAGCGGCGATCAAATTGGGAACATATGACAGCCATGATCCAGAAAGTGCCGAACCGACGGTCTTTTGTCTTTTTTCTAACGCCCAGCTTCTCGATGATCGCGTTTGCGACCGCTATCGAGCCGTTGCGTATTGCAAACCGGATGCTTGGATATGACGCCTATCAATGGCGTTTGTCCTCGACGGATGGAAAACCGGTCATAGCCTCCAACGGTGTGGAATGCGCGGTCAACACCTCGCTGGACGATGAACGGCGCCGCCTGATCGGCGAGGAGCGCCCGTCGATGGTTTTCATCTGCTCCGGCATCAACGTCGAGAAGTTTCAGAACAAATCGGTCTTTGCCTGGCTTCGCGAGTCCTATAACCGCGGCGTCGGCGTCGGCGGCCTGTGCACTGGCGCGCATATATTGGCGGCCGCAGGCCTGCTTTCGGGCAAGCGCTGCGCCATTCATTGGGAAAACCTTCCCGGTTTCACGGAAACCTTCCCGAAAGCCGATGTCTACGCGGATCTGTTCGAGTTTGACGGAAATATATACACCTGCGCGGGCGGCACAGCTGCGCTCGACATGATGCTGAAGCTGATCGGTGATGATTTCGACGACAACCTGATCAATCGCATTTGCGAACAGGCGCTGACCGACCGCGTGCGCAACCCCAATGACCGGCAACGCCTGCCGCTGCGCGCGCGTCTCGGCGTTCAGAATTCAAAGGTTCTGACCATCATAGAACTGATGGAAGCAAATCTTTCCGAGCCTCGGTCCCTCCTCGAGATCGCGGCTCATGTCGGCTTGTCGCGGCGGCAGATCGAGCGCCTGTTCCATCACGAGATGGGACGCTCCCCGGCGCGTTATTATCTTGAGATCCGGCTGGACCGCGCCCGCCATCTCTTGCTCCAGTCCTCGATGCCCGTGGTTGAGGTCGCCGTGGCCTGCGGCTTCGTTTCGGCTTCACATTTCTCCAAATGCTATCGCGAACTCTACGGCCGCTCGCCGCAGCAGGAACGGGCGGATCGCAAGCAGCTGATTGCCGCCTGAACGGTTCTCGGGTCGCTCCCGGTAGAGCATTAACGCCATTCCCATTCCTGCATGCGGCGTTGCCACTGCTTTTCGCCGGAAAGGCAATCATAGGATTGTTGCGCCTGCACATGGACCACTGGAGCGCCCGGATCGGCGGATCGCCAGTCCGCATGGATCACATCGGGCTGACGGCCAGCAAGCTCAAGCACCAGCTTGCGCCGCACCGCTTCGGTGAATTGCGCCCAGTCATTGACCGGAATCATGAAAGCGCCGGGGCCACCGATGACGCAGTTTGAATAATAGACGTCAAGTTGATCGTCGTTCCATTCAAGCAGGCGCGTGCCGCGCGTCATGAGGGGCAGGCCGTTGATGGTTATGCCCTTCGCCACGGTCTCATCGCGGGCCTGCGTGACCGGACGGCCCTGATTGTTGGAGCCATCGCCCGACACATCAATCACCCGGCGCATGCCGGCGAACCCGTTTCCGTCGAAAAGCGCTGTGCTGAAATCGATTGCACCGGATAAGGATGTGCGGCTTTGCGTGGAGGGAACCGGTTGATCGAGTTCGTCGGCAAATGCCGCCGCTGCATCCCTGCTGTCCACCAGCGTCCACGGAACGATCACGCGTTGCAGCCCCGCACCCGCCCATTCCACATAGACGACAGCTACTTTCCCGTGAACGCCTTCCAGTATCGCTTTTGCGATTTCCTGATGGCGAAACGCCGCAACATAGCCATGTCTTTGAATTTCCTGCTCGAAGCGCTCCATGGAGCGCGAGGCATCCACGGCGATCACCAACTCCACGTCAACCGGCACATCGGAGCCGGTCGCCCATGCCCGAGGAACAACCGCCACCCCCGCGCTTAACGCGATCAGGAAGCAGAGAGTTGTGGTCTTCCGCGCGGCCATGCCCGATAGTAGCGGAATTCGCAGAAACCGGAAAGCTGATCACGAGATGTTGAAGCAGCATCGGAGCAGGATTAAAATACAGCCCTATCCATCCGGAGTTTCGCGATGAAACTGCTTTCCATGATGCTTGCCACCGTCTTCCTCGCATCGTGTTCGAGTACGGTCAATCTGGTCCACAAGACCGGATCGACCCTTGACCAGCGCCAGAACGCGGTCGATCAATGCAAGATCGCGTCGTTCCGTGACATTCCTGTCGCCATGACCACGGAAAGCTTCGGCGGCATGTATGATCCCGGCTATGTCGTGTGCGGAAACCGCGGCGACAGGCGCTTCTGCCGCCGCGCCGGCGGAATATATGTGCCACCGACCGTCCGCTCCTACGACGCCAATCAGAAACTGAGATCGCGCTACATCAAACGCTGCCTTGCGTCAGGTGGGTACGATATCCTGACCGTGCCGCGCTGCACCAGCACCGCTGATCGCCAGCAATACGAAACGCGTCGCAACCGGCAGCCTCCAACCACAAGAATCACCTGCGCAAGCGGCCAGTCGCTCGACAAGGGCCTGCTTTAAGCCAACTCAGGCGCGCAGCCGCTCGTTTTGCGGGTCGAAAGGCGCTTCGGCAGTGACAATGGCTCGGTGCAGTTCGCCGAGGATGCGAATCTCCAGCGCGGTGCCAACGGCCGACAATTCCGGCCTGACCATCGCCAATGCGAGGCTCTTTCCGAGCCGCCAGCCGTAGCCGCCATGTGTGGCGCGCCCTATCAGTTCGCCTTTCATGTAAACCGGCTCAGAACCGCGCGCGTCGGCATCCGTAACGCCATGAACCTCCAGCGTGACGAAATTCCACTTCAACCCTTCCTCGCGGGCCTTCACCACCGCATCGCGGCCGATGAACGCGCCCTTGTTGGGATGGACAAACCGGTGAAGTCCGGATTCATAGGCATTGTACTCGATCGAGAGTTCGCGCGGTATCAGCCGATAAGACTTCTCGATCGCCATTGACGTCATCGCGCGGATACCAAAAGGCTTGATACCAAATTCGGCTCCTGCCTCCATCAACAGGTCATAGATCGTGTTCTGCTGCTCTATGGGATGATGCAATTCCCAGCCAAGTTCGCCGACGAAATTCACCCGCAACGCATGAGCGGTCGCCGTACCTATGCTGATTTCCTTGCCGGAAAGCCATGGAAAATCCTCATTCGACAGGCTTGCCCGCGTCAATGCCCGGAGAACATCGCGGCTCTTCGGGCCGGCAAGCACCAGAACACCGAGTTTCTGCGTGATGGGGCGCAGCGTTACCGAGCCATCTTCCGGCAACAGTTTGAACAGATAGTCATGATCGTGGGCCTCATAGGCACCTGCGGACACCAGATAAAAGCGGCCCGGCTTCCACTCATAAACGGTGAATTCGGAGCGAACGCCGCCCTGCTTCGTCAACAGGTGGCAAAGCGCGATCCGCCCCTGCTTCTTCGGAATCCGGTTGGCAAGAATGGAGTCCAGCCAAACCCTCGCCCCCGGTCCTGAAACCTCCATCTTGGCGAAGGCGGACATGTCGAGCAGACCCACATTTTCCGTAACGTTCCTGATCTCGTTGCCGACATGCTCGAAGTAGTTCGAGCGTCGAAACGACCAAAGTTCCTTCACGTTGCCGTCCGCATCAGGCGTGGGGTGGTTCCGGTTCAGAAGAACATCCGGTTTCTCAAGCTTGGCCACGTCGATGACATAGCCTTCCGGTGCGAACCAGTTGGCTCGTTCCCAGCCATAGACGCTGCCGAACACCGCGCCCAGCGCCTTTTGCCGGTCATAGGACGGCGAGCGTTTGAGCGGGCGCGCCGCCACGCGTTCCTCATCCGGATAATGAATGGAGAAGACGTCCGAGTAGGCCTCCTCGTTCTTTTCCTTCAGATAACCTTCAGTTGCGTAAGGACCGAACCGACGCGGATCAACACCCATCATGTCGATGGAAGGCTCGCCCTCGACGATCCATTCGGCCAATTGCCACCCTGCCCCGCCGGCGGCGGTCACGCCGAAGGAATGGCCCTCGTTGAGCCAGAAATTTTTCAGGCCTGGCGCAGGGCCGATGATCGGCGAACCATCCGGGGTGTAGGCAATAGCGCCATTGTAGACCTTCTTGATGCCCACCTCGCCGAAAGCTGGAACCCGCGCTATCGCCGTCTCGATATGCGGCATCAGACGTTCGAGGTCTTCCTGAAAAAGCTCATACTCGCTAGCATCCGACGGCCCGTCGACATAACAGACCGGTGCCCCCTTCTCGTAAGGCCCCAGCAGCAATCCGCCGTTTTCCTCGCGCATATACCAGGAGGAATCGCTTTCGCGCAGAACTCCCATTTCCGGCAGCCCCTTTGCCTTGCGCTCGAGAATGGCTGGATGCGGTTCGGTGACGATATACTGATGCTCGACCGGGATGACCGGCACGTTGAGGCCAACCATCTTGCCCGTCTTGCGCGCGAAATTGCCGGTCGCCGAAATCACGTGCTCGGCGATGATATCGCCCTTATCCGTTTTCACCAGCCATTTGCCGTCCGGTTGCGGTTCAATCGCCAGAACTGTCGTGTAGCGGTAGATTGTAGCTCCGCGATCGCGCGCGCCTTTGGCCAGCGCCTGCGTCAGATCTGCGGGCTGGATATATCCGTCATCGGGATGCTGGATCGCGCCCAGAAGTCCGTCTGTCTCACAAAGCGGCCAGATCTCCTTCACCTGCTCGGGCGTGAGAACCGTCAGGGGAACGCCGATCGTTTCCGCAACCCCGGCATAATACATATATTCGTCCCAGCGGTCCTTCGTGCGGGCAAGGCGGATATTGCTGCATTTGCTGAAACCGACATTCATGCCGGTTTCCTGTGGAAGTTCCTGATAGAATTTCACCGAGTATTTGTGGATCTGGCCGACCGAATAGCTCATGTTGAAAAGCGGCAGCAGGCCCGCCGCATGCCATGTCGAGCCCGACGTCAATTCCTTGCGTTCGATCAGGACGCTATCGGTCCAGTCCTTTTTCGCCAGATGATAAAGCGTCGAGACTCCAACCACGCCGCCACCGATCACCACAGCCCGCGCATGCGTTTTCATCAGCCGACTTCCCCCTGATCACATGAAGCATCATCCGCAAGCGGATTGATTTCCGGCACTATGCCCGTGCGAAAAAGGTCTGTCAGTGCCTGTTTGCGACATGCGCAAAAGCTGCCGCGACGCGGGTCAGTTTTGGTGCGCCCCGCGGGGCACGCCCTGTCGCCATAGTCCGTTCACAAGGATCAGGATTCCCGGAAGAAGAAGCGGCAGATAGGTCCTGCCATCGTGAAGCGGGAAAAGAACATATTTGGCCGCAAGCGCGATGAAAGTCGCCGCGACAAGAACCACATCCCTGCTGTTCAGGCGCAAGCCTGCCGTGTGAGCAACAGCCCACCCGCCGAGCGCGAGCATATAAAGGCCGAGCCAGCTGTTCTCGGAAGCCGACCGCACAAGATTCCAGACGAAGGCGACCGCATAGACCTTGATGGAAAACGCGGGCGCGAACCCCTCCATCGTATCCTGCATCTGATAGGTCGAGAACCACAGATGCGGCCACCATCCCGGATGATGCCCCTGTTTCGATACGAAGACATAAGCCCCGACAGAAAGGGCGAAAACCGCCGCCAGAAGCAGGCTTCTGGAATCGCGCCACAGCCAGGCCATCGCCATCAGAACACCGCAGACGGCAGCAGAATCGGGCCTGACCAGCACCGCAAGCAGCAGAAAGGTGGAACCGGTCAGCCGCTTTTCCCGCTCAAGCAGCAAAAACCCCGAAAGGACCAGTACAAGCGTCAGCAGATCGGGTGTTTCCGCCAGCGCCAGTTCAGGAAACCCAGCAACCATCAGCAAACCGACGACCAATGGAGCGAGATAGAGGTTCCCTATCGCCCGAAGCCACCATGTCAGGACTGTTGCGAAACCAATGGCGGCACCGATATTGATGACAAAACCAGCGCGTACAGCCCCGAAAATCGGTTCTATCAAGCCGAGGATCTGTACGTACAGCCATTTGACCTCGTACATGCCGAGCATGGAGCGGAATGCCGCTGGATCTGTAAACTGACGTTCGCGATAGGCATCCCCCATCGCGAGCGTCGAAAAATGGGCGGGGTCAACGCCCTGCCGGATCGCGTTCCAGACCCGCGTGTGCAATTCTGCGGGACTGCCATACCGGCCGTCCCAGGCGGAAGCAAGATAGGCGACCATATCCCATGTGTGTATCGGCCTCAGCCAGCCAAACGCTAGGATGGCCACGATGAAGGCCCATAGGGTCAATGCGCCGAGAACAGCGCCGTTCCTCACCCAGAAGCGCCCGAGACACCCCAGAATGCGACTAACCAGCGAGAGCATGGCGCCGCGCAGCCCGCTTTTCCCTGTCTGGCTTCTCCCCGCCTCAGCCAATTCAGGCATCATCACTTCACCTGCGCGGTCACAAAACCCTTGACGATCTTGATGATGCCGCGCCCCAGTACCTCGTCGAGCGCCTTGATGAATTCATCGACATGCTCACGCTTGCAGATCAGCGGCGGCTCCAGCCGGATCACGTTGCGATTATACTCGGTAAAGGCGACCAGAACGCCGTGATCGCGCAGCAGATGACTGCCGATGAAGCCGGGTAGTGACCCCTTCAGCTTGTCGTCCAGCATCGCCAGAACCGGTCGGAGCACCATGGGCATGGTTTGCGATAAATCATGGAATTCCAGGCCGATCATCATGCCCTTGCCGCGCACATCCTTGATCAGCGCCGGATACTTCGCCTTCAAGGCAGCAAGCCGGTCCAGCAGATAGTCCCCCGCGTCGGCGGCGTTATCGATCAGATGCTCGTCATAGAGCACGTTGAGCGCCTCTATGGAGGTGACGCAGGCCTCGCCAATGCCACCAAACGTCGCCATGGCGTGGATCATCGCCGTTTTCGGCGTTCCGTAGGCTTTCATGTAGATCTCGCGGCGCGCGATCATGGCAGCCATGGCGGTCTTGCCGCCGCCCAGCGACTTGGCCAGCGCGGTAACGTCCGGAATCACGCCATAATGCTCGAAGGCGTAGAACTTGCCGGATCGGCCAAGCCCGCATTGCACCTCGTCCGCCACCCAGATCACGCCATACTGGTCGCAGAGCCTGCGCAGCTTCTGCCAGTATTCCGCTGGAGCCTGAACGATGCCGCCACCGCCCTGAATGGTCTCAAGCACGATGACCCCGATTTCCGGATCGGCGCGAAACGCATTCTCGATCGCATCGATATCGCCGAAGGGCACCCTGACCGTGTTATCGACCAGCTTGAACTCACCGCGATAAAGCTGCCCGTCGGTGATTGACAGAACACCCTTGGTCTTTCCGTGGAACGAGTTTTCGGCATAGACGATTTTCGGCTTTTTCGGACCGGCGGCCCGCTCCGCGACCTTGATCGCGGCTTCCATCGCCTCGGAGCCGGATGAACCGAGAAACACCATGTCCAGATCGCCGGGCGAACAGGCCGCTATGTCATAGGCCAGCGCCGACGCATATTGCGACATGAAGGCGATGGCGATCTCATGGCGCTGTTCTTCCTGAAACTTGCGCCGCGCCTCAAGAATACGCGGATGGTTGTGGCCAAAGGCGAGCGACCCGAAGCCACCGAAAAAGTCGAGGATCTTGCGGCCGTTCTGGTCGTAATAATACATGCCTTCGGCGCGCTCGATCTTCACCTTGTGAAAACCGAGCAGTTTCATGAAATGGAGCTGTCCCGGATTGAGATGGCTTGTGAACAGTTCCGTCATGCGGGGCAGCGAAAGCGCCTTCGCTTCATCGACCGTCAGCAGCGCCGGTTTCGGCGTGACGTTGCGCAACGCCGGCTGATCGTCCTGCTCCGCTGCATCCGCGTTCTTTGTCATTGTCTTGCTCATACTCGCCCCCTATTCCGCAGCCATCGACACGGTATCGGTCTGCTTGCTATCCTTTTTTGCGTGATATTCCTTGTATGCGGCAATCAGCATGTCCTCGTCGCGATACTGCGGCACCCAGCCGAGTTGCCGCTCCGCCTTGGACACGTCGAGTACGCACATCTCATCGGCAATCAGATATTGTTCCGGATCCATGATCGGCATGTTCATCCGATCCAGAAGATCGAGCGTCCGCTTGACTGCCCATCCCGGCGTCGGCAGCAGGAGCGACTTCGAACCCGCATACTTGACCAGATCGCCGAGCAGCTTTCGAACCGGCGGCGGATTGAGAGAACCAAGATTGTAGGCCTCATTCGGCACGCCCGCCTTCCACGCCAGCCGCGCGGCCTCTGCGCAATCGAAAACGGAAATAAACTGATAAGGATTCTTGCCCGACCCGATCATCGGCACCGGCAGGTTATGGTCGATCAGCTTGAAAAGCTTCTCCAGAATGCCAAGACGGCCCGGCCCGATGATGAGGCGCGGGCGGAAGAGCGAAATATCCATGCCGCGCTGGCGCCATTCGGCTGCCAGTTCCTCGGTTTTCAGCTTCGACAGCCCGTATTCGCCAAGCGGATTTGCCGGATGTTCCTCCGTCTGCGGCCAGACGAACGTGTGGCCGTAGATCATGTCGGTCGTGTAGTGGACAAGCTTGTTCGCGCCTGCCCGGTCCATCGCCTTGATGATGTTTTCCGTGCCAAAATAGTTCACGGGGAAGAAAAAATCATGGCGCCTGGCCCGCACCTGAATGGGCGAAAGCATCTTGGCCGAAAGATTATAGACCATGTCGCCGGGTTTCAGGCCGACAGATTCCACGGCTTTCACATCCGTCACATCGACAGGGCGAAACGCCACGTCGCGATAATGCGGCAGATCGCTTTTGACGATATCGGCAACGATGACTTCCTCACCGTCGGCGACGAGCTTTGGAGCGAGGTGACGCCCGACAAAACCATCGCCGCCAAAAATAACATGTCTCATGATATCAACTCGCTCTAGCTATTCGTTTCAGTGAGGGGCGCCGGCTGCGGCTCGTCGCTCTTGCCCTGTCCGCTCTGGGCAATGAGAACGGTCCCGACACAGATAAAGGCAATTCCCGCAATCTTGAGCGCGCCCAGATCCTCTTTGAACACCAGCCACGCGAACACCGCCACCGCCACATAGGCAAGGCTGAGAAAGGGGTAGGCGAACGAAAGATCGACTTTCGACAGCACATAAAGATGGGAGGCCATGGAAATGACGAATGTAAACAGACCGGCAAAAACCCATGGGTTGAACACGATCTGAAACATCCGCTGAATGACCGTATCAGCGCTGAAACTGATCGGCCCCAGGGTCATCATGCCATGTTTCAGCATGACCTGCGCCGCTGCGTTGGTCATCACCGTGAACAATATGAAAGGTATATATTTCATTCCGCCCCCGTTTCCGTCCGACCGGACAGTCCGGACGCGTCGCTGTGGCTCATATCACCTAAAGATTGAAAAGATAAAAAGCTTACACCTAAAATTTGAACAAGTTGTAATCCCATTGTCATCCCTCAATAATCAGTTGGCCTCGATATTCAGTTGGGCTGCGCCAGTGCGGTACGCCGCCAGTAATTCGAGCAGAAGGCGGGATCGCGCAGTTTTTCCAGTTCGGGCCAGCATGGAAAGCCCTGCTTGAAAATTGCAGCGCTCATCCGCTGATCCTTGTACGGATTGACCCTGCCGCCAGCCTCAACCGTCATCCGGTCGAGCGTTTCGAGAAGTTCAAGGGTTTTCCGGCCCTTGTTCGGAAAATCGACCGTCAACGTGTAGCCAGGTTGCGGAAATGACAGCAATCCGGGCGACTGAACATCGCCAAAGCGCTTGAGAACCGTAAGGAAGGATACCTGCCCCGCCCGTCTGCTTGCTTCCAGCATCGCCGGAATGACAGTCGGCGCAGCCTCTCCGGAAATAACGCTTTGATGCTGGAAAAGCCCCTTCGGGCCGTAGAGGCGGTTCCAGTCGGATACGCCATCGAGCGGATAGAAAAAGCCTTCATAGCCCACGCGATGCGGCTCGGACCTGCGGCCCTTGATATGAAAATAAGCCGTATTGAACGCCTTGAGACTAAGGGTATTGAGCGCGGAAATGGGCAGTTCGAGCGGCACGCCAAGTCGCGATTGCCTTTGCCGCAATGAGAAATTTCCGTTGTCCATGTGATTGCCGGTTATCAGCAGGCCGCGCCCGGTCGATGCGCCGGTGGCCAGTTGGTCAACCCATGCCACTGCGTATTCGTTTTGGGCATCCGCGGCATCGGCAAGATCAAAGAACTCATCCAGCGATCTGAAGGGCAGTGTGCGCTCCTCAATATCCAGCGAGCCGACGCGCGCCAGTTTCAGCCGCACCTTCAGAACAATACCCGTCAGCCCCATCCCGCCGATCGTGGCCGCGAACAGGTCTGCGTTTTCCGCACGCGAGCAGACCCGGACGAAGCCATCGGAGCGCAGAAGATCGAAGCTTTCGACATGGCAGCCCAACGTGCCCTTCCGATGGTGGTTCTTGCCATGAACATCATTGGCAATGGCTCCGCCCAGTGTCGCGAAGCGCGTACCGGGCGTTACTGGCAGGAAATAGCCATGCGGTGCCGCGAAGGCGATAATTTCCGACAACAGAACACCCGGTTCGGCTTCCAGAACGCCGCTGCTTGCGTCAAACCCGCCAATACGCGCGAGGGGACGCATCGGCACGAGATCACCCGCGTCATTGTGACAGGAATCCCCATAAGACCTGCCATTCCCGAACGGGAGGAAAGTTGCACCGTCGAAATCACGGGCCTGAAAGGCATCCATGACAGCGTCGAGGCTGCTTGCCTTGCGGCTTTTCCTCTCCACTAGCCCGAAACTGTCGAAAGCCCCCTGCATCAGCGCATGCCCGAGACCAGAAGCAAAAAAGCGCCGAACGCAATCACAAGCTGACTGCGCCAATCGGTGATCATGAACACGACCGGATCGTCATGCATCTCGCCCCGGCGCGCCAGAATCCATATGCGGACATTGATGTAGAGAACAATCGGGCACAGTGGCCATACCAGCCATGGATAGACATAGAGCGTGCGGACGGCCTCGCTGTTGATGTAGAGCGCCAGAACCAACACTGCTGCGAACCCGGAAGCCACGCCGCTCTGCCCGATAATCTCGCGATCTTCGGGACGATAACCACGCCCTGCGATCCTGTCCTTTTCCATCACCGTCGAATTTTGCAGCTCGACATAGCGTTTGACCAGCGCTAGCGACAGGAAGAAGAAGATCGAGAAAGCCATGAGCCAGAAAGACTGGTCGATAACCGACGCTGCCATTCCGCCCAGCAGCCGCAGTGTGTAGAGCGCGGCAAGACAGAGCACGTCGATCAAAAGCATGCGCTTGATGGCCAGCGAATAGGCGGTGGTTGTGACCAGATAGGCAAACAGGACAATGCCGAACTCGATTGGCAGTTTCATCGCAATCAGGCCAGCGATCACCAAAAGCAGCATGGAAACCGCCAGTCCGACCGGAATGGAAACGGCGCCGCTGGCGAAGGGGCGGCTTCGTTTCCTCGGATGAAGCCTGTCGAGCGGCAGATCGATCATGTCGTTAATGATGTAGATTGCCGATGCCGTGACGGAGAATGCGATAAAGGCCAGAACTGCGCCCAGGAGAACGGTTGGCCGTGTTATTTCATGGGCGAGGATTGCCGGCACGAAAACAAGCAGGTTCTTGAGCCATTGGTGCATACGCAACATGCGCGCGTAGGTTTTCCATGATGCGGGCGCTGCAGGAAACAGGCGCGCGCCCTTGCCGCGCTGCCAGCGTGCTGCCGCACGATCGGGAGCAACGACAACAGTATCATTGGCGGCTGCGAACACTGGAATATCCGCGCGGCTGTTACCGGCATAGTCGAATCCCGACTTCCCGTAGGCCTCGATCAGAAGATCGGTTTTCGCCTGAGCCGCCAGATTGCGGTTTTCCTCCGTCGAATAAACCGCCTGAAAGATGCCCAGATGAGCGGCCACGGCTTCGGCGAACGGCCGCGCGGAGGCCGTGGCGAGCACGATCGGTCGCCCCGCTCCATGTTCTTTCCGTAAATAGGCCAGAAAATCCTCGCGATAGGGAAGAAGGGCGGCGTCCAGGGTCACGCGCTTTGCAATTTCGCATTTCAGGCGAGCTTTTCCGGAAAGAGCCCAGACAGGCAAAAGGAACACGAAGAAGATATTCTTTTTAAGCAGAAGGAAAATGCTTTCCCAAAGCAGATCCGTCGAGATCAATGTTCCGTCAAGATCGACGGCCAAAGGCAATCTATGCTGTTTCAAGCCCGCGTCCATCACGCCCCCCTCGTGAGAACGACCTAAAGCCGGCGTTGCCGACGCAGATATACATTCTCTTGCTGCTCAGGCTTTATCACATGAAACCGAAAGAAGAATGAACAAAGTACCCTCAATCTGAAATTGTCGAAAAGGGTAAACTGAATATAAAAAAGGCCGGCCATCTTTCGATGACCGGCCCGCATTGGAAAAATCTGTTGGGCCGAAGACTACTTCACCATGCCCCTTCCACCGACGATTTCGATTGTCTCGCTACCTGTCAGCGCCTCGCGATCACCATTGGGGAAAGTCACGAAGCAACCGCCGGGGCAAAATTCGACGGTCTCACCCGGGCCGACCAGCAGTTCGCTTTTGCTCGACCCTTCGGTGACTATAATTGTCTGGGCTTCACCGTCCTTGTTGACGACACTGGCCGCCAAAGCGGGCGCTGCCGATAGAAGAACCGAAAGAACTGCGATGCCAATTTTCTTCATGTTCACTCCGGTGTTTCCACCGCCCCTGTGTGCAACGGCATTTCTGCCTTTTCGGGAACAGTTATAGCGCAACAACCTGAACGGCAACTGAACAGATTCACTATTTTGCCTTTTCTCCGCCATCGTCCGCCGTTTTGCCGCCATCAAGACTCTCGCGAACCCGCTGCGCCATAAGCTCCACGAGCGGCTCCGCATCGCCAAAATGCAAGTTCACATCGCGTTGCGGGAACGGTATCTCGATCCCCTCTTCCCCAAACCGCTCAACGATCGCAAATCGGATATCGTTGCGGAGCGTTGCCGCGTTGGAAATGTCGGCTACGTGGACACGCAGTTCAAAAATCATCGTGGAATCGGCGAGGTTCTGGAAAGCGACGAAAGGCTCCGGATTCCGCAGAACGGTAGGTTGGGCGCGCCCGATTTCCAAAAGAAGATCATGCACGCGACGCGGGTCAACCTCATAGGACACTCCGACAGGAATATCGACGCGGCCAAGCTTGTTGCGATGCGTCCAGTTTCCAACCTGCTTGTTGATGAACTCCGAGTTCGGGATGATGATCGATTGCCTCTGGAATGTTTCGACTTCCGTCGCGCGCACGCTGATTTTCTTGACAATACCGGAAACCCCACCTGCCTCGACCCAGTCGCCCACCTTGAACGGGCGTTCCGCCAGCAAGATCAGGCCGGACACGAAATTGGAGACGATATTCTGCAACCCGAAACCGATACCGAGTGAGAGTGCACCGGCAACCAGCGCGAGATTGGAGAGGTTGAAACCGGCGGCGGACACGCCGATCAGCGCCGAAATCCCGAGTCCCACATAGCCCACGGTCGTCCTGATGGAATTGCGGACACCGGCATCCATGCGCCCGCGCGACATGACGCTTCCATCGAGCCAGTTCTGGAACCAGCGTGTAAAGAAGTAGAAAACCACGAAAAGGCATATGCCCGTGGCGATGGCAACAAAAGAAATCGTAACCGAACCAATCTGGAAACCGGTCGCGAGCCGAAGGAACCACGCCCACAGTTCGGACCACTGAAATCCGAACTGAAGCAGGATCAAGGGAATGCCGACAAGAACGACAAAAATGTTGAGAATGATCCCGGCAGCCAGACCGAGTTGATCGAGCGTCGTGTCATCGAGCCCGAAACGATCCCTCACCGCGCGCCCGACACTCGTAGAGCCGAATGCGTCGTCCCTGGCGATAGCCCTGGCGGTATGAAAACCCAGATACATTGTAACGAGAAAGGCCCCGGTAACAACGATCTGCTGCGAGAGGAACCGGGCCAGACCGATATAGCCGAGAAAAGCCGAAAGAATCGGGGTCAGGCCAAGGATATAGAGCACGACACGGATTGCCCGCGGCCATTGCCTTGGCGCCCCCGTTTCCTTGTCGACCCTCGGCTTGATCGTCGCAACAGCAACAATAAAAACGCCGACAAGAACCGAAGCAATCAGGCTCTTCGCGACCGTCAGCGACAGCGGCGAAGACAGAAGTTCGTTGATCGTGGTCAGCAGGTAATCAAGGCCTGTCGTCACCGACATGGCCGTCATTAAAAACAGAAGAAGCCAGGCCGGTCCCGTCGCTATGTTCACGAGGCGCCATTGCGGCAATTCGGGAGAAAGCACAGCTCGCCCCAGCCGGTACACGAAGTAAATGATCCCTATAACAATGAAGAACGAGAACAGCAGTCCCGCCACGTCGCTGCGCAACACACCGACATAGCTCAGGAAGAAATAGGATGCGGTGAGGAATATGCCAAGCGTCATGGACGGAATGAGCGTCGACCAGAACGCCACCGACAACTTGCTGATGTCGGAGGGCTCCTCATTGTGCGGATCGCGCATGTAAAGCTCGCCAAAGAGCTTTTTGCTGCCGACCAGAAGCGCCAGCGCGACGACCAGAGACATTCCCAGCGCCGCGATCAACTGTTTATGCTTGAATGCTGTTACAAACCGCCACCATGACGACAGCAGCCTTGAAAGTGACTCGACCCCCCGGCTCGCAGCTTGCGAAACCTCATTGCTCAGAACATTTTCGAGATCGACACGCTGGGACAGCGTGTTTGCGAACAGGTCACGTCGCAGAAGACCTATTTCCTCGATAAGGCGGTTGACCTCAACGGAAGTATCCTCGGTTTCACCCAACAGCGCATTGATTTCCACCTTCTCGCTTTGAAGCCGGTTGCGCTCCTGGGTAACATTCAACTGCTCGGGCGGCTGCCCCTCCGCTGGCGCCGCTCCAAGTTGCTCAAGCCGCGAATTGATTTCGGTCAGCCTCGGGCGAAACGAAACGCCGACTTGCAGGAGCGCTTTCGCTTTTTCCTCCAGGCTCAGCCGAAGTTTGACAAGATCAGCATCGTTGACATTATCGGATCTGGCTTCCTCGTAAATCTTCGCCGTATCCCGCTTGATCTGATCCACGACCTGGCGCTCATCCAGTAACGGATCCTGCGCGGAAGCCATCCCGATTGTCCCGCCCCAGATGAAGGTCGCCAGAACGGCGAGGAAAATCCATCTGATCGGCGAAAATGTCAGGACGATCGATTTAGGCATCATTCGCGTCTCTTTTTGCTATGCAGACCATTCTTAGGCACACCTTGCAGTCGCGACAAGCATTCGGCAGCAACAATCGGTGCGACGTGCTTTCGCCACATAACAGAAAAGACGCCGGAAATACGACGTATTCGATGTAAAGCAGCGTCCAAACGCATTTTTTGTGAAACGCGCCGCCCGGCCAGCCGAAGGACAGGATGCATCCTGTTTGTTAATCCGGATGCCTGCCCATAAAAAGGCCGCGTTCTTCATGGAAGAGTAATGGTGAAGATTTTCCGCGCTGTTCTCCTGCATATCGCGGGCGATAAGTACGGTTTGTTCATCCGTTTTGCTTGTCCGGGTGCGGTTCATGTGGTTAACTGCAACCATCAGCAGGACAGATGAGACGGAATGTCGGGTTTGCGCCTGATAGCGCGAACAAGGTGATTTGGGGCTACGACTTGGAACGGTACGGGAGAAAAAGCAACGCAGGAGGAAACAGCGCTATGCCGCTGATATTCTCGATGCTTTGGCTTATCGCGGCTTTGGTCGCGGCTCACGCACATGTTCCCGGAAGCTCGGTTGCCTCGTCTGCGGATATAGTCGCCGCCGAACTGAGCAGCGCGATTCCCTCGAAGCCGCAAACCGCGCCAGCGCAGACGCCTGTGCGCTTTGCCGTCCTCGAAGCCCTGCATGTCAAATTCAAATCCATGCGGGCAGATACCGGTTCTGAACCGGCCTTGCTGCCGGATTCGTCCGGAATATCGATCGCATTCGCGAAGTCCGCGATCCGTAATATTCCGTGCGGCGCGTCATGTGCCGCCATTTCGGAATATTTCAGCGCGCGCGCACCACCAGCCCGCGCCGCATGACTGCCGCCGTTTTTAAAAAACGGCTTGTCGAAAACACGATGACCATACCGTCACCCCACAAGGGATGGCGGTCAAACCTTTAACGGAAAAGCATCATGCGTACACCAAAATGGCTCATAGGTCTCTATGCTGCCATCGTCCTAGCCGGGGTGCTTATCGCACTCCCGAATCTTCTAACCCAGAAACAGCTCGATTCCATGCCTGGCTGGTTCCCGAGAACCCAGGTTACCCTGGGCCTGGATCTACGCGGTGGCTCTCATCTCGTGCTGGAAGTCGATGCTGCGGCTCTCAAGAAAGATCGTCTGCGCACCATACTCGATGATGCGCGCACAAAATTGCGCGGCGAGCGCATTCAAACCCAGTCTGTCCGCGTAGCTGGCGATTCGGTCGTGGTTAATATCGCGGACGAAGCCCAGCGCGAACGCGCGCTTACGGTCCTGAAAGAACTGGCTATTCCTGTCGCTTCGACGTCCTTCGGAGCCTCGACATCGGATCTCGAAGTTCGCACAGAAGGCAACCAGATATTCCTGAGCCTTACGGAAGCCGGTTTTAACGACCGTCTGAACGCGGCTCTCGAGCAGAGCCTGGAGATCGTCCGCCAGCGTGTCGACCAGGTTGGCGTTGCCGAACCGACCATCCAGCGCGTTGGCTCTGACCGTATCGTCGTCCAACTGCCCGGTCTGCAAGATCCTGCGCAACTGCGTCAGCTGCTTGGCAGCACCGCCAAGATGGCGTTCCACATGGTGGCGAATGGCGATTTTGGCGACACGCCCCCGCCCGGCGTAACCATTATGCCGGACTCCAAGAATCCAACGATCACCTATCCGATCGAAGACCGGGTTGCCTTGAGCGGCGAACGGCTGACGGATGCTCGCGCAGGCTTTGACCAGCGCACGAACGAGCCGATCGTTTCCTTCCGGTTCGATAACGTCGGCGCGCGTCAGTTCGCGGAGATCACCCAGCAAAACGTCAACCGTCCCTTCGCAATCGTCCTCGACGGCAAGGTTCTGAGCGCCCCGGTCATTCGTGAACCGATCACCGGCGGTTCGGGCCAGATCAGCGGCAACTTCACCGTTGAAGACACAGTGATCCTGTCTGCCTTGCTGCGCGCAGGCGCCCTGCCCGCTCCGCTCACGGTCATCGAGGAGCGCACCGTCGGGCCCGACCTTGGTGGTGATGCCATCAAGATGGGCCTCTATACCGGCATCGCGGGCTTCCTCCTCGTCGCACTCCTCATCTTCTACCTCTATGGTGTTTGGGGTCTGATCGCCGACTTCGCACTCCTGCTCCATACTATTCTGACATTCTCAGCCCTGAGCCTCATCGGCGCCACGCTGACCTTGCCCGGCATCGCCGGTATCATTCTCGGCATCGGTATCGCCGTTGACGCGAATATTCTGATCAATGAACGCATCAAGGAGGAAAGCCGGAAAGGCCATGGCGCGATGGCGGCCCTCGACAAGGGCTTCAAGAACGCCTTCTCGACCATTGTCGACGCCAACGTCACGGCGTTGATCGCGACAGTTCTGCTGTTCATGTTCGGCACCGGCCCGGTCCGCGGTTTCGCGATCACGATGATGCTCGGTATCGCAATCTCCATGTTCACGGACATCACGATCGTCCGCCTGATCATGACGTGGTTTGTCCGCCAGCGTAAGCTGAAGAAGCTCGATATCCGTCCGCTGATCAAGCTTGTGCCCGACACGGCAACGAACTTCAAGTTCATGCGTGCCCGCTTCCTCGGCATCGGCGTGTCGATCGTGCTTTCGCTCGCATCGATTGTTCTGTTCATCAAGCCTGGCCTGAATTACGGCATCGACTTCATGGGTGGCATTCAGGTCGAGACGACCATGTCAAAGCCGACCGAACTGTCGGAACTGCGTTCAACCCTTGGCAAACTCGGTCTTGGCGAGGTCGCTCTTCAGAACGTGGGCGATGCCGACAGTATTCTCATCCGCGTTCAGCGTCAGGAAGGTGGCGAGGAAGCTCAGACCGCAGCCGTCAATGAGGTCCGCGCGGCACTTCAAAAGCTCGATCCAGATGTGAAGATTGAGCGAATGGAAGTCGTAGGCCCCAAGGTCAGCGGCGAGCTGGCACGCTCCGGTGTTCTGGCGGTCGTTCTGGCCTCTCTGGCCATGACATTCTATATCTGGTGGCGGTTCGAGTGGTATTTTGCAATGGGCGCAATAGCGACGCTCATTCTGGACACCACCAAGATGGTCGGCTTCTTTGCGCTGACGGGGTTGGATTTCAACCTCACTGCCATCGCGGCGTTGCTGACCATCATCGGCTATTCCGTCAATGACAAGGTCGTCGTCTATGACCGAATGCGTGAAAACCTGAGACTGCACAAGTCGAAGTCGCTGCGCGAGATCATCGACATGAGTATCAATCAGGTGCTGGTACGCTGTATCTTCACCTCATTGTCGACCTTCTTCGCAATGCTGCCAATGGCCATCTGGGGCGGCAGCGCGGTCGAGAACTTCGCGATCCCGATGATCTTCGGCATCATCATCGCGACCAGTTCCTCGATCTTCATTGCAGCGCCGATCCTGCTCTTCCTCGGCGACTGGTGGCAGCACCGGCATCCCGGCGGCCTGCTGCCGGCCGATGAGCCAGCGGCCCAGAAGGGCTGATTAATGTCGCATACCCGGGGTGTTCCGCTCCGGGTATGCCCTTCGAGTTTCTGTTCCGCCCATTTGTTCAGGCCGGGCTTCAAGGTCTTCCGATGGGATGCAGGGTCTCCCCACCCGTAATCCGCCTATCCCCACGGAGTTACCCTCAGACATGCCGCATGATACGCCACTGATAGCAACCATCGTCGGCGGCCTTTGCCTTGCTTTCATCTTCGGCGCCATTGCAAACCGGCTTAAAATTCCGCCTCTGGTCGGCTATCTGCTGGCTGGCGTTCTCGCCGGCCCCTACACACCGGGCTTCATCGCGGACCAGTCGCTGGCTCCGCAGCTTGCGGAGATCGGCGTCATCCTGCTGATGTTCGGTGTCGGGCTCCATTTCTCGCTCAAAGATCTTTTATCCGTCCGTGCCATTGCCGTTCCGGGTGCGATCGTCCAGATCTCAGCCGCAACCGCATTGGGCGCTGGCCTTGCCTGGATTCTCGGCTGGACCTTTCAGGCCGGGCTTGTCTTCGGCCTTGCCCTTTCAACGGCCAGCACCGTCGTTCTTCTGCGCGCCATGCAGGAGCGCCGCCTGATCGAGACCGAGCGCGGACGCATCGCCGTAGGCTGGCTTATCGTCGAAGATCTTGCGATGGTCCTTGCGCTGGTACTGCTGCCGGCCCTGAACGGCGCCCTCAGCGGCAAACCCACCGCCGCCATGAGCGATCCGCTCGTTTCCTATCTTGGGTTGGGCATATGGGGCGTCGTCGGCCTCACTCTGGCGAAAGTCGTCGCCTTTGTCGCCATCATGCTGATCGTCGGCAGGCGCGTCATTCCGTGGACGCTGCACGCAATCGCGCATACCGGCTCGAGGGAACTTTTCCGACTGGCGGTTCTCGCCATCGCGCTCGGCGTCGCGTTCGGCTCGGCAAAACTCTTCGGTGTATCGCTGGCTCTCGGCGCATTTTTTGCCGGCATGATCATGAGTGAGTCGGAGTTGAGCCATCGAGCCGCGGAGGAGTCGCTCCCGCTGCGCGATGCCTTCGCCGTTCTGTTTTTCGTTTCGGTCGGCATGCTGTTCGACCCCAGCACAATCATCAACGATCCCCTGCCGCTTCTCGCAACCGTCCTCATCATTGTCGTTGGAAAATCCCTTGCCGCCTTCTTTATCGTAACCGCTTTCGGCTACCCGGCGGGAACCGCGCTGACGATTTCCGCCAGCCTCGCACAGATTGGTGAATTTTCATTCATCCTTGCCGAATTGGGCGTGGGGCTCGATATGTTACCGCCGGAGGGCCGGGATTTGATCCTTGGCGGTGCCATTCTCTCCATTCTGCTCAACCCTCTGGTTTTCGCCGGTGTTGAATGGATAAAACCAGCGGTCGAAAAACGATTGCCGAGGAGCCTAAAGGCGAGGAGCGAACAGGCCACGCAGGAGCCGGTCGTTGAAACAGTGGAGAAGCTGCAACCCACCGAACTTTCCAACCATGTGATCCTGATTGGCTACGGCCGGGTTGGCAGTCTTGTAGGACAGTCGCTAAAGGAAATCGGGCAAGCCTTTCTCGTCATTGAGGACTCCGACAAGATCATCGCCAGACTACGGGACGAGGACATGAATGTCATTCCCGGTAATGGCGCCATGAACGACGTTCTGGAAGCGGCAAACATCGCTGGCGCAAGTCAGCTGATCCTTGCCATTCCCAACGCATTCGAGGCGGGTCAGATCGTTTTCAAGGCGCGTGCCGTCAATCCCGCCATCAGCATTCTTGCACGCGCTCATTCTGATGCCGAGGTCCAGCATCTTCAGGATCTGGGCGCGGACGCCGTTGTCATGGGCGAGAGGGAGATCGCCAGAGGCATTGTCGCCCATATTCTGGAAAATTGCCAGAAACTGCCTGCGACCGCCGGTTTGGCCGACGAGCCGGATCAGCAGCCACAGCCGCAAGACGCATATGAAGAAACAGATCGAAAAGATCGGGGGGAACCAATGACAGCCACGCAGGGCATGGGATGAAACTGAAGGATTATCTTTGGCCGATAATCGGATTTGCAGCCGTCATCATTTCGATCTGGCTTCTCTACAAGGAATTGCGCAGCATCTCGCTTGATGATGTTATCGACAGCCTTCACGCAATTCCGGCTCATGGCTGGCTCCTTGCCGCCGTATCGGCTGTCGGCTCCTATCTGGCGCTCGCAGGCTATGATCGCATCGCGTTGCGGCATCTCAACAGGAAAATATCGTGGCTTTTCGTCGCCATCTGCTCATTCACGACCTATGCCCTTTCCCATAATATCGGCGCATCGGTCTTTTCCGGCGCGGTCGTTCGCTATCGCGCCTATACGTCCAAGGGGCTGACGGGCGCTGAGGTGGCGGTCCTCGTGGCCTTCTGCTCGTTCACCTTCGCTCTCGGAACGATGATACTGAGCACCATCGTCCTGCTGATCAAGCCGAAAGTCCTGCAACGCCTGAACGAAGACCTGCCTGTGTCGTTTTCCTATACGATCGCGCTGATCATGCTTGCGGGCGTCCTGCTTTATGTGTTCGGGAGTTGGCTGCACTTCAAGCCATTGCGGATAGGAAAATGGGAATTGACCTACCCTCGCCTGCCGATCGTCCTACGGCAGTTCACCATTGGTCCGCTTGAGCTTGTCGGCGCTGCGGGCATTATTTATTTTGCATTGCCCGAGGCGGGGAACCCCGGCTTTCTGATCGTTCTCGGTATCTTTCTGGTTTCGTTTTCAACAGCCCTCATCTCTCATGCGCCGGGTGGTCTGGGCGTGTTGGAACTGGTTTTCCTGACAGGACTTCCCGATATGGATCCGGCGGATGTGCTGGCTGCCCTTATCGTTTTCCGATTGTTCTATCTGCTTATTCCGTTCGCGATCTCGATTTTCGTTGTTCTTTATTTCGAGCGCTCCCAGCTTCTGCTTCGGTGGAAAAGGCCCGCGCCCGACCGATAGGCCACCTCAATGCCCCTGCTTACGCTCCAGAAGCAGCTTGAGAACCAGCGTAAGCAGGGCGATCACGGTCAGGGTCGATGCGGCGGCAAAGGCCCCGACGACATTATAATCGTTGAAAAGCAGTTCGATCTGAAGCGGCAGCGTGTTGGTCTTGCCGCGAATGGAGCCTGACACCACGGACACGGCACCGAATTCACCCATCACGCGCGCGTTGCACAAAACAGCCCCATAGAGCAGCGCCCACTTTATATTCGGCAAAGTTACATAGAAAAATGTCTGGAAACCATTGGCGCCAAGCGTGATCGCGGTTTCTTCCTCGTCGCTTCCTTGCGCCTGCATCAGCGGAATGAGTTCACGCGCAACGAACGGACTTGTCACGAACAGACTGACAAGAAAAATGGCCGGTACGGTGAACATGATCTTGATGTCGTAGGTTTCAAGCAATGGCCCGAGAAGCCCCTGAGCGCCATAGAGAAAAAGATAGGTCACGCCCGCCACGATCGGCGAAACCGAGAACGGAATTTCGATGAAGGTCGTAAGCAGGCGACGGCCCGGAAACCGGAAACGCGTGACCAGCCATGCGACGCAAACCCCGAAAACCATGTTGATCGGCACCACGACCAACGCGGTCAGCACGGTCAGCCATATGGCGTGAAGCGTCGCCGGTTGTGTGATCTGCGAAAAATAAACGCTGACGCCGCTCCGGAAAGCATAGGTGAAGATCACCAGAAGCGGCACGCCGAGGAAAAACAGGGAGAGCAGAACGGCCAGCAAGACGAGCGAGATTTGCCCTGCCGTGCGTGGCTTGCGTTTGTCGGTCTCTCTCATCCCCCCGACATAAGGAACAGTCTCAACTGCGGTCTGCATAACGAAGCTGCCACGCCTGAATGGAATTGGTGATAAACATCATAAGGAAGGCGACAGCCAGCATGACGGTCGCGAGAGCCGCCGCTGCCGGATAATCATATTCGTCGAGCCGGATGAAAACCAGAAGCGAGGTCACCTCGGTCTCAAACGGCAGATTGCCCGAAATGAACACGATCGCGCCGAACTCTCCGAGAGAGCGCGCAAAGGACAGGCTGCATCCGGCAATGAATGCCGGAAATATCATTGGCCAGATGACCTGATGGAACACCTGCCAATTGCTCGCGCCAAGGCTTTTCGCGGCTTCTTCAACGTCTTCGGCGAGATCCTCCAGCACCGGCTGGACCGAACGGATCACGAAAGGAATGCTGGTGAAAGTCATGGCTGCGGCAATGCCAAGCGGCCCGTAGGCAACTTTAATGCCGAGCGGCTCCAGATACTGGCCGAACCATCCGTTTTGGGCAAAGACCGTAATAAGCGCCAGTCCGGCTACAGCCGTCGGCAGCGCGAAGGGCAGATCGACCACCGCGTCGAGAAGCCGTTTGCCGGGGAAGTCGTAACGCACCAGAACCCAGGCCAAAAGCATACCGAACAACGCGTTGGTGATCGTCGCCAGCGCTGCCGCCATGAGTGTAATCTTGTATGTCGCAATGGCACGATCGGACGACACGATCGCCCAGAAATCCGACCACCCGAGGCTTGCCGTCTTCAGCATCATGGCCGCAAGCGGAAGCGCTATGATAATGGTGACGTAAAGAAGCGTCAGCCCCATCGTCAGGCCAAAGCCCGGCAATACACCCCTGTTTCCGACTGATGTGCTTTTCATGGATCGCTTCTATTCAAGCCGGAAGGCGCAGCCATGGGCTGCGCTTCCCGTTTCTTTCGAGTGGCTTAGGATTACTTGTTGATAAAGACCTTATCCAGGATGCCACCCTCGGCAAAATGGTTCTTCGTGGCCTCTTTCCAGCCGCCGAACATGTCCTCCACAGTCACCAGCCGGATCTCCGGGAAGGTGGACGCATATTTCGCCTTCACCGTTTCGTCATGCACACGATTGAAATTCTGCGCCAGAATATCCTGCCCTTCCGGCGAATAGAGATATTGCAGATAGCGTTCCGCAACGGTGCGCGATCCGCGCTTATCGACAACCTTGTCAACGACGGTGACCGGAAATTCGGCAAGCAAGCTCACCTCAGGCGTCACCGCATCATATTTGTCTTCGCCCAGTTGCTTGATCGTACCCAAAACTTCAGCTTCGAACGTGATCAGGACATCGCCGATCTCGCGCTCGGCAAAAGTTGTTGTCGCCGCGCGCCCGCCGGTGTCGAACACCGGGACGTTGGCGAACACTTTCTTGATGAACTCCTCAACCTTTGCGTCATCATTGTTAAAGGTTTCCTTGGCGTAAGCCATTGCCGCAAGATAGGTATAACGCGCATTGCCCGACGTCTTGGGATTGGGGAAAATTACCTTCACATCGTCGCGGGCGAGATCGTCCCAGTTCTTGATGTTCTTCGGATTGCCTTCACGCACCAGAAACGATGGGAATGAATAGTAAGGCGATGAGTTATTGGGCAGGCGCGACTGCCAGTTTTCGGGGATCAGGTCGCCCTTGTCATGAAGAATCTGAACGTCAGGCACCTGATTGAATGTAACGACATCCGCCTCCAGTCCCTCAAGGATGGAACGCGCCTGTTTGGACGAACCGGCATGGGACTGATTGACGGTAATCTCCTTGCCTTCCTTGGTCTTCTCGGCAGCGGTGAACGCCTTGTTAACGTGTTCATAGAGCTCACGCCCGATATCGTAGGAAACGTTGAGGATTTCCGTCGGCTCGTCGGCCTTTGCCGGAGAAAACGTCAGCGCCAGAGCAACGGACGCGTACAGAAACAAATTCTTCATTCTGGATAGCCCCTGTCATTTTCATCGACCGCAAAAGGTTCAATGAGAGATCAAAACTGGGCTAGCCCGACCAGAAAGCCATTTTTCGCCCCTTCCCGCAAAATGGGGAAAAGGCGCACTCAACGGAAGAAACACATGTTCAAGTTTGCGGAAGAAAGAAGAATAAAATTCCCGCTTTATCAACGGTACCGGAATATCGTTCACAATGAGACCGCGTCAAACCGAATGAGGGAAAATTCATTCCCTTTTTTGGAGTAATGAAACCATTGGCGAAGCCGACCCTCTCACCAGAAGCCGCGATGCTGCCAGCACCACAAGAAGTCTTCTTCGGTCGAGTTTTTGTCGCGTTTCAGAGCCGACTCGTCCTCGCGATCGCGATCAGCAGCGGGTGGCGAAACGATTTCGCCACGGTGCCCGCTTCCGCGCCAGGCGCGTTGAAACCGATCCAGAATATGTGCTCCACCAAGTTCGAACATTGCTGATTCCTTGAAATCGATTCTCGGATAGCTGCGTCGCCGCCACGAAAGGTCAACAGAACGTTAATCAAGGTTGAATGGAACGCATTGTCAATAATCACGACTGCATTAATCGTGTATTGAGTAGCAGGTGCTCGATTGCGGCATCGCCACAGCAAATTGTCCTCGCATCGTGCATTTTACGAAAATGCAATATTTTCAGCGAGTTGATTAAATAAACTGCGTCGGCGTTTTACGTTCGTCTTTTGGATGATTCTGGATTAGAAAGAATTCAGCACCCTGCTTAAAATGCGGGTTAATAGCGTGGTTTGTGAACAGGCCTATGATTTCTCAGAAAGCAAAATACGCCTTGCGCGCGCTCGTCGCCCTCGCGAAGGCTGATCCGGAAAGAGCGTCGTTCATATCGGATATCGCAGAGGAACAAAACATACCGAAGAAGTTTCTCGAGCAGATTCTGCTTGAGTTGAAGCACAACGGAATTGTTGCGAGCCGTCGTGGCAAGATGGGCGGTTATCTCCTGCACAAGGACGCCCATGAGATTACCTTCGGGGAAGTTCTACGGATCATCGATGGCCCAATCGCGCCACTCCCCTGTCTCAGCAAGATTGCTTATCGGCGATGCGCCGATTGCACCAGCGAAAGCAATTGCGAAATCCGGCGGGTTTTTGCCCGTGTCACGGATGCGAGCAGAGCGGTTCTGGACAAGACGACAATTGCGGATTCCCTTGGCTCCGATGAAAAGAGCGAACTTTCGCTCGCTCTTTCCTAGCACGTTTGGCGTGATCAGGCCGCGCGAAGCGGCTTCAGCGCATTGGTCCAGCGCAAAAGCTCGTCGAGCATCGTCGTCGAACCAGCGGTGATGAGGTCATTCGGCTGGAAAACGCCATCTTCATTGATGAACTGCGGAAATGCCGGTACCGGCACACCTTCCGGGATAGGGACGATCTTCAGCACGGAAAGCAATCCCTTCGTCGCCTCCACTGCGCGCAAACCACCGGACACGCCTGCATAGCTGACGAAACCGGCGGGCTTGTAGTTCCATTCCCTTGAGAGATAGGAAAGCGCGTTTACCAGCGAAGGCGCCGGGAAGTAATTATACTCCGGCGTCACGAAAACGAACGCATCGGCATCGCTGACGCTGGCGCTCCATTTCTTCGTGTGTTCATGCGCGTACTGTTCAAGACGAGGGTGCTTTTCCTCGTTGAAAACCGGAAGGTCGAAATCCGCGAGATCGACAAGAACCGGATCGAACTTGCCGTGCGCCTTGGCGAACTCGAAAAACCAGTTCGCAATCTTCGGGCCTGCCCGGCCAGGGCGCGTGCTTGCAATGATAATGTGTAGCTTGGGAGCCATGAAACTCTCCTGTGTATGGGAATGGGGCTTGGAAGGATTCGAACTCTTGATAAGTATGCTGCAGCCGCGATGCAAGAAGGCACGTTCAGGTCAGTAAGTCACGTAAAGGTGACCAGCATTGAAAACAAAGAGAAATTTCACACACGAAAAGATCGTTTTTCGGACGCACCTGAAAGACGGGCGGCAAAAAACCCGCCACGGACATCCGGGCGGGTCATAAGGCCTCACCTTGCGGGATATGGATCGACCGCGAAGTGAATATTAGCGGCTGGCGGGCGCCGGACGCGCGGCGTCCCGTGGCTTCCGCTTTGGAGCAGCGATCAAGCCTTCGCGCTGCGCCTGCTTGCGGGCAGCCTTACGCGCACGGCTGACGGCTTCAGCCTTCTCGCGTACCCGGCGTTCCGAGGGCTTCTCGAACTCGCGACGGGCCTTCATCTCGCGAAAAAGACCTTCGCGCTGCATTTTCTTCTTCAAGACGCGCAGCGCCTGCTCGACATTGTTATCACGCACTAAAACTTGCAAAATTCTTCCTTCTCTTTCGGCGGTCAATCGCATTCAATCGCCCGACAACCTGTTGAAACAGCCATATCGGCCAGTTTACGAAGGATTAAGAGTAAGGCATATTCTGCGGGAAATCTACCCTGTCCTGCAATTCGACGCAAGACAGGGTATGCATCAGTCTGGTATTCGCTTTTTCAGTCAATTGCCGCTGTGACAATAACCTCGACCTTGTAGTCAGGCGTTGCCAGCTTTGCCTCGCCGGTTGCCCGCGCAGGCGTATTGGCCGGATCAACCCAGGTGTCCCATACGGCGTTCATTTCAGCAAAATCGGACATATCGGCAAGCCAGATAATCGTCTGGAGCAGCTTGGACTTGCTGCTGCCGGCTTCCTTCAGCAGCTGATCGATCGATGCCAGGATTTCCGTGGTCTGTTCGGTCACGCTCTTGCCAGGCGCTCCAACCTGTCCAGCGAGATAAACGACATTGCCGTGAATAACGGCCTGGCTCATACGTGGTCCAACTTCAATACGGCGGATAGTCATGACGACTCCTCTTCGCTCAAATTCGATCAACACGGCCAACCGTATGTCGGTTCGCCATGATTCGTAACATCGTTCCTCTACGCGATTCTGAGTCAAAAAACACAGTTTCGAGCCGGAAATATTGAAGGCTCATCGACAAAAATCATCGGTCGCAAAGCGAGCCAATTCTCATTGTGTGAATTGAGAAGTTGAGTGGTGGGCACAGTAGGGATCGAACCTACGACCCGCTGATTAAGAGTCAGCTGCTCTACCAACTGAGCTATGTGCCCACTCAACCGCTTCAGCGATCAGAAGTGAGCGCTCTATAGACGCCAGAATCGCGGGTGTCCAGTCTTTGATCGCGTATTCTCTATTCTTTTTTTCGTGCCGTGGAAAAAAATGCGGCCTCAGTGGAAAAACGCCTCGTCAGTCGACGGATGAAACCGGATCATTTCACGCCACGCCACCGCTTCAGGTGAACAGGGTGCCTTCCGCGACCTTGACGGCCGCGCCACCGATGCGCGCCGCAGCGATCTTCAGATCGGCAATTTCAATCTCCAGCCGGATGCGCGAGGGGCGTCCCATTTCTATCCCCTGCTCTATCCAGAACGGATGCAACCCGTCCAGCGGTTCGTCAAAGTGAGCCATCGTCCCGGCGAACGCCGCAACGGCAGAACCCGTCGCCGGATCTTCATAGCCGCCCGAAATGACGAACATGCGGGCATGGAAAGCACTATCGTGATACACGCTTTCCCGGCAGTAGGCATAGACTGGCATTCGCCGCGTGCCGACCGATGGCAGCGCCTTTTCGGCAAACCCCGCATTGATCTCGATTTTCGCGGCCGCCGCCAAATCATGCACCGGGACCATGAGATAGGGATTTCCCGCGCTCCAGACACTGGGAGTATGGTTTTCAAAGCCGACTTCATGCGGCGAAAGGCCCAGCGCCGTGGCGACATCGCGCTTTTCTATCTCCACGCCGAGATGATCGGGAAGACGCGGCAGATCAAATTCTGCAAATGCGGAAACAGGCGACAAGCGGACGCCGCAACGGACTGTCCCAATTTTTTCCTCAAGCACAATAAGAGCCTCTGCCTCGCTATCAACCACTGGAAAGCGGCGATATGCGAGAGCAACAGCTGTTCCCACGGTGGGATGACCGGCAAAAGGCAACTCGTAATGCGGTGTGAAAATACGAATCGCGGCACTGTGACCGGGCTTTTCCGACTGACGGACAAAGACCGTCTCCGACAGGTTGAACTCACGAGCAATCGCCTGCATGGCCACTTCATCGAGATCGTCGGCATCATGAACGATCGCCAGTGGATTTCCTGCGAGCACGTCGCTGGTGAACACATCGAATATTTCATACCGCCGCGATGCCTTCATTTCCGCTCTCCGTTTCAAGAATCAAACGCGGCGCCAATCTCGCGCAGGTTATAGGTACTACCCCCCTGTCAAGGCGCTGACCCGAAATGCCAATCAGCGAACGCGCGAACATAGGACGGTGTGGCATCTCCCATTTGTCCCGCGCCCGATACGACAATAACGTCGTCCAGTTCGGCCGCATCGTCCGCGGCAATATGCGCCCGGATCGAAGCGGCAATTTCGGCTGCGCCCAGATCAAAAAAGAATCGTCGAAACAAGGCAGCGTTTCGATTGGCCTTGACGAGATGCAACGCCGTATCGCGTCGTGCCCCGGTCAGGTCAAATCCCGTTTCTTCCGCAACTTCCCGAAGCATATTTCGGTCATAATCAACCATTCCGTCAACAACGTCATTGTCATCGATGGAACCGGCCGGGAAATAGATCCTGCCTGCAACCGCGTTGCGGGGCGCCATACGTCCGGCGATGAGACAATTATCCGCCGAAACGATCACCCCCACGCCAAAGATATGCCACGGGCGCTGCTGCGAGATATCCTTCCGCCAGTGGAGCAGCGTCGCATAGCGCGTGCGCTGAAAGGTCGCCTGAAACAGGCCGCTGCTGAGTTCCGCCGTCTCCGCCAGATAAAGCGGCCCGTTGAAGAGATGAGGATTCCGGGCATATTCGCGATCCCATCCCTGCTCAATGCTATCGCGGTTCTCGATCTCATAATGCAGTGGTTCGTCAACGACCCGCACCGCGACATCCTTGATCGGGATAATCGTGTTTTCGTCAATCATGCGCTATCCGATCAGATCGAGTGTCACGGCCACCGGGCAGTGGTCGCTGGCCTTTGGACGGTCCCAGCCCGTGCGCGGGTATCGGTCGATATTCTGCCCCTCGGGGAAAATGGTGCGCCATGGCTGGCCTTTCCGAACGATGTCCGGAACGGCGTCAGCATTGGTTTTCGCTAATGCCGGCGACGCCAGAATATAGTCGAGCTGACACAGATGCCTTTCCTGCGGCCCGCGCGTGTGGAACAGGGTCCATCGATCCATAACTGGCCGGCGTTCAACCAGATTTTCGGAGAAGCCATTTTCCAGCAGAACATTTACGCTGCTCAGGTTCTCCTCGACCGGTTCAAAATGATACCCGTTAAGGCTATCGCCACTGATGGTAATCTTTTCCCGGTAATCGTTGAAATCACCGCAAATGAGCCACCGCTTTTCAGCAGCGCGAGCCGGTCCGCCAAATTTCTCCTCGATGATTCGCCGGACAGCTCCAGCCTCCCCGATCCGCACCGGCATCGTCCCCGTTCGACCATCAAGGCCGTTTCGTGCTCCCCCCATGGATTTGAAGTGCGATACGAAGAGGGTGAGCGGTTTACCCCCGATGCGAATATCGAGTTCCAGACAGTCGCGCTTGAATATGCGCTCATGCGGCTGGATATCGAGTGCCGCCAGTTCAGGTGTATACAGATCCAGATCCGCATAGGTCAGGTGCGCGTGGCTTGCCATGGAAACAAATTCTATCGGCTGGCCATCGCGGGTTTGCTCGCGCATCATGATCGCGACGTCGATCCCGCGGCTGTCGTTTCCCTCTGCGAGATACTTGTGGCGATAACCCTCGCCCACCATCTTGTAGAGGTAGCCATATTCGAATGCATTCAGGGCAGCGAGATTATCGACTTCCTGAAGGCAAAGGATATCTGCATGGGTATCGGCGATGGCTAACGCCGTAAGCTGGCGCGTATCGTCGGTCTGCGCCATGATGCGCGCCTGTTCGAGCGCCCGATATTGCACCTCGTCCTTTATCTGAAAGAGTTGGAGCGTGCGATCATGATTGAGTTGATTGCGAAAACCGGAAAAATCAAACCGGTTCATCAGGTTTTCAACGTTGAATGTAGCGATGCGAAAAGACATGAGAACCGGAGTTTTGTCTGCCATCTGCAAAAACACAAGAGCCGCGTGATATAAATTTCAACGAAGGGCAGACATAGCAGAATGGCCCGAAACTCGACACATTGTATGGTAAAGCTTGTATCGGAAGGATCGGGAATGAAAGCGCTTCTGCGAATTGCCTTTATCGGCCTTGCCGCGCTTGCTGGAATGAACGCCGCGAGCGCGGGTCAAAATGGCGTCCAGCCACCACGACTGGTGCAATCGGGCGATCCGATGGTTGGCACGGGCAAGCTGGTTATCGGGGGCGTTATCGGAGAAACGCGCACAAGCGGCGCTGCCCGCAACTGCTATGGCTCGACGCTTTGCCGCGAAAGCGGCACCTATATCGGCGATCAGGGCGTACTGCACTATGATGGCGGAAACACCGTAACCGACCGTCGCCGCAAGCCGCTGATACCGCCCACACTTGCTCCCCGGCATGTTGAGTGGTGCAGTACGCAATACCGCTCGTACCGCACGCAAGACAACAGCTTTCAGCCCTATGACGGACCGCGCCGAACCTGCGTATCTCCTTATTAGGAAGCCGCAATCGCCTGACGCGCGTCCCGCGTAAGCGAGGTTAGGCTACCCGGAGTTTTTCCGTCTCGGACCGGATGAGCCGTCCGAAACGCCGGATACCCTCATCGATCATGGCGTCGTTGGCGCAGGAAAAACTGAGCCGCACCTTGTTGGCGCCGGAGCCATCGGCATAGAATGCTCGCCCCGGTACGAATGCCACTTTCTCGCTCTCCACCGATGTGGCGAGAAGCTGCGCTCCGTCCAAACCTTCCGGAACAGCGACCCAAATGAACATGCCGCCTTCCGGGCGTGTCCAGCTTGTGCCTTCCGGCATGTATTTTTCCAGCGCTGCAAGCATGCAGTTCCGGCGATGCTTGTAAACATCCTTGACCTTGGCCACCTGCTGGTCAAACCCGCGCTCCGCAACCCGGCAGATGGCGATCTGATTGATGGTTGAGGAATGCAGGTCTGCCGCCTGCTTCATCAGAACAAGCTTGCGGATAACCGCGTCGGACGCGCAAACCCAACCCACGCGCAATCCCGGGGCAAGCGTTTTGGAAAAGCTGCCGCAATAAATCGTTCGAGCCTTGTTGATGTCGCCCTTGCGCGCGATTTCCAGAGCCAGAATGGGCGGAATCGCCTCGCCATCATAGCGCAGGGACTGATAGGCAGCGTCCTCGATGAGCGCAACGTCCAGTTCGTCAGCGAGATCGAGCAGACGTTCACGCGCCGCCCGATCCAGCGTTTCGCCGGTCGGATTGGCGAAGTCCGCCGACGTATAGGCGAATTTCACCCTTCCGCCCGCCTTTTCCGCCGTCTCGCGATAAGAGGCGGGAGTGCGGTTTCCGTTGAGCGACAACCGGTCATATGTGGGCTCATAGGCATTGAAGGCCTGGAGCGCGCCAAGATAGGTAGGCCAGGTGACGAGCGCCGTATCGTTCGGCGACAGGAACAGCTTGCCAAGGTAATCAAGGGCCTGCTGCGAACCGGACGTGATAAAGATGTTGCTGGCCGAGCATTGGATACCGAGCGCCGCCATCTGGTTGCCTATCCAATCCCGCAACGGCTTGTAGCCCTCGCTGACCGAATACTGAAGCGCCGCACCGGATTCAGGACCATCGAAAATATCCGTATAGGCCAAGCGGAACGCCTCATCCGGAAAAAGCGCCGGATCAGGAATGCCGCCCGCGAAGGAAATAATATCGGGACGTTCCAGAAGTTTCAGAAGTTCGCGGATTTCCGAAGCACGCATCCGGCTGGAGCGTGTGGCAAAGATGTTGTCCCAATTGAGCATGGGAATGGCCCTCAATATCAAGAATGCACAGGAATCGACTTGCCGGGAGGCAAAGGCTGAACGCTGTCAAATTTTCCTCGTCCGACTGTGACCATAAAGAAAATTTGATAGAGCCCAGCTCTACATTTAGTTCATTATTTCGGGAAAAACAGGCTTTCCCCGTATCGCAAATCATTTGCCGAGCGCGTGGCTTCATGACGGTCATCCGCGCTGCGCAATGGCGCAGCGCGGAAAACTAGAGATCGGTATCAGTTGCGAGCCTTGTCGACCAGCTTGTTCTTGGCGATCCACGGCATCATGCCGCGCAGCTTTTCGCCAACTTCCTCGATCTGGTGGCTATCGTTGAGGCGACGGATACCCTTGAAACGCGCAGCGCCCGAACGGTATTCCTGCATCCAGTCGGAGGTGAACTTTCCGGTCTGGATGTCCTTGAGAACGCGCTTCATTTCCGCCTTGGTTTCCTCGGTGATGATACGAGGTCCGGTCACATACTCGCCCCACTCGGCCGTGTTGGAGATCGAGTAGTTCATGTTGGCGATGCCGCCTTCATAGATCAGGTCGACGATCAGCTTCACTTCGTGCAGGCATTCGAAATAAGCCATTTCCGGTGCATAGCCAGCCTCGACCAGCGTCTCAAACCCGGCGCGGATCAGTTCAACGAGACCGCCGCAGAGAACAACCTGCTCGCCGAACAGATCGGTTTCGCACTCTTCCTTGAAGTTGGTTTCGATGATGCCTGACCGACCGCCGCCGACGCCGCAGGCGTAGGAGAGAGCAAGCTCAAGAGCATTGCCGGAAGCGTTCTGGTGAACGGCAACCAGGCAAGGCACGCCGCCACCCTTCTGATATTCGCCGCGAACCGTATGGCCCGGGCCCTTCGGAGCGATCATCACAACGTCGAGAGAAGCCTTGGGCTCGATGAGGCCGAAATGGACGTTGAGGCCGTGCGCGAAAGCAATCGCCGCGCCGTCACGGATATTACCTGCAATATGGTCCTTGTAGATGTCGGACTGCAGTTCGTCCGGGGTCGCCATCATCAGCAGGTCGCCCCACTTGGCGGCATCCGCAACGTTCATCACCTGGAAGCCGTCGGCTTCGGCCTTGGCGACAGTCGCGGAGCCCTCGCGAAGCGCAATACGCACGTCCTTCGCACCGGAATCCTTGAGGTTCAGCGCATGGGCGCGGCCCTGGCTGCCATATCCGACGATAACGACCTTCTTGGACTTGATCAGATTGACGTCTGCGTCACGATCATAATAAACGCGCATGTTTCTTCCCTTCTTGCGTTACACTGGCGGTTGTTCCCGACCGCCATTTCCTAAGCTCCGTAAAGAGCGAAAAACTGTCGCGTCGCCTGCCCGGCATCCCGGTCAATTTCTGCTTCAGTCAAAGTGAACCGATCACCGAGCAGCAATCGGATCTGTACATCGCGGACGACCAGCCCGAAGAATGTGTGAAAGGCGTCGTCGGCGTCGTCGAATGTGAGGAGACCCGCCTGCTTGCCCGCCTCCAGCACCGGCTTGAGACGGCGCCCCATCGCGAACGGGCCATTTTGCAAAACGATTTCACCCAGATTGCGCTTGTCGGACCCCGCATGACTGACCGCCAGACGATTGAGCGCAACGGATTTCTCCCCCGTCAGGACACGCAACCAGTCAGCGGCAAATCGTTCGAGGCTTGTCTTGAGCGATGCCGCATCCAGCTTTTGCCGATCGACGGGCAGGCCCTTGACCTTCGAAGCCTGCCACTGCACGGTCGCCGTCAGCAGGCCGTCGCGGTCGCCAAACCACTTGTACAGCGTTTCCTTGGAACAGCTTGCCCGACGCGCTACGCTGGTCATGGTCAGCTTCTCGCCAGCCTCGACCAGAAGGCCAAGCGCGGCGTCCAGCACGTCTTTCTGACGCGCAGTCAATTCGCCCTCTTGTGCCCCAACCACCGACATGGATCAAACTTTCTCTCACACGATACGGCAGGTTTCAATAACCGTACCGTACGTTACGGTTCGGTTTAATTGCGGCTTCGGACAATTGCAAGCGGCTTTGTCTGTTCGATCCGAATCTTTTCCGGCAGCAGGGGTTGCGCAAGCCTCAAACGCTGACCTGAGTGCCTATTTCGACCACGCGCCCAGTTGGGATCTGGAAATACTCCGTGGCGTCCGATGCGCTGCGAGCGAGGATGATGAACAGCTTGTCCTGCCATACCGGCATCCCCGACCGCGGTGAGGCCTTCAATGAGCGGCGGGACAGAAAGAACGACGTGGTCATGATATCAAACGTCCAGCCTTCCTTGCGGCAGGCGGCCAGCACACGCGGGATGTTCGGGCGCTCCATATAGCCAAAGGTCACGGTGATCTGCGTGAAAAGCGACGACAATTTCTCAACTTCCGTCCGCTCGGTCGCCTGCACATAGGGTTGCGGGGCCGTAACGACCGTCAGCACGATATTGTGCTCATGAAGAACCTTGTAATGCTTGATGCTATGCATCAGCGCGGTTGGGGCGCTCTTCGGATCACCGGTCAGGAAAACTGCCGTACCGGAAACCAGCGTCGGCTTCTTTTCTTCGAAGCTGCGCGTAAAAAGCTCCAGAGGCACTTCGCCCTTGCGCGTCTTGTCGAACAGAAGACGGCTGCCGCGAATCCACGTCCATATCAGCAGGATCACGAGCGACGCGACAAGCAGCGACGCCCAGCCGCCGTCATGAACCTTGATGATATTGGCCGAGATGAATGTGACGTCGATGATGCCGAAACCAACAGCCACAAGCCCGGCATTGAGCAGCTTCCAGTTCCAGATGCGCCACATGACGATGAACAACAGCGTCGTGGTGACAAGCATGTTCACCGTCACAGCGATACCATAGGCCGACGCCAGGGAACTGGAACTACCGAAGCCGATGACCAGCAGCATCACCACGCTGCCCAGCAGGAAATTCACTCGCGGCAAGTAGACCTGTCCGGACTGTTTTTCCGAGGTGTGTTCAATATTGAAGCGCGGCAGAAGATTGAGTTGAACGGCCTGACGTGTCAGCGAGTAAGCGCCCGATATAACCGCCTGGCTGGCAATGACCGTCGCGGCGGTGGCGAGGATGACCATCGGCAGGAGAGCCCATCCAGGCAACATTTCAAAGAATGGATTGTCTGCCGCCTGTCCATGCGCAAGAACGAAAGCGCCTTGCCCGAAATAATTGAGCAGCAGGCACGGAAAAACGATCCAGAGCCAAGCGGTTACGATCGGTCGCCGGCCAAAATGCCCGAGATCCGCATAGAGCGCCTCCGCGCCCGTTACCGCAAGGAACACTGTGCCAATCGTCACGAAGGCTACGCCGGGGCTTCGAACGGTATATTCTATCGCATAATAGGGATTCACGGCGAACATGATCGTCGGATCGTCGAAGATATGCCAAAGCCCGAAAAAGCCAAGCGACAGAAACCACAGAAAGGTGATCGGCCCGAATACCAGCGCCATCCGCGCGGTCCCGAAACGTTGAACGAGGAAGAGCGCCAGCAGGATTCCCATTGTAATGGGCACGATATAGGGCTCGAATGTCGGCGTGACGAGCTTGAGGCCTTCGACAGCCGATAGGACAGATATGGCGGGGGTGATAACGGCATCTCCGTAGAAAAATGCCGCCCCGCAGATTCCGATACCAAGAACGAGATCGGGCCGGTTTTGAAAACTGGACCGCGCCAGCGCCATGAGTGAAAGAACGCCACCCTCGCCGTTATTGTCGGCGCGCAACACGAAAAGCACGTATTTGACCGTCACGATCAGCGTCAGCGCCCAGAAGATCATGGAGATCACGCCGAGGATATCTTCCCGCAAAAGCGTTCCGTCACGCGCCGGGCCGTGAAGCGCCTCACGGAAAGCATAAATCGGGCTGGTTCCTATATCGCCGTAGACGACACCAAGGGCACCCAGAACCAACACGCGAAATTTCTCGGTGTGGGCATGTGGGTCAAAACCCGCCGCCTCGGGCAAATGCGCGTCATCACCGTTCTTCAGGTCGTTCATGCATCAACCCTTTCCACCACCGGAACCCGATCTGAAATGAACGGGCTCAAGCGTGAGCGGACGCAATATAGCCGTTACGATGCAAAAACAACTGACATTTTTATACGGATTTGAAGTCGCCATGCGCATTCTGCATAGCCCGGTGACTCTACCTTACAATTGTCAGACGTTCGGCTGCGCGCGTGATCGCAGTGTAAAGCCAGCGGTCACGCGTATCGCGAAAGGCAAAACTCTCGTCGAAGAGCACGATCTCATCCCATTGGGAACCCTGCGCTTTATGCACGGTCAAGGCATAGCCATAGTCGAAATCGTCGTAGCGTTTCTTTGTTTGCCACGGGATTTCCGTATCCGGTTCCTCAAACTGAGCCTTGAGCAGCTTGATCTTCGAAACGCCCCGTCCAGGCTCTTCATCTTCCGGTGAAATCAGCAGGTTTATGCCCGGCTTGACCGTCTCGCGCGAGGCCGTCATGACCTTCCAGAGAGAACCGTTCAGCAGCCCCTTTGCCGGGTCATTACGCAGGCAGACCAGCTTGTCCCCGGATTGCGGATAGTTCGCAGTGAACCCCTTCAGTTCGCGAAGCCGCTGGTTGTAGCGCCGACGTGTTCTGTTCGTACCGACAAGCACCTGATCGGCCCCAAGAACCAGTTCCTGCGTCACCTCATTCTTGGAAATGACCTTGGCCGTTCCATGATCGCCGTAGGGCAATTCCCGCCCCTCACGAACATCGAGGGCAAGCTGGATGATAGGGTTGTCGCGTGCCTGACGATGAATTTCCGTCAAAAGGAAATCCGGCTCATGCTCCGTAAAGAACCCTCCGCCCGAGATCGGCGGCAACTGGCCGGGATCTCCTAGAACAAGGATAGGCGTTCCGAAACTCATCAGATCCCGGCCAAGCTGCTCATCAACCATCGAGCATTCGTCGACGATGATAAGCTTTGCTTTTGCCACCGGGCTCTGCCGGTTCAATGAGAATGTCGGCGCGATGCTGGTCTTTCCGGTAGTTTCGTTCTCGACTGCCTCCTCGCCGCGTGGACGGTAGATCAGCGAGTGCAGGGTTCGGGCATTGGCCGCTCCTTTGGAGCGAAGAACCTGCGCGGCCTTCCCCGTAAAGGCCGCGAACTGCACGTCACCATCAACATGCTCCGCAAAATAGCGCGCAAGCGTTGTCTTGCCGGTTCCGGCATAACCGAACAGGCGGAAGATCGGCGAACGGCCTTCCTTCAACCATTTCGAGACGGCACTGAGGGCCTGATCCTGTTCGGCGGAGAGTTGCATAATGCCGACAGACAGGATTCGCCTTCAAAGCGCAAGGGAAATGGCGCCCACTCAGGAATAGGGCGCAAACTCAGGGTCATTTTCAAGCAGGATCGGCTTGCCGTGCGGCGTTGCATGCGCGGCGCGCTGCCACGAGGCCGCCACGGCATCGACTTCGTGATTTCCTGTCAGTTTTTTCCGCTCCAGAAGTGTTTCCAACGCTCGCAACCAGCAATCATAATAGTCGGAACCATCGGCAGCGACGTCCGGTTTCTTCAGTTCGGCAGAGAGAGTTTCCGCCCACTCCGACCAGCTGAAAACACCGCGCTCGTTCAATGCGACAGCAAGTGCAAAGGCTTGCGCCTGCCAGGGTTCGTCAAAAACGGACTGCTTGTCGTCCACCGCGAAACCCGGCGACGCCTCAAACCGCTGCGACTGGCTCAAGATAGCTCTCCCATGCGTCGATGCTGATCACAAGCGTCGGGTCCGCCCCCTCGCCCCAGATTTCCTCGCCAGTAAAAACAATCGTATAGACCCATTGAGGGTTTTCACCCTCTCCATGCGCATTGCTATCAGGGAAAACGAAACCATCGCGGACCGCTTCGACAACACCCGTCTTCCCTCTCGCATAGCGCGGCAGGCGTGTGTGTGTGGCAGGATTGAAATTCAGCGTACGAACCCTGTCGCCAACCTTGTAGCGTGGATCGGTTTCGACCGGGCGATTGCACGGACCGCCCTTCGCGAGAACGCTGGCAACCTGATCGGCCTTCAGCACCCGTTTCGGAACCTTACCCGATGACAATGCTTCGCCGCGCGCCAGTTCCCTGGCTGTAACAAAGCCGTGCTTTGTCAAGAGGGTTTCAAGGGCCTTGATCCAGATTTCGTAATAGCTGGAACCGTAGTAGTCGACGGGATGGCGGTTTTCGCGCGTAAAGCGGCTTTCATCGATATTCCAGTGCCCCATGGCACCCGCCGCCAGCGTGACGCCAAGCGCTCGTTTTTCCCAGTCCCCATGAAAAATCGGCTCATTGGGCTCGGGCGCGACTGGCCCGAATCCCATCTGCCCGCCGAGATCCTGCGGGCCGTTCACGTCGCACCTGTCGGAGATGAAGCCAGACCCGTTCCGATCATCGCATCGCGGGTCACGAGATCGGCCAGTTGCTCCTCGCTCAGGTTTTCGGTGCCTTCTGGCCTCATCGGAATGACGAGGTAACGCAGTTCGGCAGTCGAATCCCATACCCGGATTTGGGTAGCATCGGGTAGGGTGATCCCAAACTCGGCAAGCACACCACGCGGATCGATGACGGCACGCGACCTGTAGGACGGAGCCTTATACCAGACGGGCGGAAGCCCGAGCACCGACCACGGATAGCAGGAACAAAGCGTGCAAACGACCATGTTATGCGTTTCAGGCGTATTGAACGCCGCCTGCATGTGTTCACCCTGCCGTCCTGTAAAGCCGAGTGAAGCAATCGCCGCCGTCGCGTCCCGCTTCAGCCAGTCGGCGAAAGCCGGATCGACCCATGATCGTGCAACGACCCTGGCCCCGTTGCGCGGCCCAACCTTCGTTTCATAGGTGTCCACGATGGCATCGATCGCGGCAGGATCGATCAGTCCTTTTTGCGTCAGGATTGTTTCAAGCGCTTTCACCCGCGCCGCCATGGGGTCGAGTTCGTTGTCGTGAGAATGATCGTGCGTCATGGCGATGAGACTAGTTCGTCATACCGCCATAGGCAAGATCACCGAAGCATGGGCCAGAGGCTGGCGATAAGAAGCAACGCCATCGTGACGTTGAACCATTTCAGCCGAGCCGGATCGGAGAGCCAGCCTCGCATCAGCGTGCCGAACCCGGCCCAGCTGGAAACGCAAGGCAAATTGACAATGGCGAAGGCGAAACCAACCAGAAGAACGGTAAAAATATAGGCATGATGCGAGGTGTAGGTGGCCATCGCCGTCACCGCCATGACCCACGCCTTGGGATTGACCCATTGAAAGGCCACCGCCGCCATGAAGCTCATTGGTTCGGCCTTTCCCTCGACTTTGCCAATCGAGCGCGACGTGCCGATCTTGTAGGCGAGATAGACGAGATATGCACCGCCTGCAAATTTCAGCGCGGTATAGAGGGTCGGAACGGTTTCCAGCAGCGCGCCAAGACCGAAGCCGACGCCCAGCAACAACGCGAAAAAGCCGACACCAATACCCAGCATATGCGGAACGGTGCGCCGGAAGCCGAAATTCACGCCAGAGGCCAGCAGCATGAGATTGTTTGGCCCCGGCGTGATCGACGTCACGAAAGCAAAGACGAGCAGCGTCATAAAGATATCGTACGACATAGTACAACCAATCAGTCGTTCTCGGGTGTACAGGCTCCGGCAACCGGAGCCTGTCATTCAGAAAATTACATCCCCTCGGGGCCGCGATTCATCGCCGCAATGCCAGTCCGGCAGACCTCGACAAGTCCGAGCGGCTTCATGATCGAGATGAACTGGTCGATCTTTACGCTCTTGCCGGTCATCTCAAAAATGAAATGCTCGGTCGTGGCATCGATAACCTTGGCATGGAAAGCATCCGCCAGCCGCAGCGCCTCGACCCTGTCATCGCCAGCACCGCTGACCTTGACGAGCGCCAGTTCACGCTCGATCGGGCGTTCATGGCCAAGCTGGCCGGCACGCTCCGAAAGATCGATGACACGATGAACCGGAACGATGCGCTCCAGCTGATGCCGGATCTGATCGAGCACATGCGGCGTGCCTCGTGTCACGATCGTGATGCGGGAAAGATGCTTCTCGTGCTCGGTTTCCGAAACGGTGAGGCTTTCGATATTGTAGCCACGCCCCGAAAAAAGGCCGATCACGCGGGCGAGAACGCCGGGTTCGTTATCAACCAGCACCGATAGCGTATGTGTCTCCGGTAGCTGGGTTTCCTTGGCAATGAAGTAAGCCGACCCGGAAGCCTGATGTTGTGCGTTCATGTCTCTTGTCTCTCTTCTTCCGGTTAAACGAGGGCGCGGCCCTTGGCGTCGATCGCATTGGCGACCGCCTCATCCGTCGCCTCGTCCGGCAGCAGCATTTCATTGTGCGCCTTGCCCGACGGGATCATCGGGAAACAATTCGCCAGATTGGCGACGCGGCAATCGAAAATGACCGGCTTCTTGACGTCGATCATTTCCTGAATAGCGCCGTCCAGCTCGCCCGGCTTTTCGCAACGGATACCGTGTGCGCCGAAGGCTTCCGCCATCTTGACGAAATCCGGCATCGCCTCGGTATAGGAATGGGACAAGCGGTTGCCATGCAGCAATTGCTGCCATTGGCGCACCATGCCCATATACTGGTTGTTCAGGATAAAGATTTTGATCGGCGCATTATGCTGCACCGCGGCGCTCATTTCCTGCATCGTCATCTGAACGGATGCATCGCCCGCGATGTCGATAACCAGACTGTCGGGATGCGCGATCTGCACGCCGAATGCGGCAGGCAAGCCATATCCCATCGTCCCCAGACCACCCGACGTCATCCAGCGGTTTGGTTTCTCAAACCCCAGATATTGCGCCGCCCACATCTGGTGCTGACCAACTTCGGTCGTGATGTAGGTGTCATGGTTCCTGGTCAACTCAAACAGCCGCTGCAATGCATATTGCGGCATGATGACATCCTTGTTCGGCTTATAGGCCAGCGAATTGCGCGCGCGCCATTTCTCGATCCGCGCCCACCACTCGGCCAGCGCCTTCTTGTCCGGCCGTTCCTTGGTTGCGCGCCAGACGCGAACCATGTCTTCCAGCACGTTCGCGACATCACCGACGATCGGAACGTCAACCCGAACCGTCTTGTTGATCGACGATGGATCGATGTCGATATGAATACGCTTGGAGTTGGGTGAGAAAGCGTCGAGACGGCCGGTGATACGGTCATCGAAGCGCGCGCCGATGCACAGCATGACATCGCAATCATGCATGGTCATGTTGGCTTCATAGGTGCCGTGCATGCCGAGCATCCCCAGCCAGTTCTTGCCCGATGCAGGATAGGCGCCGAGCCCCATCAGTGTAGACGTGATCGGAAATCCCGTCTGTTCGACCAGTTCGCGCAGCAGCTTTGTCGCTTCCGGCCCGGAATTGACGACGCCGCCGCCACTGTAGATCACGGGGCGCTTTGCCGAAGCCAGCATGGCGACAGCCTGCTTGATAGCATCCATATCCCCCTGCACGCGCGGCTGATAGCTGGTGCGCGGTGTCGACGGCGGTGGCGTATAGGTGCCGGTCGCGAACTGAACGTCCTTCGGAATATCGACCAGAACCGGACCAGGACGCCCGGAGCGCGCGACGTGGAAAGCCTCGTGCAGAACGCGGGCAAGATCGTTGACATCCTTCACCAGCCAGTTGTGCTTGGTGCAGGGGCGCGTGATGCCAATCGTGTCACATTCCTGAAACGCATCCGAACCAATGAGCGTCGTGGGAACCTGGCCTGTGATGCAGACCACCGGGATGGAGTCCATCAGCGCATCCTGTAACGGTGTCACGGCATTGGTCGCGCCGGGGCCAGAAGTCACCAGAAAGACACCGACTTTCCCGGTCGAGCGCGCATAGCCCTCGGCAGCATGGCCCGCGCCCTGCTCGTGCCGGACAAGAATATGCTGAACATCATCTTGCTGGAAAATTTCGTCATAAATAGGAAGGACCGCACCGCCGGGATAGCCGAATACATGCTCAACACCCTGATCCCTGAATGCCTGCAGCACCATTTCGGCGCCAGTCATTTCGCGTTTCCCCGAGTCCCGTTTATCTGCGGTCATTGTCTTCTTCCTGCTTGTTACTTGCTCCGCCGTCGCTGGCTTGAAGTATGGTTCGTTTAACTTGAATGCGGATAATAAAAAAGGCCCCCGAAGGAGCCTGTGTTTCGCGCATGGGAGCTTTCGCCGGGTGGTTACACCACCCTGCCCATGCGCGATCGTACTACAATAAGAATGTTCTTCATCATGACGATGGACCATAATCAACGCGCAAAAGGCCGTCAATCCGAAAAACGTTCGATGAAAAAGGAAAATTTCATCGATTATTTAGCCTGTTTTCAATCAACGCCCGCCGGATTGGCTCGCTAACGATCTCTCAACCAGCGCGCCCATAAGTTTCAGTCTGCTTGAGCTGGGGTGACGGGCGATGAAGAATGACAATACCAGGGCAGTCGATACGGCGGATCACGCAATCCGTCCCTTCCATCGCAACCGGACAGAGGGCCACGTCATACGATGTGACGGTGAGCGCGCTGTCATAGCGGCGAAGGGAGGTGCAAGCATATCCGCTTCCGATGATTATTGGGCTGTCGGACAACTCATTTCGATCAAGGTCGGGGAAAGCCGCATCGTCGGGCTGGTCTATAGCGTCGATGTGCCGGAGCATCACTGGAACAATGATGACGACAACACATTGCATATCCATGTGGAACTCGTCGGGGAGATCCGCAACCGCCACGACGGCAATGCCGAATTCTCCAGTGGCATTGCCAATTATCCGTTCATGGGAGCCGTCGCCCACCGCATTCGCTCCCGCGATTTGGCGGTGATCTATGCCGAAACAAGCGAGAAAACCATCTCAATCGGGCATTTGACGCAGGATGAAACAATCCCGGCGCTGATCTCGGTCGACAAACTGATTTCGCGCCACTTCGCGCTCGTCGGAACGACCGGCGTCGGCAAGTCGAGCGCGGTTACGCTTCTCCTGCGCAAGATCATCGCTGAGCGGCCCGACATCCGCGTCCTCATTCTCGACCCGCATAATGAATTCGCCACAGCCTTCCCCGAGGAAGCCGTCACCGTGGATCCCGGCACGCTGGACCTGCCGTTCTGGCTTTTCAAGCTTGAGGAATTCGCTGAAGCCGTATTCCGGGGCCGCCCAGTGATTGCGGCCGAGATAGACCTGCTGCGCGACCTCATCCCCCAGGCGAAGGAACTGTACAGACGCTCGGAAACCGGACGCGGCTCGGTCATGGTCAAGCGCGATGTCACGTCCATCACGGCGGATACGCCTTTACCCTACAGGATGCCCGACCTGCTCGCCATCATGGACGAACGCATCGGCCAGCTCGATGGCAAGGCGGAACGGCCGGTGTTGAAATCGCTAAGGAACCGGCTCGAATCCCTGATCAATGATCCGCGCTACCGCTTCATGTTCGCTGGTCCCACCGTAACCGACGCGATGCATCACGCCATCGCCCACATCTTCCGGGTGCCACAAAACGGTAGGCCGATCTGCGCCTTTCAGCTCGCGGGTCTGCCCTCGGAAGTCGTCAATTCGGTCGCCTCCGTTCTTTGCCGCATGGCTTTCGATCTCGCGGTTTCGAGCAATGGCGCGATCCAGACGCTTGTCGTCTGCGAGGAGGCCCATCGCTACATCCCCGCAGATCCCAATGGCGGGTTCTGGCCAACGCGCGCCGCCATTTCCCGCATAGCCAAGGAAGGGCGCAAATACGGTGTCTATCTTTCCGTCGTGACCCAGCGTCCCGGCGAACTCGACCCCACGATCCTCTCGCAATGCAATACGATCTTTGCCATGCGCCTCGGCAATGAGCGCGACCAAGAAATCATCCGCGGCGCGATCACCGGCGCATCGAAGAGCATGACTAGCTTTCTTTCGTCCATCGCCAACCGCGAAGCGATCGCCTTTGGCGAAGCCGTTTCCACTCCCATGCGCATGATGTTCGAAACGATTCCCACCGCATCCCTGCCCGGAGCACATCTCTATGAACAGCAGGAGAGCATAAAATCCGGCAATGGTGCCGTGTCCCTGGAAGCGGTTATCGCCCGGATGCGAAACCTCGATGACGAGCTCGATGCCGGTCAGTCCTTTGCGACCTTCCCCGCGACCAATGGAACCTACACGCCTCAGGAAGCTGCACTGGTTCAGCCGCAAATGGCGACCCCAACGCTGCGACGCGCCCAGTCGGGCGGCGACGACATGCCCCCGCTCGCCAGACCTCGACCGGAGCCGGATTGGCGCGCCCCTGCGATAAACGCAGAACCTGTTTCGTCCCGACCGGCCTACGAAGAACGCCTGTCTCCGGCAGGCATGAGCGACCTCATTCGCTCGTTTCGGAACGAGAGAAGCTGACAGCTCTTCAGACTTGGGCGTCCATGACTTGCCAGCTATCGTCCAACTGATTGCGGAACCATGTCATTTGCCGCTTGGCATATTGACGTGTTGCGGTCTTGGCGAGCGCGCTGGCCTCTTCCTGTGATATTTCCCCGGCCAGCATTGCCCTGATTTCGCGAACGCCAATGGCTTTCATCGCTGGCAGTTCTCCGGCCAGACCAAGCGCCAGAACCGCCCTCACCTCCTCCACGGCGGGACCGGCCATCATCTGGTCGAACCGCCGGGAAATGCGCTCCGCGAGAACGGCCCGATCCGGTCGAATGACATATTTTCGCGCCACCGATCCGTCGATCAGCCCGGTGCCTTTTTGTTGCTGCCAGTCGAGAATGGAGCGTCCTGAGGCATCGATAACCTCAAGCGCCCGAACGATCCGCTGGCTATCGGTAGGTCGCAGCGTTGCGGCAACGGCGGCATCCTTTTCGGCGAGGATGCGATGCATCGCCTCTGGCCCTCGTTCCGCAAGACTGTCGCGCCAATAGCGGCGGACGGCATCGGGAATAGGCGGCATTTCGGAAAGCCCATCGGTCAAGGCCCGGAAATAGAGCCCCGTCCCTCCGACAAACACAAAAGTCCGGCCCGCAAGTTCTGGATCTTCGAAAAGAGCCGCGACATCATCGAGCCAGCGACCCGTGGAGTAGAGCGTGGCGGGCGAGACATGCCCGTAGAGATAATGCGGCAGAGTGGCCAGATCACGCGCCTGCGGGCGCGCGGTCAGAACGTTCAACACGTCATAGACCTGCATGGAGTCTGCGTTTACAATGACGCCATCCACCTCTTTCGCCAGCCGAAGCGCAAGCGCCGACTTGCCGCTTGCCGTCGGTCCCGCTATCAGGATCGCATTCTTGTTCGTCAATTGGTGAACTCCACCGAGGAAAACTCCATGCCTTTGATGGCCACTCTCATCGCCAATCCGGCCAATCCCATACTGCAAAGTTCGCTCGGGATCAAAGCCTCGGCATCCATCAACGCGACGGGCCTTTACTGGCTTGCCGATGGCATAGCCTGCGACTTGCCACTGCCGACGGGTATCGACCCCGATGAAGCAAGCGCCGCGCTGCACGACAGCCTTGGCGGCGCACCCGTCGATATCGTCGTTCAGGATCAGGATACCCGCCGCAAGAAAGTGCTGATCGCGGACATGGATTCAACCATGATCCAGCAGGAATGTATCGATGAGCTTGCTGAAGAGGCAGGTTTGCGCGAAGAGGTCGCGTCAATCACGGCACGCGCCATGAATGGCGAGATTGCATTCGAGCCAGCCCTGCGTGAGCGCGTCGCGCTGCTCAAGGGGCTGCCCTATTCGGTCATCGACAAGGTGATCGCGAGCCGTATCACCCTGACGCCCGGCGGCCCCGAACTCGTCCGCACGATGAAAAAGCACGGAGCCTACACCGCACTCGTTTCGGGCGGTTTCACGGTTTTCACCAATCGTATCGCGGCCATGATCGGGTTCAACGAAAACCGTGCAAATGTGCTTGTTGACGACGGCGAACATTTGACGGGCGAAGTGACAGAGCCAATTCTCGGACGTGAAGCCAAGGTGGAAACGCTCAACACCATTTGCGACAGGCTCGGAATCACGACAGAAGCCGCCATCGCGGTGGGAGACGGCGCAAACGATCTCGGGATGTTGCAGATCGCCGGAACGGGTGTCGCACTGCACGCCAAGCCCTCCGTCGCCGCGCAAGCCAGGGTGCGCATCGATCATGGCGATCTGACCGCCCTGCTCTATATTCAAGGATATCGCCAGCGGGATTTCATCACGTGATTATCACTGAAACAGAGCGCCTGATTATCCGGAACTGGGAAGAGCGGGATCGCGATCTCTTTTACGAGATCAACTCCGATGAAAATGTCATGGAGTTTTTTCCCTTCCGCCGGACACACGAGCAGTCGGACGAACTGTTTTATCGGAACAGGCAAAAGATCGCCGAAACGGGCTATGGGTTTTTCGCTCTGGAAGAACGAACAGGCGGCGAATGTCTGGGCTTCGCCGGACTGGCGCTGACAAGCCTTGAACCTTTCATCCCGGACGGATCTGTTGAAATCGGCTGGCGGCTCGCAAGGCGCTATTGGGGCAACGGCTATGTTACCGAGGCTGCGAAAGCCCTGCTTGAGCTTGGTTTCAACGAGCGGCAGCTTCCGGAGATAATCTCATTCGCGGTTCGCGACAATTATCGTTCCGTCGCGGTGATGCACCGTATCGGAATGGCGGCGGACCCTGAACGCGATTTTGATCATCCGTCAGTGCCGCAAAGCCACGCGATATTGAAGCCACATGTTTTCTATTCCATGACATACGATCGATGGCGCCACAGGGCCGCCTGAACAAAAACCATCAAAAATGGGCGGCCATCACCCTGTAATGACCGCCCTCTCGATTGAAATCATATATCCCGGTCAGTCGATCCTGACTGTCACGAACCGCAATTCCCCGGTCTTTGAAGCCAGCATCAGGAGGGCATTCTTACGGCCCTCATCACGCAGCTTCTGGACACGATCCGCCACGTCTTCGGGCGTCTCGACGGTTTCCTGACCGATATCGACGATCACCTCGCCCGGTTCTATGCGCTTTTCAGCAGCAGCCGAACCCGGATCGACCTCCGTTACCACAACACCTTCCACGTCGGCGGCAATTTCGAAACGCGCCCGCGTCTCGTCATCGAGAACAGCGAGATTCATCCCGAGAACGGGTTTCACTTCGGTGAGTTCCTGCTCCTGCTGGTCGGTGCCTTCCTCATGTTCCGTCTCGGCTACCTGCTCGCCATCTTCCAGACGGCCCAGCTTGATCTTGACGTTCATCTCCTTGCCCTTTCGGCGCAGAACGACATCAACTTCCTCGCCTACCGGGCTTTCCGCGACGATACGCGGCAAGTCACGCGCATCGTTGATCGCCTTGCCGCCAAAATGCGTAATTACATCACCCGCTTCGATCACGCCATTGTCGACCGGTCCGCCTTTGATGATCCCGGCAACAAGAGCGCCCTTGGTCCCCTTCATGCCGAGGCTTTCGGCAATATCATCCGTAACCGGCTGAATACGCACGCCAAGCCAACCGCGCCGGGTTTCGCCAAATTCGCGCAATTGATTGATCACGCTGACCGCAAGCTCGGAAGGAATCGCAAAGCCGATGCCGATCGACCCACCGGAAGGCGAGATGATCGCGGTATTGATGCCAATCACCTCGCCATTCATGTCGAACAGAGGACCGCCTGAATTGCCGCGATTGATGGCAGCGTCTGTCTGGATGAAATTGTCGTAAGGGCCGGAATTGATGTCACGATTGCGCGCGGAGACAATGCCGACCGTCACCGTTCCGCCAAGACCGAACGGATTTCCGATCGCCATGACCCAGTCGCCAATGCGCGCGGTTTCGGAATCACCGAACTTGACCGCGGTCAGCTTGCGCTTGCTCGGATCGACCTTGAGTACGGCGAGGTCGGTCTTGAGATCCTTGCCGACCAATTCCGCTTTCAGTTTGGAACCGTCGCTAAAATTGGCCTCGATTTCGTCGGCATCCGCAATGACGTGATTATTGGTGACGATAATGCCCTGCTCAGCATCGATGACAAAGCCCGAACCAAGTGACTGGACCTTGCGTGACTGATCGCCCGGATTCTGTCCCGGCGGGCCAAAAAAATCGTCAAAAAACTCCTGGAACGGCGATCCTTCCGGCACCTGCGGCTTGGGAACCGGGGTCGGGCCATCATGCGGTTGTGCACCGATGTTCTGTGATGTCGAAATGTTCACCACGGCATCGAGAAGCCCTTCGGCAAGGTCGGCAACCGATTCCGGGCCTCGTTGCTGGGCGCTTGCGGCGTCGACAAAGGCGGGAACCGCTACGACCGCAATCACAACCGCCGCCACGCCATTGCGCAGATATGCCAGACCCGTTTTTAAGACCATGAACTGATACTCCATAAGTAAAGTGGCAGTAGGCCAATACTTGAAGGGGACAATAGACCAAAATAAGGCTTGCGCACACAGGCTTGAGAGGCTGCGAAGATGAACTTGCCGTTACCCTCGCACGAGCCAGATGATCAAAACGCCGATGGCGATCGACATGACACCTGCACCGCGAAGAACGCTATCCGGCAGGCTCAGAACTTCCTGAGCCAAACGCTTGGCCAACAATGGAAAGCCGCCGTAGATCAGGCCCTCGAAAACGAGGACGAGACCCAAGGCGGCTAGAAAATCATTCATGGCTCAACGGCCGCTTTTACTGAGCGGCCGGAGGGGTTGGCTGGGTGGCAGGCGTCGGCTTCTCTCCAGTCGCTGACTGGAAATAACGGAAGAACTCCGATTCTGGCGACAGGACCATCTTCGTTCCCGAATCCTTGAGGGCCTGCTCATAAGCCGCCATCGAACGGTAGAACTCGAAGAAGTCAGGATCCTTGGAGAAGGCTTCCGCGAATATGCGGCTGCGCTCGCCCTCACCCTCACCGCGGAGAATTTCCGATTCCTTCTGGGCTTCAGCCACAGTCTCGACAACCTGACGGTCGGCAATGGCGCGAATGCGCTGCGCCGCTTCGCGGCCACGCGCTCTAAGCCGCTCGGCTTCAGCCAGACGTTCAGCCTTCATGCGGTCATAGGTCTGCTGGGAAACGTCCTGCGTCAGATCGGTACGACGAATACGGACATCGTCGATTGTCAAACCAAGAGCCGCCGCATCGGTACGCAACTGATCGCGAACCTCGAGCATCATCTCGCCACGCTCTTCGGAAAGAGCAGCTTCAAAACCTCTCAGGCCGTATACACGGCGGAGCGCCGCATCGAGACGCGTCCGCAGCCGGTCTTCTGCAAGCGTCAGACTGCCCGAGACACCCTTACGGAAGAGACGCGCATCATTGATCCGATAAGCGACGAACGCATCAACGTCGTAGAATTTGCCGCCTGATACCTGAACGCGAATATCGTCCAGCTCGAACCGCAGGATACGGTCGTCGACCATCTGCACATTATCAGCTTCGAAGAAACCGAACGGAGCCTTGAAATAGATGCCCGGCTCGGTCTTGACATCGATGATCTCGCCGAAGCGCAGAACAATGGCCTGCTGCCGTTCATTGACGACAAACACGGAGGAATAGAGGATAAGCGCCAATGCGGCGATGATGCCTACAATCCACGGAAGACGATTGGAATTCATTACTGGGTACCTCCCGTGGCGCGCTGGCGGGTCAATTCGTTCAGGGGCAGATAGGGCACGACGCCCTGCCCATTGCTCGAATCGATGATCACCTTGTCGGAATTCTTCAGCACCTGCTCCATCGTTTCGAGGAACAGACGCTTGCGGGTCACTTCAGGCGCCTTCACATATTCATCATAAACCGAGGTAAAGCGCTGCGCCTCACCCTGCGCTTCCTGCACGACGCGGCTTTTGTACGCTGCCGCATCTTCGCGGATCTGCGCTGCCTGGCCGCGCGCTTCACCCAGTTTCTGGTTGGAATACTGATTTGATTCTTCGACGAAGCGATCTTCGTCCTGCTCGGCACGCTGCACTTCGCTGAACGCATCGGCCACTTCGCGTGGCGGAGCGGCATCCTCGATCGAGACAGCCCTGATGGTGATGCCTGCGCCGTAGCTGTCGAGCGTTGCCTGAATGATGTTTCGGACTGCTTCAGCTATGCCGGCACGATCATCGCGGAAGATATCCTGAACGGGGCGGCGTCCGACCACTTCGCGCATCGCGCTTTCGGAAATCTGCCGGAGCGCGTCTTCCGGATCGGCGACATTGAACAGATAGGCTCTTCCGTCAGTGATGCGGTAAATGACCGAAAACTGCACATCAACGATGTTCTGGTCACCCGAGAGCATGATGCCCTGCGTGGCGCCAGCAGCACCACGACCGCCGACATTGATCTGCTTTTCGGAGATCTGGGCTTTCTCGTAAGTCTCGATAGGCCAGAGATGGAAGTGCAGGCCCGGTTCGGAAATTTCTTCCTTCGGTTTTCCGAAGCGCAGTTCTACCGCCAGTTCATCAGGCTGAACCGTATAAATCGCCTGGAAAAGCCAGAGAGCGACAAGAGCGATCCCGATCAGGACGAAGAAGGCTGGTCCGCCACCCGACCCGCCCGGCAAAGACTGCCGCAAACGGTCCTGGCCGCGACGGATAATATCCTCCAGATCGGGTGGTGGGTTGTTTCCGCCACCGCCGCCACGCGGTTTTTGCCCCCAGGGACCGCCATTGTTGTTGTTACCGCCACCCCAAGGGCCGCCGCCACCGTTCTGATTACTCCAGGGCATTCCCACCTCACGTTGAAAGCAGGAAATTAACGCAACAACTCCCTGCAAAAGTCTGTTTCCCGTTTATAGGGATGGCAACGCCCGGATTCAACGTAAGGAACGTGATTTCATTGTGCTTTTGGTAAAAGACGGCCAATTCGCCGCAACGCCGGGAACCATTGCCGAACATTCGTCCGCAACGGCGCTTCAACCCGCAGATGGAATACGTCTGTACACGATGTAACGCGTCGGATGGCTGTCCTTCTCGCCGGCAGGATGATCCTCCGCCGATTCGCAATGCCATTCGGCGGCATCAATCGCAGGGAAAAACGTGTCACCGTCGATATCGGCCATGATGCGCGTGACGTGGAGCGTGTCGGCTACCGGAAGCGCGAGCCTGTAGATCTCGCCGCCCCCAATGACGCAGATCTCACCGGCTTGCGAGGCAATCGCATATCGATTGGCGAGTTCGGCAGCCTCGTCCAGCGACCCGACGACGTCCGCGCCATCGGCCCGAAATGCAGCATCGCGCGAAATCACGATATTGGACCGTCCCGGTAGCGGACGTCCGAGGGAATTCCACGTCTTGCGCCCCATGATGACAGGCTTGCCCATTGTCAGCGCCCTGAACCGCTTAAGATCCGTCGACAGGCGCCATGGCATGTCATTGTCGCGTCCGATGACGCCATTTTGAGCGACGACCACGACAATCGAAACCGGGACTTTATTCTGCACGGGCTGCTTTCTCATGCTGAAGGGACTATTTAGACCGCGATCGGAGCCTTGATAGACGGTTCGGCTTCATAACCATCAAGCCGGAAATCCTCATACTTGAACGCAAACAGATCGGTCACCTCCGGGTTGAGGTGCATGGTCGGCAATGTGTGTGGCTGACGCGTCAACTGCAGACGAGCCTGCATGAAATGATTGGAATAAAGGTGGGCGTCGCCAAGCGTGTGGATGAATTCGCCCGGCTTCAGTCCGGTGACCTGCGCCATCATCATTGTAAGAAGCGCATAGGAAGCAATGTTGAATGGCACGCCGAGGAAAATATCCGCCGAACGCTGGTAGAGCTGGCAGGACAGTTTTCCATCCGCGACATAGAACTGGAACAGGCAATGGCATGGCGGCAGCGCCATTTCATCGACCAAAGCCGGGTTCCACGCCGAGACAATCAAACGTCTTGAATGAGGATTCGTCCGTATCTGATTCAAAAGATTCGATATCTGATCGATATGCTGCCCGTCTGGCGCAGGCCAGGAACGCCACTGATAGCCATAGACCGGCCCGAGATCCCCTGTTTCATCGGCCCAATCGTCCCATATCGAAACGCCATTTTCCTTCAGATATGCAATATTCGTATCGCCTTTGAGGAACCACAGCAGTTCGTGGATAATCGACCTCAGATGCAATTTCTTGGTCGTCAGGACCGGAAAGCCTTCCGCCAGATCATACCGCATCTGATAGCCGAAAACGGAACGCGTACCGGTTCCGGTACGATCGCCACGGTCAGAGCCATTGTCCAGAACATGCTGGAGAAGATCGAGATAAGCGCGCATGGGAGATATTTACCAGATTTGTCGGGACGCTTCATCATTTACAAAAGCCTTTCCCCGAAAAACAAAATCCCGACGCCGAGACGCCGGGATCGACATTGCGGCCAAAGCAGCAATCAGAGGCTGGAAAGCTTGCCCAAACCCTTCGCAGTCAGGTAGTAGAACGTCACGCGGTTCTTGTTGCGATCGTCCTTCATCGTTTCGCAAACGCTCTCGATGACCGAGCCTGCCTTTGCCACATCGGTGACGCCGAGCTTCTTCTCCGCCCACTTTGCGCGAACGCGCTCAATCTCTTCCGGATCGGTACAGGAAACCAGCGAAGAGTCTCTGTTCCTCAAGGCGATGCCGAGATGCTTGACAATCTTTGCCACGACAGCTTCGTCAGCTGCCGCATCGTAACGGCGCACGTCTGCAAGATATTCACTCATTGATAGTTTCCCCTTTCCAGCAATTGCCAGACCAGATTGAATCCAGAAAAGACTTGCTTCGACAAATATCCCACCGAATCGCTGTGCGGGCCTTACCGAGGCTTTTTCCGGTCGAAAAGATTGACCAGCTGCCTTTATGTGTCAATCCCGCTCTTTCAATTCGCCTTTTCCCAGCCTATATAAGCGGTGCTGGCGCAAGCCAGCTATGGTAATAAATGGACGGTGTAATAAACCTATTGGACCCGGGGGCGGTACCCGGCGCCTCCACCAGAACACAAGTCGGCTCCGAACAGACTTATCGGCTTGTGTTGTGGCGGGGGCGAAATAGGATCGACAAGGGTGTAAAGATCGCTCTTTTACTCGGCATGATACCACCGTTATCGGGTCAAAAGTGTAGTTGCAAATGACAACAACGCTAAGGGTTACGCTCTCGCTGCCTAATGGCGGTGCGGGAAACCCGACCTAAGTCCTTAGGGTTAGCACCTTAAGGCGGGGTTCGGAGGCACCTGGCAACAGAAGCCTCCACTTCGTTTCCTCTTCCAGTTTATTCCGCAGGCACTTCTGCTTCTACGGCGAGCGCGTTGTCGATTTCTGCCCGGTGGCGACCGAGCGAAACCTGCGCCAGGGCAAATGCACCGACCGCACAGATCGCGATGCCTGCAACCATCGGAAATGCCGTCCCATCGAAGAAAGCACTGGAAACAGCCATGGCGACGCCTGCCGTTGCGAAATGCAATGTGCCCATCAATGCTGATGCGGCGCCTGCGATGCTTCCATGGTCATCAAGCGCCAATACGGCGGTCGTCGGAATCACCAGCCCGAGAAAGCCATATCCGATAAACAACATCACCGCCATGAGGGCGAACGCATCGAAGCCGAGCGTTTGCAAAACCAGCAGGGTCGACATGGCCGCGGCAAAACCGACTACGGCCACCCTTACGACCCGTTCCAGCCCAAAGCGTGAGGCGAGCCAGCCATTGAGCTGCGAAATCGAGAAAAACGACACCGCATTCACCGAGAAGGCGAGGCTGTATTGGGTTGGCGTCAAACCGTAGTGATCGATCAGGATAAAGGAAGAATTCGCCAGATAGACCAGAAAACTGGACAACCCCAGCCCGCCGATAAACGTCAGGGCCAGGAAATTCCTGTCACGCAACAACAGTTTGTAAGCGACGAAGGCGCTGGCGAGGCTGCTTTGCGCGCGATCCTCCGCCGGGCGCGTTTCCTTGAGCGCCGTCGAAAGCAGGATCACACCGACAAACGCGGCTATGGTGACAGCCCAGAAAACGCCGCGCCAGCCATAGAATTCGATGATCGCGCTGCCGGTCAGCGGCGCAAGAATCGGTGAAATGCTGAACACCAGCATCAGAAGAGACATCAGGCGAGCCGCCTCCACTCCCGTGTGCAGATCGCGCACGACCGCACGCGGCACCACCATCCCGGCACTTGCGCCGATTCCTTGAATGAACCGGAAGAATATCAATGTGTTGACGTCTGAAGCCAACGCACTCCCGATACTTCCGACGACGAAAATGCCCAACCCCGCGTAAAGCGGCGCCTTGCGGCCAAAAATATCGGAGAGCGGGCCAACAGCAAGCTGGCACAACGCCATGGAGATGAAGAAAGCCAATAGGCTCATCTGAACGGCTGCCGTATCCGCCCCCAGATCAGCGCCAATGGTCGGGAGGGCAGGAAGATACATATCGATAGCGAATGGTCCAATGGCCGACAGAAGGCCAAGGACAAGCGCCATGCGCAGAAACTGGGTCGTCATTGTATTATCCTTGAAGAAGCGGGATCGCGGCCTTGGCTCGACCCGCGAGCGTCAAACAATGCTTTGAGAATTCAAAGGAGGCACGTCACAGCGAAACTCGGCCTGCTGGACAATTTAATACATTTTTTTAGATTCACTTGTCTAAATCGTCAAGCGGCCTTATCTTGTTTTCATGAAAAAAATCGTGAGGCCATCGACCGCAGGATCGCGTCCCGCGCCCAAAAGTCAGGCGGCGAAGCGCGAGTCCGTCCTCGAAGCTGCCGCGCAGGTTTTTTGCCGCGAAGGCTTCGCCGGGGCGAGCATCGACCTGATTGCCGCAGAGGCGGGCGTGTCGCGCCAGACGGTTTACAATCACCATCGAGAAAAGGACGCCCTTTTCGTCGCCGTGGTGAACGATGTAATCGAACGCATGAACGCCAGCCTGTTTGCAACGCTGTCCACGTTTCCCGCCGATGGAACAACGCTCGAAGCCGACCTGACGGCCTTTGTCCTGCGTTTCAGCAGAAATTGCATCTGCAATCGCGACGGGAAATTCCTGCGCAAGCTGTTTCAGGCCGAGGGCGAGCGCTATCCTGAATTGTTCCGGTCCTGGCAGGAAAACGGCCCCTGTCACGTATGGCCTGCCATCGCCGCCCGTTTCGCCCGGTTGGCACATGCCGGAGCGCTCGATATCGACGATCCCGATCTCGCAGCCAGGCAATTCCTCGCACTCGTCAATTGCGACCTGCAAATGCTGACATTGCTGGGCGAAATGCCAAGCGACGAACAATTGGAGGCATCGGCGCGAAATGCGATACGCACCTTCCTTCGCGCGTATGGTTCACCGCCCAAGGCAGCCACTGAGCCGCGTATTGCGACACTCGTCGAGCAAGGCATGCCCGAAAAGATCGATTCATAGTCGACAAATTCTCTGACGGAGCAGTCGCTATTCGATAGCGGCTCGTTCATAATGTATTTTGCGCTGCGAGATAGACTTGACATCGCAAGGCGAATCCGTGGGATAAGAAGCCATGGCACAGGATCTGATCCGTTACGATATTCTCGCTCAGGAAGCGCTTCGCGGCGTCATCCGGAAGGTATTGTCCGAAGTTTCCAAAGCGGGACTTCCGGGTAACCATCATTTTTTCATCACATTTCTGACCGGCGCACCCGGCGTTCGGGTTTCCCAGCGCTTGCGCGAGAAATATCCGGAACATATGACAATCGTATTGCAGCACCAGTTCTGGGACATGCAGGTTACGGAAACCTCATTCGAAGTCGGATTGTCCTTCGGCGATATTCCCGAGAAGCTGCACGTACCGTTTTCCGCAATCCGTGGTTTCTATGACCCCTCGGTCAACTTCGAACTCGAGTTCGACGTGAACGTGGAAGAGGCCATTGGCGACAATGACGAGAGCGGAGCTACTGCCGAAACGCCCAGGATCGTTGAAAAGCCTGTTGCCGCCAAGCCTGCCGCGAAACCGAAGGCATCGTCGTCAAAATCAGCATCGAAGCTGGATGACTCCGGAAAAGAACCCTCCGAAGAAAAGTCTGAATCTGACGCTGCCAAACCATCGGCGGACGTGGTGTCGCTCGATGCCTTCCGGAAAAAATGAGCAAGCCCCATGAACAACGTAGTCAACCTGCGGCAGTTCAGAAAGCGCAAGGCCCGCGAGGAACGGGAACAGTCGGCAGCTGAAAACCGCGTTCTCCATGGGCGCACAAAGGCCGACAAGGAGTTCCAGCGCCGGACCCAGGAAAAGGCAGCGCAGTTCCTTGACCAGAGCCGGCTTGAGCGCAAGCCCGAAAGCGAGAAATGAGCCTCGTCCGGAAGCGATCCGTCAGTATACGCGGACACAGGACGAGCTTCTCGCTCGAAGATCCATTCTTTGAAATTATCGAATCCATTGCCGAACAAAGGCAAATCTCGCTGGCCGCACTCATCGCAGACATCGATGCGGCACGGGATCGCAGATCCAACCTGTCTTCAGCGCTGCGAATCTATGTGCTGGAGTGGATAAAGGAAAACCACAACAAACAGCCGTAACCGATTCCAGCGATTCGACAATTGAGGTCGACGGCAAAGCACCTATTGCGGCGCGGGAATTGTCAGGCTTTTCAAAAAATCATCGACCGTGAGGTTCTTCTCGAGCGGCGAACTGCCCAACGCGGAATTTGGCGGCACCGCCTCATCAGCTTCCTCCCGAGCCTTTTCCTGCATCGCCCGGATAGCTGCCTCTTCTTCCATCTTCAGCTTTTGCGCCTGACGTTCAGCCTCAAGACGCGCTTCTTCCTGCAACCGCTTTTCCTCGGCAATCCGCGCCCTTTCGTCGTCACGCGCCTGATACAGCCTCGCCTCCCGGCGCAGGCGCTGCTTTTCAACGAAAGCAATCTGCATGGTTTCAACCCGTTGCTGCTCGCGCTCAAGAGCGCGCTGCGCAAGAAACTGCACCAGTGGCTGACGATCAATCGTCACCGTCGGGTTTCGGTAGGGGCCATCGATCGAAACACCGACAACCGGCTCCGCCCCGGCGATGCTTTCGCGTCCCGCATGAAACATGAATGTGCCTTGCGAGGAAATCGACCGATCAGGCAGGTTGAAGCGCAATTCCGATGAGAAGGAAGCGGCATCGGAGGGCAGATTGAACGCTGGCACGCGACCGGTTCCGCCAGCAAGCGTAAACGCGATCTCAATGGGGCCAGCCGTCAGACTTCCCTCACCCAGATTCTGATCGACAATATCCTCCAGTTGAGCAGCGGAAACTTCCGCACCTGCCATATCGGTCGCTTTGATCATGCCGGGAAGTGCGGTTGGATTGAACCCGTTCAAAGTGATTTCATTGGACGTCAGAACGCCGGAACCCGCCGCGGAAGCCATAAGGCTTGCGACGTTGGCCCCGGCCGCATTGAGGGATATGGCCAGATTGACCTTACCTGTCAAAGGAGTGAGCTCATCGTCCGTCGAATAAAGCGTGGCAAGATCAGCGCCCTCAATCTTGACCTGCGCCTGCGAAAGCGCCGTGCCATTGCTGTTTCGCAGTTCAACCACTCCGCCAAGCTTGCCACCGAAGATCTTTCCGGACAGGTCGTCCATGCGAATTGTATCGGCGGTTTTTGTGAACTTACCCTTGAAGCCCTCGATACGCCCGAAGGTTCCGGCAAAGGCCTTGTCGGCAGAAACCACGACATTAGCGGTCAATGGAAATGCCGGAGCTTTTGCAAATTCCGTCGTCGACCATTCACGTCCCGACTGCACCACAGCATCCGGCCCCAGCATGAATGCAACGCTGGAAGCCAGATCGAAGCTTTCCACCTTCGCTTCACCGCGAATATCGGGGACTGCGTTCTCCGTTCCGACGTTCAGTTTCGCTGCAATCGCAGTTCCGTCGAGCTTCCCTGAGAAGTCTGGCAGGGATATCCTCCCCTCCTCGATCTGGAAACTCGTCGAAACATCGGCAGGAATACCCATTCCGAATTGTGAAAGCCCATAGCCTGTAGCGGCGAGAAATGGCTCCAGGTCAGCCGCTTTCAGCGATGCGCGACCGATACCCGCCAGAACGTCGCCCTTCATCGTGAAACTGCCGTCCAGAAGGGCCTGGGCATCGGGTGCATTCAGCTTGAGTTGGGTCTGCAAACCGCCGTCGAGCGTCCCTTTCATTTCGAGATTGCCACCCAGTTCCCCAACCAGCCCAAGCGGCAGAACAGGCACGCCAAGAAGCGCCAGCAATTTTTCGCCTTTAGCTGCTTTAGCGGTCGCAGCCACGTTGATTTCCAGTGGAGCGGCGTTGCCGATATCGCCCTTGGCGACACCCGAGAGGCCAATATCCATGCCACCGGTTTGCCCCGACGCGCTGAAGGAGAATTCCCTCGGCTGCTCCGGCGCATTGACCGCTGCACCAAAAATGTTGAGCTGGCTGTCGGCGAAGAGGCCCGGATATTGCTCCGCCCGGTCGCTCAACGCGCGAAACAGCCGCAGTTGCGGAAACTGCTTCGCCATCACGGACAGGAAACTGCTCATGTCTTCGGAAAGCAGCGTCACATCAAAGGAGCCGGTAGGATCGACGGAAAACGGCTTTGCCGTACCCGTCGCCGTCAATGTCGCGCCTGCTATATCGCCGATCATCAGTCGGTCGATATCGAACTGCCCGTCGCGCAGCCGGAAGGCAGTATCCACGGACCCGGCCGTCAGGCCGTCATGGCTCACAGGCCCCGCCTTCAGGCTCACATCCAGATCATGGTCCTCAAGCCGAGGCGCGCCCGCATCATTGGCAAGCAGCGAAACCAGCGATTCGAGCCCATCGGCGTCCAGCGCGCCGCCTTCCAGCGACAATTTCATGAAAGGCAGGGCATCGCCATGCGAGGTGCGGGTGAAATTACCTTTCAATGAAGTTCCGCCGAGCGACAACTCCAGATTATCGATGCGCTGTTCGTCATCCCGCAAACTGACCCTGCCGGAAAAACCGGCGGCCGGAAGACGGCGAATGGCTTCGTCAACGTCCTGGGTGAGCCACGCCGCGAATCCTGACGGTTGCCGCGATGCCAGCAGGAGATCGCCGTCAAAACCGAAATCTTCCCCGATGAACAGCGTACCGGACGCTTCAACCCGGGTGCGGCCCGGCAAATCGGCGGTAAGCTGGCGCACAAGCCAGTTCCCCTCGCCCGGTTCCGCATTGATCCTGACGGAACGGATTGTCGTATCGCCAGCCACAACGGCGGGCAGCGTCAGGTCGATCGTGCCGGGAATAGTCGGAACGGGAATGCGATCCAGCAGGTCGCGAACCACGTCGATGCGCTCGGCGAACGGAATGGCGGCGCCCGCCCCCTGTTCATTCCCGTCGCCACCGGCATCAAGCAAGACTTGCTGGCCATCCGCCACGATCTCGAAGCGAGGCGTCTGACCAAAATCGAACAATGCATTGCCATTGACGATGTAAGGGTCGTCCTTCGGACCCTGCTCCATCCGAAACTCCGGAACATCGAGCCCCGCGGACGTAGCCTCGAAACGCCCGGTAATCTGCAATTCAGACAGCAGGTGCTGCTCCTGCGGAACCAGTTCGATCAGACCGTCCGCACCCTCGCGCATAACCTCGGCGGGCTTCTTGCTTTCCTTCGAGGCAGCGGAGCGCAGCCCGATCTGGCCGCTGTAGACCGGTTTACCCGCCTCGACAACGACACCGCCATCTGTCTCAAAGACAACCGGAAGATTTTCCGGCGTGATGCGCAGCCGCAGATTCAGCCTGCCATCTTCCTTCAACTCACCTGTCGACGCGGAAAGGCCAACCTGCTCGCCATTGAAGTCCATTTCCCCATCCACGCGCCACGGGCCAGCGAGACTTGTCGCCGAAACAGTGGCGTTCAGGTCTTTGATCTGGCGCATCCGCCCCGTTGCCCGGTCGTTGATTTCGATGGAGCCGTTGGAAATGCTGAGATTTTCAAGAGAGATCTGCGACGGGTTGAAAGGCGTATTGGGGCGGAGCGCCCAATCCACCGCGCCACTCTCGTCGATATTGATTCTGGCATGCGGCCTCTCCAGGCGCATATCAAAAATCAGCACCTCTCCGCTCATGAACGGAGCCAGCTCGGCATCCATCGAAAACCTGTCAACGGTCATGACCGGATCGGAGCCTTCTTCGCCAACCCGCACATCGGTGAACGTGACCGACGGAAACGGCAACAGGCGGGCGCTGGCCTCACCGGCGACGACAACGGGACGACCGAGCACCTTGCCCGCTTCGCGCTCGAAATCTGCCCGATATCCGGTCCAGTCAATAAAATATGGCGCGACCAGTGCCACGGTCAGCACCAGCACCAATAACCCACCTACGGCGACAAAGATGCGCCCCAAATTTCATGCTCCTGATTTGTTACGTGGCGCAACATAACGTTCAGCCTTTGGCAACAACAAGGCCAAGATGCAACAAGTTGACAAAAAGCTTCCGCAAGATGAATCAGAACGTCAATCTATGGACGTAAGATCTTGCCGGGATTCATGATATTGTCCGGATCCAGCGCCTTCTTGATACGCCGCATGTAGTCAACGGAGGCCCCAAGTTCCGCTTCCAGGAACTTCATCTTGCCTTGCCCGATGCCGTGCTCACCCGTGCAGGTTCCTTCCATCGAAATGGCGCGCAGGGCAAGCCGCTCCACAAAGGCCTCGACCTTCTCGATATCAGCCGGGTTCCTGTCGTCGAACAGAACGGTCGTATGAAAATTCCCGTCCCCCACATGGCCGACGATCGGCGCAATCAAACCGGATTCCTCGATATCCTTCTCGGTGGCGGCGATACATTCCGCGAGCCGGGAGATGGGAACGCAGGCGTCCGTTGCCAGCGATTTCATGCCAGGCTTCAGGGCGACACAGGCGAAATAGGCGTTGTGCCGGGCGGCCCAGAGCTTCTCCCGCTCTTCCGTATTGGACGTCCATTTGAATTCGCCACTGCCGTTGGCGGCGGCAATCTCGCCAAACATTTCGGCCTGCTCGGCGACACCGGTTTCGCTGCCGTGGAACTCGACGAACAGGCAGGGGTCTGCCGTGTAGCCTTCCAGCTTGGAATAGCTGATCAGCGCCTGCATCTGCAACGCGTTGGCCAGTTCGATACGGGCGACAGGAATACCCATCTGGATCGTCTCAATCACGGTCTGGCAGGCAGCCTCGACCGTGGGAAACGGGCATACGCCGCCGGATATTGCCTGCGGAATGCCATAGAGCTTCAGCGTCAGTTCGGTAATGATACCGAGCGTCCCCTCCGCACCGACCAGAAGCCGCGTGAGGTCGTAGCCAGCGGCGGTTTTCTTCGCGCGCTTCGCGGTGGTGATGAGACGGCCATCCGGCATGACCGCCTTCAACGCCAGTACGTTCTCGCGCATCGTCCCGTAACGGACAGCATTCGTGCCGGATGCCCGCGTCGAGGCCATGCCGCCAAGGCTGGCGTTTGCACCCGGATCGATCGGAAAGAACAGGCCGGTGTCGCGCAGAAACTCATTAAGTTCCTTGCGGGTAACGCCCGGCTGGACGACGCAATCGAGATCCTCGGCATGAACCTTCAGGATCTTGTTCATATGGGTCATGTCGATACAGATGCCGCCCGCCGGCGCATTGACCTGCCCTTCGAGAGAGGTGCCTGCGCCGAAAGCGATGACCGGAACCTGATACTCGGAACACAATTGCACGATGTCCTGGACGTCTTCCGAGGATTCCACGAAGATGACGAGATCAGGTGCCTGATTTGGCACATAGGTCGTCGTATGCGCATGCTGTTCACGCAAGGCCTGACTGCTTTGGGCTGCATCGCCAAAACGCTTTTTCAGGATCGAAACCACGGTCGCGATACCGGATTCATTGCGTTTCAGCGCGGCGGCGTCTGCCAATGCCATTTCCTGTCTCCTCGTACAAACCTGCGGACACAATCCACTACGGATCCAGTGCCTGTCATATGCTCTCTATAGCGCGATTCCGCATCGATTCTGCCATAAATGCAAAGCAAATCCTGAGGCATATTCGCACTTGATCACAAAAAGGAAAGAGCCCCGCACACTGCCGGGCGGAACCATTGGCTGACTGCACCCATGTCCTTGCCAACGAAAAACGCCCCGGACAATCAGCCGGGGCGTTGCGCTGTTGCCATGCGCGTCAGTTTTCGCCGGAAAGCGTATAGGCGATCACATAGTCGCCGGGTTTTGTCCCGATCGATCCGTGTCCGCCTGCCACGATAACGACAAACTGACGCCCGTCATCCAGTTCATAGGTCATCGGCGTGGACTGGCCACCGGCGGGGAGCCTGGCCTGCCAGAGCTGTTTTCCCGTTGTCAGATCATAGGCGCGGAAGAAATCATCCACAGCCGCCGCCAAAAACGCCACGCCGCCAGCGGTGATGATCGGCCCGCCGATGCCCGGCACACCGACTTTCAAGGGCAGGTGCAACGGGGTCATGTCATAGATTGTGCCATTCCTGTGCTTCCACGCGATGTCTCCCGTCCGCAGATCAGCGCCCGCGACATAGCCCCAGGGCGGAGCCTGACAGGGTATGCCGAGCGGCGAGACGAACGGCCCCATGATCACGGCATAGGGCGCGCCTTCATTACGGTTGAGCCCTTGCTCGCTTCCCGTAGCGCCGGGCGTCGGTGGCGGCACGTCGGCACGCGGCACAAGGCGCGACGTGAATGCCAGATATGTCGGCATGCCGAACATAACCTGACGTACCGGATCAACCGCCACGCCACCCCAATTGAACACGCCAAAATTGCCCGGATAGATCAGCGATCCTTGCAATGATGGCGGTGTGTAGCGGCCTTCGTATTTCAGGGAATGAAACTGGATGCGGCAGGCAAGCTGGTCGAACAGCGTAACGCCCCACATATCGGCCCCGGTCAGGGGTTTGGGCATGAAGGTCAAGCCCGAAACCGGCTGTGTCGGCGATGTGAAGTCCTCGGGAATTGCGCCGCTTGGAGCCGCGACTTCCGTGACCGGGATGATTGGCTCGCCCGTACGGCGGTCCAGAACGTAGATATCTCCCTGCTTCGTGGGGCCAACGAGTGCCGGAACCACACCGTCTTTGGTAGTGATGTCGAGCAGGCTGGGCTGCGCCGGAATGTCCATGTCCCAAAGGTCATGATGAACGGTCTGGCGGACCCATCGCACCTGCCCCGTTGCGAGGTCGAGAGCCACAATGGAGGATGAATATTTCTCGACATGCTCCGAGCGCCCCATGCCGAGCTGATCCGGCACCCTGTTGCCAAGCGGCAAAAAAATCAGGCCCATTTCCTCATCGACACTGGATATGGACCAACTGTTCGGGGAATTGACGGTATATTTCTGCCCTTCAGGCAAAGGTGTCGTCTGGTCCGGATTTCCCGAATCCCAGTTCCAGATCAGCGCACCCGTATTGATATCGAAGGCGCGGATGACGCCCGACTGCTCATGGATGGAATAATTGTCGTTGACCGCGCCGCCGACAATGATCTTTCCAGCGGCGATGGCCGGCGGCGATGTGGAGTAATAATATCCGGCCGGATTATAGGGCATGCCCTGTTCGAGATGAAGCACACCATTATCCGCGAAAAATGTGCAGATCTGGCCGTTGGCGGCATCCAGTGCGATCAGGCGGGCGTCTGACGTCGGCAGATAGACACGCTCAGCGCATGACTGCCCTGGTTGGGCCTGCGGATCGGCAAAATAGCTGACGCCGCGGCAGGTCTGGTGCTGGCGATCCGGATTCATCCCCGAATTCGAATCGAACTTCCATTTTTCCTGGCCGGTTGCCGCATCGATCGCGATGGCCCAATTGTGCGGGGTGCAGAGATAGAGCGTATCGCGCACCTTGAGCGGCGTTACCTGATAGGTGGTTTCGCCAACATCCTCGGGCAGCTTCACGTCGCCGGTCTGGTAGGTCCACGCCACCTGAAGCCGGTTCACATTCTCGGTCGTGATCTGGCTCAGCGGCGAATAGCGCTGCCCGAACGGGGTTCGCCCATATTGATGCCACTCCGTATCGGGAACATTTCCGCCAAACCGCGGGTTGGCGGTGACGGCTTCGGCATTCAACCGGCCTTCGAGATTGTGCGGGTCATTGAATATCGAATAACCGGCAACGCCAAGCGTGGCGATGACGGCAAGCGCAAGCAGCGACGCGCCAAGGCGCGCGGAGCCGAAATTCAGCCGACGCCGTACGAACGGCAGGAGAAGCCAGAGACCGAGCAGCACGATCACGCCGCCGCGCGAGCCCAGTTGCCACCAGTCAAAGCCGACCTCATGGATCGCCCATGCGAGCGTGCCAATAATGATCAGGGCATAAACGAAGAGCGATGAGGGCCGCTTTTTGAAAAGGAGATAGGCGGTAAGCAGGAACGCCACACCCGAAATGACGTAATACCAGCTACCGCCGAGGGCTGCCAACCAGACGCCACCCGCCCCAAGAAACAAACCAATTAAAAGAAAAACCAGACCTGTAAGAGCGAGAATCATTGCCGGCCTCCTTCTGACAGAGTGCATGCGGATGAATAATCGGCGCGATCGACAATCCTGAGTCGTGCAAAGCAGTGTGCAACCGTTTCCGTTGCGCCGTCAAATAGATTGAATTTTACGCTTCTTCTGGTCTTTCCGGCCCGAATCACTACATTCGGGGTTATGTCAGGCTTTCCAGACGATATTCCATTTTTTGATGAAACGCCCCGCGCCTCGCAAGGCAGCGGAAATGGCGGAGGCATCGCCGCGCGCGCCATGCAAGCGCGCAGCAGCGCGCCGAACTATTTCAACGGCCTCAATCCCGAACAGCGGCTTGCGGTGGAAACCACCGACGGTCCGGTTCTGGTGCTCGCGGGAGCGGGAACGGGCAAGACGCGGGTTCTGACCACGCGCATCGCCCATATTCTGGCAACGGGCCGGGCCTATCCCTCGCAGATTCTGGCCGTCACCTTCACCAACAAGGCCGCCCGCGAGATGAAGCATCGCATCGGCGATCTCGTTGGCCACGCCATCGAAGGCATGCCATGGCTTGGCACATTCCATTCCATCGGCGTCAAATTGCTGCGTCGCCACGCTGAGCTCGTGGGATTGCGATCCGATTTCAGCATTCTCGATACGGACGATGTCATTCGCCTGCTCAAGCAGATCATTCAGGCGGAAGGCATCGACGACAAGCGCTGGCCTGCGAAACAGTTTGCAGGCATGATCGACAACTGGAAAAACAAGGGGCTGAGCCCGGCTGAAATACCGGAAGGCGATGCGCGGGCCTTCGCCAATGGCAAGGGACGCGAACTTTACGCAGCATATCAGAGCCGCCTCGTAACCCTGAATTCCTGCGATTTCGGCGACCTGCTCTGCCACCCCATCCGTATTTTCAAAAATCATCCGGATGTGCTGAAGGAATATCACCAGAAATTCCGTTACATACTGGTCGACGAGTATCAGGATACCAACACGTCACAATATATGTGGCTTCGCCTTCTCGCGCAGCGTCCCGGTGGCGAGAGGCCGAACGTCTGCTGCGTCGGCGATGACGACCAGTCCATCTACGGCTGGCGCGGCGCGGAAGTGGACAATATTCTCCGCTTCGACAAGGATTTTCCGGGTGCCGTCGTTATCCGGCTTGAGCGCAATTATCGCTCGACGGCCCATATTCTGGGCGCTGCTTCCCATCTGATCGCTCATAATGAAGGGCGGCTCGGCAAGACGCTGTTTACCGACAGCGCCGACCCTGAGGATGACCGGGTCAACGTCCACGCCGCGTGGGATTCCGAGGAAGAAGCGCGCGCTGTTGGCGAGGAGATCGAGCAGCTTCAACGCCAGAAGCACAATCTCAACGACATGGCGATCCTTGTCCGCGCCTCGTTCCAGATGCGCGAATTTGAAGACCGTTTCGTCACGCTTGGCCTCAACTATCGCGTTGTCGGCGGCCCGCGCTTCTACGAGCGTCTCGAAATCCGCGACGCGATGGCCTATTTCCGCGTGATTGCCCAGCCATCGGACGACCTGGCCTTCGAGCGCATCATCAACACGCCAAAGCGCGGCTTGGGCGACGCCACGATCCGCCAAATTCATGATTATGCCCGCGCGCGCGATATTCCCATGTTTGCCGCGAGTGCCGAACTGGTCGATAGCGACGAACTCAAGCCCAAGGTGCGCTCAAGCCTTCATGAAGTCGTGCAGAACTTCAAACGCTGGCAATCGCTGATCGACAACACGACTCATACGGAACTGGCGGAAACGATTCTCGACGAGTCCGGCTATACAGCCATGTGGCAGGCAGATCGCTCTGCTGAAGCGCCGGGACGTCTTGAAAACCTGAAAGAACTGATCCGCTCCATGGAGGAATATGAGTCGCTGCGTTCCTTCCTCGAGCATGTGGCGCTGGTCATGGACTCCGAAAAGAACGACGAGCTGGACGCAGTCAATATCATGACGCTCCACTCCGCAAAGGGCCTCGAATTCGAAACGGTCTTCCTGCCCGGTTGGGAGGAAGGCCTGTTTCCCCACCAGCGTTCGCTGGATGAAGGTGGACGCTCAGGACTGGAAGAGGAGCGCCGCCTCGCCTATGTGGGCCTGACCCGCGCCAAGAAGCGCCTCCATATCTGGTTTGTCTCGAACCGGCGCATTCATGGCCTCTGGCAGTCGACGATTCCCTCGCGGTTCCTTGAGGAATTGCCGGAAGCCCATGTCGAGATCGCATCCTCCGGAAACTCTTACGGCGGGTACGGCAACAACACCTACGGCCAATCGCGATTTGACCGGGCCGATCCGTTCCAGAATTCCTATTCCACACCCGGCTGGCAGCGCGCCCAGCAAAACCGTTCTGAGGCCACGCGCAGCAATTGGGGATCACGCTCCGGCGCCAATGTCGAGCGTATCGGCTACGGCGAGGCAGATTCAGGTTATGGCGCTGGACGAGGCTCGATCAAGGGTCGGACGATCGACGGCGAACTCGTCGCCAAATCCGCAACCGCGACGCCTTCGGCGTTCAAGGTGGGCGATCGGGTCTTCCATATGAAATTCGGAAATGGAAACGTCGTCGCCCTCGATGGGAACAAGCTTACCATCGATTTCGACAAGGCCGGCCAGAAACGCGTGCTCGACAGTTTCATAACGAGCGCCTGAACGGAGCAACAGTCTCGCTATTCGGGTTTGCCCTTGGTCCAGCTCACATTTGCATCGAACAGCGGAATGGTGGAGATCGACGTTTTCGCCGAGCCGTCCTGCACCTGGCTGGCATGGGCCAGATAGATCAACGTATTGTTGGTCTTGTCATAGACGCGCGTGACGACCAGGCTTTTCCAGATCAGGCTGCTCCGTTCGGAAAAAACCCTCTCGCCACCCGTGCCCAGCTTGATATCGCCGATAACAATCGGCCCTGTCTGGATACAGGCAATCGAGGCGTTCGACGGGTCCTCGAACCAGTTTCCTTTTTGCAGCCGATCGATCACGCCGCGTTCGAACGACGCGAGGTGGCAGGTCACACCCTGCACTTTCGGATCCGTCACAGCATCGATGATGATGTCATTGCCAAACCAGTCGACGCCGATTTCGCCCACCTCTTCAGCCGCCGAGGGCAAAACGGCAAATCCGAGAAACGCGGCGGCTGCAAGAAACTGCTTCATACAAATTCTCCTGTGCAAGGCTCTGCGAACTGCTATTCGGCATTTGGTTCATCGGGCGGCGAATACAAGGGCGGCGCACCCATTTCCACCTTTTCCCATTTGTCGAGAAAGGCAATGATATCAAGTGTCTGAATATCGGGAATGACATCGAATATTCTTTCGACTGGCCAGTTCCACCAGCCGAGCGAAATCACGCGCGTGGCTATCTCCGGCTCGAACCTGTGACGGATGAACCGGGCCGGGTTGCCCGCAACGATAGCATAGGGCGGAACATCCTTCGTCACCACTGCATTGGCTCCGACAACAGCGCCATGACCGACGGATCGGCCCGGCAGGACGACAGCCCCATGGCCGATCCAGACATCATTGCCTATGATCACCCGTTTGTTCTGGCGGCGTTCACGGAATACCTGATCAAGCCCGACGAACTTGAAATACTCGTTGGGCCGATAGCTGATCTTGTGCGTCGTCAGCCGCTCCATGGGATGTTCAAGCGCATTGATCCGCACATTTGACGCAATGGAGCAGAACTTTCCGATCTCGGTATAGATGCACTCGCTGAAGCGCTCGATATAGGTGAAATCGCCCACGATCACATCGCGCAGGATCGTACGCTCGCCAATATCCGTATAGCGGCCAAGCTTTGCCGTCTTGATATCCGAAGTCTGATGAAAACGCGGTTCGCCGCGATGAAAACGCAAATCTGTCCGGTCGGGTTTCAACACTCTTAGTTTACCTCGTAAGAGCTTTCACAAACATCTTCACCCCCCTATAATAGAGGAATGAAAACGGTGCACCCTGAATATGAACGTATGTCCTTGCGAAAGACCCTCGCTTTCGCGGGCGCGGCAATTGTTGCAGCGCTCGCGACCGGCGCGGCATTCGCGGCATGGTTCAATCACGGGGACGCGATTTTTATCTCCCTTATCCAGTCCGGGCTTGCCTGGTGCCTATAGAAATCTGACATGACATGAGAAACAAGCGTACGATCCCTCTGGTCGCCCTCTCCCTCGCGGCGGTTCTTCTTGCTGGCCTGCTCGGCTTTTATCTCAACCGCTCCACGGAAACGGCAGCCGGCCAGCCATTTGGCACGCCGTTTGAACTCATCGCCATGGATGGCCAGCCGATCACGGAGAAAGCCTTTCAAGGCCACCCGTCGGCTGTTTTCTTCGGCTTCACCCATTGCCCCGAAGTCTGCCCCACGACATTGTTTGAGCTGGATGGCTGGCTGACCCAACTCGGCCCCGAAGGCGAGAAAATCCGCGCCTATCTCGTCACCGTCGATCCGGAACGCGACACCGTGGACGTTATTCGCGATTACATCACCGCTATTTCGTCCCGTATTACTGGCATTACCGGCACACCCGACAAGGTCGAGGCCATGCTCAAGGGCTATAGCGTTTTCTATCGCAAGGTGCCGGTCGAAGGCGGTGACTACACGATGGATCATACCGCCTCGATCTATTTGCTCGACAGCAAGGGGGATTTCCACGGCACGATTGCCTATGGCGAAAATCCCGAAACAGCGCTTTCCAAGCTGAAGCGGCTGGCCGAACTCTGAAAGACACACCGGCAAGCCATTGCGTCCGGGTCAACCAGCCTTTAGGAACAGCCCAACGCCCCTCCCGGCTCCACAACCTCCGCCGGAGGCAGGCAGCCATGCTGGATAGTATCATGACCCAGACACGTCTCTTTATCACCACCTCAAAAGACGAAGCAGACCGCATCTATACCATTCTCGAGCCGGAATTCGAGGATGACGGCTTTCCGATTGCCAATGTCGAGATCGATGAGGACGACCAGATTTTCGAGGTGTCCGTCTATGTTGAGGACGATGTCGACGCGGTCAGTAAAAGGATTGCCTCGCGTCTGGCAGAAAACGCGCTGAACCACGATATCGGGCAAGAGGAACTACCGGATATCGACTGGGTCACCCATTCGCTGGAAGGGTTGAGCCCGGTTCGCGCCGGTCGTTTTTTCGTTCATGGCTCGCATGATCGCGACAAGCGCCGCGTCAACGATCTTGGCATTGAAATCGACGCCGGACTGGCCTTCGGTACGGGCCATCACGGTACAACGGCGGGCTGTCTGGAAATGATCAGTGAGGTTATTCGGCGGGAAAAGCCGCGCAACGCGCTCGATCTTGGAACCGGCAGCGCTGTTCTGGCAATCGGAATTGCAAAGCTCAGCCCCATTCCGGTTCTTGCCACGGACATCGATCCGATAGCGACCGCCGTTGCGCAGGACAATGTTGTCAAAAACGGGGTTGCGGCGCGTATCCATACCGCCACCGCGACTGGCTTCCATCATCCTGTCATGCAGAAATCAGCGCCCTACGACCTGATCGTCGCCAATATTCTGGCGCGCCCTCTCATGCATCTCGCGCCTGCAATGCGAAATCACCTCGCCCGCGGCGGCTCGCTGATTCTCTCCGGAATTCTGGATAGCCAGCGTGACAAGGTGCTTGCCGCTTACCGTATACAGGGCCTCTATCACGTAAAGACCCTGCATCGGTCCGGCTGGGTGACGATCCACCTGAAGGCCGCAGACCGCCCTTGAAACACAAGGGGGCGCCTCGCCCTTTCGGGCCGGCGAACCTCTGGCTATCAGATCGGATAGATTATTCTGGGGTATTTTTCGCGTGATTGCGTATCGCCATGCTGCGGGCCATCACCGAGTGCCAGAAGCGAACCATCGATGTAGCGCTGAACCTGCCGTTCGCGAGCGGCGATCATGCCATCAAGAACCGCATGGAAAAAACCGCGCCTGACTTTTGTTCTGGCCATTTTCTGCTCCTTGATCCCACGGATCGAACCGAATGAAAAATCCTCTGTGTCGCTAAAATATGTGTCGCGAACGCAAACGACCACTGACGCGGTTGCATGACAGCCCCTCTCATTTCGCATGAGCGAAATATATATTGCGTCGCAGCATGAGCTTTTCGGAGTAAAACTGCACGGATCATTGCACCTGTCGACGCTGACGGATAATTGTAGGCCAACGGAAATGAGGCCAATTATCATGTTTCAGTCATTTGAAGTGACCAGCAACCCGGCAAACGGCGCATCGCGGGTCGCAAAACTGCGAGAAGAGCTTGAACGGCTGGGGCTGGATGGTTTTCTCGTTCCACGCGCCGACGAGCATCAGGGGGAATATGTCGCACCCCGCAGCCAGCGTCTCGGCTGGCTTACAGGTTTCACCGGATCGGCGGGCCAGGCCCTGATCCTGAAGGACAGCGCCTATATTTTCGTGGATGGCCGCTATGAATTGCAGGTTCGCAATCAGGTCGATTTGAACATATTCACCATCGAGAGCCTGATCAGCAATCCGCCTTCGACGTGGCTGGCCGACAACGGCAAGGCCCTGACGATTGGTTTCGATCCGTGGCTGCACACCATTTCCGATGCGGCCGCGCTACGCGCGGCCCTGGAGAAGAACGGTGGACGCCTTGTCGCTGTCGAGAATAATCTCGTTGACGCGGTTTGGCCGGATCAACCCGAACCGCCTCTTCAGCCGGTCAGCATCCAGCCGGAGCAATATGCGGGCAAGCCGGCACGGGAGAAGATCCCCGAACTGGCCAGCGTGGTGCGCGCCGCAGGTGCCACCGCCGCCGTCCTGACCGATCCGTCCTCCATCGCGTGGACGTTCAATATTCGCGGCAAGGATGTGGAAAGCACGCCGCTGCCGCTTTCCTTCGCAATTTTGCGCGCCGAGGGAGAGCCGATCCTCTTCATCGACAAGCGCAAACTGTCAATCGAAACGGAAGCCTATCTCACGCAACTGACCGCGCTGCGCCCTCCCCACAAGCTGGAAGAAGACCTTGCCGCACTGGCAAGCGACGGATCCTCCATCCTTCTCGACCCGCTTCTGGCGGCAGACATGTTGCGGACGATCGTAGAGGATGCAGGTGGAAAAGTCGTGGAGGGCAAGGACCCTGCCCGCCTTCCACGCGCCTGCAAAAACAGCACCGAACTCGACGGATCGCGGCGTGCCCATGAACGCGACGGCGTGGCGATGACAACGTTCCTCACATGGCTCGACAACCAGCCTCCGGGCTCGCTCAACGAGATCGAAGCCGTGACCAGGCTTGAGAATACGCGGAGCGAAGTTGGCCAGGCGTTCCAGATGCCGCTTGAGGATGTCTCGTTCGGCACCATCGCCGGTGCAGGTCCGAACGGAGCCATTATGCATTATCGCGTGAGCACCGACACCAATCGCAAGCTCGAGCCGGGCGAACTGTTTCTGGTCGACTCCGGCGCTCAATACCGCGACGGAACCACCGACATCACCCGAACAGTCCCTGTCGGCGACGTCGATCCGGCCATGAAACGTGCGTTTACGCTGGTTCTCAAAGGCATGATCGCCATTTCAACGGCGCGTTTTCCAGCGGGAACCCGTGGCATGGATATCGATGTGCTGGCGCGCATTGCGCTCTGGAAAAACGGTTTCGACTTCGCCCACGGAACGGGTCACGGAGTCGGCTCCTATCTGGCCGTACACGAGGGACCGCAGAATATTTCGAAGCGCGGAACGCAGGAACTCCTGCCCGGCATGATCCTTTCCAACGAGCCCGGCTACTACAAGCCGGGATCGTTCGGCATCCGGATCGAAAACCTGGTGATCGTGACCGAGCCGGAAGTGCCGGAAGGCGGAGATATCGCCATGATGAGCTTCGAGACACTGACCCTCTGCCCCATAGACCGCCGGCTGATCGATTCAACGCTGCTCACGCGTGATGAACTGGTCTGGCTCGATGCCTATCACGCGCGTGTCCGCGAAAAACTTCTGCCGCATATGGAGGCTGAGGTCCGCGATTGGCTGATTGCCGCCACCGAACCGCTGGAACGGCTACATGCCTAGCTGACGCAGGATGATGATCAGGGCGGCACCGGTGACAAACATCGCCATGCCGCCGAAGCGGATCGAAACCAGCGCCGCCGCCGCAATGGCAATGAATTCGGCAAGACCGTTCGTGAATGCGGCGGGCGCGACCAGCGTCGTGAGAACGCCTGCGGGAACCGCGCTGAGCGCAGCCTCGACCCGCGGATGGATGCGATCGAAGCGCGACAGGACGAGATGCCCGCCGACGCGCGTCAGGTAGGTCAGGACTGCACTGGCGATGATGATCCAGAAGATAGTCGAATGGCTCATGAGGGCTGCTCCGGCTTTGCCAATGCTGCTGCGACGATAATTCCGGCCAATGCACCAAGGCTTACATGCCACGGGCTGCCAACCGTTTTGAAGGCAACGACCGAAGCCACACCACTGGCAACCACCACCGGCAACCAGTTGTCACGGGCACGGAATCCCATCACCAGCGCAAGAAAGTAGATCGGCAACAGGAGATCGAGACCTAGAGCCCGCGGATTGGTGATCAGATTGCCAAATACGCCGCCGATATAAGCTTCCACGACCCACATGACGTAAATTGGCGACGCCATGCCTATGTACCAGACAAAGGAAATCGGCAGGCCCATTTCGCCACGCCGCTCGGTTTCGGCATATTGAGGGTCGACCAGAAAGAAGAACGCCACGGCTTTCTCAAGCGTCGAAAAATGGCTTATCCGTCGCCCGATCGCAGCCGAATAGAGAACGTGCCGGAAATTGACGGCAAAAATCGAAAGGACGACAACCCATGGCGCAATATCCTGCCCGAACAGATCCAGCCCCACCATCTGGCTTGCACCCGCATAGACGGTAAGGCTCATCAGCACCGCTTCCGACAGGGTAAAGCCGTTGTCGATGGCCAATGCGCCGAACAGCAACCCGAATGGCGCGGACGCAAACATGATCGGAATTCCTTTGCGGAATCCCTCCATATATTCAGCTTTTCTCGACATCGCTTGTCTTTGTTCCTGCTATTCCCGCAGTCGGAACTCACCCGTGGGCGAAAGCCCTTCCGCCCGACATGGAGTTTTCGATGAGATATACCACCCTGCGCCCGATGCGGGTTATGGTTCTCTATGATCGAGTCTACGACGCGATGCTGTAGGCAAGTCATGTGGATCTGTCACATCAGAATTCTTGATGCGTCGTTCAAATAAAGTGCTCTTTCAGATCACGATACGGGAATGCCGCGCTGGATTTCCCTGCCCCAGTTGAGCAGCGGCATGGCACGCTTGGTAAAGTCGAAGAGCCGGTCGGCCAGATCCGGCGAGGTAATGCTTTCAGGATCGATTTCCATCCGGACGGCGAAACACCGGTTCCGAATGGCCTCGATCAGATCGGGGTCCGTCACGTCCTCAAAGCCACGCGGTGTCCGCTTCAACCGATCACGGTCGCGTAACGTCAGCCCGTTTCGCTTCAGAGCCGCCACCATTGAACGATAGTCTTCGGGCTTGCTGGCAATCGCCTGCCTGAAGGCCCGCAAGACTTCCGGCCTGGTCTGCCAGAAGGCGACGCCAGCATAGCAATCGCGCACGCCGGGCAGGCCGATGCAAACATAGAAACAGCCGCACTCGTTCCATTTGCTGCCGTCGGGTGATAAAAGCGCCGACAAATGACGGTTATACGGGCTTTTATCCTTGGCAAAGCGGGTATCGCGCTTGATCCGGAACTGCGATTTGACCCGATCACCCTTTAAATCATAGCCGGCCTTTTCAAAACGTGCGGCCATATCCTCGACCAGATCGCCCAGTGGCTCTTTCAGATGCGCCTCGAACAAGTCCTTGTTTTCGAGAAACCAATCGCGGCTCTGGTGAAAATCCAACGCCTTGAGAAAGGGGATAGCCTTCTCGCCGAACCCTTTGAACGTCGCGCTCATTCCACCCCCACCAGCTCGAACCAGCCGTCCTCGTCGATGACCTCAACGCCGAGTGTATTGGCCTGCGTCAGTTTTGATCCTGCTCCCGGCCCTGCCACGACAAGGTCGGTTTTTTTGGAAACGGTGCCCGCCGTTTTGGCGCCAAAGCGCTCGGCCATTGCCTTGGCCTCGTCGCGCGTCATGCGCACGAGCGAACCCGTAAACACGACTGTCTTTCCCGCCACGGGTGAGCCGGTCGCCACATGGACCACCTCATTTTCGGGCGTAACCTCGGCAAGGAGGGCATCCAGCGCATCCCGATTGTGCTGTTCAGCATAAAAATCGACAACCGCTTTCGCGACGATGTCGCCAATTCCTTCCACAGCAATCAATTCCCGCCAATTGTCATTTCCGGCGTCGCCGTTTTCCTGCGGCGGTATCGCGCCCTTTGCGGCAGCGGCAAAGGCTTCATAGGAGCCGTGAGCGCGGGCCAGCCGCTTGGCGTTGACCTCACCGACATGACGGATACCCAGCGCAAAAAGAAAGCGGCTCAGGGAAACAGAACGGCGATCATCAATGGCGTCATAAAGCTTCTTCACCGAGGTCGCGCCAAAACCATCAATATTTTCCAGCTTTCGCAGCAAACCTGGTTCATTCTGCCGCTTTTTCAGCGTGAATATATCGGCTGGCGTTCCGATATGAAGCGACGGATCATCCGAGTTGAAGAAGAACTCCACCTGCTTCTCGCCCAGCCCCTCGATATCGAAAGCATTGCGCGAAACGAAGTGGCGAATGCGCTCCACGGTCTGCGCCGGGCAGATCAGGCCACCGGTGCAGCGTCGCACAGCCTCGCCTTCCTCGCGCACGGCATGACTGTCGCAAACCGGGCAACGGTTGGGAAAAACATAAGGAACCGCGCTTTCGGATCGCTTTTCCGGAACAATATCGACAATCTGCGGAATGACATCCCCCGCCCGTTGAACGATCACCGTGTCGCCGATGCGCAAGTCACGCCCGTCACGGATCGGCTGGCCGCTCTGCCCGATCCCGCGAATGTAATCTTCATTATGCAATGTCGCATTCGTAACGACGACGCCGCCGACCGTCACCGGTTCCAGCCGCGCAACGGGCGTCATCGCGCCCGTGCGACCCACCTGAATATCGATGCCCCTGAGAATGGTCGTCGCCTGTTCTGCCGGGAATTTATGTGCAATGGCCCAACGCGGACTGCGCGATACGAACCCAAGGCGCTGTTGCAGTCCGAGATCGTCAACCTTGTAAACCACCCCGTCGATATCGTAGCCCAGCGTGGCCCGCTGCTCCTCAATGCCGCGATAATGTACAATCAGGCCCTCGACCGTTTCGAAGCGCTTCATCAGCGGATTGATCTTGAAGCCATACCCCTTGAATGCCTCGACCATACCCATCTGGGTGGTGGCTGGCATTTCGCTGACCTCACCCCAGGCATAGGCGAAGAAGCGCAACGGACGGCGCGCCGTAATCGTTGTGTCCAGTTGCCGCAGAGAACCTGCCGCAGCATTACGTGGATTGGCGAAAACGGGCTTGCCCTGCTCTTCCTGACGCAGGTTCAGCGCCGCGAAATCCGCATGGCCCATGTACACTTCACCGCGAACCTCCAGCACATCCGGCGGCGTGCCATCGAGAACAGTGGGAATATCTGCAACCGTCCGCGCATTGGCGGTGACATTCTCCCCCACCGCGCCATCGCCGCGCGTTGCAGCCGTCACAAGCCGTCCCTTTTCATAACGCAGCGACAGGGAGAGGCCGTCAATCTTCGGCTCCGCCGTTATGCCCAGCGGCTCGCTCTCGCCGAGCCGCAGGAACCGGCGCACACGATCGACGAAATCGCGCACGTCCTGATCGTCGAAAGCATTGTCGAGCGAAAGCATGGGCACCGCATGCGCAACTTTCGCGAACTTCTCTGAAACCACCGATCCGATCTTGTTCGACGGCGAGTCCTCGCGCTTCAGCGCGGGAAAGCGCTGCTCGATCGCAAGATTGCGGCGGCGCAACGCATCATAGGCCGCATCCGATATGACAGGTGCGTCCATCGTATTGTAGCTGTAATCGTGACCCGCGATCTCTTCCGCCAGCCGTTTCAACTCGGCAGCGGCTTCTTCTTCGGTCAATTGATCGACGGGAATATCAGGCATAAGCGGTCCGGAATCTGGAAATGATTACTGGACCGAAATCTTAGAATTTTTTCCGTCAATAGAGAAGCACCGGAATGTCAGGAGACATGCGCGCCATTCTCTTTCAACAGGCGTTCGGCCGCCGCGCGCGCTTCATCGGTAATGCTTGCGCCCGCCAGCATCCGCGCAATCTCTTCCTGGCGCTCTTCGAGGGCCATGGCGCGGATTGACGTCGAAACCCGATCCTCGGCTGAAGCCGACTTGGCGATGAGGAAATGCGTGTTGGCTCGTGCAGCGACCTGGGGAGCGTGCGTGACGGAAAGCACCTGCACGTTGCCTGAGAGGCGGTGAAGGCGCTGGCCTATCGCATCCGCCACTGCACCGCCAACGCCGGTATCGATCTCGTCGAAAACCAATGTCGGCGCTGAACCGCGATCCGCTAGCGCAACCTTCAAGGCCAGAAGAAAGCGCGAAAGCTCACCGCCCGAAGCCACTTTCATGATCGGACCAGCGCGTGTTCCGGGGTTTGTGCGAACCCAATACTCGACCGTGTCGACGCCATCGGGACCACGCGCATCCTCATTGCTCATGAGTTCGACGATGAATTCTGCGCGTTCCAGCTTCAACGCCGGAAGCTCGGCCATCACCGCGTCGCGCAGATGCTGCGCCGTATCGTTCCGGGCCGCCGACAGATCGCGCGCCGCCGTGTCATAGGCAGCCCGCGTGGCGACCGCCTCCACTTCGAGGGCAGCGAGCTTTTCGCTTCCCGCATCGAGATCGGCCAGATCGCCATCCATGCGATCACGGAGCGCTGCAAGATCATCGACAGGAACGGAAAACTTGCGCGAGGCCGCGCGCAACGCGAAAAGCCGCTCTTCCGTCTGTTCAAGAACTCTCGGGTCGAAATCGATGGCCCGAATCGCCGCATCGATGCCACCCTGCGCATCGCCCAGCGAATCCAGCGCCTGATCCAGCGCCTTGATAACCGGCTCCAGCAATTGCGGCGCTTCCTGCATCTTGCGCTCCAGTCGCCTGACAAGGCTTGCCAGCGATGGCACCGGCGAAGCGTGGCCGGATAACAACTCGTTCGCCTCATTGACGTCAGTGGCGATTTTTTCCGAACGCATCATCTCGGTGCGGCGGATTGTAAGTTGCTCTTCCTCCTGCGGCTCAGGATCGAGCTTCACCAGTTCCTCGACCGATGCGCGCAGATAATCGGCCTCACGCGCCGCAGCTTCCACCTTGGCTCGATGCCGCGCCAATTGCGATTCGATATCGCGCCATGTGCGGTAGCGCGTCCGAACCTGGCTCGTCATCGTTTCCAGACTGCCGAAAGCGTCCAGCAGATTGCGGTGCATGTCTATGTCGATGAGTGCACGATCGTCGTGCTGTCCGTGGATCTCCACCAGATGGCGACCGATTTCCCGCAGGAGCGTAACGCTAGAAGGCTGGTCATTGATGAACACGCGGCTGCGGCCATCGGTTGTCTGGACGCGGCGCAGAATGATGTCGCCATCGCTCTCTATAGCATTGTCGGTGAGCACTTTCCGCGCGGGATGATTTCCCGCCACATCGAAAACGGCCACAACCTGCCCCTGCTCCGCACCATGACGAACCAGCGACGCATCGCCTCTGGCGCCAAGCGCCAGTGACAACGAATCGAGCAGGATGGATTTGCCGGCGCCGGTTTCGCCTGTCAGGACGGAGAGCCCTTGGCGAAACTCAATATCAAGCCGCTCGATCAGGACGATATCGCGGATCGATAATTGTGCCAGCATGACCGTCGCTACAGGTTAGGCGCCATTGCCGCCGCCGGTAATGGCCGATGCGGCTTTCGAAAGCCAGGATCCTGCGTTCTCACGCGGTTCCAGGCCACCCGATTGCAGAAGCTTGTAGGAATCCTTGTACCATTGGCTCGCCGGATAGTTCTGTCCGAGAACTGCTGCAGCGGTCTGCGCCTCCGATGTCAGGCCAAGCGCATAATAGGCTTCCGTCAGGCGAGCCAGAGCTTCCTCGATATGGCGCGTGTTCGAATATTGCTCGACAACGCCACGGAAGCGCTTGATCGCAGCCAGATATTCCTTGCGTTCAAGATAATAGCGGCCGATCTGCATTTCCTTCCCGGCGAGCTGGTCACGGGCGAAACGGATCTTTGCCTTCGAATCCTCAACATATTCGGATTCGGGATACCGCTCCACGACCTCGTTCAAGGCCTGAATGGCCTTTCTGGTCACGCTCTGTTCGCGCGTTATGTCGGGGATCTGACGATAATAGGCGAGACCGGCAATGTAATAGGCGTAGGCTGCTTCCTCGGAGGTCGGATAGAGGGAAACATAGCGACGGGCACTCGTGATCGCCTCGTCATAATTTCCCTGCCGATAATTCGTGAACGCCGACATCACGAGCGCCTTGCGCGCATACTCGGAATATGGATGTTGCCGGTCGATTGCCGCGAACTTCGCCGAAGCTTCCTTCAGGTTGCCGGAATTGAGATTGGCAAGGCCCTGATTGTAAAGCGTATCTGCCGGTTCAATCGTATCGACATAGCTTGCGAGGTCGATATCCTGCTCCTTGGAGGCGCAACCGGAAACCAGCGACAACCCGGCAAGTGCACTGACCATCAAAGCCGCGCGGACTTTGCCGCTCTTCTTCGCAATTACCGGCAATTTCAAAGTTATCATGCTGTCTCCGGCCCAAGCGGGCATAATCACTCGTCTCGATCCTCACCGATGGCGCGTGGCCGTTCATAAACCACAAGCCAAATGAATCGGCAATCTAAATGCCGGAAACTGGTTCAATTTTGTGGCGACAACTTGAAATACGGTGAAAAGCCTGTGCGAACCGGCAGGTTATCTCACAACGTCCACGGCGTGAAGGCCGGAGCGCTTACCGCGATCAGATCGCCGCCGCGCCCGCGCTCGCGGCGTCCCGACGATTCAACGATCTCGAAAGCCGTCAAATCCGACAGAAGCGCCCGCAAGGTCGCCGCGTTCAGGCGATGCCCGCCCTTGTAAGAACGGAAACAGCCGATGAAAGGTGCGCCAGCAAGCGCCAGATCGCCCACGGCGTCCAGCGTCTTGTGGCGCACAAACTCGTCCGGATAGCGCAGGCCACCTGGATTGATAACTGTGTTGTCATCGCCAATGACAAGGGAATTATCGAGCGACGATCCAAGCGCATGGCCCGAGGCCCAGAGCTTTTCGACATCACGCATGAAGCCGAACGTGCGCGCCCGCGAAATTTCGCCGCGGAAAACGGTGCTGTTCATATCGCCCGCGAACATCTGGCGCCCGATCACCGGCGTATCGAAATCGATCTCCACCTCGAAGCGGGTACCGTCATAAGGACGGAACTCCGCCCAGGAGCCGCCAAATTCAATCCGCACAGGTTTGACGACGCGAATATATCGCCGTTTGACAGCCTGAACCGCTAGACCGACCTGCTCGAACGCGTCAAGGAACATGGTCGCGGCGCCATCAAGAATGGGCACTTCCGGCGCATCGATCTCGATGAGCAGATTATCGATCCCAAGTCCTGCAATGGCGGACATGACGTGCTCGGTCGTGCATACCTGAACGCCTGCGCGATTCTTCAGGCAGGTGCTGAGATCCGTCGCGCCGATTTCGGTCACCAATGCCCGAAGCTCGCCCTGCCCGGCACCAACATCGGTACGGTGGAAAACAACGCCGGTATCGGGATCGGCAGGAAGGAACGTAATCGTCACAGGGGTGCCCGAATGGACGCCAACGCCTGAAAGAGAGATACGATCATTCAATGTGGTTTGATAACCGCGAAAACCTAACCCCATAGCATTGCCTCTAAAAGCACCCAATGGATACGCAGCGCACCCAATAACAGCCACTCGGCATCTATTGCCTTGCGCCCAAAAAGCCGCGATTCAAGAATCACAGCGGTTATGCCCCACGGGGCGGCAAGATACTGCCGCGAAGGCCACCGTCCAAATCACGGTTTCTTACTTTTTGTTACGCGATTAAGATTCCGTTGAGAAGGGAAAATCCACGGGATTCCAAAATGTTAAATGAAAGCCCCGCCATTTTTCAATGACGGGGCCAAGCGTGTAAGTTTCCTGGAACGCGATGGTTAGTTGGCTTGCCGGCGAAGGAATGCCGGGATTTCCAGCTGGTCGTCGTCAGGCGCCTGACGGGACTGCGGCTGGGTACGGCCCTGATCGTCAAGCTGGCCGCGGCGGGGCGCATAGATCGACGCATCCTGGGAAAGCGAGCGGCGCGGTTCGGCCGCACGCATGGCCGGTTCGCGAGGCTGCGCTGGCTCCAGCCGGGCGGCATCATCTTCACGGCGCGACAGACCATGCGTCAGCCGCTTCAGCAGGCCCATCGGACCGCGATCTTCCTGTACTTCCGGAGCAGTGTTGACACGACGATCGATCTCCGCCTGAACGACAGGCGGGAAATCCTCGATGTTTGGCATGCGCGGAGCCGGACGCTCAGCCATTTCCGGTGCGCGAGGCTGCGGCTGCGGGGCAACGGGGCGCGGAGCGACCGGAGCCGCCTGCTGTACCATTTCAGCCGGAGGCGCCTGGAACAGGCGGCTCTGCGGACGATGCTCAGGTTCTGCCGGTGCGGCAAAGCCCGGAACCTGAACTTCGGAAGCCTGAATTACTGCGGCAATCGGATCTGCTGTGCGGGGACTGGCAGTCACCTGTTGCTCAAGAGGACGCGGTGCCGGAGCGTGCTGCTGCGTCGCCTGGGCGACCGGCTTGACCACTGGCTTCAAAGGCTGGCGAAATTCCATCGGCGCTGGCGCCGATTCTCCCATCACTTTGTCAATACCAGTTGCAACGACGGAAACGCGGATGACGCCTTCGAGGCCTTCGTCGAAGGTCGCGCCAAGGATGATGTTTGCATCCTGATCCACTTCCTCGCGGATGCGTGTCGCCGCTTCGTCGACTTCGAACAGCGTCATGTCGCGACCGCCGGTGATCGAGATCAGGAGGCCCTTCGCGCCCCTCATCGACGTTTCGTCGAGGAGCGGATTGGCGATCGCGGCTTCCGCAGCGGCCATTGCGCGGCCATCGCCCGATGCTTCGCCGGTGCCCATCATTGCCTTGCCCATCTCGCGCATGACCGAGCGCACGTCGGCAAAGTCGAGATTGATCAAACCTTCCTTGACCATCAGGTCGGTGATGCAGGCAACGCCCGAATAGAGAACCTGGTCGGCCATTGCGAATGCATCGGCGAAGGTTGTCTTGTCGTTGGCGATACGAAAAAGATTCTGGTTCGGAATGACGATCAGGGTGTCGACATTCTTCTGCAGTTCTTCAATGCCGAGATCAGCCGTCTTCATGCGGCGCTGACCTTCGAAATGGAACGGCTTGGTCACGACGCCAACGGTCAGGATGCCCTTTTCGCGGGCTGCGCGAGCAACGACCGGGGCAGCGCCCGTACCCGTGCCACCGCCCATGCCGGCGGTGACGAAGCACATATGGGTACCGGAAAGATGGTCATTGATCTCGTCGATGCATTCCTCGGCCGCAGCGCGACCGACTTCAGGCTGCGAGCCTGCGCCCAGACCTTCGGTGACAGCAGCACCGAGCTGGACGATGCGCTCTGCCCGCGACTGGGTCAGAGCCTGTGCGTCCGTATTCGCCACAACGAAATCAACACCGCGCAACCCGGCATTGATCATGTTGTTGACCGCGTTGCCACCGCCGCCGCCAACGCCGAACACGGTGATCCGTGGCTTCAGTTCGGTAATATCCGGCTTTTGCAGATTGATTGTCATAGCTCTAGTTCCTTCTCGCCGTTTCACCGTTTCGCCGATACGGTGTCGAATGGGTTTCCCCGGGGATTGGTTAAAAACTCTCTTTCAGCCATTGGCCGATACGCTGAATACGCCCACCAGTTCCTGTCATGAGAGGTTCGGAGCCCGCCTTGACGTTCCGTTCCTCAATTCCAGCGACCTGCGGATAGATCAGCAGACCTATCGCAGTCGCAAATGCCGGACCCTTCGCCGCTTCCGGCAGGCCTGCCACGCCGAGTGGTCGACCGATCCGGACATTGCGGGCCAGAATACGCCGGGCCACTTCGGGCAAGCCGCTAAGCTGGCTTGCACCACCGGTCAGCACCACGCGCTTTCCGACGATATGGCCCAGACCCGACTGCTGGAGACGGTCGCGAACCAGTTCGAGGGTTTCCTCGACGCGTGCGCGAATAATTCTGGTCAGGATCGCCCGCGGATACTGGTTGGGAACATCCCGTCCATCATCCCCGAGCGGTGGAATCGAAATCAGGTCACGGTCGTCGGCTGCGCTGGGCAGCGCCGATCCGTGCATGACCTTAAGACGTTCGGCGTCTTCCATGCGCGCTGAAAGACCACGGGCCAGGTCCATCGTCACATGGTGCCCGCCGATTGCGATGGCGTCCGCATGAATGAACTTGCCTTCCGAAAAAACGGAAATCGTCGTCGTGCCGCCGCCCATATCGATGCAAGCCGCACCCATTTCCGCCTCATCGTCAACGAGCGCCGCAAGACCGCTGGCATAAGGCGTCGCAATCATCGCCTCGACCGAGAGGTGACAGCGATTGACGCAAAGTTCCAGATTGCGCAGCGGCGCCGCGTCAGCCGTCAGCACATGCATGTCGACGCCGAGAGCATCACCAAGCATGCCGAGCGGATCGCGAATACCGCGCTCGCCATCAAGCGTATAACCGACCGGAATCGAATGAATGAGCTGCCGCTCCGTCACCAGCGCCTGCTTGGCGCCAGCGGCCAGAACCTTGCGGATATCGGCCTTGTCTACCTCGTGCCCGCCAAGGCTGATGCTTGCCGAAAACGTCTCGCTCTTGAGACGCCCGGAGGAGAAATTCACGATCAGGCTTTCAACAGTCAGACCGGCCATCCGCTCGGCAGCATCCACAGCGAGCCGAATGGCCTGCTCCGCCGCATCCAGATCGATGATGACGCCAGACTTCACGCCACGCGACTGCTGATGCCCGATACCCAGAATTTCAACGCGATGCGTACGACCGGGAAGATGAACACTCTCCTCGCGCGGGCGAAGGCGCGCGATAATGCAGGTCACCTTGCTGGAACCAACATCGAGAACGGTCATCGAACGCGTCCGACGCACCGGCGACGAACCTTGCGAAGACGATTTACCGGTGAGAAAACTCATACCCGCCTCCCCGCATTTTTCTCGATCACCTTCAGCGCCTCGGCGCGGCCCAGCGCAGCCTCGGGCGTCAGGCGCACAACCAACCGGTCGGCAAGCCGCATATCGACGGAAACAATAGCGCGAGACAGAATATTATCTCCCTCGTCGAGGGTTTGAATTTTCGCAAGAGCAGCCTCGACATTAGCCTCCGGCAACATCACGGTTACGCCATTATCCAGAAGCAAATCCCAGCGACGGTCAGCGATCCGTCGATAGGCTTTAACCCGCTGTGCGAGATCGGGATAAACAGCGACCATCGCCATCAATCCCTTGGAATGCGTCTCGGCACCCGTGCCAACCACCAGCGGCAGATCCGAATGGCGTGCGCCCGTGTAGGGAACAATGACCCTGCCGTCGGAATCGATGAGCGAAAGCTCCGAATCATGCTGCCAGATTGCGACGGCCACCCGCTCCCGGATCGCCACATTGATTGCGCTCGGATAGACCTTGAACACATCCACCGAGACAACCCATGGCAAAGCAGCAATCGAAGCGCGCAGATCCTCCGCGCCCACACCGATCAGCGACGTCGAACCGTCAAGCGCAAGCGCACCCAGCACGTCGATCTCGGACGTCTCGACATTTCCGGTAACCCGCACATCCTCGACGGCAAAACCAAAAGTGGATGTCGTCGCCTTGACGACCTCAGGCGTATGACCACCAACAATAGCGCCGTAAACACCCGTCAGCGCCAGAAAACCGGCAGCGCCAGCAGTTCCGATATAACGAGGGAATGCAATTTCACCGGAAAAGAGACGCACAGCCGCCCGAGCCGGCTTTCGCAGAAAGCGCGGCAAAACAGGATGATGCCCGACAAAACGCGACGCCCCGCCAGACGTCGCCACACCACCCTTGGGGCGTATGTTTTTGCCTTTCAACGCAAACAAGATGCGTCCTCCACCATCCAACTCAACAATTCACCGAAAGAATGCCCCGCAGCCCTGGCAATATCCGGCACCAAAGACGTCGGCGTCATGCCCGGCTGCGTATTCACCTCCAACCAGATCACCTCCCCATCTTCCGAGAAACGATCGTCATAACGGAAGTCGGAACGGCTCACGCCCTTGCAGCCAATCGCTTGATGCGCCTTGAGCGCCAATGTTTGTACTTTTTGGTAAATTTTTAGTGAAATTTTTGCCGGACATTCATGTTTTGATCCGCCAGCAACGTATTTTGAATCATAGTCATAAAACTGATGTCCGACCGGAATGATCTCACATACACCGAGCGCAACATCACCCATGACCGCGCAGGTCAGTTCCCGCCCATGAATATAGCGCTCCACCATGACCTCATCGCCATATTTCCAGTCGTCAGAGGTGATGATCTGCGGCGGATGAGCCTGATCTTCCTTGACAATAACGACACCGAAACTCGACCCCTCGCTGACCGGCTTGACCACATAGGGCGGCTTGATCGGATGAACTGACGTGAAATCAAAACGGTTCATCACCCTGGCTTCCGCGACGGGAATACCAGCAGCCCTGGCGATGGTCTTCGCCTGTTCCTTGTTCATCGCAAGAGCCGAAGCCAGCACACCCGAATGGGTGTAGGGAATCTGAAGATACTCAAGTATCCCCTGAATAAGACCATCCTCACCAAAAGGACCATGAAGCGCATTGAAAGCAACATCCGGACGCAATTCCGAAAGCACCGTTGCCACATCACGAGTAACGTCGACGCGCGTAACGCGATATCCCTCGACCTCCAGCGCATCCGCGCACGCCGAACCCGATGAAAGGCTAACAGGGCGCTCGGATGAAAATCCGCCCATCAAGACAGCAACATGCTTCCTAGCCATTCCAGACATCCCCTACACAATCCCCACAGCATCTGAATTGAGACAGAGTCCGAGCGATCCGGCGGCAAGGCCGCAGACACCCTGACAAGCCGAAAAGCCCGTCGAATCAAATCAGTAAACGCTTAACCCTAAAGAATCAGAGAGTTGATTCCGTGGCAACCCCTTGAGGATTCAACAATGGAAAATCGCTTAAAAAAACACGCCCAGTTCGCGCTTATGTGTAGCTGGAGCCCCAAATGCAACCAGCATACGGCAATATTGCTTCGCTGGACGGCCTATCCCGACAGAAGACATGCCGAAGCGGATATCGTCGCATCACGTCAAAACGACATATCAACGATAGACGGCAACGATCACTCTCATTGCACCGCTTCGCTGGTTAGCGCAGACGCCCAAGAAACTCCTGCACGTCCTGCTCCGGGGAAAAATGACCAAGCCGCTTGATCTCCCACTCGAGTTTGACGCCGGAGTTTTCCAGCACACGAGCGCGAACGGTTTCGCCCAGCGTTTCGAGGTCATATCCGGTCGCGTTTCCGGTATTGATCATGAAATTGCAGTGCATAGGCGACATCTGCGCGCCTCCAACCGTCAATCCACGGCATCCGGCTGCATCGATCTCTTTCCAGGCCGACGATTCGGCAGGGTTCTTGAAGGTCGATCCACCCGTTTTCTCGCGGATCGGCTGAACCGTCTCGCGATGCTGCTGCACGGCGTCCATATCGAGCCTGATCTGCTCGCGCTCGCCCGGCGTTCCTTCGAACAGAGCCGAGGTGAAAATCAGATCCTTCGGCACAGAGGAATGACGATAGGAATAGCCCATGTCGGCATTACTCAGAACGTGAAGATTGCCTTGCCGGTCGAGCGCGCGCACTTCGACAACGCGCTCCCTCGTTTCGACGCCATTGGCGCCCGCATTCATCCGCAGAGCGCCGCCGATGCCACCGGGAATCCCGTGATAGAAGTGGAAGCCGCTCAATCCAGCTTCCAGAGCCGCGGCGGCCACGCGCTTGTCGGGCGTCGCGGTTCCAGCGCGCAATCGGGCATCGCCCACCTGCTCGACCTCACCAAAACCCTTGGCTGAAAGACGAACGACAAATCCCGGAATGCCGCCGTCCCGAACGAGGAGATTGGAACCAATGCCGACGACAAGAATTGGATACTCTTCCGGAACGGCGCGCAAAAACGTAGCAAGATCGTCCTCGTCGGCAGGCTGGAACATGACTTCCGCCGGACCGCCGGTTCGAAACCACGTCACCTTGTCCATGCCCATGCCGGGCGTCAGCCGCCCACGCAAGCCGGAAAGACGATCGCCAAGTTTCGCGATCAGCGTGTCACCGTTCAATGTCGACAGCATAGTCAAACTCCCGCGCGAGCTGCTTCATCGGGGCCGCCTCATAGATCAGGAAAGGGCAGCCAGTTCCTTGGGCAAGGCATAGGCCCATTGCGTGATATTGCCAGCGCCGAGGAACACGACGAAATCGCCGGGCTTGGCAATCGAGGCAACCAGGGGAGCTATGTCCTGCGGACCGGCGACATGACGAGCATCCCGATGCGCCGCAGTCTTGATGCGGGACACCAGTTCCTCGGAGCTTACGCCGTCGATCGGCTCTTCGCCCGCGGCATAGACCGGTGCAACCACGATCGTATCGGCATCATTGAAGCAGGCCGCGAATTCGTCAAAGAGATCATGCAGCCGCGAGTAGCGATGAGGCTGGGCTATTGCGATCACCCGTCCCTTGGTCGCATCGCGCGCCGCCCTCAAAACCGCCTTGATCTCGACGGGATGATGACCGTAATCATCGAAGATCTCAACGCCATCCCACGAGCCCGTATGGGTGAAACGGCGTTTGACGCCGCCGAACGACGACAGGCCGCGCTTGATATCATCTGGCGAAATCCCAAGCTCACGCGCCACCGCAATCGCCGCCGTGGCATTGGAGACGTTGTGGCGCCCCGGCATAGGCAGGCGCAACCCATTGATCTCGATCGTCTCGCCCGTCTTGCGCTTGTTGATGAGCACATCGAAAGTCGAGGATGCGCCATCCATGGCGTGATTCATAAAGCGCACGTCCGCTTGCGGATTCTCGCCATAGGTGATGACGCGACGATCCTCGATGCGCGACACAAGCGCCTGAACTTCAGGATGGTCGAGACACATCACTCCGAAGCCGTAGAACGGAACATTCTCGACGAACTGCCGGAATGCCTCCCGCACCTTGTCGAAAGAGCCGTAATGGTCCAGATGCTCGGGGTCGATATTCGTAACCACCGCAACATCGGCCGGAAGCTTCAGGAAGGTGCCATCGCTTTCATCGGCTTCGACCACCATCCACTCGCCCTCGCCCATGCGGGCGTTGGTGCCGTAGGCGTTGATGATGCCGCCATTGATAACAGTCGGATCGAGCTTGCCCGCATCGAGCAGCGTGGCGACCATCGACGTCGTTGTCGTCTTTCCATGTGTACCGCCGATGGCGACCGCTTGCCTGAAACGCATCAACTCGGCCAGCATCTCGGCACGGCGAACGACGGGGAGGAGTTTCTCGCGCGCGGCGATCAGTTCCGGGTTGGTTTTCCTGATAGCCGTCGAAACGACAACGACTTCCGCTGCTCCAAGATTCTCCGCCGTATGACCGACAAAGATCTCGATACCCTTGTCGCGCAGGCGCTGCACATTCGCGCCGTCCGACTGATCGGAACCCTGAACCTTGTAGCCAAGATTGTGCAGCACTTCGGCGATGCCGCTCATCCCGATGCCGCCAATTCCGATAAAATGCACGAGGCCGATATTCGGCGGCATCTTCATGGCCGCTCTCCTTTTTTGAATTCCGTAACAGTTTTGCCGGATGCAATAACCTCTGTGAGGTCAGCAAGCAACCGCGTTGCGTCAGGTTTGCCGACACTGCGCGCATTCTCCGCAATGCGGGCAAGGCGCTCCGGCTCGTTCATCGCGTCAGTCAGAATGGCGGCTATCCGTTCCGGCGAGAGTTCCGCCTGCCTGATCACTTCCGCCCCTCCTGCCGCCTGCAAGGCAGCCGCATTCGCAGCCTGATCGTGGTCCAGCGCATAGGGAAACGGCACAAGAACCGCTGGCCTGCCGATCGCCGCAATCTCCGAAACGGTTGACGCGCCGGAACGCGACATCACGAAATGCGCCTCGGCCATGCGGCGCGGCATGTCCTTGAAGAAGGGGGCCACGTCCGCCTTCACGCCAATGTCTTCAAAGGCTGCGCGGACCTGCGCCTCATCCTCGCCACGCGCCTGTTGCGTCAACACCAGACGCGAGCGAAGCGTTTCTGGCAGAAGTCTGATTGCCGCCGGAATTGCTGTCGAGAAAAACTGCGCGCCCTGGCTTCCGCCAAAAACAAGAAAATGGAAGGGTTGTTCCGCGACGGCAGGCACATATGGCTTGCCCACCTGCTCCAGAACGGCGGGGCGTACCGGATTGCCGGTCACCACCGTTTTCTGTGCATACACACCACCTGTATCGGGAAGGAAACCGCCCGCGATGGCCTTCACGCGGGACGCCAACGCCTTGTTGGCCCGGCCCATCACGGCGTTCTGCTCGTGGACGATAGACGGAATTCCCATTGCCGTTGCCGCATAAAGCGGAGGCAGGGTTGGATAACCGCCGAAGCCAACTGCCGCTTTCGGCTTCAACCGCCGAAACAATGCTCGGGATTCGAGATTTCCCTGCCATAATTTCCAGAAGGTTCGAGCCAGACTGATCGGGTTCTTTCCGGCGATGGTCGCCGAACGAACGACGTGAATCTGTCCGGGGAATGCGCCAGTGAAGCGTTCGGCGCGATCATCCGTCACCAGATGAACGTCCCACCCGCGCGCGATAAGCTCATGCGCGAGAGCTTCCGCCGGAAAAAGATGGCCACCCGTGCCACCGGCGCTCAAAACGATTGTATCTTTAGTCATACCAGTTCCGATAATTCAGGACGCGATGGCCAGATCGCGCTGCGCTTTGCCGATTGTCGCCGACATGCGCGCCTCTGGCCTGCGGCGGGTGAGCGCAAGGAGCAACCCCATCGACACAGCAACCGCGATTAGCGACGAACCGCCATAGGAAATGAACGGCAGCGTCATGCCCTTTGCAGGCATCAGGTGCAAGTTCACCGACATGTTGATGATCGACTGGAAACCGAAGAGAATGACCAGCCCGGCAACCGAAAGCCGTGTAAACGCATCACGCTCCTTCAGCGCGATGTTCAGTCCCCGCAGAACCACGAAGGCGAAGATCAGCATGATCAGCATGCACAGTACAATACCGAACTCTTCAGCGGCGACGGAGAAGATAAAGTCGGTGTGACTATCGGGAATGATACGTTTGATGGTTCCCTCGCCCGGTCCCTGACCGAACCAGCCGCCGCGGATGATCGCCTCACGTCCCGCATCCACCTGGAACGTATCGCCTTCACCCGTCAAAAATCGGTCCATACGTCCGGCGACGTGCGGCAGGATCGTATAGGCCCCGAGAAAGCCGCCTACGGCCAGCACACCGAGCAGCAATATCCAGAACCACGGCACTCCAGCCATGAAAAACATGGCACCCCATGTTCCGGCGATCAGGATCGTCTGGCCAAGGTCGGGCTGGGCGATCAGCAATGCGACAACTGCCCCGAACAACAGCATCGCGAAGAGATTTCCCGGGATATCCGGGCGGCGTTCATGTTCGGCGAAAAGCCATGCGCAAACGACCACAAAGGCCGGTTTCATGAACTCGGATGGCTGAATGGACACACCCGCCAGCGAGATCCAGCGCCGTGCCCCCTTGACCTCGATACCGAAGAACAGTGCGCCGATCATCGCCAGAAGGGAGAAACCGAGCATGATGAAGGCGAAGCGCCGGACCTGCTTGGGCGCCATGAACGAAACGCCGAACATGACGACGATAGCGGGAAGCGTGAAAAAAGCCTGGCGCTCGATGAAGTGATAGCTTTCCAGACCGATGCGCTCCGCCACGGCGGGGCTCGCTGCAAAGGACAACAGAATGCCAAGCCCCATCAGTAGTATGAACGCCGCCAGAAAATAGCGATCGATCGTCCACCACCAATTTGCCGCTGCACCTCGATCAACACGGCTTACCATCAGCTTGCCCCCTCAATCGGCTTTGCGCCCTCAAGCGCCAGTACGGCGTCGCGGAATGCATCGCCGCGTTTTTCAAAATTCGGAAACTGGTCAAAACTCGCACAGGCGGGCGAAAGCAGGACTACCGCTTCATCGCCACCATCGGCCGCAGCATCATGGGCAGCATGGGCGACCGCTGCCTGAAGCGCGCCCGAAATTTCGTAAGGGGCGGCATCGCCCAGCGTCGCTGCGAACTCCGCCGCCGCTTCGCCGATCAGATAGGCCTTGGCTATACGCGGGAAAAAGCCCGCCAACGCGCTTATGCCGCCCTTTTTGGGCAGGCCGCCAGCAATCCAGTAAACCCGTTCAAATGATGAAAGCGCGGGTGCGGCGGCTTCCGCATTGGTTGCCTTGGAATCGTTTATGAACAGCACCTTGCCCTGCCGGGCGACCTGTTCCATGCGGTGCGTCAGCCCCGGAAAGCTTGCGAGCCCGTTTCGGATTTCATCGAGCGACAGCCCGGCCGTTTCGCAGGCAGCTAACGCCGCCAGGGCATTCTGCGCATTGTGCTCGCCGCGCAACGAGCCTATGCCCGCAAGCGATGCGATCTTTTCCGCAGTGCCGCCGCGCGCCCGATAGAGGTCTGCGCCATCGGCATAGTAGCCGTCAACGAGCGGAAGACGCTTGGAAATGCGGATCACCCGCTTTCCCGCCCGTTCCAGACGGTCCGCGATTTCCACACAGTAGCTGTCATCAACACCCACGATTGCAATGTCACTCCCGGCAACGAGGCGTTCCTTGATTTCGGCATAGTGCTGCATCGTGCCGTGCCGGTCGAGATGATCCGGCGTCAGGTTGAGCAGGATGCCCGCGCTGGGGTTTATCGATGGTGCGAGATCGATCTGGTATGATGAGCACTCGACAACGTAATGACGGCCCGCTGCGGGCGCTTCCAGCGTCAGCACCGCCGTTCCGATATTGCCGCCAAGCTGAATATCGCGCCCTGCCGACTTTATGATATGCGCGATCAGCGCCGTGGTTGTCGATTTGCCGTTGGTTCCGGTGATCGCGATGAAAGGGCAATCCTCGCCCGCCAGATTGCGCTCCCGTGCAAAAAGTTCCACATCGCCGATGATTTCAACGCCAGCCGCACGCGCCAGATCGACGCTCCAATGCGGTTTCGGGTGGGTCAGCGGAACGCCCGGAGAAAGAATGAACGAGGCGAACTGCTTCCAGTTCACTTGTCGCAGGTCGCCGACGGGAATGCCCGCAGCTTCAGCTTTCGCAACGCTTTCCGGATTATCGTCCCAGGCGATGACGTTTGCGCCACCCGCGACAATGGCTTCCGCTGTCGCGAGCCCCGAACCGCCCAGTCCGAAAAGAGCGACCAATTTTCCGTTCATTGAGCGAACCGGGATCATCTTCGCGTCTTACCTCAGCTTGAGCGTTGAAAGGCCGATCAGGGCCAGAATGACAGCGATGATCCAGAAGCGGATAACGACCTGGCTTTCGGTCCACCCCTTCTTTTCAAAATGGTGATGGATCGGCGCCATCAGGAACACGCGCTTGCCGGTCATCTTGAAATAGCCGACCTGAATGATGACCGAGAGCGCTTCCATGACGAAGACGCCGCCAATGATGGCAAGAACGATCTCATGCTTGGTCGCGACGGCCACGGAACCGATGAGGCCGCCCAGCGCCAGTGAGCCGGTGTCTCCCATGAAAATGGCCGCAGGAGGCGCATTGAACCAGAGAAAACCAAGGCCCGCGCCGATGACCGCACCCAAAATGACGGCAAGCTCGCCAGTACCCGGCGTGAAATGGATTTGCAGGTAGTCCGCGAAGATGGCGTTACCGGCGAGATAGGCGATGACGCCGAAGGAAGCCGCCGCAATCATCACCGGCACGGTCGCCAGGCCATCGAGACCGTCGGTAAAATTAACCGCATTGCCGGCGCCAACAATGACGAAGGCCGCAAAAGGAATGAAGAACCAGCCGAGATTGAGCAGGAAATCCTTGATGAACGGGAAGGTCAGCGACGACGAAAATGGCTCCTGACCGGCACGCATCAGAACCCAAGCGGCAATCGCCGCGATAACAAACTCGAAACCAAGCCGTGCCTTGCCGGAAAAGCCCTTGTCGGACTGCTTCGTGACCTTGAGATAGTCGTCATAAAAGCCGATCGCTCCGAAACCGAGCGTCACCAGCAATACCACCCAGACATAAACACTCGAAAGATTGGCCCAGAGAAGCGACGAAATGACGATACCCGTCAGGATCATCAAACCGCCCATCGTCGGTGTACCGGCTTTCTTGAAATGGGTTTGCGGCCCGTCGGCGCGAATAGGCTGGCCCTTTCCCTGACGAACGCGAAGAGAATTGATGATCGCTGGCCCGAACAGGAAAACAATCAGCGCCGAGGTGATCAGAGCGCCGCCAGTACGGAACGTGATGTAGCGAAAGACGTTGAAGAGCGGGAACTGCTCGGCAATCGTGGTCAGCAAAATAAGCATTTAGATTCGTGGTCCCCACTCGGAAAAGTTATTCAGCCGGATTGACCGGCTCGCTCGCGTAAAATTTTTCAGCCAGATTCTTGACGATCTTCGAAAAGGCGATCCCTTTCGAGGACTTGATCATCAGCACATCGCCGGGACGGACGCTCTTGAGCACCAGCGGCGAAAGTTCGTTGACGCTCTGCCTGTATTCGACCGGAAACTCAACAGGCAAGCTTTCTTTCAGCGCCACCATATCCGGTCCGCCAAGGAAAATCACGTTTACGCCCGCTTTCATCAGTGGTTCCGCAAGGTCGGCATGAAGTTTCCGGGAATACTTGCCCAGTTCCAGCATGTCGCCGAGAACAGCGACACGGCGTCCCCTGCCCTCCGGCTGACAAGACGCGAGAAGATCGATCGCGGCACGCATGGAAACCGGATTGGCGTTGTAACTCTCGTCAATCACCGTAAAGGAGCCACCGGACGGATGCTCCAGTCTCAGGCGAGCGCCGCGTCCGGCCTCAGCCGTCAGGCTCGACAGCGCTAGAGAGACTTTCGCGATATCCGCGCCAACCAGATGCGCAGCGCCAAGAACCGCAAGCACGTTCTGGACAATATGCCTTCCCGGCGCGCCGATCTTGGCCGCAACCTCCTGCCCCGCCAGACGCACGGTCAGGCAAGAGCATTCCGGCAGCAATTTCACGGAACGAAGGCGATAGGTCGCGCGCGCGTTTTCACCATAACTCAGGACATGCTCGACACCGGCAAGCCGTGCCTGCTTCTCCAGAAACTTGAAGAAGCGGTCATCCCGATTGAGCAGAACGTAGCCGCCGGGCACCACACCTTCGAATATCTCGGCTTTCGCGAGAGCGATCTCTTCCAGATTTTTAAAATGGCCGAGATGCGCCGGTGCGATCCGCGTAATGATCGCCACATGCGGGCGCACAAGCTTCACCAGCGGGCGGATTTCGCCGGGGTGGTTCATGCCGATTTCGAAAATGCCATAGTCCGTATCGGCTGGCATCCTCGCAAGAGTAAGCGGAACACCCCAGTGATTATTGAAGGAGGCGACGGAAGCGTGCACGTTTCCGACGGAAGACAGGGCATGCCGCAACGCTTCCTTGGTCGTCGTCTTGCCGACCGATCCGGTGACAGCGATGATCTGGGCATTTGACCTGTCACGGCCTGCAATTCCAAGCCGCACCAGCCCCGCCAGAACATCATCGACGACGATCATCGGCATGGTCAGCTTGCCAAGTGCCGGAAGCTTGGATTCCGCGACGACGATCAACGCCGCACCGGCGGCCTGCGCAGCGCTGGCAAAGTCGTGGCCGTCGAAACTTTCGCCCCTGATCGCAAAAAACGCCTCGCCGGGCGTGATCGTCCGTGTATCGATGGAAATGCCGGTAATCCCCTCCGGAAGCGCGCCGAGGGGCCGTCCGCCCATCGCCTCCGCCATGTCCGTCGAGGTCCATAACCAGCTCATAGCAAACGCTCCCGCAGAGCCTGGGCAACCTCGGTATGATCCGAGAACGGAAGCACGATCGCTCCGACCGTCTGCCCCTCCTCATGGCCTTTTCCGGCCACGATCAGCGTATCGCCCGCCTTCATCATGCGCACGGCTTCCTTGATCGCCGCGCGTCGATCGCCGATCTCGATAGCGCCGGGAGCGGCAACAAGGATTTCCGCCCGAATTGCTTCCGGTACTTCCGAACGCGGATTGTCATCCGTTACAATAACCACATCCGCCAGACGAATTGCGATTTCGCCCATGATCGGGCGCTTGCCCCTGTCGCGATCACCGCCGCACCCGAACACAACGATCACGCGGCCTGTGGTGAAGGGCCGGACGGACGACAGCACATTTTCGAGCGCGTCCGGTTTGTGGGCATAATCGACATAAGCGGGTGCGCCGTCCTCTGTCGCGCCAATGAGGTCGAGCCGCCCGGGCGCGCCTTTCAGCGTCTCCAGCGCGCGCATGGCGGCTGCGGCGGGAACGCCCGTCGCCATGGCTATACCGGCGGAAACCAGCGCGTTCGCCACCTGAAAATCACCGGCCAGCGGCAATGCGATTTCATAAATATGACCATCCGCCTCCACCTCGATATGCTGGCGGAAACGTTCATGCTCGACGCGCTTGATGGAGATGAACTGCCCTTTGCGCCCGACCGTGAGCACATTCAGGCCTGCATTGCGCGCATGTTCCGTGGCGGGAGCGGAAAACTCGTCATCGGCGAAAATAACCGCCGGAGCCCTTTTGGGAAGGAGCGTATCGAACAGCCGCATCTTGGCCGCAAGGTAGGACTCGATCGTTGGGTGATAGTCCATATGGTCGCGACCGAGATTGGTAAAGGCGCCAACCGCGAGCTTTACGCCATCGAGACGGCGCTGATCGAGGCCATGCGAGGAAGCTTCCATGGAAGCGTGCGTCACGCCTTCCTCCGCCAGTTCCTTGAGCAGGGCATGAAGCGCCACCGGATCGGGCGTGGTCAGCGTGCCATATTCATTGCGGGTTGGGGATACCACGCCGGTCGTGCCGATGCTCGCGGCGCTGAAACCGGCATGGGCCCAGATCTGGCGCGTGAAAGACGCAACCGACGTCTTGCCACTGGTTCCCGTTATCGCCGCCATGATGTCGGGCTGCTTGCCATAGAAGCGTGCAGCGGCCATGGCAAAAACATGCCGCGGGTCTTCGACGTGGAATACCGGAACGGGGACATTGCTGATCGCCATGTCCTTTCCCGTGATGATCGCCGCGGCTCCCTTGGCCACAGCGTCGGAAGCGTAGCTGCCGCCGTCCGCTCTCGAACCTTTGAGCGCAGCGAAAAGAAAACCTGCCCTGACTTCGCGCGAGTCGGATGTCAGGCCGGAAATATCTATGCTTTCCAGCATTTTATCGGCAGAGAGCGGCAGGCCGGAAATGTCCTTCAGTTTCATCAATGTCTATTCTTCCCATGGCGGCCATCAGAACCCGAAGGTCATCCGCGCCGCAGAATCACTCATTCGAAACAAGCAAATGCGAACCTTCTTGGCCGAATTCAGGCTTTACGCCAAGAAACGGTGCAGAACGACGAATGATATTGGCAACCATCGGCGCAGCGTTCATGCCCGCTGTCGCCGACACCTTGCCCTCTTCCGGTTTTGGCTCGTCGATAATCGTCAGGACAATGTATTGCGGATCGTCCATCGGGAACGCGGCAAGGAAGGCGTTAAACCGCGTATCCTTTGAATAGCGGCCATTGACCACTTTCTCCGCCGTACCCGTCTTTCCGCCAACGCGATAGCCGGGCACAGTCGCTCTCTTGCCCGAGCCGCCCGTGCCTTTCTGGGCGTTCAGCCAATAGAGATAACGCATATTCTTGCTGGTCTGCGGGGTCACAACCTGTGTCGCAATCGCATTCGCTTCTTCTTGCGTGCGCGGAAAGAAGGTCGGCGGTATCAGCTTTCCGCCGTTCATCAGGGCCGCAGCACCCACCGCCGTTTGCAGCGGGGTGGTCGTGAAGCCATGCCCGAACGACGCCGTGATCGAATGGACCTTCTTCCAGACTTTTGGTTCTGTCGGTGTGGCCACTTCCGGAAGTTCCGTCTGCATGCGGCTTAGCAGGCCGAGCCGAACAAGGAACTCCCGATGCCCCTCGATACCGACCACATCCGCTTCGCGCGCCGAACCGATGTTGGAGGAGTACAGGAACACTTCCGGCAGCGTAAGAACACGCCCCTTGCCGTGGAAGTCCCGGATCGTCTGGCGGCCGATGGTGATCGGGCGCGTTGCATCGAAGGTGCTGCTCATGTTCACCTTGCCGGAATTGAGCGCCATCGCTGTCGTGAAGCTCTTGATGGTCGAGCCCATCTCATAGACGCCCGCCGACATACGGTTCAGGTGATCCTTATCAAGCGCATTGACCGGATTGTTGGGGTCAAAGTCCGGCACAGAGGCCATGGCGACCACTTCACCCGTCTTGGCGTTCAGCACCACAGCGCCAGCGGCGATTGCCCGGTAACGCTCCATGGCCTGCACAATTTCGTCGCGGACAACGTGCTGCACGCGCAGATCAATCGACAGATTGACCGGTTCAAGCGCCTGCGGCGAGGCGAGGCCCGCCGCGCGCAAGTCGCTCAGGCCCTGATCGTCTATATATTTCTCAAGACCCGCGATGCCCTGATTGTCGATATTGACGAGACCCAGAATATGGGAAGCCGTCGGCCCGCCAGGATAGAAGCGGCTTTTCTCCGTGCGGAAACCGATCCCCGGCAGGCCGAGCGCCATGATCTGGCTCTGCTGGCGCGGCGTCAGTTCGCGCTTGATCCAGATAAAACCGGCGCCGCTCTTCAGGCGACGATAGGTCTGCTCCCAGTCAAGGTCGGGCAGAACGGTAGAAAGCATTTCAATTGTTTCGTCCGGATCGACGATGCGGCGCGGTTCGGCAAAAAGCGAAGCGGTCTTGATATCAGTTGCGAGAACTTCACCGTTTCGATCCAGCAGGTCGGGCCTGTTCGCAAGCCCGCTGACGCGTGGGCCGCTGTAGCCCGACGTGTCGTAGTCCTGCAGGCCATAATAGACGAGCCTTCCGCCAATCACGGCATAGATGGCTGTGAAGCAGGCCATGGCCATGATGACGCGATTGCGCGCGCGGTTGCCCGTCTTTTTGCGCTGGCCGACAACGGCGATAGCGGGCGTCGTCATCGACCCCGATGTGGACTTCCCGGCAATGCCCCGCTTGACCGAAATCTGGCTCATGCTTACTGCCCCGCCCTTGCTGGCCTGACCGCCGGAATGACGATCGCCTGTCTTGTAGGCTGGTGGGTGCTGGTCCGAACGCTCCCTGTCTTGATGCTGTCCTGTCCGGCAAGAATTTCAGCCACGCTCGTCTCCGGGTCCATAGGATCGGGCGCGACATTCGCCGGGCGGACGGGAAGTTCGCTGGCGTGTACAAACTGGCGTCCGTCGACCGGCTGTAGATTGAGCTGGGCCTCGTAGATATGGGCAAGCTTCTGCAACCGGCTGGGCTGCGTGAGCAAGCTCCAGTCGGCCTTCAAAAGGATCAACGTGTCCTTTTCGGCGCTGATCCGCCGCTCCAGCTGACGAATATCAGCCAGTTGCTTCTCCGCACCATGCTTGATGGTGTAGGTGACGGCGGCTGCCACAATCATCGCAACGATCAGGATTAAATCGAAAGTACGAAGCAACTGGTCAGCTCCTGTCGACGGATTGAAGACGGTTCAGCCTTGGCAGGCCGAAAACGGAATGATCTTCCGGCAGCGCCGGATTGGCGGTACGGATGGCGGCGCGAAGCTTGGCCGAACGCGCTCTCGGATTGTGCTCAGCCTCATGATCCGACGCGGCAACCATGCCCTTGCCGATCGGTTCGAACGTGGCGAGCCGCACCTGTACTTCCGGCATATGGCGCGATCCGCCACGGCTGCCCGCTCGATCCGCAAAGAAGCGCTTGACGATGCGATCCTCCAGCGAATGGAATGTTACCACCACCAGACGCCCGCCAGGCTTCAGCACCCGTTCCGCCGCGTGGAGCGCACGCACCAGTTCGCCAAGTTCATCATTGACGAAGATGCGCAGCGCCTGAAAAACACGGGTCGCCGGGTGGATATGGCTTTTGGGATTGCGCCCGACCAGCGCCTCGATGGAATTCGCCAGATCGCGGGTACGGGTAAAAGGTTCGCTCGCACGGCGCTTTTCGATCATGCGAGCGATGCGCCCCGCCTGATGCTCCTCGCCGAGAAAATTGAATATCCGCGCAAGGTCGCCCAGCTTCATCTGGTTGACCACATCGGCAGCACTGACGCCCTCACCCGACATTCGCATGTCGAGCGGCCCGTCCTTCTGGAACGAAAACCCGCGCTCCGCCTCGTCGATCTGCATTGAGGAGACGCCGATATCGAGAACAACACCGTCCAGCATCTGACCGCCGGTGGCGTCGTCGAGCCGCGAGAATATCGATTGAACCAGCGTAAGCTGCCCGGGAAACTCGGTTTCCATGGCTCGCCCGGTGGCTATTGCTGTCGGGTCGCGGTCAATAGCGATCACCGAAGCACCCGTTTCGAGGATCCGGCGCGTATATCCCCCCGCTCCGAATGTGCCATCTACAACGAGTTGTCCAGCCTCCGGCTGAAGCGCCCTGATGACCTCTTCCAGCATGACTGGAATGTGCCGCGTTAACTCCATGTCCTGATCTTCACCAAGACTCATCACACGCCCTCCCGTACTGTCGCGCCGAGTGGGCCAAGACGCCGCCGTTCCGCAAGCCGCTGCCGCACGACCGCGCGATGCGCTTCGAACCGCTCCGGTTGCCAAATCTGAAAATGGGTGTTCGCGCCCGCAAAAGTCACCTCGCCGCTCAGGCCCGTATGTTCCCGCATGAAGTCCGTGATTGTGATTCGCCCCTCGCCATCCAGTTTCAGGAAGGCTCCGTCCGCGTGGAGATAGAAAGACATATCGTCCGCCGGCTCCGCAAAAGGATCCTCGTCTTCCAGCTTTTTGTCGAAACGGGTCAGGAACTCCGCTCCACCGACATCCAGTGCCGGAAGATGCAGCGAGCGAAGGGCGTAGAGTTCTGTATAGCCCGCCTTCTGGATCAGGGAACGAAACTGCGCGGGAACGGATACCCGTCCCTTGGCGTCTATCCTGTTCGTCTGATGTCCCAGAAACCGATCCAAAATACCACACCGCCAATTCCGTTTCGAAGGCAAGCCTTCCGATCATCCCGATCCCCGCCGGAGACGTCCTCAGCGAGCGCTGCACCGGACGATGCTCGCGATACAATCCAGCCTGCCGGGCCAAATGGCCTGCCATATGCCCATGGGGCTGCAATGTCGGGAAACACCGTGTCGCAAATACGCTACTGACGAGGCCAATTGGTAACATGGGCGAATATGGGCGTCAATGGGATGGCAAGACACTAACAAGTGGAAGCGCCCCTTTCAGGCCCACTTCCGGCGAAGGATTCATTTATGCGCTGTTAAGCTTAACGAACCGTTAGAACCACCGCGTCTTTCCGCCTTGCAACACCCGGAAAAACGTCCTTGGCTGAATATTTGTCCGCCCCCCTGTCGCCATGCCTCATGAGCACGCCATCGTCTTTTGAAGGACGGAAACACGGACGAGGAGATAAAGGCATTTGCGCGAAAGTTCAGCGCCAGTGTGACGCGAGAAATTTCGGCAAAGCCGGAACCTCTCGCCCTTCAAAAGGAAAAATGTCAGTTGGCCTGTAAGCCGGGTTCTGTATGGCCGGACTTGCGCCCGACGCGGCAACCATTCATCTGGGACGGATGTCGCCACCCGCCTCTCGCAACCTACCCGGACGACTGATCCGGAAACTGACCGCCGGACTTTCGTCCGGCACGCCGTCCCTATTCGGTCTTGCTCCCGGTGGGGTTTACCGTGCCGCTCCTGTTACCAGTCGCGCGGTGGGCTCTTACCCCACCCTTTCACCCTTGCCCCGTCATCCCTTCCGTCCTTATTGCCCGGGCCGGATCAATCCGGCTAAGTGAGCGGACGTCTTTTGATCGTTCCGGCGGAACGGAAGACGGGGCGGTTTACTTTCTGTGGCACTATCCCTGGGGTCGCCCCCGCCGGGCGTTACCCGGCACCGTGTTTCCCTGGAGCCCGGACTTTCCTCACTTGCCGCCTTTCGGCATATGACAAGCGCGGTTGCCCGGCCAACTGACGCGTTCCTTAAAAGCGTTTCCGTAAAGAAACGCAAACAAAAAAGGCCGGAATCAACCCGGCCGTTTTCAAAATTCTGTTGAATGGCAGGCGTTTACACGCCCGCCATATGCCGCTTGACCTTGACGCAATAATTCGCCGAGACCGGATTCATGCGCTTTGCGCCATGACCGGCATTGTATTTGAGGATCGTCCCGCAAGTGGAGCCGTCGCCCAGCTTGTGCGCGCCCGCCAGATACTTCATCCCGTAACGGATATTCGTCTCAGGATTGTAGAGCGCCTTGGCGGAACCGGTATATCCAAGCCCGCGGGCCGTGGAGAGCTTGATCTGCATCAGACCGATTTCGCCGGCACCGCCGGTAACGTTGGGGCGGAAATTGCTTTCAACGCGCACAACGGCATGGGCCAGCTTCACCGGCACGCCATAAGTGGACGCATAATGCTTGATGATGCTGGAAAACTGGTTTCCTGACTTCGGCAAATTGGCTTTCGCGATGCTGCCTGTCGTCTGGCGATCGATATTGGCAGCAGATGTCGACCTGGACTTCGCTTTGGACGAAACACGGGCGGTCTTTTTCGACTTCGTTACTTTCTTCGTCGCAGCGGCCTTCTTGGCAACAGTCGCCTTTTTCTTGGCAACCGGCTTCTGAGCGGCAGTCCTGCTCGCTGCTTTGCCCTTTACAGAAGCCTTTTTGGAGGTCGCGGCCTGCTTTTCAGCCTGCGCCTCTCTCTTGGCCTTGAGAATCCCAGCAATGCTGGTGGGTTCAGTTTTCGCATTTTCCGCCTGAGCGCTGAAAGCCGCAGGCGTACCCATTAGCCCTACTGCACCAATGAGGGCCAGCATAAATCCTATTCTCTTTGTCATGTTCTTCCGTCTAGAAATCGGAGCGCGCGGGGGTGCGCGTTCCAGGTCTGCTTCCATCCCCCCAACCCTCTCGATACATGGAAACATTGGCGCCGGATGTGGCGGCGGAATGCAGCGGAAGCTTGTCGCGGCAAGTCACATTCTATTAAAAATTGTAACGAAGCTAAAATGATGCAAATCAATGCATCATTGAAAAACAAATAAAATCAATATTTTATGCACTCAACACAGGCAAGGCGGAAAGCAGCCGATGCAAGGTTTCGATGGTCGAAAAGTCGGCTACGCCGTCAACCTTTTGTGGCCGAAAATGGCGCTGGAATGCGGCAACGGCAAGTTCCGTACCGGTTCCGAAGACCCCGTCGATCGGCACGCCGTAGCCATAAATAGCCAACATGGACTGCAACGCCTCAACGGGTTGCCCTTGTTCACCCAGCGTCAAGAATCGACCACCACGGATGGACGACGGTTCGACCCAATGCCCTACTCCCGCGCCATGAAGCGTCCCCCAGGGGAACTTCTCGCCGGGATCGATCTTACGCGCTGGCGCGACGTCGGAATGCGCGAGAACATTGTGCGGCTGGATGGCATGGCGCCCGCTGATGCCCTTGCAAAGCTCGATCACCGCGTCGACCTGCGGCGCCGCAAAATCCGGAAAATTGGCCAGTGGCCCCGGATTGACGATCTCGATGCCGATAGACGCGGAGTTGACGTCCGTCTCCCCTTTCCAGAAACTGTTTCCGGCGTGCCAGGCGCGCGCGGCTTCCGGAACCATCTGGACGATCCGTCCGTCTTCATAGACAAGATAGTGCGCCGACACCTCGCTGATGACGTTGGCAAGCCAGTCTTCGGCTGCGCGACCATCTTCCATGCCGGTATAGTGCAGGATGATCATGGAAGGCCGCTTGCCATCCTTGCGTTCGCCAAAATTGGGAGTCGGGCGAACTTTCGCTCCGGGATGATCGGATTCAGGCGCGCTCATGTTTCTTCAGTTCTTGCTCTATTTTTTCCCAGGCGACATTGATCGCCGCGATACGGTCGCCGGCGATCGCCACAAATTCTTCCGGAACGCCGCGTGCGATCAGCCGGTCCGGGTGGTTTTCCTTGACGAGTTGACGATAACGGCTGCGCGCCTGCGCGAAGCTGACGCCACGCTCAAGATCAAGAACCACGTATGGGTCCGCATCCCCCATATGAACATGGCGAGCCAGAATGCGCTGGAAATGAATCTCGTCGAACTGGAAAATTTCCGCGACGCGCGTCAAAAACGACAACTCCCGCTCATGCACAATGCCGTCCGCCTTCGCTATATGAAACAGCCCGTCGAGAATGTCTTCGAGTATCTGGCAGTTCGGCTCGCCCGTGCCGCACAGTCCCGCCATTCTCTGCGCATAGGCTTCAAACCCCGCGACATCCTGTTTCGCCAGATTATAGAGCCGTTCCACATGGGTTCTGTCTTCCTGCGGAATAGCAAAAATCTGCTCGAACGCAGTCACTTCATCCTGCGTAACGATGCCGTCGGCCTTGGCCATCTTGGCGGAAAGGGCAATCATCGCGATGGAAAACGTCACGCGTCGGCGCGTCTCCGGATCACCCTCAAACGCGGTGCGCACAGCCTCGATGACGCTCAAAAAAGCATCGGATGCGGTCGTCGTTATAAAATCGGTTATTCGAGCCCAAATCGACATGGCGTTCTTTTAGAAAAGAAACAGGCCGAAGGCGAGGCGAAAAGCAAAATCCTGCATATTTCGCGTAGCGTTCGCATCGAATGCCTGGCCGCAACAAAAATGGCCAGCCTTGCAGGGCTGGCCATCCGGATTCCATCAGAATCCATTGAACTTCGCGATCAGTTCATGCCAAGCGCCTGCTTGACTGCATCTTCAGCAGCCTTTGCAGCCTGTTCGATCTGCTCAACGGTCTGGCCAGCCGCCTTCGCCGCATCCTCAGCCGCCTTGCGGGCAGTTGCGACGGCCGCATCCTTCTGCTCCTGCGTCATCGTTGCGGCCTTTTCCTTGATCGACTTCATCGCTTCCTCAGCATCTTGCATCGGAGAGGACGGAGCCATCGTTTCGGAAGGTGCTGCCGGGGTTGCCGGTGCTGGTTCTGCCGGGGCAGGAGTCGCGGGAGCCGGTTCCGCTGGGGCAGGTGTTTCCGGGGCCGGCGCTGTTTCCGCCGGTGCGGAACTTTCTGCCGGAGCTGAAGGCGCGGTTTCGGAGGCCTGTTCGCTTTCGCCACAAGCGGCGAGCGAAAGGAGCGAGACGGCCGCCAAGGAAAGAAGAAGCTTGTTCGTCATAATATGAATCCCTCTTAAAAAATGCGTTTCAGCCCCACGAGTGGTTCGCGCCTGAATTGCGGCAAAGTTGGGTCAATCGGTCATCAAGGCGCATGTTACCTCCATTATACGACGTTTTATGCGTCGCAGACCAGCTTTTCGCCCGGACAGCATCTGGCCCGGCAGGTCGCCGGGCCAGATATTCTCCTCTATCCACACGCCCCGACCCTAGTTGGCGGGCGCAGGCGTTGTGTTACCGTCAGTACCGCCGGTTCCTGCACCAGGCTCAGCCGGAGCCATATTGTTGGCCGGAGGCGTTACGGTCGAATCCGGCGCTGACTGCGTCGTGGGCTCCGACGGTGTCGAGCCGGTTGTCGTCGTATCGGTATCGCTGCAGGCAGCAAGACCCAACACGGAAAGCGCAGCAAGAGATGCGATGATTGCCTTCTTCATAATCATTCTCCTTTCAATCGGACGGCCCATCAACCCACGCAACGCGTTTGAATGCGCGACTGACTCTCCGTCTTCGCAAGGAAAACGATCTCCCTAGGTTTTTGTTCTCTCAACTTGTTTTGCAAAGAGTCACAAATCTCGACAATCGGGTATCGTCACCACAGACTACCGGCGAAACGAGGCAATGATTGGGTGACTGTCATTTTCCTATCACAAGCCTGTCACCACGCCGTCAATGGCGGATGCTAGGTCAGGGCAACATCATCCTCTGCAAGGATTCGCTTGTGACAGAGAACCGCCCCGCCATGCCGCGCCACCAGAAAATTCACAATGCGGTCAAGCAAAACCGCCTCTTTTCCAGAGCGGGCATTTCGGAACGTCTCTTCGCCCATGTTTTCAAGGGGCTGGTCTATCCGCAGATATGGGAAGACCCCGAGATCGACATGGAAGCGCTTGCCATCGAGCCGGAAAGCCGGCTTGTGACGATCGCTTCCGGTGGATGTAACGCCATGTCCTATCTGACGGCCGCCCCCTCCCGGATCGAAACCGTCGATCTGAATACTGCACATGTGGCGTTTAATCGTCTCAAGCTCGCAGCAATCCGCCATTTGCCGAATTATGACAGCTTCTATCGTTTCTTCGGCTCCGCCGATGACAAGGCCAATATTGTCGCATATGAACGCTTCATTCGGCCTCATCTTGATCCGGTAAGCCGCGTCTATTGGGAAAAGCGCACATTTTCAGGGCGCAGGCGCATCACGATCTTCTCTCGCGATCTCTACCGCCACGGCCTTCTCGGTCTGTTCATTGGCTGGGGACACCGTGTCGCCCGCCTCTATGGCATCGATCCAAGGCAAATCCTCATGGCCCGAACCATGGAGGAACAGCGCAGCTTCTTCGATACCGCCCTCGCCCCGCTGTTCGACAAGCGCCTCGTCCGCTGGGCCACCCGCCGCAAATCGTCGTTGTTCGGGCTCGGCATCCCGCCGCAGCAATACGATGCGCTGGCGAGCGTCGGAAACGGCGACATGGCATCCGTGCTTCGCGAACGCCTCGAAAAGCTCGCCTGCGGATTTCCCCTGGCCGACAACTATTTCGCATGGCAGGCATTTGGCCGCTCATACAGCAATGTCGAAGGTGGCCCCCTGCCGCCCTATCTCTCGCGGCAGAATTTCGAGACCATTCGCGACCGCGCCCATCGCATGAGCATCGAGAACCTGTCCTATACCGATCTGCTCGCGTCGAAGCCGGACGCATCCGTTGACCGCTTCGCGCTTCTGGATGCACAGGACTGGATGAGCGACGCCCATCTCAACGAATTGTGGCAGCAGATCACCCGCACAGCCGCACCCGGCGCACGCGTCATCTTCCGCACCGCCGCTGAATCGTCCCTGCTGCCCGGCAGGGTGGATGATGCGATCCTCTCCCGATGGAACTACCGCGACGAGCAATCCCGGGCACTTCACGCACGAGACCGTTCCTCGATCTATGGCGGGTTCCATCTCTATGTCCTGAAAGAAGCCTGACCATGACGCTTCCGGCGGGTCATGATCTGCTGATGGACAATGTCTACCGGTATCAGCGCCACATTTACGATTTTACGCGAAAATATTATCTTCTCGGACGCGACCGGATGATTTGCGGACTCGATGTTCCTCCAGGCGGCCATGTACTCGAGATCGGATGCGGCACAGGCCGCAACCTGATCAAGGCGATGAATCAATTTCCGAATGCCTCGTTCTACGGCATTGATATTTCGCGCGAAATGCTGGAGACGGCTGCAAGGTCGATAGAACGGGCCAGAATGCGGGACAGGATCGCGGTCAGCCATGCCGACGCTGTGGATTTCGACCCACTCCACCTTTTCGGGTGCGACAAGTTCGATCGCATTTTCATATCTTATGCCGTTTCGATGATCCCCCAGTGGCAACAGGTGATGCTCGAAGCGGCCTCGCATCTTGCCCCGGGCGGTCAGTTGCATGTCGTGGATTTCGGCGATCAGGCCGGCCTTCCGCAATGGTTCGGTCGCGGACTGCGCCAATGGCTCGCGTCGTTCCACGTTACACCGCGCGACGAACTGTTTGGCACAGCCCGAAGAATAGCAGCCAACGAAGGCTGCGCCGTCCAGGAGCAGCGCCTTTATCGCAGCTATACGTGGATTTCGATTATCCGGCGTCCCGCCTGATTGAGCGTCTTGCAATAAAGCGAATTACAGGCTCAATCTTCATCGAGCGTTAACCCTTTCTGCACCGAAAGCGCGATAACTAGCCGGTCAGGCAACGCATACCGTTTGCCCATCATCTGTTTCACTGCCCCGTTCAAGACAAAGAGCCGCCTTTCATGAAACGCATAGCCACGGTCCTGCTCACGCTGACGCTCGCAGCCTGCACAACGGTGGACTATGATTTTTCGGACGCGAAGCGGCCGACCGCGACGGCCCGGCACATCGCGCCACCGAGCGGCAAGGTGAAAGCTCCCCGTTTCGAAGATCGCGATCCACACGAATGGGCGGGGCGCACCCCTTGGCACTATCCCGTTCACGGCACCGACGTTTCCAAATATCAGGCGACGATCGACTGGCCGACCGCAAAGGCAAGCGGCATTTCATTTGCTTTCATCAAGGCCACGGAAGGCGGCGATCGGGTCGACGACCGGTTTCTCGAAAACTGGCGCGCCGCCCGCGCGGCCGGTGTCCCGCGTGGCGCGTACCACTTCTATTATTTCTGCCGCCCGGCCATTGAGCAGGCGCGCTGGTTCATTGAGAATGTGCCGAAGGATTCTGGTGCGCTGCCACCGGTTCTCGACATGGAATGGAACGGCCATTCGCCGACGTGCAAGCTCCGTCCCAAGGCGAGCATTGTCCGCAGCGAAATGAAAATCTTTCTCGACGCTATCGAACGGCACTATGGCAAACGTCCGGTGATCTACACGACTGTCGACTTCTTCGATCAGAACGACCTGCGCAGTTTCACCGGCTATCCGTTCTGGTTGCGTTCGGTTGCGGGTCATCCGGATGAGAAATACGGTCCCCATCCGTGGACCTTCTGGCAATATACCGGAACCGGCAGCATCCCCGGCATCAAGGGCGACGCCGACATCAATGTTTTTGCCGGCGGGCACAAACAGTGGCAAGAATGGCTCACTGCCAACAAAGTTCATCCATAACGGGAAATTTATCAGTTCAGACTCGCTTGTTGCGCCGATGCGTGGCAGAGAAAAGTCAAAATCCCCCCTGAAACCGGGCTTTCTCTGAAAGTCGGTAAAAACTGGATCTTGATATGTCTGTACTGAAAACTGGCGCGCTCCTTGCTGCTGCCTCGTTTATTGCATTTTCCTCTCCGCTTGCTGCCTCGGCATCCCCGGCGCTTGCAAACACCAGCGCGACACCCGTTGAGGCCGTGGCCTGCGGCGGGGAGATGGAGGACTGGTTCAACGGCCTTCTGTCCGAAGCCAGGGAAGCTGGCGTAACCGATCATGGCATCGGCGAGCTTATAAGGGCATCACTCGATGACAAGGTGCTGGCGCGGGATCGGGCGCAGGGCGTTTTCAATCAGACATTCGTGCAATTCGCATCACGCATGGTTTCTGACTATCGCCTGAAGCAAGGGGCGGCAAACCTGAAAAAATACGCAGAAGCCTTCGCCAAGGCGGAGGCCGAATATGGCGTGCCGGGGCCGGTTATCGCCGCATTCTGGGGGCTTGAAACCGATTTCGGTGCTGTTCAGGGCAATTTCGATACGCTCAATGCGCTCCTGACGCTGTCCTATGATTGCCGCCGTCCGCAACTGTTTCGCCCGCAGTTGATCGCTCTTCTGCAACTCTTCGACAAGGGTGTGGTCGATGCTTCGACAACCGGCGCATGGGCGGGTGAAATCGGGCAGATGCAAATCCTGCCGAAGGATTATCTCGAACGCGGTGTCGACGGCGACGGTGACGGTAAGGTCGATCTGAAAAACAGCGCGCCCGACGCCATCATGACCACGGCCCGCATGATGAGCGAGCTTGGCTGGCGCAAGGGCGAACCGTGGCTCGAAGAAGTGAAGCTCACGAAAGATCTTCCCTGGGAGCAGGCTATCCGCACAAATCGCCTGCCGCATTCGCAGTGGAAGGAATGGGGCGTGGAAGCGCCCAATGGCCCGCTCGGCCCCGACAATGGCAACGCCTCGCTGCTTCTGCCGATGGGACGGACCGGCCCGGCATTCCTCTCCTATCCGAACTACGATATCTTCCTTGAGTGGAACCAGTCCTTTGTCTACGCCACGACAGCCGCCTATTTCGCCACCCGTCTGGCGGGCGCGGCCAAGATGGCCGACGTCGATGCCGACCCCGGCCTGAGCCCCGATCAGACCAAGGAATTGCAGAACAAGCTTCAGGCCCGCGGTTATGAAATGGGCAAGATCGACGGTATTCTGGGCATTCTGACCCGCGATGCCGCGCGCAAGGAGCAACTGCGCCTCGGTCTTCCGGCCGATGCATGGCCGACCGTCGAGCTGCTGAACAGGCTCTGAAACTATTCGGCCGCTTCCGCCGGTGCCATCGTTTCAAGCGACGCGAAGCTTTCGGGTCGCTCTCCGGCGTCGAATGGGGCATTCACCTCAACGAATGTATCGGGATAGAACCCGTTGAAACGGGTTCGCAGCGCCATCGAATAGGCGCCGATATGTCCGATCTCGATCCAGTCGCCAGTGTCGATCGTTTCCGGCAACCAGAACGGACGCGTCAATATATCGACGGAATCACACGTCGCGCCGCAAACCCTGAAGGGGACGATCTGATCCTTGCTGCCATTCCTGCTCTTGATGGCCGGATCGGGGATGAACCGTGCCGGAAGCGTGATCTTTCCGGTCCATGAATCCGACAATGAAGCCCAGATGCCATCATTGATGTAGAGCCGCCTGCCCTTGCGCAAGAGCACGCGAACGATCAGCGAAAAGGCTCTGGCGACGATCACCCGCCCCGGTTCCGCGACCAGCGGCATATCGCCGAAGCCCCATTCATTTATGTCGCTGCGCAGCCGCGCCATGAGCTGTTCAAGCTTTGGCATCTCGCGATGCTTGCCGCGCGGATCGTGTCCGTATTCCGCCGGAAAGCCGCCGCCGACATCAAGCCCCGCCAGCGGCACCCCGGCGCGATTGCGCACCCAGTCGGCGGATTTCAGCGCACGGTCATAGGTATCCGGATCCTCGATCTGGCTGCCGACATGAAAGCAGATGCCCGTCTTGTATCCGGTCCGGTGGAGCCTTTGCAGCAGTTCTACAGCATGGGCGGGTGCCGCGCCGAACTTCTTTGAAAGTTCGTAGGCCGCTTGGCCCTTTGTCTGGATACGGACATAGATGGTGATTGCGCCGGGATCGATGTCCAGCGCCCGGACGATGCGATTGACCTTGGTAATCTCGTCCTCATGATCGACCGCGAGCACGCGAATGCCATAGGTTTCCAGAGCCAGCCTGATATCCGACTGGGCCTTGACCGGATGCATGTAGAGCATTTCGGCATCCGGGGCGACGCTGCGCACCGCGGCGAATTCAGCAGGGGAGGCAACATCGAAGGTCTTCACGCCGATGGACGCCAATGTCTTCAAAACCATGGGTTCGCCGTTGGTTTTCACCGCGTAGGCTGTTTCACCGGGAAACATGCCTATGAACTGTCGCGCATCTTCGGCAAGGACATCGGGATGGAAACAATAAACCGGATTGTCCGGCCGTAGCGTCAGCGCTGCATCCCGTGCGGTCTCGAATCGTTGCATCAACGTTCCTCCGATCTCTGCGGAGCCGAAACCTAACAACCATTGGTGTCAGTGGAAAGACTTGAAGATTGCAGCGCAAAAAACCGATAGCGTGTTCGATCCGGTTGGCTTAAACCTCAGTTTGTTCAGCGCTGGGGCAGGAAATGACGGATATCAGCAAGCCAGGCACTCATCCAGCAATTGTTGCAACAACCCTGAACGCCCGGATTTGGGCTTTGCTGTTACTTCTGGGCCTTATCTGGGGCGGATCGTTCTTTTTCGCCCGCATCGCTGTCCAGACGGTGCCGCCGCTGACGCTTGTTCTCTACCGCGTAGCACTGGCAGCCTTTGCCCTGCATCTCTATCTCGCGGCGCGCCAGCAATATCTCTGGCAATGGAGAAGCCTTGCCGGTGCCTTTCTCGTTCAGGGACTCCTGAACAACGCCATACCCTTCTCGCTGCTTTTCGCAGGACAGACCGTGCTGGGCGCTGGCCTTGCATCCATCCTGAACGCGACGACGCCGATCTGGACAATCGTCATCGCGGCATTTCTGACAACCGACGAGCGCGCATCGCCTGCCAGGATCGTTGGCGTCCTTCTGGGCATTCTGGGAACGATCGTGATGATCGGCCCAGCAGCGATCTCGGGCCTTGGCGCTCCGGTATGGGCATACCTTGCCATCATCGGCGCAGCGCTTTCCTATGCGCTGGCAGCGATCTACGCCAAGCGTTTCAAGGGCGTGCCGCCGACGATAACGGCGACTGGCCAGTTGACCGGCTCGACGCTGATCATGATCCCGCTGGTTCTGATAACGGAAGGTATTCCGGATATCGCCGCGCCGGGTATGACGATCTGGGCGTGCATCGCGGCGCTCAGTCTGGTTTCCACAGCCTTCGCCTATATCCTGTTTTTCTCCATCGTGAAGATGGCTGGCGCGACCAATACATCACTCGTCACCCTCATCGTACCGGTCAGCGCGATACTCCTTGGGGCGTTGTTTCTCGGCGAAAGGCTCACGCCATTTGACTATGGCGGCATAGCCTTGATTGCCTCCGGATTACTCGCCATCGATGGCAGGGCGTTCAGGCGCTTCACGCGTAGAGTTTGATTTTACGGCGCAGCATCTCGCTGATTCGGTGGGTTTCACCGGTGGAATCCACAGCTTCGTCAGATTTTTTTGAAGCCATTGTGAACCTTCTATAAATCTTCTTTTTCAATCTGTTGGGCAAAAATGGGGAATCTCATTCTCAATTCCGGCACCAAAAAGACATAATTTCCGCTTTGTGACGGATTGAAATGAGCATACACTCCCGCTGGTCAACCAAAGGAGGCAGAGTATGGGACTGACACGTTCGATGAATGTCCTGATGGTCTGTGCCGCGTTCGCATTTGTTGGTGCGATGATCGTTGGGCTTATCCCCTGATCGAAAGCGCATGCTTGGATATGGTCTCTGACCATCCAGAGGTAGTACAGGAATAGGAAAAAGGCCTGAATTGACTTTCAGGCCTTTTTCTTGTTTCAGGCCGCGGCGCCAGCCAGTTCGGCAGGCTCGGTGCTGTTCGTCGGCCGAATGCCGACCAGATGGCAGATCGCAAAGGCGAGATCGGCACGGTTCATCGTATAGAAGTGGAGGTCCTCGACGCCTCGCTCGATCAGGTCCAGCACCTGCTCGGCGGCAACAGCCGCGGCAACCAGCATATGAGTCTGCGGGTCGTTCTCCAGCCCCTCGAAGCGCTCCGCAAGCCATGTCGGAACATGCGCCCCGGCACGCGAGGAGAAATTCGCGACCTGCTTGAAATTATGCACCGGCAGCACTCCGGGCAGGATGGGGATGTAGATCCCTGCCCGCCGCACCCGCTCGACATAACGTTCATAGAGATCATTATCGAAGAAGAACTGGGTGATCGCCCGAGTCGCGCCATTGTCGACCTTGCGCTTCAGCATGTCGATATCGGTGGCGAAATCGGGGCTTTCCGGGTGCTTTTCCGGATAGGCCGAAACAGAAATATCAAAATCAGCAAAAGCCTTCAGACCGGCAACCAGTTCCGCGCCATTTCTGTAACCACCCTCAGATGGCTTATAGGACTCGCCCACGCCGCCTGCGGGATCGCCACGCAGGGCCACGAAACGCTTGACGCCCATTGCCGCGAAATCGCGGATAACGGCGTCCACCTCGTCCTTCGTGGCGTCAACGCAGGTCAAATGCGCGGCAGCCGTCACGTCGGTTTCAGTCAGGATACGCTTGACCACCCGCGCGGTGCGTTCACGCGTCGAGCCGCCAGCCCCGTAAGTGACAGACACAAATTCTGGCTTCAACGGCGCCAGGCGCGTAACCGTGTCCCAAAGGCGGGCTTCCATCTCCTCCGACTTGGGCGGAAAAAACTCGAAGGAAACCCGCAGGTTCTTGCCGGCATCCGGGCGACGGGACAATCGAAACAAACTCATTAGACGCTCTCCGTCACTTTATGGGCAGATACGACCGGATCGGCAATCAGGATACGAGGATCGCGGGCAAGCCACAGCTTGACTGTCAGCTTGCCGTTCTCGTTGCCTGCACCGTCTTTCGGCTCTAGTTTCACCGTTTCTTCAAGGTTGAGACCCGCTTCCGCGAGCCAGTTTTCGATGGCTTCATCGCTGAACCCGAGCCGCTGATGCGCATGGATATCGCGCAGGAACTCCAGCGAATGCGGCGCGAAGTCAACGATCAGCAGACGGCCATTCGGACGCAAGGCGCGCGCCGCCTCTCGAATGGCCTGGCCGGGTTCATCGAGGAAGTGCAGCACCTGATGGATCGTCACCAGATCGAAATTCTCTCGCTCGACCGGCAGCGCATAGATATCGCCCTGACGAACCTGCGCATTGGTGACGCCCGCCCGGTCCAGATTGGCGCGCGCCACGGCAAGCATGTCACGATTGATGTCGACACCGACGCCGCGCACGTAAAGCGGCGCAAAAAGTTCCAGCATACGCCCGGTTCCGGTCCCGACATCGAGCATGGCCTGAAATGGCTTGTCGTCGACGATACGGCGCAATTCGGTTTCCACCGTGCCGTCCGCCGCATGGAGCGAACGTATCTGATCCCAGCTTCCCGCATTGGTGCTGAAATAGGCCGCAGCCTTCTCCTGCCTTTGCATCTTGACGTGGTTCAGGCGTTCCAGATCCCGCTCGATCAGCGCATCGGCGGTGTCGAGGCGCGCGATCAGCGCTCTGGCAATTTCACCCGTAACACCGGAGGAAAGACGCTCCTCCAGACGAAAGAACGCCCAGGACCCTTCCTGATAGCGGGTTATAAGTCCCGCCTCGCCGAGCAGCTTCAAATGACGCGACACGCGCGGCTGCGACTGGCCGAGGATGGAGGTCAGATCCGACACGGTCAGATCTCCATGAGACAGGAGGGCCAGAATGCGCAAACGGCTGGATTCAGCCGCCGCTTTCAGCGTATCAACCATCAGATCAAGAGGCAGCACAGCGTTGGACAATTTGATATCCCCTAAAGACATAAAGATATGTTTATATCAAAATGAATTGAAGAGCAAGAAGAATGCGCATGCCGCTGCAAGACTGCTCAGAAAACCGGTGATCTCATGAGTGTCGGAACCATGCGTCAGAAAGCCATCGCCAAGGCGCTGACTATTCTTTTGCCTGGTGTGCCCTATTCCGATTCCGAGCCGATTCGCGCCGCAGCCACCGCGCCACACATGAAGGCGCTGCCGCCAACCATCGCCGTGTGGCTCGCCACGGTTGCGCATGTGCGGCACCGGCACACGGATTACGATATCCTGCTCGATGAGGGTTACGACAAGGATTCAGCCCGCTTTTTCGTGCTGGAGGCGGTCAATGCCAAGCTCACGGAATGGCGCGCGACACGCCTGCTCGATCCGGACGATCAGGACGTGCAATAGAATCAACTGTCCGGCCACCGGTCCGCGAATATGAGATCATCCAGCGGCAGGCGCTCCCGCCAGCCCTTTTTGAGCAACTCAGGCTCGTCATAAAGTTCATCGACATGCCCGAGGCAAAGATAGGCCACGATCTCCACATGCGGCGGGATAGACAGGATCTCGCGCATTTCGGCATCGTGAAAAATGCTCACCCAGCCAACGCCTATGCCTTCCACCCGCGCCGCCAGCCACAGGTTCTGAATGGAACAGACAGTGCTGTAGAGATCCATTTGAGTGTTATGGGTACGCCCCAGCACGACTGCGCCGCCCCGCGTCCGGTCACAGGTAACGCAGATATTGACCGGAGCCTTTTCGATACCTTCCAGTTTCAGCGCCCGATAAAGCGACTGTTTTTCGCCGGAGAACATTGCGGCAGCTTCTTCGTTGGCCTTGTCGAAGCTCCCACGCACTCTCGCCTTCTGGCGCGGATCGCGGATAATGATGAAGTTCCATGGCTGCATGAAACCAACCGACGGAGCGTGATGCGCGGCATCGAGTATTCGCCTCAGCACATCAGCCTCTATGGAGCGGGGCAGGAATTGGTCGCGCACGTCGCGGCGCGCATAAATGGCTTTATAGACAGCAGCACGTTCATCATCGCAGAACGCTACCGCACGGGAAGGACGGGTATCGACAGGCATTGCTTGCTCCCAACAATGCAGGGGACAAGCCCCAACGCCCTCCCCACCGTCCGCGCGGTTCAGGCTATCCAGTCCGGCCGGTCTTCTGACTTGAGTTCAAACCGGACCGCGCGCCTTCCCGACCATTCATGATCAGTGGCATTTGCGCGGCCCATCACTCTCACAGCGCTGGGCACGTGCCGGGTTCTCACCGGCTTCCCGATTCTCCCGCAAGCGCGGGCACCGGACCGATCACGTTATCGCAACAGATGCTGGAAGAAGGCAACCCTTACGCGTTGTAAATCCATTGCTCCGGCAGCCGCGCGTCCACTTTCTCGCCACGATGAATGATCCCAGGCTTTTCCACCCAGGCAACAAGCCCGCGCAAGCGCTTGGCGACCTTGACGAAATCAAGCGATGTCTGGGCCACGTCATCCGCACTGCCTCTTTCGGCAACGACCTTGCCGGTGAATTTGCATGGGCCGTTTTGTCCGTCGACCCGAAGCGTCACACCACCTTCAAAAAACAACAGCGTGCGCGGCGGCAGCATTGAAAGATGCGCTATGCCGTCGATCAGTATATTGCCGCCCATCCATTCAGCTTTCACCCTGGCAAGCCCAAGCCCGTCGGCAATTCGCGCAAGCTCGTCCGGCGCAAGAATGCTCAACTGCCGCTCGTTGCGCATTTCGGTGCCGCGCGGATACCAGGGCTCGCGCCCTCCCGATTTTCGCGTCAAACCGGCATGGTAGTCTCCCTTGATACCCTCGAACGACAGGTCGAGCGCGCCGGTTTCCGTGGTTGGGAAGTCGTCACCCAGCGCGTTGAATACACCACGGACGATGCCAGAAACCTTGCGGACAGGAACAATGTCCATCGCATTGGAGAGCGTTTCGGAGAACAGGTCGGCCATAAGGATTCCTCTTTCTTCGTCTCATCTGCCGCACCTGCACGGCGTGGGCCAGTCAATTCCGCTGCATTGAAAGATCAATGAAATCGAACCAGCGATTATCCGCGTGTCGCCACCATGAACAGACGCGGAAACGGTAGCAGCACCTTGCCATCCTGCGCCAGAGGGTAGAGCTCGGCGATGCGCCGCGTATAGCGCTTAAGGAACTCGGCTTCTTCCTCCGGCTCAAGCGGATCGAGGAATGGACGCAGACCCGTGCCCTTGATCCATTCGACGATGGCTTCCGGCCCGTTGAGCGGATGATTGTAGATGGTGTGCCAGATGTCGAGCCTTGCCGATTTTCCGGCGAGCGCATCATAATAGGTCGTCACGGAAGGCAAAGGGGCGCGCGCCTTGTCCGCAAGCCGCCTAGCCCACGGCCCGTCGCTGGCGATCTCGCGCATCGCCCGGTGCAGCGGCTCATTGAGATTGTCGGGCATCTGCACAGCCAGCGCCCCACTCGGCGAAAGATAATCCATCAATCGAACCAACTGCTCGATGTGATTCGGAATCCACTGAAAAACGGCGTTGGAGAAAATCACATCAACCGGCTCATCAGGCATCCACGACACCGCATCAGCCAGATCGAAATGGACACTTGGCAAGCGCTTGCGCGCCTTTTCAATCATGTCCGGAGACGTATCGAAGCCCGAAACTTTGGCTTCCGGCCAACGCTGAACCAGCAACTCGGTAGAGTTGCCGGGGCCGCAACCGATATCCACCACCCGCTTCGGCGAAGCGAGTGGCACCTGTATGAGGAGATCAACCACTGGCCGGCTGCGCTCATCCTCGAATTTGAGATATTGCGCAGCCGACCAGTCTTTCATGGTGTTGATGTCCCTATCGCGTCAATGGCTTGTAGGATGGTCGCTTCGGGTTGACGCTGTCCGGGCCAAGACGCCGGATCTTGTCGTCCTCGTAATCCTGGAAATTGCCTTCAAACCATTCGACGTGGCTGTCGCCTTCGAATGCGAGAATATGCGTCGCCAAACGGTCCAGGAACATGCGGTCGTGGCTGATGATAACGGCGCAGCCTGCATATTTTTCCAGAGCATCCTCGAGCGCCGACAGCGTTTCCGTATCGAGATCGTTGGTCGGTTCGTCGAGAAGCAGCACGTTTCCGCCTGCCTGCAACATCTTGGCGAGGTGGACGCGATTGCGCTGACCGCCGGAGAGATTGCCGACTTTCTGCTGCTGGTCCGTCCCCTTGAAATTGAAAGCGCCGACATAGGCCCGCGAATTCATCTCGAATTTGCCAAGCTTGATAATATCGTTGCCACCGGAAATTTCTTCCCAGACGTTCTTGTTGCCGGAAAGATGATCTCGGCTTTGGTCAACATAGCCGAGATGCACCGTCTCGCCGACCCGGATCGACCCGGAATCAGGCTTTTCCTGGCCGGTGATCATCTTGAACAGCGTGGTCTTGCCAGCGCCGTTCGGTCCGATCACACCGACAATACCGCCGGGAGGCAGCTTGAAGGTAAGGTTTTCAATCAGGACGCGATCGCCAAATGACTTGGTGAGATTTTCCGCCTCGATAACAACCTGGCCGAGACGCTCGCCCGCAGGAATGAGGATCTGGGCATCGCCGGGACGCTGGTTGTTTGCGGCCTCGACAAGCTGGTCATAGGCCTTGATGCGTGCCTTGGACTTTGACTGCCGCGCCTTCGGGCTTGCGGAAATCCACTCGCGCTCGCGCTCCAGCGCCTTCTGGCGGGAGTCTTCCTCGCGGCCTTCCTGAAGCATGCGCTTGGCCTTGGCTGTCAGATAGGCGGAATAATTGCCCTCGTAAGGAATGCCGCGTCCGCGGTCGAGTTCAAGAATCCAGCCCGTCACATTGTCGAGGAAGTAACGATCATGCGTAATGAGCAGGACAGAACCGGCATATTCGCGCAGATATTTTTCGAGCCATGCGGTCGTTTCGGCGTCGAGATGGTTGGTCGGCTCGTCAAGCAGCAGCAGATCCGGCTGCGACAGCAGCAGCTTGCAAAGCGCGACACGACGCTTTTCACCGCCGGAAAGCTTGGTCACATCCGCATCGCCGGGAGGGCAACGCAGCGCTTCCATCGCCATTTCAACCTGGGATTCCAGATCCCAGAGATTCTTCGCATCGATAATGTCCTGAAGCTTCGCACCTTCATCCGCCGTTTCGTCGGAGTAGTTCATCATCAATTCATTGTAGCGGTCGAGGATCGCCTTCTTGTCGGCGACGCCTTCCATAACGTTGCCCATCACGTCCTTGGAAGGATCGAGATCCGGCTCCTGCGGAAGGTAGCCGCAGGTCGCGCCATCCGCGAGCCATGCATCACCGGTGAATTCCTTGTCGATTCCAGCCATGATCTTGAGAATCGTCGACTTACCGGCGCCGTTGGGGCCGAGAATGCCGATCTTTGCGTCAGGATAAAAAGAGAGGTGAATATTTTCGAGAACCTTCTTGGTTCCATAAGCCTTGTTCAGGCCGGACATGTGATAAATGAACTGGCGTGCCATTACGCGCATTAACTCCGATGTTCGGGAAATTTGGCACGTATGTAGGCGAAATGCTTGGCGGGAGCAACCGGCTCGACGTTTTAACACCCAGGCATAACAATCAGGCGCTCTTGTTCTGCGAACAGTGCACTCATCAGCACGTTCAATTGAGGTTACGCCGCCAGAACCATGTGGCCAAGTCCGGAGTTGACCGCCACCGTCTTGGTATGCCGATCGCCCACGCAGAGACAGTGAAACCGGGCCGGATTTTTCCGTTACCCGGTTTCCCCTCTGGCACCGCTTACGGAAGCATCCTCTCTTCCCTGGGCGATCGAAAACTTGCATCGGACAATCAGTCGGCCGTCACATTGCCTTTCAGCCCATCCCCAAGTTCGGGCCAGTGTGAACTTGATCGACGTCAAGCCAGACGCAACAACACCGGAAAGCTGGGAAATGCTCTTCGAATAGGTTTCAATTCCAGCCCCAAAACCCTTTTGCGATGGGCAGTTTTGCGCAGCTTTTTCTGCTTTGCAAGCGGTTTTGCCAACAAATTTTGCAGCGATTAAACAATGTGCAATTTTACATCCAAAGATTATTGAAGGGGCATGTTTTTCTGGTGGTTGACTAATCTGGTCGCACAGAGTCAACTGCGCTACTCATTGAGGGAGCCGGATGAGTTTCCAGGAATACGAAAAAATTTCCTCTCCAAGCGGCGCAACGCTGGCCTGCCGGTCCATAGCCGCAGGCAAATCGCCGCTTGCAGTCATCCAGATCAATCACGGCCTCGCTGAACACTCGCTGCGCTACGCCCGATTCTCCGAATTCCTGGCTGACCGGGGCTTCGCCGTCTACGCGCACGATCATCGCGGGCACGGCTACACGACAGCGCCCGACGCGATGCGAGGCAGTTTTGCCCGGACCAATGGCGTACAAGCCGTCATCGCGGACACCGCAGCGGTTCATGGCCTGATACTACGCCGCCATCCCGGATCGCCGGTCATCGTCTTCGGTCATTCAATGGGCGGGTTGATTGCGCTGAACTACGTTCTCAAGCACAGCCGCGCCATCGCGGGAGCCGCGATCTGGAACGCCAATTTTTCCGCCGGTCTTGCCGGACGGGCAGCACAAGCCCTCCTGATATACGAGCGGATGCGGCTTGGCTCGGATGTGCCCAGCCGCCTTCTCCCGAAACTCACCTTTCAGGCCTGGGCGCGCACTGCGCAGGACAGGCAAAACGATTGTGACTGGCTGACCCATGACCGCACGGAAGCGGAAGCCTATGCCACCGATCCGCTTTGCGGCTGGGATGCGACCGTTGCCATGTGGCAGGATGTATTCCAGATGGTTTTCAACGGCGCGCGGGAGCGCACCCTCAAACAAGTTCGCCGCGATCTACCCTTTCATCTTGCCGGCGGCAACGAGGATCCCGCGACGAATAATGGAGCAGCCGTCCTTGATCTGGCTCAACGACTTCGCGCCGGAAAATTCAATAACGTAACCCATAAAATCTACGCCGGCACACGGCACGAGGGACTCAATGAGTTAAATCGCGACACCATCATGCAGGACTTTGCGGCGTGGGCCGAACAGGTTGCAACCCGCTCCGCCAGGGAATGAAATCAACACTATCGATATGAATAAGCATACTGCACAGAGGATTTGTAAATGAAAAAGACGGGGGGAGAACTCGTTGTCGAAGCACTGGCCGCGAATGGTGCGGAGCGCCTGTTTTGCGTGCCGGGAGAAAGCTACCTAGCGGTACTGGATGCACTGGTGGATTCCGGCATCGGCGTCACCGTTTGCCGGGCTGAGGGCGGCGCTTCGATGATGGCGGACGCATGGGGCAAGCTGACCGGAAAGCCCGGCATCTGCTTCGTCACGCGCGGGCCCGGCGCCACGAATGCTTCCGCCGGTGTCCACATCGCCGCGCAGGATTCGACCCCGATGATCCTTTTTATTGGACAGGTCCAACGCGACGCACGCGAGCGCGAGGCGTTTCAGGAAGTCGAGTATCGCCGCTTCTTCGCCGACATGGCCAAATGGGTGGCCGAGATCGACGATGCCCGGCGCATACCGGAAATGGTAACCCGCGCCTTCGCAGTCGCGACGTCAGGACGGCCCGGCCCCGTGGTTCTGGCGCTTCCGGAGGATATGCTGACGGATGTGGTGGAAACCGTTGCGGCTCAAGCCTACCAGCCGGTCGAAACCGCGCCCTCCCCCGCCACCATCGACCAGTTGGGGGCCCTGCTTGCCGGAGCAAAAAAGCCCTTCATGATTCTTGGTGGATCACGCTGGAGCGCAAAGGCCGTTGCCGACATCACGAAATTCGCCGAGAATTTCGACCTGCCGGTCGGCTGCTCGTTCCGGCGCCAGGTGCTGTTCGATCATCTTCACCCGAACTATGCGGGCGATGTGGGCATCGGCATCAACCCGGCGCTCGCGCAACAGATCAAGGAAGCCGACCTGCTGCTGCTGGTCGGCGGACGGATGGGCGAAATGCCATCGTCAGGCTATACATTGATCGACAGCCCCTACCCGAAACAGACGCTTGTTCATATCCATCCTGATCCGGAGGAACTGGGGCGCGTCTATCGCCCGGCACTGGCCATCAATTCCGCTCCAGACGCCTTCGCTTCGGCTGCCGCGCAACTCGCGCCACCGGCAACGAAGCCATGGGCCAAGGAAACCGCCGCAGCGCATCAATCCTACATCAAGTGGTCGACACCACCTGCAACCGGACCGGGCAAGGTGGCTATGGGCCCCATCATCGAGCATCTTGAGAAGATCCTGCCGGAAAACGCCATTTTCACCAATGGCGCGGGCAATTATGCGACGTGGGTGCACCGGTTCCATCGCTTCCGCCAATATGGCACCCAGGCCGCTCCGACATCCGGTTCAATGGGATATGGATTGCCCGCCGCAGTCGCCGCCAAGCAGCTTCACCCCGATCGTCCGGTCATCTGCTTCGCAGGCGATGGATGTTTCCTGATGAACGGGCAGGATTTTGCAACGGCGGTGAAATACGACCTGCCGATCATCGTCGTTGTCGTGAATAACACTATCTACGGCACGATCCGCATGCATCAGGAGCGTGAATATCCGGGCCGCGTTTCGGCAACGTCTCTGACCAATCCCGACTTTGCCATGCTGGCCCGCGCCTATGGCGGACACGGCGAAACGGTGGAAACGACAGAGGATTTCGCACCGGCCTTCGATCGCGCGATGAAATCCGGCAAGCCATCCATCATCGAGATCAAACTCGATCCGGAAGCGATCACACCCGCCAGGACATTGACGGAAATCCGCGAGAAACGCTGATCAGTTCTCGCTCATCAAGGTGGGTCGGCCTACGGACTCGTAGGTCAGGCCCGTTTCCTCCAGATCCTGCGCGGTGAAAACATTGCGCAGGTCAATCAGGACATTACCGTCCATCAGCACCGAAACTTTCTTCAGATCCAGCGCGCGATAGGCGTTCCATTCGGTCAAAAGCACCGTGACGCCCGCACCTTCCACCGCCTCATAAGGCGATTTGCACCAGATAACGTTCAAAAGCGCCAGCTCAGCCGCCTTCATCGCCTCCGGATCATGGGCCCGCACAGTGAGCCCGGCCTTTTGAAGCGCCTGAATGATATCGAGCGATGGCGCCTCGCGAATATCGTCGGTGTTCGGCTTGAAAGCGATGCCGAGAACCGCGACGGTCTTCACACCGCCCGCCCGGGCAGCGGCAATGATCCGCTCGGCCATGGCCTGCTTGCGCTCCTCGTTGACAGAAACCACTTCCTCGATCAGCCGCTGCGGCGCGCCCCAGCTTCGTCCTGTCGCAGCAAAGGCGCGCGTATCCTTCGGAAAACATGAACCGCCAAAGCCAGGCCCCGCATGGAGAAACTTTGAACCAATGCGCTTGTCCATGCCGATTGCCTTGGCCACATCCTGCACATTGCCGCCGGCCTTCTCGCAAAGATCGGCCACCTGATTGATGAAAGTGACTTTCATCGCCAGAAAGGCATTGGCGGCATATTTGATGATCTCGGCATTTTCCAGCGTGGTAACGATCAGCGGCGTCTCGCGCAGATACAGCGGGCGATAGACGCGCCGCATGGCCTCGCGACCCCGATCATCCTCCACGCCGACGACAACGCGATCCGGCCGCATGAAATCCTCGATCGCCGCGCCTTCACGAAGAAACTCGGGATTGGACACCATCGAAAACGGCACATCCGGGCGCGCAGCGCGGATATGGTCGCGGATCTTGGCATTGGTCCCGACAACCACGGTCGATTTGATGACGATGACGGCATTGGGCTTCATCGAAGCGGCGATTTCGTCCGCCGCCGCATAAATATACTGAAGATCCGCCTCGCCATCACCACGCCTCGAAGGCGTGCCCACCGCGATGAACACGACATCCGCCCCCGCCACGGTCGAGGCCAGGTCCGTGGTGAAATGCAGGCGGCCTTCCCGGCTGTTGCGCTCCAGCAGGCCGTCGAGACCCGGCTCGAAAATCGTAACTTCGCCAGCATTCAACCGCTCGATGATCGCCGGATTCTTGTCAACGCACGTGACGTTGAAGCCGAATTCCGCAAAGCATACGCCGGAAACAAGGCCCACATATCCGGTGCCGATCATCGCTATTTTCATCGTTCAATCCTGGTCTCTTTGCATCGCGCTCTGGCGCGCACTTCGCATATTGCGGATCACTTGCCAACGGGCACGATCGAATCGGAGCGATTGTAAAAAGCAGCCGCATCATGAAAATGACACGACTGCCTTCCGCATTACCATTGCTACTTCTTGGCTGGCCGCGCTGGTCCCTTGCGTTCAGCCGATGCCGCCCAAAGATTGATATCGCCTTCCTTGGCATATCTATCGATTTCAGCCAGTTCCGCCTCGGTGAAATCCGGGTTGTCGAGCGCCTTGACGCAATCGGCCACCTGGACAGGATGGCTCGCGCCAATCAGCGCGGTTGTAATGCGGCCACCGCGCAGAACCCACGCCAAGGCCATCTGGGCCAATGTCTGGCCTCTACGTTCCGCAATCGCGTTCAACGCGCGGATATTCGTCAGATTCTCCTCGGACAGGAAATCCGGCCGGAGCGATTTATGCTGCGCGGCGCGGCTGTCGGTTGGCACCTCGTGCAGATATTTCGATGTCAGCATGCCCTGCGCCAGCGGCGAGAATACGATGGAACCAATGCCAAGTGCCTCCAGCGTTCCGATCAGGCCGTCTTCCTCGATCCAGCGATTGATCATGGAGTAGCTCGGCTGATGAATCAGGCATGGCGTCCCCATCTGCTTCAGGATCGCATGCGCCTCGCGGGTACGCTCCGAATTATAGGATGAAAGCCCGACATAAAGTGCCCGGCCCGACCGGACAATATGATCCAGCGCGCCCATGGTTTCTTCAAGCGGCGTGTTCGGATCGAAACGATGCGAATAGAAGATATCCACATAATCCAGCCCCATACGCTTGAGGCTCTGGTCGCAACTCGCGATCACATATTTGCGGCTACCCCATTCGCCATAGGGGCCAGGCCACATGTCATAGCCTGCCTTGGACGAAATGATCAGCTCGTCGCGCAGACCTGCAAAATCTTCCTTGAGGATACGGCCAAAAGCCAGTTCCGCAGAACCCGGAGGCGGCCCGTAATTGTTGGCGAGATCGAAATGCGTAATGCCGAGATCGAACGCCTGACGGCAGATGGCCTGCTTGGTCTTGTGGGGCGTGTCGTCGCCGAAATTATGCCACAGACCCAGAGAGATCGCAGGCAACTTCAAACCGCTGCTGCCACAGCGATTATACTTCATCGTGTCGTAACGATTGGGGTTTGGTTGCCAACTCATCGATCGTCTCCCTTGCAATCCGTTTTTACGCGCGTTGGCGATAGTCTTATACGGTCATGGCAGGCCCGTCAGCACCCGTCATGCTCAGAGAGACGATTTTGAACCGTTCAGTTTTCCGGCTGGTTGACGATGACAACGCCCTGATCGTCAAAGCGATACATCCGCGATGGATCGGGCGTGGCATAAATTACATCATCCGCATGATAGTGATGCTCGCCGAAAAGTCGCGCCGTAATAAGTCCGGCCTTTTCCGTTTCAAGATAGAGTATCGTATCGGCGCCCAAATGCTCGGCATGCACGATCTTCCCGCGCCATTCACCGGTTTCCTTGCTGACCTGCATATGCTCGGGCCGCACGCCAATGGTCGCTGCCGAAGCTTCGTCAAGCCGTTTGGCGTCAATAAAATTCATCTGCGGCGAACCGATGAACCCGGCGACGAACATATTCGCTGGCGAGTTGTAGAGTTCCATCGGCGAACCGATCTGCTCCACCTTGCCCTTGTTGAGCACCACGATCTTGTCGGCGAGGGTCATGGCCTCGACCTGATCGTGGGTGACATAGACCATTGTCGCTTTCAGTTCGCGGTGGAGCCTGGCAATTTCGAGGCGCGTATTGACGCGAAGTGCGGCATCGAGATTGGAGAGCGGTTCGTCGAACAGAAACAGTTTCGGCTCGCGCACGAGAGCACGACCAATGGCGACGCGCTGGCGCTGCCCGCCGGAAAGCTCTGCCGGCCGGCGCTCAAGATAGTCATCCAGCGAAAGCATGTTCGACGCAGCGGAAACACGCGACTTCACCTGTTCCGCTGGCGCGCCAGCCTGTTTCAGGCCGAGCCCCATATTGTCGCGGACGGTCAGATGCGGATAGAGTGCATAGGTCTGGAAAACCATGGCAATACCGCGCTTTGCCGGAGGAACGGCGTTCACGCGCTTGCCATCGATGAGAACCTCCCCCGAGGTCGTATCTTCAAGCCCTGCGATGATGCGCAAGAGCGTGGATTTTCCGCAGCCGGAAGGACCGACGAAAATAACGAACTCGCCATCTTCGACGTCGAGATTGATCCCCTTCAGCACATCAACCTTGCCGAAGGACTTGCGGATATCTTGCAGTTTCAGTGAGCCCATAACGTTCCCGTCTGCTTTCTAAAGTTCAACCGCACGACCGGTCCGCACGCTCTCATCCGCCGCGAGGCAGACCTGAAGCGAACGAACAGCGTCCTGCATATGCCGGTCGAGGTCGAGATTTTCCCGGATAGCCTTGAGCACGAAGGCCTGCTCCAGATCGCAAAGGCCCTGATGATCCGGCTCGCCCGTCATGACGAGATCTTCGTCAGGTGTCGCAAAACGGCCATCCGAGCCGGTCTTCGCCGAATGCAGCCGGATAACGGATGTTTTTGTATGCGTGTCGATGTCGTCCGACTTGGCGTCATTGTTCATGACGATGGAAACGCAACCGTTCGGTGAAATCACGTCTTTCACGAAGAACGCCGTTTCCGACATCATCGGGCCCCATCCGGCTTCGTACCAGCCGACCGAACCATCGTCGAACAGAACCTGAAGATGGCCGTAATTATACATTTTCGGGTCGATTTCATCGGTGAGCCGCAGACCCATGCCCCGCACCTGCACCGGTTTTGCGTCGGTGATCTGCAACATCACGTCGAGATAATGCACGCCGCAATCGACGATGGGCGACGTGGTTTTCATCAGCGCCTTGTGCGTTTCCCAGGTCGGCCCACTCGACTGCTGGTTCAGGTTCATGCGGAAGACATAGGGGCCACCCAGCGTCCGCGCTTCGGCGATCAGCCGTATCCACGATGGATGATGCCGCAATATATAGCCGATCACCAGCTTTCGTCCGTTGGCCTTCGCCGCCGCGACAACGCGTTTCGCGTCCTCGACGGTCGTTGCCAGGGGCTTTTCAACGAAGACGTGACAACCGGCTTCCATCGCCTTGACCGCATAGTCCGCATGGCTGTCCGAATAGGTATTGATCGACGCAAGATCGGGCTTCAACTCGCGCAGCGCATCATCGAAAGACGGAAGAATGTCATATGTCTCAAGACCATCAGGCAGCTTCAGTTTCGAGCGATTGACCAGCCCTGCAATCTCGAAGCCGGGATTGGCATGGTAAGCAAGCGCGTGGCTCCTGCCCATGTTTCCAAGACCGGCAACGAGAACCCGAACGGGCTTATCCATATGCGAACTCACTTGACTGCTCCCGAAGTAATGCCGCGGATCAACTGCCGCGAGAAAATGAGATAGAGAACCAGAACCGGCAGGATGGCCAGTGACAGGGCAGCCAGAACCGCGTTCCAGTTGGTGACGAACTGGCCGATGAAGATCTGCGCGCCAAGCGTTACCGTCTTTGTCGCCTCGCCAGGCGCAAGGATCAGCGGGAACCAGAGATCGTTCCAGATCGGGATCATGGTAAACACGGCAACTGTTGCCATCGCCGGGCGGATCAGCGGCAGAACCAGACGAAAGAAAATGGAATATTCCGACAGGCCGTCGATACGTCCGGCGTTCTTCAGATCGTCCGAAACGGTCCGCATGAATTCTGACAGGATAAACACGGCAAGCGGCAGTCCCTGCGCGGTATAAACGAGGATCAACGCAGTCAACGTGTTCACCAGCCCGCTGGCGACCATGCCTTGCAGAATGGCGACCGTACCCAGCCGGATCGGGATCATGATGCCGAGGGCAAGGTATAGCCCCATGAGCGTGTTGCCCTTGAAGCGATATTCCGAAAGAGCGAAAGCAGCCATGGCCCCGAACAGCAACACCAGAGCAATGGACACCACCGTTACAATAAGGCTGTTCTGGAAATAGACTGCGAAATCGCCCTGTCGCAGCACCGTTTCATAGCCCACCAGGCTGAACGTGCTTGGGGTTGGCGGCAGCAACGGGTCGCGGAAGATCGCGTTTCGGCTCTTGAACGAGTTGATGATCGTCAGGACCACCGGGAACAGCGCGATGATCGTGTAGGTGATCAATGCCAGATGTGCGAAGCCGGTTCGCGTGAGGGATGTGCGTGCCTTGGACATCGTGCCTCTCCTCAGAACTGATACCGGCGCATGCGGCGCTGGATGATGAAGAGATAAAGCGAAACGCCCGCCAGAATAATGAGGAACATTACCGTTGCGATCGTCGAGCCCATGGAGCGGTCGCCCAGTTGAAGCTGGAAGCCGAAGAATGTGCGGTAGAGCAAAGTGCCCAGAATATCGGTCGAACCATCGGGGCCTGCGAGCGCACCCTGAACGGTATAGACCAGATCGAAGGCATTGAAATTGCCGACGAAGGTCAGGATTGAAATGATGCCGATCGCGGGCAGGATCAGCGGCAGCTTGATCTTCCAGAACTGGCTCCATCCGGTCACGCCGTCACACTCGGCGGCCTCGATCACCTCATCCGGAATGGTGAGCAGCGCAGCATAGATCAGCATCATCGGAATGCCGACATATTGCCAGACGGAGATCAGCGAAACGGTTACAAGCGCCGTTTCCGGTAGCCCCAGCCACGGGCCGAAATAGGATTTCAGGCCTACGAGGTCCATAAGATAGGGCGAAACGCCCCAGATGGGCGACAGGATCAGCTTCCAGATAAAGCCGACGATCACGAAGGAAAGCAGCGTCGGCAGAAAGATCGCCGTACGGTAAAACGCGCTGAAACGCAGTTTCGGAATGGAAAGCAGCGCCGCAAGCGCGATACCGATGGGGTTCTGAACCAGCATGTGAATAATGAAGAATATCACGTTGTTCTGAAGCGCATTCCAGAAACTGGCCGCCCAACGCGCATCGCCAAAAAGAACCTGAAAATTCGCCAGTCCGACGAAAACCGGTTCACCGTCGCGGATATTGAAGAGCGACAGGCGCAGCGTTTCGATCAATGGCAGAATCATTACTGCCGTATAGACAAGGACAGCGGGGGCCAGAAAAACGAGGATATGCCAGCGGCGCGGCGCTTTTTCTGCGTCAGTGGTTTCCATCGTGGTCATTCCAGCCTCTCCCGGCCATTATTCTCGATTGTCATGCCTGTAGCCGCTCCGAAGCGGCAAGTGGCGCGCGCGCCGACCGGATCGCTCAATGGATGCCGAGGGCTTTGGCCCTCGACATTTTGCAAGGATTACTTACCCGGCTTGAACCAGCTGTCGAGGCCTTCCTGCAACTTCTTGCCAGCTTCTTCCGGTGTCGTCGTTCCATTGATGACGTTCGCGGATTCAACCCAGGTCTCGTTTTCAAGGTTCGGCGTACCGCGCGACAGGATCTGATAGGTCGAGCGGATCGTCGGCTTGCACTTCTCGCGCCAGGACACAAATTCCTGCGCCAGCGGATCCTGCATCTTCACCGGTGTCGAGGACAGGCTAAAGAAGCCCGGCAGCGCGTTGGCGTAGATATCGGCGAACTCAGGCGAGGCCACCCAGCTCAGGAACTTCTTGCCAGCTTCCTGGTTCGGGCTCTTCGCATTCAGGCCGATGCCGATATCATTGTGATCCGAAATGTAGCACTGGTCGCCAGCCTTTTTCACCGGCGGCGCGAAAGCGCCCATTTCAAAGTCTGCCTGCTCGTTGAAAACCGAGATTTCCCACGAACCCGCCGGGAAGATCGCAGCACGCCCGAGCGTGAACAGGTTCTGGCTGTCCGGATAGGTCTGCGCCTCAAAGCCATCGCCAAGATATGGCTTCCACTTGGCAAGTGTCGCAAACGGCTCGACCCACTCCGGATCGGTGAGCTTCTGCTCGCCCTTGATCAGAGCAAGACGCCCCTCCTCACCCTTCCAGTAGTTCGGGCCGATATTCTGGTAGCCCATGGTCGCGGCTTCCCAGAGATCCTTGGTGCCCATAGCCATCGGAATGTAGTTTCCGTCGGCCTTGAACTTTTCCAGAACCGCAAAGAACTCGTCCTCGGTTTGCGGAGCCTTGACGCCCACTTCCTCGAAAGCTTTCTTGTTGTAGATGAAGCCGTGAATGACCGACGCCATCGGCACGCAGAAGGTTGCCGAGCCGTCATCCGTTGTCCAGGCCGACTTGGCGACATCGGAAAAATTCTCCATGCCTTCAAGCTTGGTCAGATCGGTCAAATGCCCCTTCTTGAACAGCTCAAGCGACGCGTCGAATGGGCGGCACGTCACCAGATCGCCCGCCGAGCCGGCGTCGAGCTTGGTGTTGAGGGCCGCGTTATACTCCGTTGGCGCCGATGGAGAGAACACGATCTTGATGCCCGGATTTTTCGCCTCGAAGGCCGGGATCAACTTTTCCTGCCAGATCGCCAGATCGTCGTTGCGCCAGCTCTCGACTGTCAGCGTCACGTCCTGCGCGAAAGCCGATCCGGCAGAGCCAAGGATGCTGGAAGCCGCCAGCATTGCGGTAATCGTCCTGGTTCCCATTTTACACTCCTGTTGCACCCACTCAGGTGTCGGTTATTGGAAGCTTCCGCTCCCCTTCCAATATCGAAAGGGCTGGCCGCAATTTCTGGCCGGACCTTTCGAGAAGCTCACTTGCCGCCGCCGCGTTGGCCGCGCCCGACGCCATCAGGATCGCCGCTTTCACGGATCCGCCGCTACGCTCGATAAAGCCATGGGCCGCATCTTCGTCGCAGTCGCTGACCGCCGCAACAATCCGCGCCGCGCGGTGGCGTAACTTGATATTGTCTGCATGAACATTGACCATATAGCCGTCATGCACATGGCCAAGATTTATCGCAACCAGCGTCGAGATCATGTTAAGCGCTATTTTCTGCGCAGTCGCAGCGCCCATTCGGGTCGATCCCGCCACCATTTCCGGCGGTGTTTCCAGCAATATGGCAACGTCCGCCAGCGCATGAATCGGAGCGTTCGCGTTGTTGGCAATCGCGATTGTCGCCGTCCCGCGCTCTTTCGCCGCCTCAAGAGCCGCGATGGCGTAGGGTGTCGAGCCGCTGGCCGACAACGCGATCAGGCAATCGCTCCCGCCAAGCTGTGCGTCGGCGATATCCCGTCGCGCCTGATCGGCGTCATCTTCGGGCGCGCCGGGAAGATTGATCAGGCTTTCGGTACCGCCTGCGAGAAGGATCTTGATGCGATCGCGCGGAATTCCATAGGTCCCCGGAAGCTCCAAGGCGTCGGCAAGCGCCATCAAACCGGAACTGCCGGCGGCCGCGTAGGCCAGTTTTCCGCCACTGGCCAAGGAACGGGAAGCCAGTTCCGCTGCACCGGCAATGGCATCCGCCGCTGAAAGCGCTGCTCGCGCCGCTTCAATCTGGGCCTCAGCCAACAACCGAACAACGTCCTCCGGCGCGCGCAAATCGAGGCCACGCGCCTTCTCGTTTAACAGTTCGGTTTGTGCAACAAGCATAGTCCCTCCACGAAACTGATAATGCCAAAAAAATACCACTTGTCCAGCAACTATTAACAAGTTTCCTCAGGTCGAGGCAACTCAATCAATTTTCTCTAAAAATATCAATGATCAAGGATTTTACCGCATATGTGGAAAATTAAGGCTTGGCTATTGGTATTTTATTGGTATCTTAAATTCATGGAGGACCATGCAGCATGAGATTGCTTCTCGGAGTCGATGGCGGAGGCACCGGTTGCCGTGCCGCGCTTGCAACGCCCGGTGGACATATTCTCGGCATCGGCAAAAGTGGCTCCGCCAACATGATGACCGACATCGACATTGCCCGTCGCAATATCGTCGAGGCTGCACGGCTTGCTTTTATTGAAGCTGGTCTCGACCCGACAGACATGGCCGCGACATCGGCTTTTCTTGGCCTTGCCGGCGCCAATGTCAGCGCCAACCGCGAAATACTGTCGAGAACATTGCCATTTCAGGCCAATCGAATCGAGACTGACGCCATCATCGCGCTATATGGCGCCATTGAAGATCACGACGGCACCGTCGTCATTCTCGGAACGGGTTCAGCCTTCATCAGCCAGTATGGCGGCACCATCCGCATCGCTGGCGGCTGGGGCTTCAAGGTCAGCGACCTTGGCGGCGGCGCCCGCATCGGGCGCGACGTTCTGGAAGAAACGCTGCTCGCCCATGACGGTTTTCATCGGTCCTCCCCCATGACCGACGCGGCAATGGCCCAGTTCGCGCACGATCCGCGCAAGATTGTCGAATTCGCTCATAGCGCCAAACCCGGCGACTTCGGCCGCTTCGCGCCTCTGGCCTTCGAATATGCAGATTCAGGAGACGAGGTTGCTGGTGCAATCATAGCAAGAGCCGTCCGTCAGATTGAGGAAGGGCTGAACGCGACAATGCCGAAAGACGACAATCTCGCTGGCCGGTTGTGCCTGCTCGGCGGTCTGGCCCCACTCTATGCCGACCGGCTTTCCCGTCAGTATCGCGACCGGTTGCAATCGCCACTGGGCGACGCACTGAATGGCGCCGTCAAACTGGCCGTCCGGAATTTCTATGTTGGCGAGGCCGCAAACCATGGGCAGGTCGGTCATGGCTGAAGAACTCGACGCATTGTTTACCGGCCTGAACAGCCAACCGCTCGTCGGCGGCCCGCTTTATGTCAAGCTTCAGCGCCTGATTGAAACAGCGGTGCGCGATGGTGTGCTCAAGCCCGGCGACGCTTTGCCGCCCGAGCGCGAAATCGCAATCATGGCCGACGTTTCCCGCGTTACCGTGCGCAAGGCGGTTCAGGGACTGGTGAATGACGGTCTCCTCGTTCAACGTCATGGCTCGGGCACGTTCGTTGCGGTGTCCTCCACACGCGTCGAGCAGTCGCTGTCGCAACTGACCTCGTTTACGGAAGATATGGCGCGACGGGGAATGGATGTGCGCTCGATGTGGCTCGATCGTGGCATCTATGCGCCTTCGCCGGAAGAAATGGTGGCGCTCGGCCTTTCGTCAGGAGATTCGGTAGCGCGCATCAATCGACTTCGGGTCGCCAACGACACACCTATGGCCATCGAACGCGCATCGTTATCGGCGGCTGTCCTGCCTAATCCGGAACTGGTGACAGTCTCGCTTTATGCCATTCTGCGCGAAACCGGTCATCAACCGGTGCGCGCGATCCAACGCATTTCCGCCGCGATCCTCAAGGATCCTGACGCCAGGCTTTTAAACGTTCCCCCCGGCTCGGCGAGCCTCAATATCGAACGTATTTCCTATCTCGAAACCGGCAAGGTGATCGAATTTACCCGGTCGATCTACCGTGCCGACACCTATGACTTCGTTGCCGAGCTTCGGCTCGGCGGTTCGTTAGAAATTTCAGGAGCAGTGCTTTGACATCAGATTCAACCCTCATGCGTCAGGAAATCCTCTCCATTCCGGAATCGGTGGCCAGGCTGTTGAAGGACTCCGATGAGATTCTGGAGGACGCCGGAAGTCTCCTGCGCCAGAAAAGCCCGACGTTGATTGCCTCCGTGGCACGGGGATCATCGGATCACGCCGCGACCTATCTGAAATATGCGATCGAACTCGGCGCGGGCATTCCCGTTGCATCGATCGGACCATCGATCGCGTCCATCTATGGCGTTGATCTGAATCTTGCCCATGCGGCCTGCATCGCGATCTCCCAATCGGGACAAAGCCCCGACATCGTGGCCATGGCCGACAGCGCCCGCCGCAACGGCGCACTGACCATCGCACTGACCAATATGATCAACTCGCCGCTCGCAAAGGCAAGCGATCTCGCCGTCGACATTCTGGCAGGACAGGAAAAAAGCGTCGCGGCAACGAAGACCTATGTCAATTCGGCCGTCGCGGGCCTTGCCGTTCTTGCCCACTGGACTGAGGACGCAGAGCTTCTGAAAGCGCTCGAAACGCTGCCTGAGAAACTGGCCGAAGCGGCAAAATGCGACTGGGCAGCGCTCAAGGACGCGCTCGAAGGACATAGCTCGCTCTTTGTTCTGGGCCGCGGCCCCTCTCTTGCCATCGCGAGCGAGGTAGCGCTCAAATTCAAGGAAACCTCCTCCGTCCACGCCGAGGCCTACAGCGCCGCCGAGGTGCTCCACGGGCCATCGGCCATCGTCGGCAGAAACTTCCCGGTTCTCGTGCTTTCGACCGGCGATGCCGCTCAAGCCTCCCTGCTGGACGCAGCCAACCGTCTGACGGAGCAAGGCGGAGCCGTATTCGTCACGACAGACCAGCCGACATCCGCCAAGCCATTGCCATTCGTCAGAACCGGCCATCGCCTGACCGACCCGCTGGCGCTTCTCGTGTCGTTCTACATGTTTGTTGAAGCTTTCGCCCGACATCGCGGGTTCAATCCCGATCAGCCGCCACATCTGAGAAAAGTAACGGAGACACTATGACCATGCCCTTTGCGCTTGCGGGCGCCAGAATTTTCGACGGCAAGGCATGGCACTCCGAAGCGGCCCTGATCGTTCGGGACGGCAAGGTCGGCGAAATCGTATCGCGCGGCTCCGTTCCGCCCGATATGGAAACCACTTCCCTCAACGGAGGAATGCTCGTTCCCGGCTTCATCGATATTCAGGTGAATGGCGGCGGTGGCGTTCTTTTGAACGAAGAGCCGAATGTTGACGGGATTCGCACGATATGCGCGGCCCACCTGCCCTTCGGCACCACAGGGCTGCTTCCGACACTGATCACGGATACGCCTGAAATCACCAGTGCCACCATTGCCGCGGGTGAGGAAGCGACGCGTGAGCGTGTCCCCGGTTTTCTCGGCCTGCATCTCGAGGGTCCGCACCTGTCCTTGACCCACAAGGGCACTCATCACCCCGCCCTGATCCGGCCGATGGACAATACGGACCTCGCCAAGCTGCTCGCGGCGGCTTCCGAACTGCCCGTCCTGCTGGTGACCGTCGCGCCGGAAACCGTCACAGCCGATCAGATCAGTGCAATGGCGGATGCGGGAATCATCGTCAGTCTCGGCCACTCGGGCAGCACCTACGACATCGCCGCCAACGCGGCGAAAGCGGGCGCGACGATGGTTACACATCTTTTCAACGCCATGAGCCAGATGTCGCATCGCAGCCCCAATATGGTTGGCGCAGCCCTTGAAACGGGTTCGCTCTATGCCGGATTGATTGCAGACGGTTTCCATGTCGATCGACCGGCCATGGCCATTGCGCTTCGGGCCAAAAAGGGGCCGGGCAAGGTCTTCCTCGTGACCGACGCCATGTCGCCAATCGGCACGGATATTACATCCTTCACGCTGAACGGCCGCCTGATCAAGCGTGAGGGCGGACGCCTGACGCTGGAAGACGGCACGTTGGCGGGAGCCGATCTCGACATGATTTCGGCCGTGCGCTTTATTCATCGTGAGATCGGACTGGAACTGGACGAGGCCCTGCGCATGGCCTCGCTCTATCCGGCCGAAGCGATCGGGCTGGACAGGCAGCGCGGGCGGTTGTTGACGGATTTCGTCGCCGACATCGTACATTTGAGCGATGATCTCGACGTCGAACATGTGTGGCAGGACGGCCAGTTGAAACACAAAACGTAGGCATCGCTTTCTTCAAAGCATTTCCAGCGCCATTTTCCTCTGTGGCGCTGGAAAAACTTGATCCAGCCGCGCCATCTGCGCAACCGTCAGTCTGAGATCGACGGCGGAGCGATTTTCGCGCAGGTGCTTCGGGTTGCTGGATTTCGGAATCGCGACCACGCCTTTCTGGTTCAACACCCATGCGAGCGCAACAACAGACGGCGTCGTTTCGCATTCAGCGGCGATTTCCGACAATACCGGCTTGCTGAGCAGCCGACCTTGCTCAATGGGCGAGTAAGCCATCACCGGCACGCCTTGCGAGCGGCACCATGGCAACAGATCGAACTCCGCCCCGCGCCGCTGCAAATTGTAGAGAACCTGATTGACCGCCACACCTTCGCCGCCCGCCTCCATCAACTCCTCCATATCGTCGGTGTCGAAATTGCTGACGCCCCAATTCCTGATCTTTCCCGCGTGCTTGAGTTCCTCGAAAGCCGAAATCGTTTCCTCCAGCGGATAACCGCCGCGCCAGTGCAGCAGGTAAAGATCAATCCGATCGGTGTTCAGTCGCTCCAGACTGCGCTCGCAAGCCAGTACCGTGCCCCCGCGCGAAGCGTTTGAAGGCAAAACCTTGCTGACAAGAAATATGTCGTCGCGGCGTCTCTGGATTGCAGCACCGACAACATCTTCCGCACCGCCATCGCCATACATCTCCGCCGTATCGATCAGCCTCATGCCCAGATCGATACCAAGCCTGAGAGCGTCGACCTCGCGCTGAAACGCATCACGATCCTCACCCATGAACCATGTGCCCTGCCCCAAGATCGGCACCAAATCACCTGATGGCAGATTGATCGTGGGTATGGCTCCGGGCATTTCTGTCTCCGATCGTTACGGTGCGCGAGGGGGCGTCGACCAAGCTAGGGGACAAACCGGAACCGGGGAAGCCCTTGATCCTCCGACACAACTCTCAAGCCGAAATTCGCGTATGTCGGCACGGAGTGCAAAGTCATTCCGCAAAATTGCAGGTGAAGAAGATGCGGCCGATTGCATCTTGCACTTGTTCGCTTGGGGGCATCCCATATGATGCGGCAACTGCATGCAAGAATTGGAGAACCGAATGGCCGGACAAGCACTGATCGTGATTGATGTTCAGAACGACTTCTGTCCGGGTGGAGCCCTGGCCGTTTCGGAAGGCGATCAGATCGTCCCGCTGATCAACAGGCTCATAACGGAATATGACCACGTCATTTTGACCCAGGACTGGCATCCAGCAGGGCATTCGAGTTTCGCGTCGAGCCACCCCGGCAAGTTACCCTTCGAGACCATAGCCATGCCTTATGGCGAACAGACCCTTTGGCCGGATCATTGCGTGCAAGGAACCGATGGCGCGGCCTTTCATCCGGATCTCGAATGGACACGGGCGGAACTGGTTGTCCGTAAGGGCTTCCGCGCCGCAATCGACAGCTATTCTGCCTTTTTCGAAAATGATCGCCAGACCCCGACCGGGCTGGGCGGATATTTGAAGGAGCGCGCCATCGGCGAAATCGTTCTTGCCGGGCTGGCCACGGATTTCTGCGTCGCCTATTCCGCTCTGGACGCCGTCAAGCTCGGTTTCAAGGCAAGCGTGCTTCTGGAGGCCAGTCGGGGGATCAACCTCAATGGATCGCTTGAAGCCATGACGGGCACCATGCGCGAGGCAGGCGTTGAACTCGTCTAGCTATTCTCCGAACATCCCGGGCGGCCCATGACGACGACACGCGATCTTGTCACTGCAATCCTGAATAAGGCGGAAACGACAGACCGCCTCGTCGTCGCCATCGCTGGCGCTCCGGGTTCTGGAAAATCGACGCTGGCAAAGCGGCTTAAGCTTGAAATCGATGGCATCTCACCAGGGATCAGCACCGTCATCCCGATGGACGGGTTTCATCTCGACAATGCGGTCCTTGATGCCAGACATCTGAGGCACCGGAAAGGTGCGCCCGAAACCTTCGATTGTCCGGGATTTGAAGTGCTGCTGAAACGACTCCGCTCCAGACGCTCGGAGATCGTCATTCCCCTCTTCGACCGGACGCTGGATCTTGCGCGCGCCGGTGCATCCATCGTTTCACCCGATCATCGTATTTTGCTTGTTGAAGGAAATTATCTGCTTCTCGATGAATCACCGTGGAATCGGCTCGCGCCACTCTTCGACCTCACGATATTTCTCCACGTCGCCAGAGGCGAACTCGAAAGGCGATTGGTCCAGCGTTGGCTGGATCATGGACACGATCACGATGCGGCGCGGAAACGAGCCCTTTCAAACGATCTTCCAAATGCTGAGCGCGTGATATCCCGCTCGGTTACCGCAGACTGGTCACTCGGCTCGTTAAGTTAGCCTGAAATCACGCAAAATCGTCGGTTGTCTGCATTGCATGCACGGCATGTGAACAAATGCGCATGACTCGCTGAAACGATTCTTTATTTTTAAAATCAGATTGATACCTGCTTATGTCACATTTAAATGGCAGTCTTGTAAAACTTTTATGACATTTGGAGTTCGTGCTTTGGTCGAGGTAAACGCAGGTGCTGGGCCGGAGCGGCGTGGGCGCTGGAATAGCGTGGTAGAGAGCGTCTTTGCCCCGATGTCCGGTGCCTTGGGACTGGCGCGCTCACTGGCCTGCACGGTGGTTTTTTCAGCCATTCTCGTTTTCCTCATCGAACTGATGATGCGCGGCTCTCTTGAGCAGGTGCTCACATTCTTCCAGTCATACTATCGACCGTGGTGGACGACCGTGCTGCTTTTCACGCTCGTCCTGCTGGCGTTCGACGCCCTGTTCGGGCGCGCGCATCACGCGTTGATCGTCATCGCGCCCGTTACGCTCCTGATTGCGTGGATCTGCCGCCAGAAAGTGCTTTATCTCGGCGACCCGCTGTATCCGACGGACTTTCTCTATAGCAGGCAGGTGATAGACCTGATGCCTATGCTGGTGAGAGATCGCCCGTTCACGGCCATGGCCATCGCAATCGCGCTGATCCTGTCCGGTGTCTTGCTGGTTTCCGCATGGCGTTTCTGGCGCCACAGCTTTCCCGTGCTGGACTGGCGGCATCGCTGCGCTCGTCTTGCCATTGCAATCCCTGCGCTCGCCGCCTTCGTCTCCGTCATGGATTATGCAACATTCTCGTGGGCGCGTGACCGATTGCAGATTTATCCCATGATGTGGGATCAGAAGGAAAACTACGCGCATAACGGCCTTGCGCTTGCCTTTGCGTTGAATGTTCCAATGGCCAGTGTCACAATGCCGAAAGGCTACACGCCCGAAGCCATCAATGCGATATCCGCGCCGCTTGCGACGACCTTTCCCGAGGAGAAACCCGACATCATCGTGGTGATGAGCGAATCCTTCTGGGATCCTTCGCGGCTCCCCGGCGTCGAGTTCAGCACCGATCCTATCCCGACCGTTCGCGCAAGCATGTCCGGTCACGTTTTCTCGCCCGAATTCGGCGGCATGACCTCCAATGTGGAATTTGAGGCACTGACCGGCTTCTCGAACGCGTTCCTGCCCTATGGCAGCATCCCCTATCAGCAATATATCCGCCGTCCTCTGCCTTCGCTCGCTGCCTTCCTGAAGCATGAGGGCTATGAAACGCGCGCCTTCCATCCCTATCGGGAATGGTTCTGGAACCGCGGGCCGGTGTACAAGGCGTTCGGTTTCGAGCAATTCATGTCTGAGGAAACACTGCCGGTGCTGGCAAAGCGCGGTCCGCTCGTTTCCGACGAAGCGCTGACTGAAGAGATTATCCGGCAAGCCGATGAGACAGAGAAGCCATTCTTCTTCTTCGCCGTCACCCTGCAAAGCCATGGCCCTTACGAGCCCGGCCGTTATCCCGACGCGACAATAGACGTCTCCACCGCTGCAAGCGAACGGACACGCCAGTCGATCATTACGTATGCGGAAGGCGCGGCAGACGCGGATCGCAGCCTTGAGCGGTTGCTGGACTGGGCAAAGAAGCGTGAGCGGCCAACCGTCATTGCGCTGTTCGGTGACCACCTGCCGCCGCTTGGTCCGGTCTACGTCGAAACCGGTTTCATGCCAGCCTCTGTGGCCAGCCGCACGGCATCACCGCAGGACATGATGCTCCAGCACGAAACGCCACTGGTCATATGGTCCAATCGGGATGGCGCAGCGCCTGATCTCGGATCGATCAGCCCGTCGTTCCTGCCATATCACGTGCTCAAAACAGCCGGGATTACCCATCCCTATTACACCGGCTTCCTCGGCAATGTTCGCGAGCAGTTTCGTGTTGTCGACCGCCATCTCCTTTTGAGGGAAAATGGCGGCGCCGTTGAAAACTGGGCAAGAGCGCCACAGCCGGAGCCTATAATTCAGGACTTCCGCCTGCTTCAGTATGACATGATCTTCGGGAAGCGGAACGGCACGGAAATGTTCTTCCCCGAAACGATCCCCAGCGGTCCCGGCACAGTCTGACAAGGCCTCAAATAGGTCGCCGCCGCAGTTGCCTGCGGCGGCCCGTTTTTTATTCAGCCGCTTCGCTGACGGGCACAGGCGAATAATTGAGGATCGGCCCCAGCCAGCGCTCGACATCCTTGACCGGCATCGATTTGCGCTTGGCATAGTCTTCAACCTGATCGCGCTCGACCTTCGCCACGCCGAAATAATAGGACTCCGGATGGGCGATATAGATACCCGAAACGGAAGAACCCGGCCACATCGCATAGCTCTCGGTCAGTTCCACGCCGATCTTCGCATGCGCGTCCAGCAGCCTGAAAAGCGTATCCTTTTCGGTATGATCGGGCTGCGCCGGGTAGCCCGGAGCAGGCCGAATGCCCTTATACGGCTCGCTGATCAGTTCTTCCGGAGAGAAATTCTCGTCCGCGGCATAGCCCCAGAACTCCTTGCGGACGCGCTCATGCATGGCTTCGGCAAAAGCCTCGGCAAAGCGGTCAGCCAGCGCCTTCACCAGAATGGACGAATAGTCGTCATTCGCCCGTTCAAACCGTTCGGCGATCGCGACCTCCTCGATACCGGCCGTGACGACGAAACCGCCAACATAGTCCGCCTTGCCGCTATCCACCGGCGCAACAAAATCGGACAGGCCGACATTCGGGCGTCCGTCGCGCTTGCTCAATTGCTGGCGCAAGGTAAAGAACGTGGCCAGTTCGTCCTTGCGCGTTTCATCTGTGAAGAGACGTATATCATCGCCGACCGTATTAGCGGGCCAGAAGCCGATGACCGCCTTTGGCGCGAACCATTTCTCATCGATGACCTTCTTCATCATCGCCTGCGCATCTTCAAAGAGCTGCCGGGCCACCGCTCCCTGCTTCTCATCCTCAAGAATGGCGGGATAACGCCCCCTCAGCTCCCATGTCTGGAAAAAAGGCGTCCAGTCGATATGCCGTGCAAGTTCTTCAAGGTCATAGGTCTCGAATACCCGCGTTCCGAGGAATTGCGGCTTGGTCGGCGCGTAGCTTTCCCAATCGAGTTTCTGCGCATTGGCGCGTGCCTTTGACAGAGGCAAACGCTGCTTTTCGGCTTCGTTGCGCGCATGGGCGGCGGCGACCTTGCGATATTCAGCGCGAACGGATTCGATATAGCTCACCTTGTTCTCAGGCGAGAGAAGGTTTGAAACGACGCCCACCGCGCGGCTCGCGTCGGTTACATAAACCGTTTGGCCACGCTCGTAACGGGGATGAATTTTCACAGCCGTATGTACCCGGCTGGTCGTCGCGCCGCCGATCAGGAGCGGCAGGTCGAGGCCTTCGCGCTCCATTTCAGCAGCGACATTCGCCATCTCGTCCAGCGAAGGCGTGATCAGCCCGGACAGGCCGATAATATCGACCTTTTCCTGTTTGGCGACTTCCAGGATCTTTGAAGCGGGAACCATCACGCCAAGATCGATGATCTCGTAATTGTTGCAGGCCAGAACCACGCCGACAATGTTCTTGCCGATGTCATGAACGTCGCCCTTCACGGTCGCCATCAGAACCTTGCCCGCGCTCTGACGCTCTCCGTCACCACCATTGGCAAGCTTTTCGGCCTCCATATAAGGCAGCAAGAGAGCGACCGCCTGCTTCATGACACGGGCGGATTTCACCACTTGCGGCAGGAACATCTTTCCGGCGCCGAACAGGTCGCCGACCACATTCATACCGGCCATCAGCGGACCTTCGATGACATGCAACGGACGCTCGGCGGCAAGTCGTGCCTCTTCCGTGTCCGCATCGATATATTCGGTGATGCCATTCACCAGCGCGTGGGAAATGCGTTGCTCGACGGGCCATTCCCGCCACGACAAATCCTGCACCCTGGCTTCCTTGCCGGCCGTTCCCTTGAACCGTTCGGCAATCTCGAGCAGTCGCTCCGTTGCATCGTCACGCCGGTTGAGAACTACATCTTCGCAGGCTTCACGCAGTTCCAGATCAATGGATTCATAGACCGCAAGCTGCCCGGCATTCACGATGCCCATATCCATGCCAACCTGAATGGCATGATAGAGGAAAACCGCATGCATGGCTTCGCGGACCGGCTCATTGCCGCGGAACGAGAATGACAGGTTCGATACGCCACCCGAAATATGCACGTGAGGCAGCGTTTCGACGATCTCCTTCGTCGCCTCGATGAAGTCCACGCCGTAATTATTGTGTTCCTCGATGCCGGTGGCGACTGCGAAGATATTCGGATCAAAAATGATATCTTCCGGCGGGAAACCGACTTCTTCCGTCAATAGCTTGTAGGCGCGCGCGCAGATTTCCACCTTGCGCTGTTTCGTATCAGCCTGACCGACTTCATCGAAAGCCATGACGACCACCGCCGCGCCATAGGCACGCACCAGCCGCGCCTGATAAAGGAAAGCCTCCTCGCCTTCTTTCATGGAGATCGAATTGACGATCGCCTTGCCCTGAACGCATTTCAGCCCGGCCTCAATCACCGAGAATTTCGACGAATCGATCATCACCGGCACACGGGCGATATCAGGCTCCGCGGCGATCAGGTTCAGGAATTCGACCATGACCCTTTCGGAGTCGATCAGCCCCTCATCCATGTTGATGTCGATGACCTGAGCGCCGTTCTCCACCTGATCGCGCGCAACGTCGAGTGCTGCCGTATAATCGCCAGCCGTAATAAGCTTGCGAAACCGTGCCGAGCCGGTCACGTTCGTGCGTTCACCGACATTGACGAAGGGGATGTCCTTGGTCAGCGTAAAGGGCTCCAGACCCGACAGCCTCATCAAGGGTTTGGTTTTCGGTATGTCGCGCGGCTTATGCTTTGATACCGCCGCCGAAATCGCCTGGATATGCTCCGGAGTCGAGCCACAGCAACCGCCAATGATATTCAGCAGACCGTCGCGCGCAAAATCTTCAACCTGCGCCGCCATCGCCTCGGGGCTTTCGTCATACTGGCCAAACTCATTGGGCAAACCGGCGTTCGGGTAGGCGCAGATAAAGGTATCGGCAATGCCGGACAATTCCGCCAGATGAGCACGCATGGCGTTGGCGCCGAGCGCACAGTTCAGGCCAATCGTGAAGGGCTGGGCATGGCGCAGCGAATACCAGAAAGCCGTCGGCGTCTGGCCGGAAAGGGTACGGCCGGAAAGATCGGTGATCGTGCCTGAGATCATGATGGGCAAGACGATGCCCTTCTCGGCGAAAACCTCTTCGGTCGCGAAAACGGCTGCTTTCGCGTTGAGCGTATCGAAAATGGTCTCAATCAGGATGATATCAGCGCCGCCGTCGATAAGGCCCCGCACCTGCTCGGCATAGGCAGTGCGCAAATCGTCAAACGTGACGGCGCGATAGCCGGGGTTGTTCACGTCGGGCGAGATCGACGCGGTGCGATTTGTCGGGCCGAGAGCGCCAGCCACGAAACGGCGGCGTCCGTCCTTCTGCTCCGCCTTGATCGCCGCGCGACGCGCCAGACGCGCGCCATCGCGGTTCAACTCGTAAACCACGTCCTCCATGCCATAATCGGCCTGCGCGATCGACGTTGAGGAGAACGTGTTCGTTTCCAGAATATCGGCGCCTGCCATGGCATAGGCGAAATGGATGTCCTCAATGGCCTGCGGCTGGGTCAGGGTCAAAAGATCGTTATTGCCCTGCAAATGGCACTCGCAGGCATCGAAGCGTTCGCCCCGGAAATGCTCTTCCCTGAAGCCAAGCCCTTGAATCTGCGTCCCCATCGCGCCGTCTAGAATGAGAATTCTCTCACGCGCCGCCTTTTCCAGCGCAGCGCGCACTTCCGCGCCATCACGCGGTGCATCGAGGGATCCGAACAGATTATCGAGGGAGTTACTCATGGTGAGACTATCCGCCATTTAAGAGTGGGGCACAAGTGCCTGCGGATATCACATAAAGATATGTTTATGTCAACAAATCACATTCTCGATCAATGGTGATATTGAAATGGCCGTTCTTCGCAGGCAACGGCCATTTCAGTCGGGCATCAGTGCATGTCGCCTTGCTGTTGCCGCCGCTTCTTTACGGCTTCATCATCCATCAGCTCATACCACATGGCATTGAGCACAGCGAAGGCGGCAGCCAACGGAAATCCGAGGAGCCAGGAAAAATACCACATGAAGACATCTCCTCTTTCAAATCAGTAAGCGTGACCGCTTTCATCGCGAATGGCCTTTTCATCGACCTTGCCCCACAGCACCCGGTAAACCCAGGCGGTATAAAGCACGATAATGGGTATGAAGATCACGGTCACATCGAGCATGATGAACAATGTCAGATGACTGGACGAAGCATCCCACACCGTCAGGCCGGCATTGGGCTCAAGCGACGATGGCAGAATGAACGGAAACATTGAAACACCGACCGTCGAGATAATCCCGAAAATTGAAACCTTGCTGAACAGCAAGGTCATGACTTCCAGCCGCGCCCGCAAACCAAAGAACGCGGCAAGTGCACCCGCGAAGCCCAGCACCGGGGCGATCAAGGTCCACGGGTGGAGTGCGTAGTTCACAAACCATTGCCCGCGTATCTTTTCGACCGTCTTCAGCAACGGGTTGGATGGGCCATCCATCACCACCGGGCTGGTGATGGCGTAGCCGTCGATGTAGCGCCAAAGCAACCAGCCACCCAGTGCAAAAAGAACGATGACAATCAATGCCGCAAAACTGCCATAGCGCCGGGCACGCTCCGCGACAGGTCCTTCGGCCTTGACCATCAGCCAGGCCGCACCGTGCATGACGAACATCGCCACGGCCAGCAAACCGCACAGCAGGGCATAGGGGTTGAGCAGGCCGAAGAACGAGCCTTCATAGAAGATGCGCAATTCCTCGTTGAAGCGGAACGGTACGCCTTGCAGCACATTTCCCACCGCAACGCCAAAGATCAATGTCGGGACAAACCCGCCAACGAAAAGCGCCCAGTCCCAGTTCCTTCGCCATATCCTGCTTTCGCGCTTGCTACGATATTTGAACCCGACTGGACGCAGGATCAATGCAAACAGAATGGCGAACATCGCAAGATAGAAGCCCGAGAAGGACACCGCGTAGAGCGGTGGCCAGGCGGCGAAGATCGCGCCGCCGCTGAGGATCAACCAGACCTGATTGCCTTCCCATACGGGACCGATCGTGTTGATCGCCACGCGCCGCTCGATGTCCTTGCGCGCCACGAAAGGCAACAATATGCCGACGCCCAGATCAAAACCGTCGGTCACAGCAAAGCCGATCAGCAACACACCCAGCAGGAACCACCAGATCAGGCGGAGAGTTTCATAGTCGATCAATGTGTGAAGAATCATGACATTCACTCCGCTGGCGCAATATTGGCGGGAAGAAGCGGCGCTTCGGCCTCAAAGTCGGGCGCGGGCCCCTTTCGGATCGCGGCGAGCATCAGCCCCATCTCTATGATGAAGAGCACGGTATAGAGGATGGTAAAGCCGATAATCGTCATGAGAACGGTCGAAGCACCAAGACTGGACACCGCCGCAGCGGTCGGCAGCACGCCCTCGATCGTCCACGGCTGGCGGCCAACTTCAGCGACAATCCATCCGGCTTCCGCCGCGATCCACGGCAGGGGTATCGAGAATACGGCTACCTTCAAAAGCCACGGATAGCGATCGAGCTTGCGTTGCGCCGAAAGCACGAAAAACGTCGCGGTCAAAACGATCATGAACATGCCGATGCCAACCATGATGCGGAACGACCAGAACAATGGGCCGACGGCTGGAACCGTATCCCATGCCGCCTGAGCGATCTGCTCGTCAGTCGCCTGTCGCGGATCGTCGACGTAACGCTTCAAAAGCAGGGCATAGCCCAGCTGATGACCGTTAACCTCGAATGCTTCCTTGACGTCGGGCGGGATCAGGTGCGTAGCGCCTGCGGCACGCACCTTCTGCAAGGCGTCGAACGCGATGATGCCTTGCCTGATGCGATCCTCGGCGAGAATGACGAGATCGTTGATACCGGGTATTTCCTGCGTAAGGGAGCGCGTGCCGATAATGCCCATGACCCATGGAAGATGGATCGCGAAATGCGTTTCCCGTGCCTCCTTGTCCGGGAAACCGAACAGGGTGAAGGGTGCAGGCGCTGGCTCGGTATCCCACATCGCCTCAATGGCGGCCAGCTTCATCTTCTGATGCTCAGTCGAGAGATATCCGCTCTCGTCACCCAGCACGACAACCGAAAGCGACGCGGCAAGGCCGAAGGATGCGGCAACTGTCATCGAGCGTTTCGCGAGATCGACGTGCCGTCCTTTCAGCACATACCAGGCGGAAACACCCAGAACGAAGATCGAGGCGATGACGTAACCCGCCGAAACCGTATGCACGAATTTCGCCTGGGCAACAGGATTCATGACGACCTCGAAAAAGTCGGTCACTTCCATGCGCATCGTTTGCGGGTTGAATTGCGATCCCACGGGATTCTGCATCCAGCCATTGGCGATCAGGATCCAGAGGGCCGAGAAATTGGAACCCAGCGCCACACACCACGTTGCAACAAGATGTCCGACTTTGGAAAGCTTGTCCCAACCGAAGAAAAAAAGACCGACAAACGTCGCTTCAAGAAAAAATGCCATCATGCCTTCGATAGCCAGGGGCGCACCGAAAATATCGCCGACATAGTGGCTGTAGTAACTCCAGTTCATGCCGAACTGAAACTCCATGACGATGCCCGTCGCCACGCCGATGGCGAAGTTGATGCCGAACAGCACGCCCCAGAACTTCGTCATCTGTCGCCAGACGATACGGCCCGTCATGACATAGACCGTTTCCATGATGGCGATCAGCACGGATAGACCAATTGTCAAAGGGACAAAAAGAAAGTGATAAAGCGCCGTTATTGCAAATTGCAGGCGCGACAAAGCGACAATATCGAGTTCCATTCGATCCATCACCGGGTAACCCCGGTGCCTCTATTGAAATCGTCCCGGTATTACCCGGCTATTCATCACCTATTGCCAATCGGGACGCAAGCCCGACAGTGCGGTCTCGAAATCCGGTTCGCCTCGCTTCGGCATGGCGACAATTCTTCCCTGCTCCAGCAGCAGCAGCCGGTCGGCCCACTCCGCCTCCCGCCTTATGTGCGTTGCAATCATGATGGCATGGCCCTGCGAACGCTCCATGAGCCGGTGCAGAACATCCCTCGCCGTCGCGGCGTCCAACCCTTCCGTCGGCTCGTCAAGAAGCCAGAACGGGCGATCCCGCAGCAGCATCCGCGCGAGCGCGAGCCTGCGCGCCTGCCCGCCCGAAAGGCCGAGCCCCCCCTCTCCGAATTGCGTGTCCAGCCCGTCTGCCAGATCGTGCAGGACAGGCCCCAATCCGGCTGCGTTGAGTGCATCAACCAGCCTGTCATCGCTGGCCGTCGGGTCGGCCAGAAGCAGGTTTTCGCGCAGGCTGTCATGGAAGAGTTCCGTACGCTGGGTCAGGAGTGTGGCGGGCAAGGTAGCGACAGTTCCCTCGCGGGCAGAAAGCTCGCCCGCCACAAGGCCAAGCAGCGTCGACTTGCCTGAACCGCTCGACCCGACGATCGCGATGCGTTCACCCCTCGCCAGATCGAGGGAAATGTCCCGGAGCACCAGCCTGTCGGCCTCGTCATGAGAGACCGAAACATGTTTCATCTGCAAAGCATAGCCATTCTGCGGCTGCGGCAAGGACATGACGTCTGCACACTCGGTCAGGCGCGGCGCAATCCGGCGTATCGCGAGAAGCGTTCGGCCGAGTTCGACGGCGCCGCGCCGCAGCGCCGTGAAAGGTTCCATCGCGGCAAACGCAATGAACAGGGCCAGAGCCGCAGTGGGAGCCGCAATCACATCCATTTTCACCAGCATGGCCGCAGCCAGCAACACGCCGGAAAGCGCAATCGCCGACGCAATACCCAGGCCTGACAACACGCCCGTTTCGATGCGATGCAGGCTATCGTCAGCCTGCGCCAGACGCTGATCGGCATCCATGATCGCCTGCCGTTGCGCGCCCAGCCGCCCGGCCATCACCAGTTCAGTCTTGCCCGCGACAAAATCAATGGTGCGGGACCGAAGCGCCTCCAGCGCGTGCGCCCTTCGTCTGGCGGAACGATAAGAGAGACGCGCGGCAACGACAGGAAAACCCAGTCCGCAAAACAGGATCCAGCAAGCGAGGCCTACCCCCAGCAAAGGATGCATCAAGCCGAGGGCGATACCCGCAACAATGGCAGAGATGACCGCCCCGCACGCGGGAACGATTATCCGTAGATAAAGACTGTCCAGCGCGTCGATATCCGATGTCAGCCGGAACAGCAGTTTTGCCGGTCGGGCAGCAAGGCGTTTTGCTGCGCCCGGCACCGCCCATCCCCGAAAGAGCTGTTCCCGCATGGAGGCGAGGACGCGCAGGGTCGCTTCATGGGTCGTCAGGCGTTCGCCATAGCGGGCGAATGTTCGCCCCAGCGCCAGAAGCCGGATACCGGCGGACGGCGCAAAGACATCAAAGGCCAGCGCCATCATCGCCGAAGCGCCCGCAATCGCGGTGGCCGTAATAAACCACCCGGACAGTCCAAGCAGCGCAATGCCCGCCAGCACCGTGGCCGAGGACAAGGCAATGCCCGCCAGCATCATCCAGAGATGCTCCTTGAAAAAGAATATCAAGACAGACAAAACGGCTTTCGCACTGTTCATTTGAAATCCTCCAGATGAACAACCCTATCCATCCGCATTGCGAGCAGCGGGTCATGTGTCGCCACAATCAGCGTTTTGCCCTTGGCGAGTTTCAGCAATCCTTCCGTCACCTGCTCCGCCGTGGAACTATCGAGATGCGCCGTCGGTTCATCGGCAAGGATGAGATCGACATCCGGCTTGGCGGCGGCGCGCGCCATGGCGAGGCGCAGCGCTTCGCCGCCCGAAAGACCCAGCCCCGCCTCGCCAAGGCCAACCCGCCAGTTCGCAATCGCAACCCCATCAAGCGCTGCCTTGCGGAAGGCGTCCAGCAGGTCCTCGTCGCTCATATCGCCACGGCCCATGGTGAGATTGGCCCGCATCGACCCGGCAAAAATATGCGGTTTCTGCCCGATCCAACTCATGCGGCTTCGCAACTGTGCGGCGCTGGTGTCGGTGAGCAATTCTCCGTCGACGGAGATCGCGCCCGTCCCTGTCGGCGCAAGCCCGGCGACAAGCGCGAGCAATGTGGATTTGCCCGATCCGCTTGGGCCGACCAGAGCAATCCTCTCACCGCTTGCAACATGAAAATCGATGGCCTTCAGCACAGTCCGTGCCGCAGCAGGATAGGCAAAGGTCAGCGCTTGAAGCTGCACGTCAGGCGCGCGCCCGAATGTGCGCCGGACAGGCAAGCCCTCGTCGAACGCAGCGGGCAACGGCAAGCTGGCTTTTGCGAGGCCTTCCATTGCCTCTATTGCGGCAACGCCCGCAGCGCGATCATGCCATACAGCGGACAATTCCCGCAGCGGATCGAAAAAAGCAGGGGCAAGCAGAATGACGAACAATCCCTGCCCCAGCGTCAGCTTTTCGCCCCACATGCCGAAATTGACCTGACCGAGGAGGTGAAAGCCGACAAAAACGGCAACCATGGCAACGCCAAGCGCTGCGAAAAGTTCGAGAACTGCCGATGACAGAAAAGCAATCCGCAGCACCATCATGGTTCGACGGCGCAGGGATTCCGCATTCGCCCGCAAGCGCCTTGCGGTCAGATCGACCGCCCCCAGAGAGCGAATCGTGGCAAGGCCGCGCAGGCGATCGAGCAAAAAGCCGTTCATTCCGCCCATTTCGGCCAGATGTTCCTCGCTCGCCGCCTTGGCCCGCCAACCGATCAACGCCATGAAGAGTGGAATGAGCGGCACAGCAACCAGCAGCACAAGCGCGATCAGCCATGTGAACGGCACAATGGCGAGGAGAATTGCGACCGGAACCACCACGCATTTGAACTGCGCGGGCCGATAGCGCGAGAGGTAAGGCGTGATGGCTTCTGCCTGTTCGGTGATGATGCTCGCCGCCTGTCCCGAAATCGGCTTTTCAATGTCGAGCGGCGAACTCTTTCCGAGAAGAAAGGCTGCCTCGCCCCTCAATGCCGAGAGCCGGGCGCGTGCATCACGAAAACTAAGTCGTACGCCATATCCTTCAAGCAGGGACCGGCAGATACCCAGTAAAAGCACGGCAACGGCGGCCAGCATCATCGACTGAAATGCTTCGCCGCTTGCAATACATTGAACGGCGTAGGCAAGAAAACCGGCTTGAGGTATCCACAAGAGCGAGGCAAACGCTTGCAGCATGCTTCCCCGATCGATGCGCTCCGGCGATTTGCGGCGACTGGGATGTTTTGCCCCCGAGGCTGCACCTGTTTCCGATGAGCCGCGACCCGCGACCGGAAACTCGTCCGCCGGAGAGATTGCATCTTCGCCCCCGGCGCGCCTGTCCAAAGCCCCTGTAGCTGAAGCCGTTACCACCGGCTTTACTCCTCTCCAACTTTCCTGCGCGAACGCCCCAGGCTGACGATCTTGTCCTTGGCTTCGAGAAGCTTGGTCACCTTCGCCCCCAGCGAAAGAAGGGAAGCAAGGCGGGCAGAGTCAAGTTGCTTGACGTCATCATACCATGTGGTGAGATTTTCGATGAGCCCATGCATTTCAGCCATTCGCTCCTGCGCATGGCGCTCATCATCGTTTGCAGGCGTCTGCATCAGGATTTCGCGGAGAACGGAAAGCGTCGGATCGACTTCCCTCTTCTTGCGCTCTTCCGCAAGCGTTCGCAGAATGGTCCAGACATCGTCCGGTGTCGTAAAGAAGTCCCGCCGATCGTCCGGCAGGTGCTTCAACAACACGAGGTTCCAGGTCTGAAGCTCACGCAGGCTCATCGAGACATTGGAGCGCGATATGCCGAGCGCCTCAACGATTTCATCGGCGCACAGAGGCTCGGGCGAAACATAAAGCAGCGCATAAATCTGCCCGACAGTGCGATTGATGCCCCAGCGGCTTCCCATTTCGCCGAAGTGAAGAACAAAAGATTGAACCAGAGGCGAGAGATTCAAGACCATATCTCCAGGCATTAATTTCAGTAATTTCTGAAAATTCAGTATATCCAATCAAAACTGATTGCAATAGTTGCGCCAGAACAAAGACGACAATTGGCAAATCTCGCTACGGCGTAGACTCATAAACTGATACACCAGATGCGGACTGCGATCAGTTTGATTGCCGCGAGGAAATTGGCAGGGTTCTTGTCGTAACGCGTGGCGATACCACGATAGTGTTTGATGCGGTTAAA